>PGXW01000012.1 GCA_002839355.1 Spirochaetae bacterium HGW-Spirochaetae-2
GTTCCGGGACATGAAGAATGTTCTGGAGATACGTCCTGTGTACCACAGGCTGGATGACAGGATCCGCTCGCACATCCTCATCTGCTGGATGGCGATGGTGCTGGTCCGATACGCTGAGGAGAAAACAGGAAAGACCTGGTTCTCGATATCTCGGACACTCGATGATATTACCGCAGGACTGATTGAGACGAAGAGCTCGACGCTATGGTACACTTCGCAGATTTCTGATGAGGCGAAGAACCTGTTCTCGAAACTTGGATTGAAACTGCCCG
This sequence comes from Spirochaetae bacterium HGW-Spirochaetae-2, assembly GCA_002839355.1. Lineage (GTDB taxonomy): Bacteria > Spirochaetota > Spirochaetia > Sphaerochaetales > Sphaerochaetaceae > UBA8525. The sequence goes on from PGXW01000012.1 coordinate 273, forward strand.
GAAAAGTTCTGGAGGCTGAACCCAAGGTGTAGTACAAATAGATTCTGGCTAAAACTGACCTAACTTATTTAAAAGTAATGATTAGATCAGATTTCTTGTACTACCAACTGTTCAACGCCAGTAAGTAAGCCCATCATAAAGTCACTTCATATGATGGGTGAACTACCTGAAGGAATCCTTACCGGATTATTAATATAATTCCTTGACACTAGGGGGAATTATATTTGTTTAAAACAGATTTGAATTATCAGCAGGGAGCCACATTCTAGCCATCACTAATTCTTTATAAATCAAGAAATCACTCTTTTGATAAACATTCCATGAGACGCCTCAGAGTTGAATAACCCATCCTTCACTAAGAATTCTCCACGTCTGATCGTTGATACAATTTTTCCTTTTGCTTCGAATTCTCTATAGATTGAATATTCTAGTTCTTCTGGATAATGTAGGTCACTTCTTTCTAACCGAGAGACTTCCTCTGGATCGAAGATAGTTATATCCGCATCGCTACCAACAGAAATACAACCTTTTTGCGGGTAACAACCAAAAATTTTCGCAGGATTTTCACACAATAGTTTAACAAATTGGTGTTCAGTAATCTTTTGTTGTTCAACAGCCCAACGCATTAGGGTGAATCGTTCTTCAATTCCAGAAATCCCACTAATCGGTTTTCTAAAATCGTTGGGACCATTTCCCAGTGGAGCTTCTTTTTGTTTCCGTGTGAACGTACAATTGTCTGAGCTTACCAAGCTTAATGTTCCATCATCTAGAGCTTTCCAAAGGGCTTGTTGATCTTCTTCACTTCTCAAAGGAGGGCTCATAAGATATAGGATACCATCTTCACCGATATTATAGCTCTTGTTTAACATAAGATAATGGGAACAGGTTTCAGCGATTACATCCACACCGCGTTTTTGAGCTTGACGGATAAATTCTACTGACTCTTTAGTGGAAATATGGAAGAAATAAACTGGAGCTTCGAGTAGTTCTGCATAATGCAATACTCGATTGACAGCTTCAGACTCGCAAAGGTTAGGTTTGTATTCAGGAAAATACTTCCAATCCAATTTGCCTTCTCTCGCGAAGATTTCCTCATTGTACTCTGCTATCGCATTGTTTTCTGCATGGAATCCACATCTGCCACCATTTTTCTTAACAGCATCAAGGACCTTAAGTAGATGGATATCGTCAATCATCACACTTGCTTTACGATACGTCATGAACAATTTAAAAGTAGGGATACCTTCGTTCTTAATAATCTTTGGAATTTCTTCTAATCTATCATTAATGGTTTTTTCTATGAGCGAATTAGCCTCCAGTACTTTTGCTTTGTCTTGGGGATCTTTCGATTGTGAGTACTTCCATTCTGCTATCATAGCTTCTGAAGCAAGTTCAGGTGTGATGAGACTGACAACCTTGCAGTGGCAGGAATAGTCTAGAAGGGACTTCTCCATCTCTGTTTTTCTTTCCTCGACTGATTGGAGAAGAGGAACTCCAGGAAGGGTGGAGGTGAAGTCAATAAACGTCGTCACCCCACCGAATGCTGCACATTTGCTTGCACTGTCAAAGTCGAGAATATCCACTGTACCACCAAGAGGAGCCTTGATATGCATATGTGGTTCGACTAAAGCTGGAATGATTCGCTTGCCCTTAGCATTATAAATTTCTGCTTTTGAAAGCTGGTTTTTATCCAGATATCCCTGATCGGCAATCTCTACAATCTTACCATCTCTAATCGCAATATCTTTATATGATTTTGATGTAGAGTTTATTAATAATCCACCTACAATCGCTAGATCATACATAGGGTTAATCCTCCTTTCCTCTATGTCGCCATATATTGACTAGAAAAAGCCGGTATATGCTCGGGTTACAATCTTATCCAGTATTGATATTTTAAACTGGATTCCCAATAGCAGAGAGGGGGCATCGACAATTCCTAATCACAGCAAGCGCTGCTTGAAAAATCGTTATTGTAAAATCAAGATCTTCGTCCATCGTATGCGGCTCCCCAAGTCTTTGGAACACGTGATCTTTTTACCATGATTGTGAGAGCTACTACGGTGATTACATATGGCAACATTTGCAGGAACTGGGTAGGAATTATTGATTCTGTTGTCTGCAATCTCAGTTGGGCAGCGTCTGTTGCACCAAAAAGCATACAAGCGAACATTGTTCTCATTGGATCCCATCCACCAACAACTACAGCAGCTAGGACGATGAAGCCTCTTCCCCCTGTCATGCCCCCTGCAGCGAAGTATCCACTTGATGCGAGTGTAAGTATACCACCAGCAACGGATGCGGCAATACTACTCAAAATGAGTGTCTGGTATTTTAATTTGATAACAGACAGTCCGGCTGTAGCGGTCGCTTGGGGATTATCACCAACGGCTCTTACATTCAACCCCCATCTTGTTTTATATAAAACAAATGAAGCAATGAAAGCGATAAATATTGCAATCCATGTCGTGAAAGGCTGTGCAAACAATACAGGTCCCACCAACGGAATCCTATGCATTGATTCGGGGAACAATGCTCCAAATGTAGTGGCTCTTTTGTGACGCATTACCGTTAGAACTGAGAAGATTACATTAGTAGCACCGATGGCGAGAAGATTTATCATTAAACCTGTAACAACCTGATTTGTTCGCCGTGAAACCGTTAGGAATGCTACTATAAGTCCAAGAACCAAGCCCAAAATTGCACAGGCAAATAGTGCAACAGCCTGGCTTTGGGCGTAATATGAAACCGCTACTCCACAGAGCGCTCCACATAGCATTATTCCCTCTATTCCCATGTTTATAATGCCAGAGCGTTCTGCAAAAATTTCTCCCATTGCACAAATAATCAGAGGTGCCGACCATCTTAGACTAGCTTGAAGCCAATCGAGTATAATTTCGTATGTCATTTTACAGCTTCCTCCATCTTAAAAGATAAAGTCTTTTTTCCAGGGTCTTTTTCGTCTCGCTTCTTTAGTCGTTTTGAGTCTGCAACGCCAACACCAATAACAAACAATACACACAGAGCAATAATAATTGAAGCCATTGAAGAACTTACCCCGGTTTCAATCGACATTGTAGCGCCACCAACTTTTAAGATAGAGAAAAATAAGGCTGAGAGCATGACGCCGATCGGTTCTCCACCGGCCACTAGTGCAACTGCTACACTTTCATAACCTACTCCCGTAACAAATTCCATATATAATCTGTGTTTAAGGCCAAGTACCTCAATTGCACCTCCCAAACCCCCTAACATTGCACCAATTACCATAGTTATAACAATCTGTTTTTTAGAATTTATACCAGCATATTGTGCTGCGAATGGATTGTGACCAAGCATTCTGGTTCTGAAACCGAAAGGGGTATATTTTAGGATGATATGAAAAATTATACACATTAAAAGACCAATGAATGGACCAGGATGGAGACTGGTTCCTTTCATCAATATTGAAAGAAGGGAAGATTTTGCAAACGGGAGGGACATTGGGAAATAAGCTCCTTCTTGCGCCAAAGGAGAACCAGAGACAATCCAGTTTGTAAAATAGATCGCAACATAGCTCAACATTATTGTAGCAGTTACTTCATTGACCCCCTTATATGCACGAAGATAACCTGGAATTGCCCCCCAGAGACCCGCAAAAAGCATAGCGACAATAAAACACAATAGAATATGAATGATAGGAGGTAGTCCTAATTCGGGGATTGCCACTATAGTGGCGCCAATAGCGCCAATATACATGTATCCCTCAATTCCTGTATTCCACACCCCGGACTTAATACCTATAGCTACTCCGATACCTCCAAGCAACAGGGGGGAAGATCTAACAAGAACATTACTAAAAGACTGAAGACTATTAAATGCACCTCGAAACATTGATGCATAAGCAAGAAACGGATTAACTCCTGAAATTGCAATCAAGAGTCCGCCTGTAAATATTCCGAGTAGTATGCCTACTATTGTATGACCGCTGGAGTAGATAAGATCGCCAATAAATGGAACCTTTATGATTTTTTCCTTAGTTCTCATTTTTTGGCCTCCGTTGTTTGTCCAAGCATCATTTGGCCAATCGTGAATTGGTCAGCAGTTTCACCATCAAGTTCACCCATTATTTGTCCACTATAAAGAACAATAATACGATCACTTAGAGCAATTACTTCCTGAAGTTCAGCTGAAATAAATAGAACCGCTGCTCCTCTATTTCGTTCATTGAGAAGAATATCATGGACATTTGAAACAGCGCCAAGATCCAAACCTCTCGTGGGGTGTGAAGCCACATCTAGAACAGGCTGAGCATCTAGCTCACGAGCTATAACAACTTTCTGTTGATTCCCTCCAGAAAGTGTTTTCACCTTGATGTCCCCTGAAGGAGATTTTATATTATATTTTTTAATCATATGTTCAGCGTGTTTTTTTATTTCGGAGTATTGAAGGAAACCATTTTTTACATATGGTTTTTCTTTGTAATCCTTGATGAGAAGATTCTCTGCAACGGTGAAGTCGAGGACAAGCCCGGTTTTTTGTCTATCTTCAGGAATAAAACCCACGAACGAAGGGTCTGCTATGACATTTGTGACTTGCTTGTCTTGGATAGTAATGCTTCCGCTTGAAGGCTTTCTTAGGCCGGCGATACACTCAGAAAGTTCACGTTGACCATTTCCATCAACACCTGCTACACCGACTATCTCACCTGCATGTACTGTCAAATTGAAATCTTTGAGCGCTTGGACTCCTCTATCGTCAAAAGCGTTTACATTTTTCATCACCAGGACAGCTGAATGCTCTTTTATTATTGGGCGAGCTTTACGTTCGATAGTAACTGGACGCCCCACCATCATCTCTGCTAGTATCGATTGAGTCGCTTCTTTCGTATTGACGGTACCAATAACTTTACCATCTCTGATTACGGTTACTTTATCTGTTATCTCAATGACCTCTCGTAGTTTATGGCTAATAAAAACTACACTACGTCCTTGTTCTGTTATTTTCCTAATAGCACGACACAATTGATCGCTTTCTGAGGGAGTCAACACTGCAGTTGGCTCATCAAGTACGAGAACTTTACAATCTCTGTATAGGGCTTTGAGGATTTCTACCCATTGTTGCTTTCCAACAGGAAGACGCCAAACTATTTCTTCTGGATCAACAAAAAGTTCATACTCTTTGCAGAGTTTCTCTAATTTTTTCTTTGCGGGACCAAAGTCGAGAACAGCTTTGTTTGTAGGGATACCCAAAATTACGTTTTCTATTACTGAAAGGGTATCAACCAACTTGAAATGCTGATGAACCATACCGATTCCGTGGTTAATAGCTTCTGATGGAGAATTTATAACTACTTGCTTTCCATCAACAAAGATTTTTCCTTGATCAGGTTGATAAAGACCATAAAGTATATTCATGAGGGTAGTCTTCCCCGCCCCGTTTTCACCGAGCAGTCCTAGCACATGGCCCTTTTCACATTCAATTGTAACATGGTCATTTGCAAGAACACCTGGGAAGCTTTTTGATATGTCCTGCATCTTGAGAAGGATACTATTTTCATTCATATAAAAATCCAACGGCTTTTTAAAATAAAACCTAATCAACTAGATTCGCTAATATAACGAACTCATGTATCGCCGAAGATTCTTCTGTATACCGCGAGAAGCGGTATACAGAAATTAAAATTATAAATTATCAGTCTGGAATATTGATTTTTCCAGCTGAAAGGTCACTTTTTGCTTTCTCAACTGCAGCAACACCTTCACTTGAAAGATTATTATAAATAGCTGAGATACCATTTCCAGCCATTCCTACAACATGTGATTTACCATCTGTAAGTTCACCTGTGGCTTCAAGATATCCAAGTCCTTCCCAGTTAAAGGTAACACTTCCCATGGCGGATTTGCAGTCATATGTTTCTGCATAGTCTGCAACTGAACCAACAAGTACAGCCTTGTTCTTGGAATCATCTGTTGCTGCGGCAACTCCAGCACCTGCGGCATCAAGACATGGGAAAAGAACGTCATAACCTTGTGCTATAAGCGCATTGGTTGCATTGTAAGCTTTATCTGTATCTGACCAGTCATTTGTTTCGATAGCTGTGAATTCGATTGAAGGATTCACATCATGTAATGCCTTCTTAAAACTATCGCGCATCTGTGCTTGGTTTGCATAGAATACTCCAGTAATCATAGCTACTTTACCTGTCTTTGTTGAATGAGCAGCCATAATACCGCCAAGATATCCTGCTTCGCTGTAACTAACTGTCGCAGCCGACATGTTGGGAAGTCCATAAGTATCTTTACCTACTGAAAAAATAAAATGAGTATCAGGATATTCTTTTGCAACAGTCGCAAGGGAATCACCGAACTGGCCACCCTGCCCAATAATGATTTCGTAACCCTGTTGTGCTAACTGACGAATAACTTCAACCTGTTCTGCATCAGTAACATTTTCCTTGTAAGCAGTTTTTATTCCCTTTTCAGATGCTGCTCTTAACATACCTTCATAGGTATATTGATTGAATGCTTGGTCAGTTTTCAAGCCCGAAAGAACCATGGCAACGCTACCAGTCATGTCTACTTGCTCTTTGGCACCTCCAGCAAAAACGCTGAACATTACAGCAAGACTCAAGAGAACGGTAATGATTTTTTTCATAGATATCTCTCCTTTTTGTGATATACATGCATCGTAATACAACAAACTGCAACAGTCAAAGATTTTTTCTTGATTTCGATAATTTAATTGCGATATAAATTGCAATAGATTAATTGTTGTAACAATTCAATTCTTATTAAAGCCTTATAAATGCTCCTTTGGTACGTTTCTTAGTTGAGTTGCAATCTGCTCAGTACATTATGCACAACAGCCATAAGGAAATGTTCTTTCCTCCAGTATAATCGGTATCATCACGGATGATAAAATCGGCTTTCTTGGGACTCTTGGATGAACCGCAAGAGGTCACTCGTTTGCATTACCTCGAAGAGTTGATAGAGCTTTTCGGTTCCTATTGCCCAATCGGCGTAGAGCGATCGAACCTGCAATCGTGGGATGGAAGTATTGGTCAATATGCCGGTTATTGCCTTCATCAACCGTAGATTGCCGTCGGTTATACTGGGAAGGAAAAATGGGATGTCACTATAGAGAGTTTTATCGAGAATGGAGAGCATTCGATCGTTGAAGTCACCTTCGCTATAAAAGGGACGTGTCCCAGTGCGCCTAGAGGTTCTGAAAGCAGAGAGTACATTGGGAGATGGTTGTAGGGGGAGTTTTTCCCTCGGATTGAATGGGTTATATACAGAATCCTTTCCTGCTAGGTCTCGAGAAGGTTTTAAGCATGATTGAGAAGATAGGTTGTTTTCCCGACACCCCTTGGGCCGGTAAGCATGTAATGCGGCGTCAATTGTTCCTGAGTCAAGAACATTTGTTACCTTTTGTTTCTGGCATAGGAACAAATAGCTGATAATGTTCCTGCGATAGGAACAATTGAGTTGCGGTTGACCAGCATAGGCAATGATACTTTTGAAGTACCACCTACAATGAAACTTGTCAAATTAAATGAAACTTAATGCCAAAACAAAACTCCCTATGCTGTCTCACACACCTTCCGGTTTATGGGGCAGGCGGTACATGGTTGAACGACGTACGACCAGGCGACTCTGGTATTCCACACGGGTGACGGCTCCGGCATCATGATCCCTTGATGCCGCATCATGACGGGATATCTTGTTGTAGATCAATCGAACGGCGCTCTTTCCCCGTTGAATTATCGAATGTTCCACGGTTGTGAGCCCCACTCCGGTGAAATTCGAAGGATAGATGTTGTCGAATCCACAGACGCTGTACTGTTCGGGAATCTGATGACCGCTATCCTTGATGGCATCTATGATGCCGTATGCGACCATGTCGTTGATGGCGACCAATGCCGTAACCTGTGGCTTTTCGGCAAGACAGCGCAGTGCCAGCTTGTATCCTGTTCTATGTTCAATATCGACGGTGTGCAATTCGGTCTCTGCGGAAATCTCCTCGGTAAACAGGTGGAGTTTCACATCATGCCGATGCGACTGCTTCAACGCAGCCTTGATTCCTTCATATCGACGTACCCGTGCGCTGTGCTCTGAATTCAGACTGGTGGTGATGTATGCGATATGGGTGTGTCCCATTTCCAGCAGATGTTCTCCCACCAGCATTCCTGCCTTGAAGTTGTTCACATCCACCGTATCGATGCCCAGCTCGTTCTGCTTGTCCCCGACAGCCACGACCGGTATCGTCTCATGCAATTTCTGTACCAGCTGCGGTTGCTGTGGGATCATGGCGAACACGACACCGGCGACCAATGGATCCTTCGCGAATTCACAGACCCACCGCTCCCTTTCGGTATTCCAGTAGGTGGTGATCAGTATGGTCTGCAATCCACAGGCCTGCGCTTCTTGTTCCATCCCCTGGATGATTGTGGCGAAATAGGGATTGATCACGGAAGGGCAGACCAGCAGCAGGATATTGTTGGTCCATTTCGCCCGTTTGTTCTCATAGCCGAGGCGTCGTGAAATCGCGTAGACCGACTCGATCGTTTCCGGGGAGAATCGGTTCAGATGCTTGCCATTGAGTATCATCGAAATGCTCGCTGTCGACACATGGGCTTCCTTGGCGATATCGTCGAGTGTGATTCGTTTCTTCATGTCCGTCATGCTCTGCTTCCTTTGTCACCGTCTGGACTCTTCATATCTTTCGGTGCTGCCATGGTATGATATAATATTAAGCACAATTAAGCAGATAATGCAATGTAAATAAATAAATAAATAAGCAAAAATTATTACTAATATGTATCTTTTCAAGTAATTACCAAATAAAAATGTTTGACATACGAATTGAACGGGTTTACTATTCGCAGTACGGTGATCAACTTCTTAAGCAAAGCGGTTGTCATCGGGGTCAAGGTAATCACCAAAGAAAAGAGAGGTAATGTTCATGAAGAGAAGAAGATTGATGCTTGTATTGGCATTGGTGTTGATTGCATCAATGGTTCTGTTCGCAGCGGGGAAAAAGGAAGCGGCTGCAGGAGATGGGTATAAACTGGTACTGAAACTCAGCCATGTGTTCAGTCCGGCTGAACAGCTTACAATATCCATGGATGAAGTTGCCGCGAGTATCTATGAAAAGACAAATGGTGCCATCGAAATCCAGACGTTCCCGCAGGCACAGTTGCCGGCTTACAAGGAAGGGGTGGAGCAGGTGGTCCGTGGTGCGGATTTCATCTCCGTCGAGGATCCTTCATTCATCGGTGACTATGTTCTCGATATCAAGGCACTCTATGCTCCAATGATGTACCAGAGTTTTGACGAATATGTAGATCTCGTGAGACGTCCTGTTGTTCAGGACATGGTCGCAAAGGCTGAAGCGCAAGGAATCAAGATCCTGGCTCTCGACTACATCTATGGTTTCAGAAATCTTATCACCGACAAGGTGATCAGGACTCCAGCAGATCTGTCGGGCATGAAGATCAGGGTTCCCGGTACTGTGACCTACATCGACACCCTCACGGCCATGGGAGCCATTGCGACTCCGTTGCCTTGGGGCGAGACACTCTCTGCCGTGCAACAGGGTGTCATCGATGGACTCGAAGGATCGGAGTTCACCAACATCGGAACCCGCGTCTATGAAACCCGTGCGAAGAACGTCGCCACCACCCGTCACATCTTGGGGACCTGTGGTGTCTATATTTCAACAGACGTATGGGCGAAGATTCCTGAACAGTACCAAACGATCATTCAGGAAGAATTCACCAAGGGTGCAGACCATATGGTCAACCTGCTCAAGTCCCAGCATGCTGGCGTAGTGAAAGAGCTGGAGTCCTATGGTGTGAAGTTCAACGACGTGGATGGAAATGCATTCAGAAAGGCCCTTGCGCCGTTGTACGTAGAAAAGGCCGGAATGACCCCCGGAGTGTTCCAGACAGTATTTGCAGAATTGGATTCCATGCGATAACATGGAGTGACGGACGCACGGAACTGTTCGCTTCCGTGCGTCATCTTTCTTATCCGGGGAGTATTATGGGCGCACTACTGAGCAGGTTGTACAAGAATTTTGAAGTGATACTGAGCGCATGTTTCCTATCCGTCACCGTTGGGGTAGTCATTCTCAACGTGATACTCCGGTATGTGTTCGATGGTGGACTGTTCTGGATAGAAGAGGTTGCTACTACGGCATTCATCTGGAGTGTGTTTATCGGGTCGGCCGCTGCATACAAGCTCAAGATGCATATCGGTATCGATCTGATCACGAAGCTCTTTCCCGAGAAAATCCGTGAGATCATCTCGAGCGTCATCAATATACTGATGGCTGTAATCAATGGATATGTCTGTTATCTGAGTATCCTCATGATCAATGCCAACAAGTTGAAACGGACCCCGGTCCTGGATGTTCCTGCGATGTATATCAATCTGGCGATTACCGTGGGTTTCGGGCTGATGACCATCCACTCGATTCAGTTTCTCATTACAGAGGGGATTCTTCTTGCTCGGGGAAGTAAAGATTTGTCCCGCAAGTCTTCATAAGGATACAGGTATGACATTATTTCCGATCGTCATCGTCATGGTGCTCTACTTTTCCAGCATACCGATAGCGTTTGCACTCATCGCTGCCTCTCTGGCCTATTTCACCTTCGCCTCAACGGGAACTCCTCCCGATCTCATCCTGCAGCGATTCATCACCAGCGCATCGTCCTTTCCCCTCCTCGCCGTTCCGTTCTTTATCATGGTCGGTGAAATCATGAACTACAGTGGAATCAGCGCCAGTCTCATGAAGATGGCCGATGTATTGACCGGTCACATGAAGGGTGGTCTCGCCCAGGTCAATGTGGTGTTGAGTACCCTGATGGGGGGTATTTCCGGGTCAGCCAATGCCGATGCCGCGATGCAGGCGAAAATATTGGTTCCGGAGATGGAGAAGCGGGGCTATGGTGCTGCCTTCTCGACCGCCATCACCGCCGCCTCATCTGCGATCGCACCGGTGATTCCTCCCGGGATCAATCTGATCATTTATGCACTGATCGCCCAGGTTTCCGTCGCCAAGATGTTCATCGGAGGATATGTTCCCGGCATACTCATGTGTGTGGCGCTCATGGTCGCGGTGAACATTATCTCAAGACGTCGCGGGTATGCACCCGTACGGGACAGGATGTCTTCACCGAAGGACATTTTCCTTCAGCTGAAGGAATCGATCTGGGCGTTGCTGCTGCCGTTCGGAATTATCATGGGAATCAGATTCGGTGTGTTCACGCCCACCGAAGCTGGTGCTATCGCCGTGCTGTTCTGTACTGTAGTCGGCGTTTTCTTCTACAAACAACTTAAATGGAAGCATATTCCTATCATTCTCAAGAATACGGTGTATTCAACCAGCGCGGTAATTCTCATAATCATAGCGGCCAATGTGTTCGGCCTCTATCTGAGCTGGGAACGGATTCCCCACAGTCTCACCCAGATACTGATGACCTTCTCGGCTTCTCCGTGGATGATGCTTGCACTGATCAATGTCTTTCTCCTTTTGATGGGAATGTTTCTGGAAGGTGGAGCCGTTCTGATCATCGTCGCTCCGCTGCTGGTTCCGGTCATGCGTATGATGGGCATGGACATGATTCATTTCGGTCTTATCCTCATAGTGAATATCATGATCGGTGGAATCACTCCTCCTTTCGGCTCGATGATGTTCACCACTTGTTCCATCACCAAGGTTCCCGTAGGGGATTTCATCCGGGAAGTGTGGCCATTCATCATAGCCCTGCTCGTCGTGCTGCTCGTCGTGACGTATATTCCATCCATCGTGTTGATATTGCCGAATCTGTTGTGATAGTTTTGCTTTCCCGGGAGGAGTGATGATGGCGACGATGAAAGTGTATGCCCACAGAGGGCTCAGCGGACTGTACCCGGAAAATACCATGATCGCGTTTCAGCGTGCGGCGGAGGAGAAATTCGATGCCATCGAGCTTGATGTGCAGCTTACCCGTGACGGGCAGGTTGTCATTATCCACGACGAGGCCATTGACCGTACCACCAATGGCTCTGGTTTGGTCATGTCGTATTCGCTTGCCGATCTTCGTCGATTCGATGCATCCCGTGTTCGTCCGGAAGCGACCAGTGGTGCCGGTATCCCCACCTTCGAGGAGTACTGCGAATGGGCCTCTTCGGATCCTTCGGTGCACACCAATATCGAGATCAAGTCATCGGTGATCTTTTATCCTGGACTGGAGGAGAAGACGTTTGCGATCATCCAAAAGTATCATCTGGAGGATCGGGTGTTCTTCTCCTCCTTCAACCACCTCTCACTGATACTCTTGCAGCAGATTGCTCCAGGTATTCCTCTTGGCCTTCTGGTGGAGCAGCAAGGGCTGGTGCATGCGGGAAGCCTCTGCAGCCGATTCGGCTTCGATTACTTTCACCCGGCACTTCCTTCGGTTACTGCGGAAGGCGTTGCCGAATGTCACGACCATGGGGTCGGCGTGCAGGTCTGGACAGTGGATGCCCAGGTGGATTGGGACCGGATGGTCGCCGCAAAGGTCGATGCGGTGTTCTCGAACTTCCCCCGTCGACACGAGGCTGAATGACTTCGATCCACTTATCCATGCTCTTCAACTTTGCCAACATAATTCTTGAATTATGTTGATGACATTCCTATTGCTCGTGCTGTTCTTCCAATCGTTTATTGGTCTTCAATTACGTTTTTTCTGTATTAATGATTTTTTGTTCAGTAAATTTCACAACATCCCCCTTATTAGATTTCGTTTCCAATAAAAGGGGTTCGTATCACATTCTTAAGCTTATTTACAGACGCAATATTCGGATTCTTGATTAACGTTAAAATCATTGCTTTGGTTTGGTGCATCTCAATTTTCCAAATCAACTTCTCAGGAATATAAAGATTTGGAATAGTCCTTGATTTCGGGAATAGCAATACCACTATGATGACTCAAGGATATTTCTTCTAGAGCAGAATAGTGTAACTCATATACTGTTGCCAAAGGAGTTCTCAATTCATTACTAGCCATGAAAAATATTTTATTCTTTCAAAAAAAATGTGAATTTTACTGAAGGTTCTTTACTATACCACGTAGACGTTGATATTCTTGCTCTTCAACTTGTCGATAATCTCCTTCGGTGTATCTGAATCAGTTATAATCGTGTTTACAGCGCTCAGATCAAAGGCAAGACAGAAGGCCTTTCTGTTGAACTTGCTACTATCAACAAGAAGTATACATTCCCTTGAATGGGCAACTAACGTCCTTTTCATACTGGCTTCGCTTGGTATAGCCGTATAGCAACCTGCGTCTGGATCTAGTCCCGACACTCCCGTTATGCATTTGTCAACGTAGTACTTTCTTATGTTGTCCTCGGCATCGGGTCCAATTGTCAGATGTGTATTACGTGTCAGCTCTCCACCTATCTGGATGATTCTGTTCTCATCGTTCTCCAGCAGAATATCTGCGATATCTGGCGAATTTGTAACGAAGAGCATGTTTCTGCGATCCTTAATCAGTGGAGCAAGTATCTGAGTTGTACTTCCTCCATCAATAAAAAGGCTTTCGTTGTCTCCAATGAGGGTAGCTGCAAACTGGGCGATTCTGCTTTTCTGCTCCTTGTTTCTTTCCAGTCGGTTGTATATTGACGATGTCTGCCAAACTGATTTCTTTTGCTCATTCCTGATTGCACCACCATGTGTTCTTATGAGCATCTTGGCTTTCTCAAGCTCAATTAAATCACGTCTAATTGTTATTTCAGTAGAGTTGAAACGCTCTGAAAGCTCCTTGATGCCTGCCTTCTGTTTTTTTGTTATGTATTCTAGTATCTGCTTTCGTCGTTCCTGTATTAGTGCTCTCTGTGCCATGTAAAGATAATAATTTCTTTTGATTCTGATGTAAAGTAGTTTGCATAAAAAATGTAAAATAAGAAAAAAGTTTGCAAAAAAGAGATAAAATACTATCAAAAAAATGATAAAAAATTTCTTTACTTCTGATCTTACGTATTGTAAGGTGGGATTCGGAGGGTATGTATGAAGCTTGTTTCTGCAAAAGAAATGCTGGAGGATGCCGAAAAAGGGCATTATGCAATTGGACAATTTAATTTAAATAACATGGAGAGTGTCAGGGCATTCCTTCTTGCTGCACAGGAGACCAAATCCCCGATAATCCTCGGTTTGTCTGGTGGAACTGCCAAGTATATGGGTGGCTATCGTACTATTACTGATATGGTCCAGGGATTTGTCAATTTCCTTGGCATTACAGTTCCAGTCGCACTTCATGTAGACCATGGCAAATACTCAGAGGTTCTGGATGCAATTGAAAATGGATTCACATCTGTCATGTTCGATGGTTCAGCTTATCCAATTGCCGTGAACATTGAGAGAACTAAGGAGATCGTCAAGCTTGCCCATGCCAAAGGAATTAGTGTAGAGGCTGAAGTCGGCGGAATCGGAGGGGAGGAGGATGGCCACATTGCTAGAGGTGAGTGTGCCGATCCTATCCAGTGTAGAATGATTGCAGACCTTGGGGTTGACTTCCTTGCCGCAGGTATTGGAAACATCCATGGCAAATATCCTACAGATTGGGAAGGGCTTCATTTTGACCTTCTTAGCGACATCAAGAACCAGATTGGAGATCTTCCATTAGTTCTTCACGGCGGATCTCTCATTCCTGCTGACCAGATTAGGGAGGCTATCAGACGTGGTGTCGCCAAGATAAACGTTAACACAGAGTGCCAGATTGCATTCACAGAAGCAACAAGAAAGTACTTCGAGGAGAACAAGGATAAGGAAAGCAAAGGTTTCACACCAAGAGCTGTCCTTGCTTATGGTCTTGAGGCCACAAAAGCAATGTGCATAAAGAAGTTGGAGCTTTTCGGAAGCATAGGAAAGGCTTGACAGGTTTGATGTGACGGAGTAGCTCAATGAGTGATTTTGATTTCGTTAAGGAAAAGGCAAGACAGTATAGAGGCGATACTTTGCATATGGTTCTTAAAGCGGGATCAGGCCATGTGGACGGTTCCTGTTCGATAGCTGAGCTGATCGCTCTTGAAAATGATAAGTTGGCTCTTGGGAAAGGCGCTGATGATCCGAATAGAGACAAGTTTATCCTCTCCAAGGGTTATGTGAGTACAATGTCCTATACATTTCTGATGGATATTGGATTTGCTCCAAAGGATAAGGTCAGACGTTATAGCATCCCATTTCAGGGGTATCTTGATTTAAAAAAACTTCCAAGTCTAGATTGTAGCAAAAATTCCCTTGGACAAGGTCTTGTTATTGCAACAGAAATAGCGTTGGGACTTAAGAAGCAGTGCCGTTCTGAGAAGGTCTGTTTCATAACTGGCGATGGAGCTTTATAAGAGGTAGTTTCTAAGATGTTTCAGATTGTAGGTGTCGGCTACAGCTGTGTGGATAAAATCTGCACGGTTGAGGACTTTCCTGTTGAGGACAGTTCTACTCACATAATTTCCAAGGTCACTCAGGGTGGAGGTGCAGTTGCCACTGCGCTAGTTGCAATATCAAGGCTTGGAGTCAGATGTGCTTTCATAGGAAACATTGGCAATGACAAGGTCTCAGATGAAGTAATCCAGCTGTTTGAAGCTGACGGGGTATCAACTGAATACATGGTTAAAAGGGATGACTGTCATGGTCTCGAGTCCTATGTCATGGTAAATCCTGCAAATGGTTCAAGAACGAAGTTTCCTGAACGCGATTACAATCCACCAATTGCTTGGGACTCCAGGCTTGAGAACGCAATAAGGAAAGCCCAGATTCTACATCTGGATGGAACCCATTATGAAAATGCTCTAAATGCGGCAAAAATTGCCAAGAGTCATGGTGTGTTGATCTCCTTGGACGGTTGCTCAATGCAGAAGGACAATGAAAAGAATTGTGCCCTTGCATCCATGGCAGACATTTTGATCATGAACAGCAAGTATCCGCTGAGAGTGAGTGAAAAGGATTCCTATGAAGAGGCTCTTCTTGAGATGTCAACTTGGGGACCACGAATTGTTGGGTGCACATTGGGTGAGGACGGAAGCCGTTTCGTCATCAATGGAAAGGTAAGATCTTTTCCTAGCTACAAGGCACAAAAGGTGGTTGATACCACTGGATGTGGAGA
This sequence comes from Spirochaetae bacterium HGW-Spirochaetae-2, assembly GCA_002839355.1. Taxonomy (GTDB): domain Bacteria; phylum Spirochaetota; class Spirochaetia; order Sphaerochaetales; family Sphaerochaetaceae; genus UBA8525. The sequence goes on from PGXW01000012.1 coordinate 16,384, forward strand.
TGTGTTCCACGGTGCATTCCTAAACTCATATCTGTCAGGAATGGATCTGGAGCACTGTATAAGATTTGCCAGTATAACTGTAAGTATCAAATGCAATATGCCTGGAGGTAGAGCGGGAATCCCTAACAAGGAACAGGTCCTGAAGTTAATGGTTGAAAAACTACACAAGTGTAGAAAAGGAGATAAAAAATGAAGAAAGGATTAAGTATCGTACTTATCGCTTTGGCTGCTATCACGGCAGTTTTCGCACAAGGTACCTCTGAGGTAGCATCTAAAGGGGGGTCTGGAGAGCTCATTCTCTATACAACCGTCAAGGATGCCCATTTTGACATCACAATCGAAAAGTTCAATGAGATTTATCCAAACATCAAAGTATACTCCACGTATGGTGGAGCAGGCGAGATGAAGACAAGAATCCAGTCTGAGTCAGCTAACCCACAAGCTGACGCAATGTTCGGCGGACTCCAATATGCTGATCTTGCTGCATATGGAGACTTTTTTGAGTCCTATGTCAGTGTCAATGATGCAAAGATGCAGGAGGGATATACAAATACATCTGGAAAGTTCACATTTCATGATATCCAGATTCCATGTCTCGTCGTAAATGATAAACTAGAGGCAGAACTTGGAATCAAAATTACTGGATGGAAATCACTTCTTGATCCGAAACTTTATGGCAAAGTTGTCACTGCTAACCCAACAGCTTCATCATCAGCATGGAACAATCTCCAATGTCTGCTTACTGACTTCGGCGGTTGGGACAATGCTGCAGCTTGGGACTTCATAGCAAAACTTATGCAGAACGGGCTTGTTGTTGTCAGTTCATCCTCAATTCCTGCAAAATCAACTTTTGCAGGCGAGTATACTGTTGGCCTCACTTATGAACCACAGGCAGTAAAAATTATTGATGGTGGTGATAGGTCTGCACACATGGTCTTCTGGGAAGAAGGAACAACAAGCGTTGGATTTGCCTCTGCAATCATCAAGGGTTCAAAGAACGTTGCTAACGCAAAGCTCTTTATGGACTTTCTCCAGTCAGATGCTGGACAGCAGACATATTTAGATGCAGCCGCAAGACCAGCTTCAACAACAAAGCTTGAGGGTGGTAGCGCAACAATGGTTGATTTGAGTACGATCAATGTCAAGGTTGCGGATACAGAGGCTTTTGCTCAGAACAAGCAAGCTATTTGTGATAGATGGAACGAGTATTGGGCGAAGTACGGAAAGAACTAAATTAATTTGAAATTTCTTATAGCCCCATATGCTTGGGGCTATATCATTCACTTGATCGGGAACAAGACAAATATTGCAAATAATTTAGTGGAGTTGTAGATATGGATGTCAAAATCACAATAAGTGAAGCAGTTAAAAAATATGGCGATTTCGTTGCCATTCCAGATTTGTCTTTGGAAATCCATCCAGGTGAGTTCTTCACTCTTTTGGGTCCTTCAGGTTGTGGAAAGACGACTCTGCTCAGAATGATTGCAGGATTCAATTCAATCGAAGGTGGAAAGTTCTATTTTGGTGATCGTCTGATAAACGACTTTAACCCAGCAAAGAGAAATATCGGGATGGTGTTCCAGAACTATGCAATCTTTCCACATCTTACAGTAAGAAAGAATGTTGCTTTTGGACTTAAGAACAAGAAGCTTCCAAAAGCCCAGGTGATGAGCAAGACAGAAGAGATGATGTCACTAATGAAAATTGGTGAGTATGCTGATCGTCTTCCCGAGAAACTTTCAGGTGGACAGCAGCAGCGTGTAGCCCTTGCTAGGGCACTGGCTATTGAACCAGAGGTTCTTCTAATGGATGAGCCGCTCTCGAACCTAGATGCAAAGCTTAGGGTTGAGATGCGTACCGTAATCAAGGAAATTCAGAATAGACTAGGAATCACTACAGTCTATGTCACCCATGACCAGGAAGAAGCAATGGCTGTATCTGACAGGATAGCAGTTATGAATCGTGGTGTAATTCTGCAGATAGGAACACCAAAGGTACTCTATCAGAGACCTGCGAACAAATTCGTGGCTACCTTCATTGGAAGAACTAATCTCTTTAATGCAGTTATCAGAAAGCATGGCGATGGTATGCACATAGTCTTTGGTAACGGATACACCGTCCCTATGACAAATCTCATCAATGTTGAGGAAGGGCAGAATGTTATTGTCTCGGTTCGTCCTGAAGAACTTGTAATTGTTGGTAACAGTTCAGCTGACAAAACGAACTGCCTTGTAGGAATGGTTCTCTATAGCACATTCCTTGGTCTCAATACTCATTATGTTGTAGAGCTAGAAAACGGATTGAGGGTAGAAATCATACAAGAGTCCCAGATTGATGATATCATCGAGAACGGAACAAAAATCAGAATGGTCGTCAAGGTCGAGAAAATCAATGTCTTCACAGAAGACGGCAAAAAGACCTTGGTCAAGTGAGGATGGGATGATTAAGAAAGTTAAAATCGATTTCTGGGTCATAACCACACTAATATTACTTGGGCTGTATTTACTTTTCATGGTATATCCACTTTACAAGGTAGTAAACCAGTCGGTCATTGATGAGGAGACAGGAAGGCTGACCTTAAGATATTTCATAAAGTTTTTTGGACAGGCCTACTATTCAAGAACCTTGCTCAACAGTTTCAAGGTTGCAACTGCCACATGTACAATCTCTCTTATTCTTGGAGTGCCTCTTGCATATCTCTACAACATGTACGAAATCAAAGGAAGAAAGCTTCTCCAGATGCTGATCATCCTTTCTTCCATGTCAGCTCCATTCATTGGAGCCTACGCATGGGTTAAGCTTCTTGGACGTGCTGGAGTAATTACAGTGGCTATCAAGGCCGTCACGGGGATAACGATTCCAAATATTTATGGTTTCAACGGAATCTTGCTTGTTCTGTCTCTCAAGTTATTTCCGTTAGTCTTCCTATACGTTTCAAGTGCAATGAAAAATTTGGACAACTCACTTCTTGAAGCTTCGGTAAACATGGGTGTTAGCGGAATGAAGAGATTCCTCACAGTTGTACTTCCACTTTGCATGCCGTCGATTCTTGCGGCTGTCCTCATGGTCTTCATGAGAGCAATTGCAGATTTCGGAACTCCTTTGATGATTGGAGAAGGATACACGACATTCCCTGTGATCATCTACAATGAGTATGTAGGTGAGGTCGGAACCAATCATCATTTTGCAGCTGCAATTGCAGTTATCGCAATTCTGATTACAATGTTGTTTTTCTTTGTCCAGCGGTATCTGACAAATAGGAACAGATTCTCAATGAGCGCAATGAATCATGTTGAGAGAAAGAAGAGCAAGCCTTTTGCAAGCTTCTTCATCCACCTTTATGGCTATGGGCTTGTTGCGATTGCACTTCTTCCTCAGGTATATCTCATTTATCTCTCATTTAGAAAAACAAATCCTGGGGGAGAGGTTTTCCAGAAAGGATTTTCCTTGGATAGTTATTACCATATTTTTGACAGAATGGGGAGCGCAATCTGGAACACAATTAGGATCTGTGGTTCTGCACTTGTTCTGATCATATTCCTGGCAATTCTCATCTCCTATCTCACAGTCAGGCGCAGAAATTTCCTGAATGCGACTATTGATACCCTTTCAATGGTACCTTATGTCATTCCGGGTTCCGTTGTGGGTATCGCGCTGATTCTTGCTTTCAATAACAGGTATATTCCTCTTGTAGGAACTGCTACAATTATTATTGTCGCTATGTGCATTCGAAGAATCCCGTACACAATTAGGTCATCTGTTGCCATTCTCTCCCAGATACCATTGTCAATTGATGAGGCCGCCGAATCACTTGGAGCTGGGAAGTTCAAGACACTTGTGAAAGTCACTGTTCCGATGATGTTCAATGGTATCTTTGCAGGAGCCATCATGAGCTGGGTTACTCTCATTACAGAGCTGTCATCATCATTGCTACTCTACTCCTTTAGAACGAAGACCCTAAATATTGCAGTCTACCAGGCTGTAGGTAATGGTACTGACGGAAGAGCCAGTGCCCTCGCAGCGATTGTTACGGTATTTACAGTACTATCTTTGGTCTTGTTCAACAAAATATCCAAAGATGGAGAAATCATGATGTGATGATACTACCTGTAAGACCATCGCATAATTCTATCGATTGGGGCCGTCACAAAATTAATTTATTTGATGAAATGTAATTGGCATATGCCAAGTATGTAAGTGATGACCACGACAGTGTGATAAAAATCTGACGCGGGTTGCACTTCAACTTTATTTCTTTCTCCTATAGAGTGAGAGGCGTGGGGGAGATAGATATGGATGGTAAGATACGAGCTGATATACACGCTGGACTGGAAGTGCTTATTGTCCTCAAGCAGGACCAAGCCACCGGTACTACCACCAAAGGTGTGGTCAAGGACATCCTGACAAACTCCAGCATGCATCCGCACGGTATCAAGGTCCGTCTTGAGAGTGGTGAAGTAGGGCGGGTGAAGGAGATTCTATCACGGACATAACCACTTCAACTACACAAAAGAACAACCCCCTCCATGGCATAACGCTGGAGAAATTGCTTCTGCGCCTAGTCGATTACTACGGCTGGGAAGCGTTGTTCGACATGCTGCCGCTACAATGCTTCTATAACGACCCCAGCATCAAATCCAGCTTGAAGTTCCTACGCAAGAACCTTTGGGCGCGGACAAAGCTGGAGAATATCTTCCTGGACCTTGAATTTACCCTGAACGAGGAATCGAGGCATTAGTGGTACCGCAGCAGCGGTAGGCTGAAAAAGCTGGATATTTTTCTTTATATGCGAAGACTCAAGGATACACCCTTTGGTACAGTTGCATTGCAGAACATAACCGATTAGCTTTCTGTGGATCCCAATAACAACAAAACTCCCTGCATTGCAAGGAGTTTCTGTTTTGGGCCCAGAAGGACTTGAACCTTCGACCCACGGATTATGAGTCCGATGCTCTAACCAACTGAGCTATAGGCCCGACTTTGGTGATAATACGGATAAAGTCCGATGCTGTCAACATTCCGGGTGGTAGATAACGCATAATCCTCTACTCCCGTTGAGTATCGCGCACATAATACCTGCGTTCTTGTCAGGTCAAATAACCTAGTGGTGACAAGCCTGGAGTTTCATAAAAATGGGTTGGTGTCGCTTCGCAGCAGGACATCCTTGAACCCGAGGCTTTCCAGTATCTTCAAGCTCGACTCCTTCTCCCGTTCGGGGATCCAACGCAGCGAGAGACGTATCAGGGACTCCTGGGCAACCTCGACAGAGGGGCGGAACCCGATTGAATGGAACTTCTCGAAGAGCTGCAGGACTGTCTTGGTGTTGGAGAACGTTCCGAGTTGCACACGGTACCATCCGGTATCGCCAGGACGGTTGTACTTCGATTCGGGCACAGCCGGCTCGTACAGGATCTCCAGTTCCACTGGTATTATTCCCTTCTCGTACATATCGAGCGCCCGGGCAGCGGCAGGAGTCAGGTCAATGATGCGGCCATCGACAAACGGACCACGGTCGTTTATACGGACATCGACCGACAAACCGTTGTTCACATCGTGAACACGCACTATGGTACCGAATTTCAGGTTCTTATGGGCTGCGGTTAGGGCAGTCGGATCGAACTGCTCTCCATTGGCCGTCAAGGGCCCGTTCGGATCGCTGTCGTACCATGAGGCGATACCCTGTTCGCGGGGAGCCTCGGCAAAGAGGGAAATACCGGGAACCAGGAGGAACACCGCCAGGAGCACCATCGCCACAATCTGTTTCATACGACAATTATATGCACATCTGGATGAAATGGAAAGGAAACGGGTAGGGAATCGGCAGAAATTGTACCTCCAGTCTTGTCACCACTACACAGTACCCGCTATAATCGCCCCCATGAACAATCAATCCATATCTTTACATTGGGCGGATATATACGCCGACAAGATCATCCGCGAGAAAGGCCCGAAGGACCTCTACACCTGCGCCTCCGGCATAACCCCCTCGGGGACCGTACACATAGGAAACTTCCGCGAGATCATCTCCGTGGAACTCATCGTGCGCGCATTGCGCGACAAAGGCCAGAAGGTCCGCTTCATCTACTCCTGGGACGACTACGACGTATTCCGAAAAGTCCCCAAGAACATGCCGAACCCGGAATTGCTCGCTACCTTCCTGCGCAAGCCCATCACCCTCGTTCCCGACACGACCGGCGCCTACTCCAACTACGCCGAAGCGAACGAGAAGGCCGTCGAGCACCTGCTGCCCGTTGTCGGCATAGAACCCGAATACCTGTACCAGGCCAAGCGGTACCGCGCATCGGACTACGCACAAGGCATGCGAACCGCACTCGAACACAAGGACGAGATCAAAGCCCTTTTGGACAAGTACCGGACCTCCCCGCTACCCGACGACTGGTTCCCCATATCGGTCTTCAGCAACTTCACCGGCAAGGACACCACCACCATCCTCTCCTGGGACGGCGAGTGGGGCGTCACCTACCGGGACGACGAAACCGGCGAGACCGAAACCATCGACCTGCGCACCACCAGTGCCGCGAAACTCCCGTGGAGAATCGACTGGCCCATGCGTTGGGCCTATGAAGGCGTCGACTTCGAACCGGCGGGCAAGGACCACCACAGCGAAGGCGGCTCGTTCGACACCTCCAAGCACATCGTCGAAGTCTTCGGTGCACAACCACCGGTCTCTTTCCAGTATGACTTCATCAGCATCAAGGGCCGCGGCGGCAAGATATCATCATCATCGGGAGAAGTCGTCAGCCTTCCCGACGTCCTCGAAGTCTACACCCCGGAAGTGACCCGCTACCTTTTCGTCGGCACACGGCCGAACACCGAGTTCGCCATCTCCTTCGACCTCGACGTGCTCAAGATATACGAAGACTACGACACCTCCGAACGCATCTATTTCGGCGTCCAGGAAGCCAACGAAAAGCGCAAGGCCAAGGAAAGCCGCATCTACGAACTGTCGCAGGTGAAGGATATCCCGACCGAGATCTCCTACCAGATACCCTTCCGCCACCTCTGCAACCTGTTGCAGATCAACAGCGGGGACATCGAAGCGGTCATAGCGAGCCTGCCCGACGTGACACCGGGACAGACCGAACGGCTCAGACAACGCTGCGTCTGCGCATGGAGGTGGATATCGACCTTCTCGCCGGAGGAATTCCGTTGGGTGCTCCTCGGCGAAAACGATCCGCTCATGGAATTGGACGATACCGCCAAGAAAGCCATTGCCGAACTGCACGAAGCGGTGACCCGCCTCGACGATTTCGACGAGAAGCAACTCAGCGAAGAAATCTATGCGATCGCGAACCGTTGCGAGATTGCGGCTCCCGAACTGTTCAAGGTGGCCTACGGCGTACTGATCGGTAAGGAACGCGGGCCGAAACTCGCCGGATTCATCAAGACCTGTGGACAAAAAAAGGTACAGCCCATACTCGAGCGGTACCTGTAGGATTGAATAACTTGATTTGGTGAACTAGGAAAGGATCCTATCCAAGACGATACGGTTCTTCCGCCATTTCGGTTGGGCCTTCACCCGGAGGTCCAACTGCACCTTCTTGCCGGGAAACAACTGCCGGATCTCCTTGAAGGAGGCCTGGCGGATTTTTTTTATCCCCTCGCCACCGCGACCCACTACTATGCCCTTCTGGGTCTCGCGCTCCACGATGATGAATGCCCTGACCCATATCGACTCCGCCTCGGCGGCATACTCGAGGTCGGCGACCTCGACATAGATCGCATGGGGAATCTCATCGGTCACACTGGTGATCGCCTTCTCCCGGATGATCTCCGAGATGCGGAATTCCAGTGGCTGGTCGGTATAGGTATCCTCGGGGTAGAGCAATTCACCCTCGGGTGCGAGCTTGAACAATTCGATCAACACCTCGTCGACTCCGGTATCGTCCTTGGCGGACAACTCCAGGATGGTCGCGGCGGGGAATGCCGCGCTGAGATAGGCCCTCGTTTCGGCAATCTCGGTCGGTTTGGCGATATCCTGCTTGTTGATGGCGATGACCAACGGAATCTTCACCGTGAGCAACAGGTCGACTATGGACTGCTCCTCAGCCCCGGCGCTGCGCTTGGGATCGACAAGGTAGAGTATCGCATCGGAATCCTGCAACGACGAACGGGTCGTCTCCTGCAGGCGCAAGTTCATTTTCTGTTCGCTCACATGGTAGCCCGGCGTGTCGGTGAGGATCAGTTGTCCTCTCTGGTCGGTGAAGATCGCACGTATCGCATTGCGTGTCGTCTGGGGAGTTGCGGCGGTGATGGATACCTTGCGTTCGCAAATGGTATTCACCAAAGTTGATTTTCCTGAGGATGGTCGGCCGATTATGGCAACTGTGGCACATTTCATATAGAGAATATAGACTGCCCCCGATGAAGAGTAAACAGGTCGACAACCCATGCTATGGCTTTTCATTTCCCCGATTGTTCCGTATACTTTACAACTCAGAGACTTACCGATGATTTGGAGATACCAATGGCAGAAACCGAAAAGAAAGACAACGCCCCCGATATAGTATCGGACAAGTACTTGCAGACCCGCTCGATCATGTTGTCGGGAGAGATCGACAAGGAGAGCGCGGAGAAGGTCATCAAGCAGATGCTGATCCTGGAAGCGGAGAACGACGAGCCCATCAAGATATTCATCAACTCCCCAGGTGGCGATGTGGAAGCCGGCTTCGCAATCTTCGACATGGCCAGATTCATCAAGAACGATGTCTATATGATCGGTATGGGACTGGTTGCCAGCGCAGCCACCCTGGTCCTGCTCGCGGTTCCCGCCGAACGGCGGATCGCACTACCGAACTCCAGCTATCTCATCCATCAGCCTATGAGCCGCATGGAAGGTGTCGCCACCGATATCGAGATCTATGCCAGGCAACTCGAGAAGACCCGCGACCGTTTGAACACGATCATAAGCAGCCAGACCGGACAATCGATAGACGTGGTGAAAGCCGATACCGACCGGGACCATTGGCTCGATGCCGACGAGGCGGTCGCATACGGCCTGGTCAGCAAGGTTGTGGAGAACAGAGGGGAGATCTGAAAACCTCCCGCTCGCAGAGCTGCTGGTGCCGGCAGAAACTTGAGGTGGGATAGCGGTAATGGTTCGGACAAAATATCTATCTGAAGCGGAGAAGAAGACGGGTCAAGTGAGACTGTACCATTCGGAAGTCTACAACGGCCTCGGCTTCAGCATGCTCGGAGATACCATCGTCTATATCCTTGCCGTACAGTTCGGGGCCGGCAACATTGCCTTGGGGTATATCGCCTCGGCCATGTATATCGTCGGCATGATCCTTCCGCTCATGTCCCGTGTCTTCCGTAACCGGAACGTGGTGAAGGTGCAGACCGTCACCTGGATCCTGCGGGGGCTGGTGTGCCTGCTGTACCTGCCGTTGCTGTGGGTCAAGGGCTCGGTCGCCGTTTTCCTGCTGCTGTTCGTGTACACCCTGTTCTGCTGCTTCCGCCTGCTTGGCGTAGTGCTTTACGACTACACGTTCAAGACCATCACCTCAAACCGCACGCGGGGACGGGTGATCGGAAACACCAATGTCGCCTTCCAGTCGTCCACCATCATCGCCAAGTTCCTCAACTTCATCGTGACCTCCATCGAACGGCTGTCGGGTGTCATCGGACTGGTGGGACTACAGATGATCGGCGTGGTCACCAATACCATCGCCGCATACCACTTGTCCAAGATCCCTTGCCGCACCACTATCGAATACAAGAAGGGCCGCACCATCTTCGTCATCTTCAAGGAGGCCATGGCCGATCGCGATTCGCGCATCAGGTTGATGGTCTACTGGACCTATATGACTGTTACGGTCGTGTTGGGCATGAGTGTGGCCTTCCTGACGAAGGAAGTCGGCCTGCAATCCAACATCATCTTCCTCTATACCACCGGAGTGAGCCTGGCGGTCGTCTTCTCGGGCAGCTTCTGCAAGTTCTTCAGCGACAAGCTGGGAAGCCGGCCGTTGATCATAGCCAACGGGTTCGGCCTGCTCGCCAGCATAGTCGGGTGGATCGCCGTTCCGCTCTCCGCCCAGATCCTATGGTTCTTTATTTTGGGATTCCTCACCAACTTCTTCCTGGGAGTCGTCAATATCCTTATCCGACGCATGGTCGCAACGGTCATACCCGACGATGAAGGGGTGGGCTTCAACTCCATGGTCAACTTCGTCATCGCCTTCCTCGCCCTGTTCAGCGGACTTGCCGGTGGAGCCTTGGCGACCGAGGGGCTACGCATCCCCCATGAACTGCACCTGGGTGGAATCCGTTTGGGCAATTCCTACATATTGACGTTCCTGTTGGCACTGCTGCTATCGACCTTCGGTGTCATCTTCTCCGGAGCCTTGCGGGAAAAGGGTAGCTACTCCACCAAGGATGCGACGCAGATAATGTTCTCGTTGCACGGCATACGTGCATTCATCGACATCGATCGGCTGGATAAGGCCACCGATCCGATCAAACGCAAGTCGCTGCTCTTGAGCTTGGGGACCAACCTGACAGGAGTCGCAACTGGTGAGATACGCAGCACGTTGGCATCGCCATTCTCCGACGACAAGGCGGAGGTGATCCGTGGGCTGTTCGACCGTCCGCGCCCTTCGTTGACCGACGACCTGATCAAGGATGCCTTCGATACCGACTCCTACACCCAGATCGAATCGATATTCGCCCTCGGTGCGCTCACCCACAATGAGAAGGCCGAGAAAGCCCTGGTCTACCTGCTCGAGCACGGGTCGAACCTGACCCGATCGACCGCGGCCAAATCGCTCGCCCGAGTGACGCGCAATGCCCGCTACCTGTCCCGGGTCGAATCAATCAGTGACCTGGCGGTGAATATCCGCGAGGAGCTGAATTTCCTTGTGGCCAGGAACATCATGGACAAGGAGGGAAAATTCCTTGCCGAACTGTTCCTAGCGGCACGCAAGGGCATGGGACCCTCCTTCCGCCAGACCCGCTATGCCGTGTTGGCCCATTTCATGAAATTCTCCCCCTCGTTGGCCGAGCTGTATGAACAGAAGAATCTCGACAAGGACGATTACCTCTCCGAGTTCCTCGAAGAGGCGCGCGATGTCGTCGAGATCGACCAGCAGCGTTCCGCCATTGAGAGTGCGTTCGAACACCGCGAGTGGTCCCGTATCTGGGCCATGTGCTTTTCCATGACCCGCAACCTTGCTTTCCGCGATTCGCGCATGAAGTACCTCTATCATGCGATGCTCGAGGCCCAGACCATGCCCCGTGCGCAGACCGACGGTGACGATGCCCTGGCGGCGCTCTATTTCTCCTACCAGCTGAAGAAGAATTGTGACTGAGAACTTCCTGAAAACAACCCCATGACCACACCACCTTGAAGCAGAACCCGGATTCCTGCGGTATGTCTTGCATATACCTGGAGGGAGGTCGGAGTGGATACGTGCTTGAAACTGTTTTGCGTGCGGTGCCTTGCCATACCCGTGGTGTTTTTCATGCTGTGCCTCTGTGGCTGCGGATGCGATCTCGGTGCTTCACCTGGCGGGTCCGATCGGCTCATGGTCATGACCTACAACGTCCAGAACCTGTTCGATGCCTATGTGACCGGCAACGAATATCCCGAGTATACGCCGGAGGAGGGGTGGACGACCGATGCCTACCGGAAGCGTCTCGGACGGGTGGCCCAAGCCATTACCCAAGGCCACGCCATGGTTCCCGATATCGTGCTGTTGCAGGAAATCGAACATGCCAATGTCCTGCAGGACCTGTTGCACGAGCATCTGTCGTCCCGGGGCTTCCAGTGGTTCGCCGCAACAGCGGCCAAGGATTCGGCGATCCAGGTCGGCATCATCAGCCGCTTCCCCATCACCGACGCGCGGACCCATAGCGTCCAGGGAAACCGACCCGTGCTCGAATGCGAGATCGACCTCGGTTCCGAGAAGCTGGTGGTGTTCGTTGTCCACGCCAAATCGAGACGGGAAGGGGTGGCGGAAACGGAAGGACAACGCATCGCCACCTCCGGTGTCATTTCCCGGCGGACGGAGGAACTGCTTCGCAAGCACCCGTGGCGGCCTGTGCTGGTGGCCGGGGATTTCAACGGGAGTGCCGATTCCTATCTGCGTGAAGGAGCAACGTACCAGACGGCGTTGGTGCCATTCGATGTGCTGAAGGCTGACGACTATGCCCGCAATGGATCGCTGTTGGTCAGCGGAGGAGTTCCACCGCGTGGTATCTGGTACACCTGGTGGTTGGACCGCAGCCAATTGTTGCTCTCCCATGCCGACGGGTCGTACTGGTACCAGGGCATATGGGAGACCTTCGACCAGATCCTGCTCTCACCGGCATTCTTCGATTCCTATGGATTGGAATTCCATTCGGGACAGGTAGGGGTCGGGCAGCACCTGAGGGATGAAAAAGGACATCCCAATGCTTGGAATGTCCGTACGGAATCGGGGTACTCCGACCACCTGCCGGTGTATGTCGTGCTGACAGGCAGGTGAGCCGACTAATCCTTTTTCGGGAATTGCAGTTCGTAGAATATCTGCTCGAGTTCGAGGGCGATATTCATGTTGTGTACGATCGGGTGGGTACCGTCTTCCAGCTTGACCGGCTTGAGAGTGATCGGGCTGAAGTTCAACACGCCACGGATACCTGCGTTCATGAGCCGTTGGAAACTGTCCGACGTGGCCGATTCGGGAACGGTGACGATCGCGACCTTGACATCGAAGGCATTGGCCACCTCCTCGATACGGCTGACCGGATAGACCGGAACCGGGTGGGTGCTGTCGCTATAGACCAGCGGGTCGGAATCGAATCCGGCGACTATGCGGATACCGTCCGGCTCGAAGCCGTTGTAGTGCATGAGGGCCTTGCCGATACGCCCGCATCCCACGATGATCACATTCTGCGGTTCGTCGGTCTTTCCCAGGATCCTTCCCAAATGGACCAGCAGATCGGGAATTTCGTAGCCACCTCTTTTCTGGCCATGGATTTCCAACAGGGAGAAGTCTTTTCTCACTACGGCGGCGGAAACACCAGCTGCATCGGCTAGATTATGTGCGAACACCTTTTCCAATCCAAGGGAGCGCAATCTATTGAGTATGCGGTAGTATCTGGTAATGCGTATGATCATATCACTATTCATGGTAAAATCCCCTTTTATGTGAAGAAAGATACAATAAATTACGTAAAATAACAATATCTGTAGTATTAAAATGGGGTATCAGGTAAAAATAATCAATCGATAAACAAATATATATTGTCATTTTCACGTTTACTCGATAGTATGGATAATCGAATACTGAGTACTGGAGGTTCCATGTCTGCCATGAAAGAAGAGAAGAGTTTCTCCCAAGGATTGATTGCGTTCATCGAGGAATGGAAGGATAAGCCGGGCAACCTGATCATGATCCTGCACAAGGTGCAGGAAGAGTTCGGATTCGTATCCCGAGAGTCGGCCGACACGGTCGCGCAGATGTTGGACATACCGTTGGCGACAATCTACGGTGTACTGTCCTTCTACCATTTCTTCAAAATGACCAAGCCTGGGGAACACAACATACAAGTCTGTTTGGGAACCGCCTGCTACCTCAAGGGTGGCGAGATGTTGATCGAGGAATTGACAGGACTGCTCGGTATCGAAATCGGCGCCGTCACCGAGGACGGCAAGTTCTCCCTGGAAGGGGTCCGATGCGTCGGCTGCTGTGGTCTTGCGCCTGTCATGACCGTGGGGGGAGAAGTGTTTGGCAAGGTGACCAAGGACCAGTTGCCGGGAATCATCGCCAAATTCAAGTGAAGAAAGGCCCGTATGCACGCATCCCTGTGTGATTTCCTTTCCGACATAGTGCAGAATGCCATCGAATCCGGTGCATCGCTGATAACTGTGGACATGCGGGAGGACGAACGTTCGATTGCCTGCACGGTAACGGACAATGGCAAGGGGATGAGTGGCGAGGTCCAACGGAAGGTCACCGATCCGTTCTATACGGACGGGATCAAGCACAAGGGGCGGACCGTTGGACTGGGTATTCCGTTTCTGATTCAGGCGGTCGATGCGGTGGACGGGGACTTTACCCTGAAGTCGCAGGAGGGAGAGGGAACGACGGTGGCATACCGGTTTCCCCTCCAGCATATCGATTGCCCGCCGCTGGGAAATGTCGTCTCGACACTCGTGTCGATGCTTGCGTTTCCCGGAACGTACGATATGGTGGTGACCAGGAGTCTGGAGCTGCCTGCCGGGTGCGATGGCTACGAATTGGAGCGACATGTGCTGATTGAGCTGCTGGGGGATTTCGCATTGGGCGGGACACTCAACATGCTACGGACATACGTGCAGTCCCAAGAGGCTGCTTTGGATGAAATTAGGAATCGTCGGACCTGATCGGAAGGTCCTTACTAGGAGGCTGGAATGGCTAAGATGACGTTGGAGGAGTTGCGGAAGCTTCGGGACAGTAAGAAATCTGAAATCCAGAAGCGCGATATCGCTGGCAAGGACACCCAGATCATCATCGGAATGGGAACTTGCGGCATAGCCGCTGGAGCGAAAGTTGTGCTCGATGCATTTCTACAGGAATTGGATGCACACGAACTCGAGCATGTCTCGGTGACACAGACCGGTTGCATGGGCCTGTGCTATGTCGAGCCCACGGTTGAGGTCCTCTCTCCGGGAATGCCTCCTGTCATCTATGGAAAAGTGGATGCTGCAGTGGCCAAGGCAATCATAGAAGACCACGTCATGCGTGGAAAGATGGTCTCTGACCATGTGTTCGATCGTCCCTCTGCGGATATCATCAAGGATGGAGGCAAGTAATGGCGTTTAGAAACTATATCTTGGTTTGCGGGGGAACCGCCTGCGAATCCAGCAAGGCAAATGCCATCTACGAGGCGTTGGTCTCGGAATGCAAGGCGCAGGGTGTTGCCGACGAGGTGCAGATCGTAAAGACCGGTTGTTTCGGTTTCTGCGAACAGGGCCCTATCGTCAAGATCCTACCCGAAGACTCCTTCTACGTGCAGGTCAAGCCTGAGGATGCGAAGGAGCTCGTCGCCGAACACATCGTGAAAGGTCGCGAAGTCAAGCGCCTGCTCTATGCCAAGGAAGGCAGCCGCAAGCATGCCAAGGTAGAGGATATCGAATTCTACCAGAAGCAATTCCGAATCGTATTGCGCAACTGCGGATTCATCGATCCGGAAAACATCAACGAATATATCGCCCGCGAGGGGTATGTGGCACTTGAGAAGGTGCTCTTCGAAATGACTGCCGACGACGTGATTTCCGAATTGCGGACCGCTGGTCTCCGTGGCCGTGGTGGCGCGGGCTTTCCCACCTGGATGAAGTGGAACTTCACCAAGCAGGCCGAGTCGGACCAGAAGTACATTGTCGTGAACGCCGACGAAGGGGATCCGGGTGCCTATATGGACCGTTCCACTTTGGAAGGGGATCCGCACTCGGTGCTCGAAGCCATGGCAATCGCCGGAAAGACCGTCGGGGCGAACCAAGGATACATCTATATCCGTGCCGAATATCCGTTGGCTATCAAACGCCTGGAGATCGCCATGGCCCAGGCCCGTGAATACGGATTGCTCGGAAAGGATATCCTCGGATCCGGTTTCGATTTCGATATCGAGATCAGGCTGGGTGCCGGAGCCTTCGTGTGTGGTGAAGAGACCGCACTGCTGGCTTCGATCGAAGGTAAGCGCGGCATGCCGGTTCCACGGCCTCCGTTCCCGGCGGTCAAGGGATTGTGGGGCAAGCCGACAGTCATCAACAACGTCGAGACCTGGGCGAATATCCCCATGATCATCATCAAGGGCGGAGACTGGTTCAGCCGGATCGGAACTCCCGACAGCCATGGTACCAAGGTGTTCGCATTGACCGGTAAGATCCGCAACTCGGGTCTGGTCGAAGTTCCCATGGGCACCACGTTGCGTGAGATCATCTACGATATCGGTGGCGGTATCGCCAACGACAGGGAGTTCAAGGCAGTCCAGACCGGCGGTCCGTCGGGTGGAGTGATCACCAAGGAATTCCTCGACACACCAATCGACTTCGGTTCCTTGACCAAACTCGGTTCGATGATGGGTTCGGGTGGAATGATCGTAATGGACGAGGACGACTGTATTGTCGACGTCACCAAATTCTATTTGAACTTCACGGTCGACGAGTCCTGTGGAAAGTGTTCGCCCTGCCGCATCGGCGGACGGTCGCTGGCCAACCTGCTCGACAAG
This sequence comes from Spirochaetae bacterium HGW-Spirochaetae-2, assembly GCA_002839355.1. Lineage (GTDB taxonomy): Bacteria > Spirochaetota > Spirochaetia > Sphaerochaetales > Sphaerochaetaceae > UBA8525. Next base: position 32,596 of record PGXW01000012.1, read on the forward strand.
ATCACCAAGGGAAAAGCCGAATTGGCGGATCTCGACCAGATGGTGGAAATCGGCGAAGCCATGAAAAAGGCCTCGTTGTGTGCCTTGGGACAAACGGCACCGAACCCGATCCTCTCCACGTTGCACCACTTCCGTGACGAATACCTTGCCCATGTCGTGGACAAGCGCTGTCCGGCCGGGAAGTGCAAGAGTCTGATCAGCTATCATATTCTTCCCGACAAGTGTATCGGTTGTACCGCTTGCGCCCGCAAGTGTCCGGTCGCGGCCATTTCGGGAGAGAGACGAGAGGTCCATGTCATCGACCAGGCAGCATGTATCAAGTGCGGTGTGTGTTACGAGACGTGTAAATTCGGAGCCATCGAAGTCCGTTAGGGCTTCGATCGTTGAGGAGGATACCAGTGAGTACTGTTCATATGAAAATAAACGGCATGCCGGTGGAGATCGAGGCAGGGTCCAACATCCTAGCGGCTGCCAAGAAGGTAAATGTAAATATTCCCACCTTATGCTACCATCCCGACCTTCCGGCATGGGCCGCCTGCGGCTTGTGTATCGTGAAGCAGGAGAATTCTCCGAAGCTGTTGCGCGCCTGTGCGGCTCCGGTCCAGGAGAATCTGAGCGTGATCACCCACGATGCCGAATTGTACCAGGTGCGCAAGACGGTCATCGAGATGATCATGTCGACCCACCCGAATTCATGTTTGACCTGTGGCAGGAACGGCACCTGCGAATTGCAGCGGTTCGCCGCCGAATTCGGTGTCCGCGAACAGCCGTACGAAACCCGTCTGGTCGACCTGCCCCAGGACCGTTCCACCACGTCGATCGTCCTTGATCCGACCAAGTGTATCAAGTGTGGACGCTGTGTCCAGGTTTGCCAGCAACTGCAGGGTGTCTATGCGCTCGAGTTCATCGGACGGGGAGACAACACCGTGGTCTCGCCGGCAGCCGATCTTCCCTTGAACGACAGCCCCTGCATCAAGTGCGGCCAGTGTTCGGCCCACTGTCCTGTCGGTGCGATATTCGAAAAGGACGAGACACGTGATCTGGTCCGTGCGATTTCCGATCCCGGCAAGCATGTGGTCGTGCAGATCGCTCCCGCGGTCCGTGTCGCCTTGGGCGAAGCCTTCAACTTGCCTGCGGGAACCATTACCACCGGCAGGATCTATTCGGCCTTGCGCCGCCTGGGTGTCGACAAAGTGTTCGATACCAACTTCAGTGCCGACCTCACCATCATGGAAGAGGGTACCGAACTGGTCAAACGCCTGACGACAGGAAAGGGAGCCATTCCTCAGATCACCAGTTGCTGTCCCGCGTGGACCGACTACATGGAAAAGTACTATCCCGATATGATTCCCAACTTCTCGACAGCCAAGAGTCCCATGATGATGCAAGGCGCTATCACCAAGACCTACTATGCCGAGAATGCGAAGGTGGATCCAGCCACGATCTATTCGGTCGCGATCATGCCTTGTACAGCGAAGAAGTTCGAGATATCGCGTGACGAGAACATGTACGCCTCCGGTTTCGCCGACGTCGACCTGGTGCTGACCACACGGGAATTCGCCCGTTTGATCAAGGCCTCGGGAATCGACTTCACCAAGCTCGAGGATGAACTCGCCGACAGCCCGATCGGGGCCTATGCCGGTGCCGGTACCATTTTCGGCAATACCGGTGGTGTCATGGAAGCCGCGCTGAGAACAGCCTACAACCTGATCACCGGCGAAGAGCTTGCCAATGTGAATATCGAAGCGGTTCGTGGTATGGACGGTGTGCGCAGCGGCGAAGTCGATGTGAAGGGAACCACATTGCGGGTTGCCATTGCACACGGCATGGCGAATGTCAGCACCCTGTTGGATGAGATCCGTGAGGCGCGGGATACCGGTAAGGAACCACCGTACCACTTCATCGAGGTCATGGCGTGCCGTGGCGGATGTGTGGCCGGAGGTGGTCAGCCCTACGCGACTACCGACGAGGTACGTGCCCAGCGGATCGCGGGCCTGTATACGGACGATGAGCAGAGCGCCATACGTTGTTCCCACCAGAATCCGGAGATCCAGCAGATCTACAAGGAGTACTTGGGCGCCCCTCTCAGCGAGAAGTCGCACCACCTGCTCCACACTACGTACACCGAGCGCAAGATCTACAAGAAATAACATCGCTTCCGCGAGAATTATGCGTGGGTGCCGGATTCGTTCCGGCACCTTTTTTTGTTGTCCGGGCGGATTAGTCGATCGATTCCTCCAGCTCCTTGGCGGCCATGCTGGTCCTGAACGACTGCAGGCTTTGCGCCCCTTCCTGTTCATCGACCTTGGACAGCAGGATGCCTCCGATGATGAAGAGAATGATGATGGACAGGATGCCGTACCGGTTGCTTCCCGTGACCAAGGTGACCACACCGATGAGCACCGGTCCGATTATGGCGGCGAACTTGCCCAGCATGTTGAAGAAGCCAAAGAACTCCGCGGAAAATTCCGTGGGAATCAGGCGGGTGTAGTAGGACCGGCTCAAGGCTTGGATACCACCTTGGAACAACCCGATGATGCAGGCCAAGGCATAGAAGTGCCAGATCGCCGACATGAAGAATCCCAGTATGGCGATGAAACAATAGGCTATGATTGCAACCATCAATGCATTCTTTACCCCGATACGCTTTCCGAAGGTATTGTAGGCAATCGCCGAGGGAAATGCGACAAACTGTGTGATCAGCAGCGCGACGATCAGGGAGGATGCGGGAAACCCTATTGCCGTGCCGTAATCGACCGCCATCCGGATGATCGTATCGACCCCGTCGATATAGAACCAGTAGGCGAGGAGGAAGATACCGACGACCTTCAGGTCCCTAATCGCCTTGAAGGTGATGGCGAACTGCTTGAGCCCGTCACGAACCGCTCTCGTCGACCGCTTCGCATGTGCTTCTCGAGGTTCCTTCACGAACACGATCAGCGGTATGGAGAAGACAGCCCACCAGATCGCCACCGAGACGAACGCGGCCCGCACAGCCGCAACCTCGTTTGCAAAACCGAACCACGAGGGATTCAGGTACATGAGCACGTTGACCAGGAAGAGGAGACCGCCCCCGATATATCCCAGGCTGTATCCCAACGAAGAGACGAAGTCGACCTTCTTCGGTGAAGCCACGGCCGGTAGCAGGGCGTCGTAGAATATCAGGGAACCGGAGAAACCCACCGTCGCAAGGATGTAGAACAGTACAGCGAGTTGCCACATGCCCGCCTGCACGAACCACAAGCCGCTCGTCATGACGCACCCGAGGAAGGTGAAGAATATGAGGAACCGTTTCTTGAAGCTGCCCTTGTCGGCTATGGAACCGAGGATCGGTGCCAGTATAGCAACCAGAACAGCCTCCAAGGAGTTGGCGAGACCCAGGTAGAAGGTACTGACTTGGGCTGAATTGGCGGTCGACCAGTAGGAACTGAAGAAGATGGGGAAGAAGCCGGCCATGACGGTGGTTGCGAATGCGCTGTTTGCCCAATCGTAGAGGGACCAGGAGATGATCTCCTTGCGTGAATCCTGCATAGGGAAGCCTCCAATGGATTCATCATACTGCAGTTTTAACAATTCACGTACAAAAAAAGGGGCCCGGTTTGCAGCCAGGCCCCATGTTCGTATTCGTGCTGTCTTACAGCGGTTCTGATCAGCGGATAGCCAGCTCTGTCTCGTTGTCGAAGAACTTCACCTTCTTGAGGTCGGGAATCAGACTGATATTCTGTTCGACCTTGAGGATGATATGCGGTTCGATCTTTCCGATGAACTGGTGTTTTCCTGCCGCGACATAGATGTGTGTTTCCGAACCGAGTGGTTCGACGACGCTCACTTGACCGTTGATGGTGATGTCGGCGATCGCATCGTCGGAGAACTTGACGTCCTCGGGGCGGATACCGAAGGTGACCCTCTTTCCGGCATACGAGGCGAGTAGCTTGTTGTGCTCTTCGGTAAGCTTGATCCTAAACGATCCTTCCTCGGCAAAGAGTTGCTTGCCTTCGGCCACGATGTCGACAGACATGAAGTTCATGGGAGGAGAACCGATGAAGCCCGCAACGAACTTGTTGTTCGGGTTGTTGTACAAATCGAGTGGTCCACCGATCTGCTGGATGATTCCCAGCTTCATGACGACAATCTTGTCGGCCATGGTCAGTGCCTCGACCTGGTCGTGGGTGACGTAGATCATGGTGGCTTTGAGCCTGTTGTGCAGCGACGAGATCTCGGCGCGCATCTGGACACGGAGTTTCGCATCCAAGTTGGACAACGGCTCATCGAAGAGGAATACCTTGGGTTTGCGCACAATCGCACGACCAACCGCGACACGCTGGCGTTGTCCACCGGAAAGGGCCTTCGGTTTCCTGTCGAGCAATTGTTCGATATCCAGGATTTTGGCGGCTTCGCGTACCCGCTGGTCGATCTCTTCCTTCGGGAACTTGCGGATCTTGAGTCCGAACGCCATATTGTCGTATACGCTCATATGCGGATACAGGGCGTAGTTCTGGAAGACCATGGCGATATCCCTGTCTTTGGGTGGGACGTCGTTCACCATCTTGCCATCGATATACAACTCACCGGATGAAATGTCCTCGAGTCCGGCGACCATTCTGAGTGTGGTGGACTTTCCGCAACCGGAAGGACCTACGAGCACCACGAATTCCCTGTCCAGAATGTCGATGTTCACATTGTCGACTGCCTTGACATTGCCGTCATACACCTTTGAGATGTTTTTCAATTCTACTGTGGCCATAAAAACCCCCTAACTTATCTTATTGTATGCAAGTGTAGCCCCCATATCCCCAGTTGTCAATAAAAACTCCCCGAGGAATCGGGGAGTTCGGGGGATGGAAAAAAGGTGGATCTATTCTTCGTCTTCGGCCAGTATCCGCACACGGTCGGGACTGAACCCGATCGAGACGTCGGCGCCTTCCTTGTAGACTTTCTTCGAATGCGGGTCGTCGATCTGCACCAGAACCTCGCCGAACGGTGTCTGTACGAACGATTCCATGCTGTTTCCGAGATAGACGTTCATGCGGACCTTTCCGTCGATATGTCCTTTTCCCTTCTCTTCCAGGCGCAAGGATTCGGGACGGGCCATGAGCACGGCACTATCACCTTTCTTCACATTCGGTGCAATCTGGGCGACCTTCACCTCTTTGCCACCGAGTTCACAGGACCACAGATCCTGCACCATTTCCCCGATGGTAACCGGAAAGAAGGCTGCTTTTCCGACAAAGCCGGCGACAAAACGCGAGTCGGGCTTCTCATAGATTTCATCGGGAGCACCGATCTGTCTGATGAACCCGTTCTTCATGACGATGACACGGTCGGACAAGCTCATGGCCTCGACCCGGTCGTGGGTCACATAGATGGCGGTTATGCCGAGGGTTTTCTGGATGCGTTTGATCTCCACACGCATCTGCTCCCGCAGCAATGCATCCAGGTTGGAAAGCGGCTCGTCGAGCAACAGCACCGATGGGGTGACGATAAGCGAGCGGGCCAATGCGACCCGTTGCTGCTGTCCACCCGAAAGTTTGCTGGGCGCACGGTCGCCATAGCTGGCCAACCCGACCAGGTCCAGCGATTCGTTGACCCGTTTCTTGATATCGTCGACAGGAATCTTGCGGAGTTTCAGACCGTAGGCGACATTGTCGAATACGCTCATATGGGGGAACAAGCCATAACTTTGGAACATGGTAGCGGTGTCGCGTTTGTTCGGTGGCAACATGGTCACATCGGTATCGCCGATAAGTATCTTTCCCTCGGTGGGAAGCTCGAAACCCGCGACCATGCGCAATGTCGTGGTCTTTCCGCAACCCGAAGGGCCGAGGAGGGTAACCAGTTCACCCGGTTCCACCACGAAGTCGGCCGCGTTCACGGCTATGACATCGGCTTTCCCCTTCACGTCCTTGAATTTCTTGGTGACGTCTTGCAATGTAACAGAAACACTTTTCTTTTCCATATCGGTCCCTTTATCGCGTTGAAATGGTCTTCTGGGTCAATTTGTCGTCTTTCACCAACACCTGCATGAGGCCAAACACGCCAAGTACAATCACAATGAGTACCGTACAGAGAACACTCGCCAGACCAAAGCGGAGGTTTTCCGAGTAGCTGAGGATCTTGATCGTCAAGTGGTACCACTTGGCCGAGACGAGGAAGATGATGGCGCTAACAGCCGTCATCGCCCTGACGAAGGTGTAGGACATGCTCGAGATGAATGCCGGCCGTACCAGCGGCAGGACGATTGTCTTGAATACCGTTGGCATGTCGGCACCCAGGTCCTGGGCCGCCTCTTCGATCGACGGATCGATCTGATGCAATGCGGTGATACCGTTCTCCAGCCCGACAGGCAATTCGCGGATCACATAGTTGATGACGATGATCGCGCCGGTACCCACCAGCAGCAGCGGTTGTTTGTTGAAAGCGATGACATACGCGATACCAATCAAGGTTCCAGGTATGGCATAGGGAGTCATCATGAGGACTTCAAGCAGCCGTTTGCCCGGGAATTTCTTACGCACGATCAGCATTGCCGCCATCATCGCGATGAAACCGGCAACCGGGGCCGAGATCAATGCGAGCAGGACGGTCGACGTGAGCGAGTCCCAACTGTCAGGAATAGCCTTCCAGTTGTCCCAGGTGAACGTGTAGTCGATACCCCAGTTGCGCACGAAGCATCCGGCAATGATTGTGAGGTACAGCATGAGGATGAACCCCAGCACAGCCCAAGTGGCGATTGCCATGGCTCGTCTGACTGGAGTCGTCGTCAGTTCTGTCAACGTGGTCGAAGGCTTGCCGGTAACCGTTACGAAGCTCTTCCTGCTTACCCAGAAGCGTTGCACCATGAAAGCCGACACCGTGGGCAACAACAACAGGAATGAAAGCACGGCGCCTCCACCCAAGTCGTTCATCCGTCCGGTGACCATCATGTAGGCTTCGGTCGAGAGGACCCGCAGGTTTCCCGAGAGGAGCAACGGGTTGGCGAAGTCGGCGAGCGAATTGGTGAAGACCAACATCCATGCCGACAATATGCCGGGAACGGTAAGCGGGAAGGTGATCGACTTGAACGTCTGCCACCGCGTGGCGGACAGGTCGAGCGAAGCGTCTTCCACTGTCGAGTCGATTTGCCGCAGTACGCCGCTTATGGTCAAAAAGGCGATCGGGAACATGCTGATCGTCTGCACAATCGTGAGACCACCGAGGCCATAGATCGAAGTATTGGTCAAATTGAGCAGTTGCTTGCTGATCAGTCCGTTGTTGCCGAAAAGCAGGATGACCGACAACGAGAGGGAGAAGGGGGGCGAGATGACCGGCATGGTCGCCAGGGTCGATATGAGCTTCTTCTGCTTGAAGGAAGTCCGTTCGACCAGGAATGCGATCATGAAGCCCAATATCGTGGATATGGTTGCCGTCGATACCCCGAGACGCAACGAACCCCACAAGGCCACGATGTAGGAGGGGGACAATGCCATCTTCCACGCGTCGAAGGAGAAGTGTCCTTGCCTGAGGAACGAGAGCCTGACCGCCTCGAACAGAGGATAGGCCACAAAAATGGCGACTATGATGAATAGTGCCAGGACCATGAAGCCGGTGACCGGGTCCCGTGTGAACGTGATGACCCAAGCGATGGCGAAGAACGCGATTGCGGCTCCGATGGCCAGGATCTGCAGCAGCCGCGCAAACCCCGATGCACTTGTTGTCGGCACGAGGATCATGACGGCGCCAGTGGCCTCGTAGCCATTTTCCGCGATAGTCGGTGCGAAGAATATCCGTACCGATGTCCGTTCACCATCGATGTTGGCTATATAGGTCGACGGCAATTGCATCGACTCGAGATAATAGGCGCTCTCCAATGCCGTGGCAAATTCGGGCTTCGATCTATTCGCCAGCCAAACCTGTCCGGCAACCTCGGAGCCGTCGGAGGTCGGAATGAAATTGAATTTCGATTCATCGTAGGCGAAATACAGGGCCTGGGAGTCGGGTATGATTGTCGAGACTCCTGCCAGCCATGCAGCCATGTCCGCCTGGTCTTCAGGCGCCGTCTGTACAAACAACCCGACCTCGTTGTAGTTCCGTTGTTCGACATACGATGCGAACGAGGTGCTGAGGGAGTTGTACATCCAAATGTCTGCGGCGATGAAAACCATCGCCGCAAGACAAAATTGCAAAATTCTTTTTTTTGTAAACATCAGGTACCCATATGTTCAGCCCAAGGCTGTAGTGTGTTTACCGATACCGACCGATTTCATTGGACCATCTGTCAAGCAGACGAGTCTTGTTGACTTTGTCTCCGTCCCATGCGAAATCCTGGTCGACTGTCTTGATCTCGTTGATTGAAAGGGCCTGCGGGTGCTTGGCTGCTCCGTTGGCTACCAACACGACATACCATTCGGTGAACTTCTGCTGTGCAACTGGGGAAGAGAGGACCCAATCGTAGAGTTTCTTGGCGTTGACCGCATCCTTGCCACCCTTGACCAAGGACATGGAAGCCAATTCGAACCCGGTTCCTTCGGAAGGAGCGGCGATTTTGATATTGGCGCCGGCATCCTTGAGCTTGACCTGGTCGTGGGCATACCCGAGCGCTACGGGAATCTCGCCGATGGCGACACTCTTTCCGGGAGCCGAGCCGCTCTTGGTGTACTGGTCGATGTTCTTGTCGAGTTTTTTCATATAGTCCATCATCGCATCCTCACTACCGAGGACGTAGCGCATGGTGGTCAGCACATTGTAGGCGGTTCCGGAGGAGTTCGGGTCGGCCATGCGGATGAGTCCCTTGTATTCGGGTTTCACCAGGTCTGCCCAGCTGGTGGGGGCGGTGATTCCAAGTTCCTTGGCACGGTCGAGGTTCGTCACGATGGTGAGCGGTCCGACATAGAGGCCGATCCAGAAGTTTTCCGGGTCGCGGTACATTGACGGGGTATTGCTCGCATAGCGGGATACATATGGAGTGGTCAAGCCCTTGGACTTTGCGGTGATGTGGTCGAGACCAACACCTCCAACCCAAATGGAGACCTGGGGATTGCCGGATTCGGCTTCGAGTCTGGCAATGGCTTCTCCGCCGGACAGGCGCACGAAATTGACTTTGATACCTGTTTCCTTCTCGAACAGGTCGAACAAGGCGGCAGCAAGGGGTTCTTCCAGTGTGGTATAGGCTCCGACACTACCGGCTGCGGCTGCAGGGGCGGCGGGTGCTGCGGCGGGGGCCGCTGGTGCGGCTGGTGCGGCTGGTGCGGCTTCCTGCCCACCCTGGGCGAAAGCAGCTGGCACGAGCAGTGCCAAAAGCAACAAGACAACTAACAGTTTCTTCATACAGTTCCTCCTGGTGAAATGTAATACACTACTATCATTTTCCCTTTGTTGGACTGTTCCCGCAATGGAACATTTTTTCCATTGTTGGGACAAAGTCAACATTGACCCTTGTGGAAACTGTAACGGGGTTGAAGTGGCGTTGTCAAGAAAATTGACGAATAGTGGTGGCGAACCGATTTTGCCATCCGGGTTGTTTTCCACTAAACTGGCTGGTGGTGGGGTAACATGTGACAAAGGTAGTATATATGACCGATTATACTTGAAAGTGTGCTGTGTTTTGGATATGATTCCTTACACGCGCGTCTGTCGTATAACGGCTATTACCCGAGCTTCCCAAGCTCGTGACGAGGGTTCGACTCCCTTCAGACGCTTCCTTTTTAAGTTATACAGGGGAAGGAATTGTTAGGACTTGTCTAGACATCTGACTGGTACCAAATTTGGTTGTTGGTACCAATTTGGTACCAGTCTATTCTAAGGAGGAGTCCATGACTACCAGTTACCCCACACCCTTTCTCATCGGAAAAACCTATTATTTCAGATACACCGACCGTGCCGGCATGCGGTACAAGCGGTCCACCGGTTGTACGCGCAAATCCGATGCCCAGCGATTCGTGCATTCCTTCATCGACCGGATGAGGACAGGGATCGCCACCGATGTCACCATCAGGACAATGCTGAAGCTCTACCAGGATCCCGAGACCAATCCCAAAAGGAACCAGGCGTCGGTGACTGCGACCAGCTATTCCGACCGGTATGCGTTGCATACCGCCAGGCATGCGCTTGATCTCGAGGATCTCATGGACAAGAAAATGAGGAAGTTGCTTGATAAGCCGATGTGCGAGGTCATCAGGCTTGAGCTCAAGGATGCAGCGATAGTCATCGCAAAGAAACATGGTACGTGCAACAAGAGTGTGAAGATGTACAAGCTGTTGAAATCGATATTTGGACAAGCTGCGGATGATGGAATCATCGGCGTAAGTCCTGCCCAGGGGCTGCCGGATATCAAGTACACCGCCAAGTCCAAGCTGTCGCTTCCCGCAGCGGATATCCAGCTTGTGCTCCAACATCCGGAGATATTCCCCAATAATCAGGCAATGCGTCTGTTTACGATCATGGCCACCACCGGACTCCGAAGGGGTGAGGTCCTGGCTCTCAGTCCGGAACAACTCAAGGATGACGTCCTCATTGTTGACCGTGCTTACAAGGACGATTCTTTGAAGGTCATTGGTACCCCGAAATGGGGGAAGGTTCGTGTGATCCCACTGTGCGATATGGCATTGAAGGCGGTCAAGGACGCCTTTGCGGCAGGAGTAGGGGAAGAGCCTGTCAGGGTAAATAGCAGGACGTTGTCCATTTGGTTCAATACTATTCGGACCCATGCATTAAAACTGGATCTTGAACGGCCCGAAGCATGGAAAGAACTGACTCCCCATGTGCTGAGACATTCGCTCAATACCAATCTTCGACTTTCAGGGGTTTCTGATATTCTGGTGGCCGAGTATATGAGTTGGGAACATCAGGGGGAGAATGCCGTCCAGGAAGGGTATACCAATGTATATGCGGAGAATCTCAGACCTGTTGCAGATTGTATTCAGACGATGTATGGGCAGGACAATTTGAAGATACTAAAATTCCACCGGAAGGCATGAGGGAGAAGACATTGTTGTTTATATCTCAACATGTTTGGCCAAAACTTTCTTGATGCTCTCTTTCCATTCGACCTTGGGATTGTTCTTATATTTTTCCCATATGGCAATGATTTTTTCGTCGCATTGAGCTGCGATGAGCGCCTTGACATGATTTGGAACAATTCCGCTCGTTGCATTCATTTTCACTCTGCGATCGGGAAAATTCATCTTTCCAACCCAAATGGATCCCGTCACGAACGGGGATACTTTTTCATAAAGGTCATCGAGCTTTTCGTCAAGCAACGGTTCCGCGGAGATGGTCGTCTCATAACCTTTTCCGTAGGCATACTTGAGTGCGTCGAGGCGTTCGGGAAATCCGGACGCCCCAGGTTCCCAAAGCTTAAGCGTTGTTGTTGATGAGGATCCAATGGTGAATCTAAATTGTATTTTCGCTCGATATTGAAGAAGTTCATCAACGAGCCGTTCGATGCAGGCTAAGTTTGGTTTGGTCACCACCAGCAACTCGTTGCCACTCTTCAAGAGCCTTGAGATCACGTCCATCGCCAGATCGATATTACCGGGAGTGATGTCGTGCGACGATGGGATCATGATTCTTCCATTACGTTTGCCGAAAGATTTCCCCTCCAGGGACACCGCTTCCTCATTCTTCCAAGAATCTGCGGTCTTCCTCTTGAAGCGGATGGCCATTTCCTTCGCATAGCAATAGGTGCAATCATTGGAACATCCCTTCATGAAATTGAAGTTGTGGGGAGCCCATTCTTTCGTTCCGAAAAGGATATCTTCCTTATCCATGTTCTCCTCCTTTTATGTATACAACAGTACACTACTTTATGAGTTTGATAAACAACTTGTGACTCTGGTCCTCCTTTAAAAATTTGCTGGGGCGATTGGTCTTGGTGGTTGGAGGATTTCTCCTGATGGAGATTCTTCCTTGCTCTTCCAGGATTCGAAGGGTCTCACCCAGACGGGATGTCAGGAAATACCGGTCATAGAATTTCGCATAAAATATCGTCCCACCGATTTCACCCTTGGCTTCCAAAAACTCGAGCACACAATCTTCGATACAAGATTCTTGGCTGAAGTCCTCCAAGTCGAACAAATCCTTGCATCCGTTTCTTGTAATGGAATATTGGTCGAAGAGGTAGTGTTGCCGTTGGTGCATTATATCTCCCATAACCATTGCTCCGTCCTCATGGTTGGTCGCATAGATCATCCGATATTTGGGGTGGAACGAATCGTTGATTCGTATCGGGATGCTCAGGACATACTCGAATCCGAGTCGTCGTTTGAGTTGCTTTCGATGGAGACCCGCTATAAGCCTTTCGGCTTGATATCCGTTAAGTCGGCTATCATTGTACGAATCGATCACTCTTCTCCATGATCGGCTTCCAATAATCTCATCGAAGATTGCGAGACGATCCCTTGCTCCTTCCCTTTTAGTCATCGGACTCCGCTCGAGTATCTCTCCTGGATCCCTGAGTTCTTGTTCTCGTATTGCGATGTTGGATGCTCCGCATGCATACCTGAAGAACCCGAATGAATTGAAATTGATAAGGAGTTCAAAACTGTTCAGTTCATAATTATTGAGCTCTTCAAGGTATTTCAATTTCAAATCCTTAACTCCAAATGGGTCGAGATAGCACAGTAGGTTTGGTTTCCCATATTGTCTCAGGATTTCGGATATGGCCACATGGATCTGTTCCTGGTAGTTCCCATCCATGATTCTGTAATTAGCACCTGAGAATTGCGAATTTTGAAGCGTGGTATGTAATTTATCGCAGTATTCCTTTTCTATGAAATATGCAGTGTACTTTGGGTTGAGTGATTTCGTGTTATACAAGGACCTTTGGATTTCCTTCAGGGCTATCAAAGGGGATCCATACGAAACAGGAACCTGATCATCGGTAATATTGACGTGGTCGACTTCCTGGTTCCCAAACTTGCCAGCACCGGCAAAACAGTCGATAAATACATTCATTCTTCCGGAGTGGAATAGTTTGTTCATGTACGGACGCAAGTAACATCTGAGAAGATCGTCTTTGGCAATAGACCAATCTTTCTTCGCATCGAAAAACGTTTTTGTTGTATCTCCCATGTATTGGCTCCCTAATATGATTGATCCTGTATGCAGGTTTCTGTAATACATTGATCGTTATATTTAGCACCCCATACAGGGTAGCGTGTACTTATAAAATCCTTTGTAGGATTAGAGTTATTTGTATTGTTGCAATAGATAGGAAATTGCTTTTAAAGTTCCTTGTAAGGTATACTTCTTTAAATTATGATGCTGGCATTAGGGTAAGGACCCAATAGACAATTAGAGTTTACTTCTTACAATCTCCGTTTTTATCTTTTGATTTACACTCATCACACAGTTCCCCAGATGAGGGTTTTGAGTATTGAGAATCGTAATCGACAGTTGGCCATTTTGAACAATTCTTACAATAGTGCCATGTATCACTACCTTTTTTCTTTCTATATTCTGCCATGAACATCGCCTCCTTTCTGAGTCCTTACCCAATATCTAAAAAATAATTAACAGGAAAATACTATACGCCTTTTTTTTGCATGTATAATTATTTTTCCTCTTCAAATTGTTTTAATAACTGCTGATATTCTTCAACATTCTGTCCTGCTGCAACTTCCTTAATAACACCGAGAATTAATGCTTCATTACTAAATACATCCCCTGGATTATATTCTCCAAGTCTCTCAATATTTTCTGCAGGTGATGTTGGAATTTCTACTTCATTAATCCACCAGCGATCAAGTTGTGTATAAATTCTTACAATATCACCCAATAAATCATAATCCTCTTTTCTGGGGCCGTCTAGAAGGAACCGATCAATATGGTGGGTAATTTCATTTCTTCTATCCAGTGCATTCTTAATACATTTTAGGTCGTCCGCACAAATAGCGTGATTGTTAACATACCATTGAAAAACAGCATCATATTTTTTCTTTTGCAAAGGTAATACTTCCTGTTTAAATTTATCAGATTCATACGTTGAATAGTCCAGTTCTAACAAATTCGCACCATCATCTATATAAAGATAAGATAGGTTTTGTTTTGCTGTATGTCTCATTCTCTCAAAATAGGCAATGAAGATTCCAATAAATGCAAAATTGTTCATCAAATTTTCACGATTAATAATTCTTTTAACCCAGTCATTATCATTATTCATTTTATTTAACTCTCCCATTACAAGCACTTGCATATAGCTCAAGGTATAATTATTTATATATCGGGGTTATATTTAGTTCTTTCCCATGGTACAAAGTTCTCACAATATCTTCTCATTGGGTTCAGCTCCTCAAATTGGAAACAATTCGCTACCAACTTTTGTAAAACAAATTATTTCTATATCCAAAAGGTGGCCCTGTTTTGTAGCTCATCATTTTCTCGTTCTCAACTTAAATTTATTCGAAAAGTATCTGACTTCTAATGTTTCAAATTCTGAATGGTAGATAGAACCACTCCCAAGACCTTTCGGTATCTGGATTAAACCAAGAATCTCGAGATTACCAACATTTTCATATGTTACATTAATATTTTTTGATAAATCGTAATCGAAATCAAAAAGAACTATATGATTCTTGCCCTCGATACAAAAACAAGAGGAACCGAGCAATGATAAAATATTCGCATTTGCAGGTTCAATTAAATCCAGAATAACAGGGGGTAAATTATTCAAATATCTTGATTGATATTTAATTATCTATTTGATTAATTATCCATGGTTTTGAAAATTCTTTTTTTTGACCAAGCTTATTCACTTGAGTCATGGCTTGGCTCATTTCTTGCGTAATATCTGAAGATGCCCAGATTACTTCAAATTCATTACTTTGTTCGTCAATTGCTCGACACATACTTACCTCGCCAAGTTCCTTTCCTCCCTTGATGTAAGCTCGAATATTTGATTCGATACTCTCTGTTAATGCATATATTCTATCCTCGTACCGGAAGAAACCGAATTCATCCATCATCTTTTCAAACTCATCTTTTTGCATAAAAAGTCCTCCGTAATACTTTGTAAACGCTTCCACTCGACTGAGTGTGTAATATATAGTGAAAGAATTACTTGCGTTTTGATTGCAATAGCACCTTTTTCAAACCTTAAGTTCATTATTAAAAATCCTCAAACTAAGAAATCATGCTAAGAAGGTTTTTCGCCTGATGTAAGTTATCTCCTTCCTCATCATTTTTTAGAGAGGAATAGAATTTCCTTATCCAAATCAATTCTGTTTTTCTTTCCTCTGCGAAATTAGTTAATACATCTCTCGTGCTGCCATAGGTTTTCGTGGCGGTGAACATAACATCACAATCATATTTCCTGAAGAAATCACAATTTTCTTTGAGCGTGGCTTCATAATCTCCCCCGGTAGTGATACCGATTATCTGATTATGATATCTAAAGATAGCTTTGCAATCGATTTCATTATTCTCATTTCCATCATAATAGATGCAAACCGATCCTGATTCTTTCGCTTGAAATAGTTTAATCAACAAGTTCAGCGTTGTGGTTTTCCCACTGTTACCAGCTCCATACAACCCAACGATCATCTTCATATTCATTCCCTCTTCAAGATAGCTTGAGTCTAATCCTAGCACTTACTTGTAGATATGCAAGACTGAGGCAAATAGGTTACGCAAACGGTACCAATTGGAACATCTTCTCTCAACCCACCTCTCCACTTGGAAACTTGTAGATTACGCAAGAATCGCGCCTCTGTTCAGGCCTTCCCCCGGCATCCGATCCATCCTCCAGGTGTCCAGAGAATAGTCCAAACATTTGATATATCACCAAACTTGTTGACATGTTTTCGAAGACTAGCAATTTATATAAGATCGCCTGAAAGGAAATCAAATATTAAGCAAGAGCTTTGGTGTGTCCACTACCTCCACCGCCATAAGTGGAATCCTCCCTTCCTTTTGATTTTGGAGCAAACCCCCACGACTGAATCATAGATTCAAGTGCAGATAATTGTTCACTATTCAGTGAGGGAAGAATCTTCGCAATTTCAGTCTGGCGTCGACTCTTATAAATGGCGGTATACGCCTCTTCAAGATCCGCGTCAACTTCCTTCTCCTCAACACCGTATAAAAGATATTGGACCGACACACCTAACGCGGCCGCGACCTTCAGTGCGTTATCGAGTAACGGCATTGTGTCGAGCAAGATTCCTTTTGAGATGGTTCGTTGATCAACCCCAGACAGTCTCATGAGGTCTGCTTTTCTCATGTTCTTGTCCTTAAGTAGTTGGTCAACACGATTCCAAAAACCAGCACTCTTTTCGTTCAAAATCTTAACTCCTCAATCAGAGTCTACCACTACTTTCGTAGAAATAAATGGAAAAGTGGAAGAAATGACAGAATTAACTTGACTAAATACGAATTTAGTCGTAATAATCGACTTATGAGTAAGAATACAATCGTAAAACAGTATAGATTCCCTGGTACCCCAGACGAAGATATTTTTTTTGCTGCCAAAGCTGCAGCAGCAGCATCAAAGGAGGGGTTTGGGGAATTTGTAATCAAAGCAGTCATTGAGAGAACGCAGCGTGTGAAAGCCTTTGTTTCTGAAGACAAGAGCCAATTCATCCGTATGCATTCAGAGATAAGTGAGGAGGATACCAAATGAGGAACAATACGATCGTCTTGGATAGGTCAGCCTTCGAGCGAATGGTTTTCGCAGCGACTGCCTATCAGACGGCGGTTAATGAAGTGTTAGCCACAATTACAACAGAGCAGCCATCCAAAAAGGACGAATGGATCAACACCAAAGAAGCTCAGCAGATCACTGGAATTTCCAAAGAGAAGCTTTCCCGAATGGCTCGACTTGGAGAATGCGAAGCCAGGCGGGTCGGTTCCGATTGGAGGTTCCCACGATCCAAAGTTGAGGACATGTCTTTCATCCATGTGAACAACACGGCAGAAAGCCGTTGATTTTTGTCAGGCAAGCAAACCTTGCACCAACCCCTGTGTAACAACTCTTTCCGGAGAGTCGTCCGGAACAACCGTCGGCCCGTATGGGTGGCGTACTCCAAATGTACATCGTTATACACATCAAAGTCGGACGGGGTTACGTCAAACCTTCATTGGCCGGAGTGGCACACCGGGAGATCCGCGAAACGTGCTGCATTTTGGGATCGTGGCGAAACTTGGTAATCGCGCGCAGACGCAGGAGCGTGCCTTTGTGAAAGCTAGACCAGTATCGAAGGCTTGCAGGTTCAAATCCTGCCGATCCCATTGCACACCCGGTCCGTATGGATGGGTGAAATTACTTCATACAGCAGTACTGTGGCTGCCATCCGTTGGATTGCAGACGAGCGCTGGCCCGGCGTCCTACAGAAACGGGCACCTTTAAGGGGGAGGTCATGAAATTTAGAAAGAAGCCGGTTGTCATCGAAGCAATCCAATACACCGGGGAGAATCAGGGTGAAGTTGCATCCTTCGTAGGGAAGAATCTACCGGTAAAGATTCACGATTTAGGTGGGGGCACCCAAGGAGGAGTTCCTTGTCTTGAGATAGAAACACTTGAAGGCACCATGCTGGCGATTCCCAAGGATTGGATCATCAGGGGTGTCTCTGGCGAGTTCTACCCATGCAAGCCGGATATTTTCGATAAGACCTACGAATCCTCTACTACCGCCAGGATCCACAACGAGGATATCGAGAAACGATTCACCCATAGCAGACGACGTGAAAGACAACCGGAAGCCTATACCGAGATCCGGGAAGTGGCAAAGCAAACGGCATATAGGCTTATCTCAATTGTTCCCGATACCCAAGAACGATCTCTTGCTCTCACGACGCTTGAGGAGTTCGTCTATTGGGCAGATGAGGGAATAGCGAAAGGCAACAAGGAGCGCATATGACAGTCTTCATTATCAAAGTGGTGGTCGGATTGTTCCTGGTAATCCTCGCTTTGGGGATATACCAGGCGGTTCGGATCGGTGCCATGAGCGATAGCGACCGGGAATCCTACGGCCACGGTCCGAAGGGTCAGGGACGATAACAGCGGCCGCCCGTAGAGGTGCCGCATCCAAGGGAAGGGAGAAGACGTATGGGATTGAAAGACATCAGCAGCCTTCATGATTTCAACCAGGGCGTCGTCCGGGAACAGTTCGGTCGGGAATGGCCGAAGATCCTGGCGAACATCGCGGATCCGAGCACGGATCCGAAAACGAAGCGGAAGCTCACCATCGAGGTCGAGGTGGTGCCGTCGGAGGACCGTTCGAGCGCGAAGGTCATGGTGAAGTCGAGGTCGGCCTTGGCTCCGGTCAAGTCGGACGAGAGCGTGATCTTCATGGAACTCACCAACGATGGTGTGGTGGCCATGTCCAGGGAAAAGGAAGTCCAGCCTGAACTGGACAACGTGTTGCCGATGAAGAACGGCAAGGAGGCATGAATCATGGATGGAAGCGCGGTAAAGGCAATCCAGGAATTGGCACTGAAGAACTGTGTCATCGATTTCGAGGGGGGCAAGTTCGTTCCCCAACACTATCAAGAACTCCGGTTCAAGGTCGACAGGCCACAATGCCTGCAGTTCAACACCTTGAAGTCATTGGTGGAATTCGTGAAGGGAAACCCGAACGACATCGAATTCGCCGGTGCGATTGTGGTGATCAACAAGGACCTGTCGGTGGACCTCTATTCCGATATCGATGAGACCGATACGCAGAGGACACTCCTGGCCACCTCTTCGATAGACATCGAATCCTTCCCGTTCGACCGGTTCATGCCGTCGGAGGCATTCAACATCTATTTGCAGACCCGGTTCCTCTATGACGAGTCGGCCATGGACCTTTTCAAGACCACCAGCCGGTTGAGGATCGACGAGGGTGTGACCCTATCCGATGACGGCATGAGCGCTAAGGTGACGGTCCAGCGGGGAGTGTCCGCTGCCTCGGCGGAAGCTGCGAGTGTACCGACCCGGGTGCTGCTGAAGCCTTTCCGGATATTCCCCGAATGCGACCAGCCAGCATCCCAATTCATTGTCCGGTTGAGGGAGGGAGAGGAGAAGACTGCCCAGATCGGATTGTGGGAGACGGATGGCGGGTTCTGGCGGGTGGCTGCGAAGCAGATCATCCAGCGGAAGTTGGAGGAATACGGCTTGTCCTTGCCGGTCTACGCATAAAGGGGGCGTCCTGTGAGGACGTAAATATCACGATACAGCCCGGTGACACGGGCATTTCGGGACCGTAGCTCAACTGGCAGAGCACTAGGAACAAGAGGATGCGGGTTCGAACCCTGCCGGTCCAATTTCCTGAAAAGACAAAGGAGAGATTTATGATTACCATTCCGTCGTTCGACAATCTACAGAAGGCAGTTCCTGAAACGAGCATCACGGCATTGCATGCAAACTTCAATGGGTTTTGCGAATTGAAGATCGAACTACCCACTGAAATCAACGAGTACTTCAAGACCTTTCTCGCAAAGGCTCGGGAACATACAGATGGAACCCAATGTATGATCAGGTTGAATCCTGATGAGAACCTTAACGCTGTCCTTGTAATTCCGAACCGACGCTATCAGATTACTTCCGATTCTCCTGATCGACAGGAAGAACACCGATGACAGTATCACACTTGCAGCAAGTGACAATCGATAAGTCCCGGTATTCATCTGTTCTCATTGGTCCTCTTGTTTCCTTGTTCAATGCTGCAACTTGGGCTGACAGATTGATAATGATCGGTTCAAAGGGTTCACCACATTTAGGGCATGAAAATTGATCGTAGAAAGCTGGGTATTTTAGCATCTATACCTCCTGATTGGTTTGGTGATCTTGGTTATATCAGCATACACCCTGACGGAGGATTTCAAAAGGTACCCAAGAAAAGTGGGTATCAGCGACGTAATGCGGGCATTGCCCGTATTGGAGGCAACATGAAAGACCTGTATCTTACCGGTCCGATCACACACAACAAACAGGCTAAGGATCAATTCGGTAAAGTATCCGAGATCCTCAGGTCGGCGGGGTACACCGTGGTGAATCCCTTCGAATTGGACCATCCGGCGGAAGCTTCATGGGAAACCCATATGGCGATCGATATCAAGGCGATGATGGACGTCCTCCTCTTCAAGGGGGAGCTTGCCATGGTCGATACCCATCTGCCTTCGAAGGGCATGGGTTTGGAGATATCCATAGCGGTATCGCTGGGAGTTCCGGTCAAGCCGTGGTTCGATTACCTCGAGGAAGCGCTACGGCCATGAAGAAACGGAAGAAGCGGGGTATCTGCAGGCGCTGCGGGAAGTACGGATCCACCGAATGGCACCACGTCTTCGGCGGGTGTTTCCGGAAGATTTCCGAGCGGGAAGACTTTGTGATGGAGCTTTGCCACGATTGCCATATGGAATTGCACGACACACCCGGTATCGGCCGGGTGTACAAGGAACGGCTTCAGAGGGAATGGGAAGGCAAGCCTGGTCGAAACCGCAACGGATGGATGAGTTTGATGGGCAAGAGCTGGTTGGTGGACTGATGCAGCGGTATGGAATCGATCTGGAGAAGATGCCCAAGGCGGTCAGGGAAAAGATGGGGAAGGCCGTGCTCAGGCTGGAAGCTGTGGGGAAACAGGCCAATCGGGTTGCTCCCGACAGCTTCGTCCATCTTGGGTTGGAAGATCGGACTGTGGCCGCTGAAGCGAAGGAGCTCGGACTCATGCGGGTATTCCGCTGGGCCGGTCCATTGTTGCCACCACGGCACCTGGAAGCCTTCGTGAGCTCCGTTGGAAGGAATGTCTGCGGAATATTGCTCAACATGCGGTGTGACCAGTGTCCTGCGAAACTGTATTGGAACGACAACAACGAGATTTGCCAGCGGGCATTGGGATACTGGTGCCTGAAGGAATCTGGAAGGGAGTGACGGCATGAAATACACGGTATTGGGATTTTCCCAACAACGGTTGATGGAGCTGGGGTTGGGGATGGATGAGGCGATGATACTCAGGTGGTTCATCGATTACCAGGCGACCGGGAAGATGCGCAAGATGACCATCGACGGGGTTGGCTGGGTATGGGTCAACTATGCGGGGGTCCTTGGCGATATCCCGATTGTCGGCGGATCCGCAAAGACGATATCGCGCCGCTTCGAGAAGCTGCAGGCCTCTGGTGTGATGGAGCATACCACCCTCAGGGAAGGGGGAACATTCAGCTGCTACCGTATCAACGAGGCTGTATATGCCACCCTGATCGACGATGCCTGGATCCGGACAGAACCGGCGGACGAAGACCTTGATTCCGAGCTGGAATATGGCGGAAAGGGTCGGACAGAATTGTCCGAGGGTGGGACACTTTTGGGTGAGGGGGTCGGACAGATTTGTACCAGGGGGTCGGACAAAAGTGTCCGACCAAAAGACTCTTCTACTAGAAAGACTCTTCTACAAGATAAGAAACATATACCCCCCTTACCCCCCGAGGGGCAACGCGGGGTTACCGAGCTCCAATCCCAGCAATACCGGTTCGACCAGTTCTGGAGCCTGTATCCGAAGAGGCGGGCAAAAGGGGATGCCGAGAAGGCTTGGAGGAAGCTCGCGCCTTCCCGGGAACTTTTCGAGACGATCCTGGCAGCGATCGCCACGCAATCGCAGAGTCCCGATTGGCAGAAGGACGGCGGGCAATTCATCCCGTATCCCGCGACCTGGCTTCGCCGGAAGGGTTGGGAGGATGTGGTAGTCCTGGATCCGCAACGCAGCAGCGAACAGCTGTTCCGTGCTGGGCGGTTCAACGATGCCTGGGCGGGAAAGACCACCCGGGAAGTCGAGTTGTAGGAGGAATGACCATGGATAGGCCTTTGACGAACGCAGCGCAGCATATCGGGAACACGACATTCGGCACCAAGCTCCGCAGGATAATCATCCAGTGTCCGAAGCATGGACCAGTGGGGGTGTTCGCGACAACCGACCAGTTCGGAGTCGAGTATGTCGGCAAGTGCCTGAGGTGCGTGGAGGAGGAGTCGGCTGCCGAAGCCACCGAATTCAAGCGGAGGCGGGAGGATCCCGCACTGCAATTGCGCAACCGGATGATCGATGCGGGGATTCCCGACGATTACCTGGACGAATCCTTCTCAACGTACACCTTCGACGGGTGGGAAGATCCCCACCGGGGTTTCTTCGAGTATTCCCGGCTGTTTGTGGAGAACAGGGACAGGACCATGGTCGTCCTTGGTAATCCGGGGGTTGGGAAAACGCACGTCGCCTGCTCGATGCTGCGGGAAATGATCGTCCGTGGATTCAGCGCCTTGTATGTGACCGAGGGAGCCCTGCTCAGGCAGATCCGATCGACCTTTTCCAAGAAAGGCGGACCAACCGAGGAGGAGGTGTTCAGGCGCTACACCTCCTGCGATGTGCTGGTGATGGACGAGATGGGTATCGCCCCCTGGAGCGAATACAGCGTGCAGTCGTTGGCCGACATCATCGATACCAGGGTGAGCCGGAAGAAGAAGACCGTCTTTTTGGGCAACATGGATCTGGGCACCTTCAAGAAGCACCTGTCCGATGCGAGCATTTCCCGGATATCGATGGGAAAGACCTTCGAGGTCACAGGGGACGATTACCGGAAGCTGAAGAAGCGGCAGGGGCGGGTATGACCGTACCGAAGCAGCTGGAAGGCATGCGGGAATTAGCCAAGAGCGTGGTCTCGGTGTCCCTGAAAGACCTGGATCCGAAGCGTCCGTACGCCAAGCGGCAGGAAGCCGTGCTGTTCTTCGAATCCGGGCGCCATTTCAGCCTCATGTGCAACCTTGGGGATCTGGACGAATCGGACGTGCTCAAGAAGTACCATGCCATCGTCGACGACCATCCGTTGGAGGAACCGGAAGCAAAGGCGAAACCCAAGCCGGAGATCGTGGTCCCCGAGTGGTACCGCAAGGGTCTGATCGGCATATTCCGGGAAAAGCAGATGTTGAAGGCGACCAGGACGGTCAAGGAAGCCGCGGAATTCACCGGATTGTCCTCGCAGAGTGTCTATTCGTCGCTGAAGACGGGAAAAGAGGTCGGCGGATACCGGTTCGACCGGAAGAGCCAGCCGAGGATGGACATGCATATCGAAAGGTCCGTCCAGGTGTACCTGAATGGACGGAAGGTCGGCAAACTCAAGTCTCCCACCGAAGCGGCGGCCATGTGCGGGCTCTCCTGGCAGACGGTGCTCACCTACATCAGTTCGGGAAGGACAACCAAGCGGGGATATCGGTTCAAGCGGATTGGGGAGAAGGCATGACTGGAAGCAGGACTCCTGTGGTCGCCAACTGGTGGATAGACGAACAGAATCACGGGTGCGAGAGCTATGAGAGCATCGCTGCTGCGGCCGAGGCGGCGGAAGTGGACAGTGTCGAGATCTATCGTGCAATCAAATCGGGTGATCCTATCGGAAACGTCTACTTCGACTACGAGTTCAATGTCACCCACCTGAAGGGGAAACGGAAATGAGAGGATACGCATGTGCGGGCACCCGGGTGAATTCACGGACCTATGTTCCGGAGAAGCATTACCAGCGTCCGGAGTTGTCGGAGTTGAACACCGGGTTGCTCGAGGCAATACCCTATTGGCCGGAAACGGTGGACCTGCTGGACCTGGCGAAACGGTTCAGGATCACCCCGAAATCTGTGGACAGGCGGTTGGGGACGCTGCAGGAGGATTACCTGATTTTCCAGGATGGCAACGAGTGCTCCCGTTTCCGAACCGACCTGTCGAATATGGAAGCGAGGTAACGCATGGCGAAACGAAATACCGTAACCTGGTGCGCGGTGAAACGGAGGATCTGCGATCCGGCTTCCCCTGCCTGCCGACAGTGCGAGAAGCGCGTGTTCCGACCCAAGCGGGAATCTCCGAGTGCGCGGGGATATGGCGGCACCTGGCGGAAGATCCGTGAGGAGGTGCTGCAGGGTTCCGGGATTCCCCGGCACCTGTGGCCCGAATACGATGTGGACCACAATCCTCCGTACAATCCGGAAATAGAGCCTGACCACCGCAAGTATGCACTGGTTCCCCGGCTCCGTTCTGAGCATTCACACAAGACGGCGACAGAGGATAACAAGCGCGACTTCAAGGGCCGATTCATGAAAAAGAGGTAATTCAATTTTATGGGAGGTTGTTATTTTATGTCTAGAATGTATACTGTCAGCGAGGAGGGCTTATGTATTATCGCAGAAAATTATTCTTGTCCCTTCTAAAAAAACTAGATAAGCCTGTGAATTTTGTTGAGCTCCAAAAATTCCTATTTTTGATATCTTTAAGGCAAGACAAACCTAGAACATATGATTTTGTGCCAAATAAGTATGGTTGTTATTCTTTTACGGTACATACTGATCAAAAGATTCTCGAGAGCCAGGGGTTTATTTCATTCATTCCGGACAAGAACAATAAGATTTTTTCGAAGGTGATCCTAAATAATTCAGCTCTTGATAATCTGGACATTGTGTTGAAGGGAGATGATTCGGCAATTGTCTCATCGGTAGTGCGTAAATACGGGAATCTCACCACACCAGAATTGGTCAACATTGCATATAAAGAGCGTCCTTTCTATACGATTTATAGTGAATGGATTGAGCGGATGGGAACTGACGAAGAATTTCAACGTAATCTTAAAAAATCAACAGATATTATCAAATCGGCACCACGCGCGCTCTATACAATTGGATATGAAGGCCTGAATATTGAAAGTTTCATCCTAAAATTGATAGGTAAAAATATCAAAATGGTAATTGATGTCAGGAAAAACCCCATCAGTATGAAAAAGGATTTCTCCAAATCTCGATTGAGAAAATATTTAGGTGAGGTTAATATCGAATATACTCATATTCCCAAAGTCGGTATCCCGACCGAAATTAGAAACGAATATCTACCAACAGGCCGAAGGATGGAGTTGTTTAAGTGGTATGAGGATAATATCTTGCCTTTGAATACGGAATCTATTGATGAGATCATAAAGAGCACTGCAACCCAGAATGTTGCACTTCTTTGCTTCGAAAAGAATCCTTTAGAATGTCACCGTACACACTTGGCATATTTCTGCAATCAATTCAATAATGAAATACCGGTTCAACATATCCTATGATGGAGCATGAATGGAGAAAAAAAAGATACTGATAACAGTCAAGACATACCCGATTCCTGCGAACAAATATATTGAGACTGTTTGTACTGCTGGGATAACTGAAGATGGAGATTGGATTAGGATATACCCAATAAAGTTCAGGATGCTTGAGCAGGAAAAACAATTCAAAAAGTATGAATGGATAGAAGTCGAGGTTGAAAAGCGATCAGGTAAATTGGATAGAAGACCGGAATCATATCGATGCAACATTGATAGTCTGAAGATTGTTGGAAAAGTTGAAACCGGTGGAGTTCATTGGCCATTTCGAAGAGATCTCTGTTTGAAGAATGTATATAAAAGCATGAAATTGCTATTGGTAGATGCTGATCCTAAAGGTACTTGTACTTCCTTGGCTGTATTCAAACCAAAAAAAATCAAAGAATTCACTATTAGCTCCATAGACACCAAGAAGCTTGATTCAAAAAAAGAAGCAATTTTGGAAAGATTGAGTCTCCAACAGGATTTGTTTTCTAATGATATCCCTGCATATTGGAAGATGGCACGATCGATACCATATCGATTTGGCTATAAATTCCTAGATGAAGAAGACAATGAATACGATCTCATGATTGAAGATTGGGAAATAGCAACCTTGTTTTTAAGATATGCGAGTAGTCCTACAGTTGCTCTCGAAAAAGTTCGACAGAAGTATTTTGATGATTTTGCAAAAAAGAAGGATGTATATTTTTTTGTTGGAACCAGAATGGAACACCATCTGAAAGGATATCCAAATTTCTTTTCAATTATTGGGGTCTTTCCTCCCGCACCTTTGTTAATTAATCCACAATTGTCATTTGAACTCTGATATCTGAATATGAATTCTGGCTTAAAGTCATAAATATCCAGCTACCTACTAGAGCATGGATTTCATCATTTGGGTGCTTATTCTGACGGGAAAATGCAGTGGGAGGAGTAATAGTGGGGAAATGCATTTTTTGTAATTCTGAAGGACCTTTCACCACAATTGAACATATCATTCCAGAATCTTTAGGTAATACAGATGATATTCTAGAAAGAGATGGTGTATGTGATTCTTGTCAAAAATATTTCGGAAAAGAAATTGAACAATATGTTCTCTCAAAATCTTGTTTAGGTTTTTATAGGGTATTGCTAAATATTAAAACAAAAAAAAATCGTGAACCCATTTTCGATCTATCCCGTCCAGAAAAAAATTCTGGTAAAATTCCATCATATCATCCAAGAAGTGATTATGGGCTGAAATTTTTCCCCTATAATGGCGATGATGCAAATAGAATAGAAGTGGAGATAGTTGAGGACGAAAGATTCAACAAAATGCTTGCAGATAATAAAATTGAAATTGTGATGACTCCGTATATGGTTGTAAATATTGGTAGATTCCTTGGCAAGATTGCTCTTGAATTACTTTTTAAAGGTATAGGAGACGGTGTATTTGATGAACAATATGAGGCGTTAAGGAGATATTCAAGATATGGAACATCCAACGAAATTTGGCCACTACTTCATGGAGTGCTCAAGGATCCCATTCATAACTGGGAGGCTGATGGAGGTGACACGGAATCCAGACTAATTTACAGGTATTCAATTTTTGAATTGAAGCGTTATCAAAATCTAGTAATTTTCCTATTTGATATTGGGTCTGAACGTTATGGTATTGTATGTAATCAAAAATTCCCTAATCCCCGAGTTGTAGATCAGCTCATAGATGTGGATGGAAATAAGGTTCAATTTATATGGTACCCAAATTTTCGATAATAGGTCTTCTGTAGATATTATTTTTTTAAGCCATAAGATAAATAAAATTGGTTTAGCTTTTTATTTCTCTTGATTGGATCGGGGTTTTTATTGATTTGCGTTAATATGTCATCCAATCCTAAGATGGAAACGAACTTAGTTTGGATATCTTCGCTTTCAGACCTAGAAATCAAATAGCTATCCAAACACCTGATCACCTGTATTGAAACAACTGAAAAAGATGATGCCTCTTTTAGTGTTGGTCTATTCTGCTCATAATCAGATAATAATATTTCAATATCTAGATTACAATATTCTGCGAGGATGATTTCTCTATCCACTTTCAATTGTTCCTTCTCGGCCTTGTATAGCTGCACATTAGATCCATGGACGATTTTATTACGCCAAAGAAGCAAGAGTTTAACTAGTAAATACTTGTGTTGATCAATGTAAGAGCATCCTAAGGTAAAGGCTTGATCAAGTCGCTCAGCTTTAGATTCTTTACAATTAATATTCAAAATTTTAAGAAAATCTTCAACATAGGTGTTGAGGCTTTCTGCTAAAAAAACCATTGACGATTTTATTAAGAAAATTCGCGCTTGTCTTGTCGATGCAGAAATATCATCTGTATGCCAAGAAATATTCATGTCTTCTGGTAGCTTGGGGGATTTTATAGTTTCAAGTGTACTTAAGCTAACACATGCAGTGTTCAACGAATGAATAACGTGACCGAGTGATTTTAAATAACGTTTAAGAAGTATAGTCTCCATAGTCCCCCAAAATGATGTCGGTAGGGCTCGAACCTACATCACCGGCTTTAAAATAATTTATTATCGGCCGGCACTTACCAATTAGTCGACAACATCACTTCGCAGGATAAATCTGATAATTTGTGTTGTCAATTATAAAAATTTGATTGAAATACTTTTCTCAGTCTTTCCCCGGGGGGTGGGTAGAATACCTGCAACCTGACGGTTTTATACCGTGGGTGAACCTGGCTGTGCACAGGTGCAAAATGGGAATTTTCATAAAATGGCTACCCTCCCGGAACCCGGTGAGGGAGCCGGAGCCGGCACCTCCGGTCGACACGAAAATCAAGCCGCCGGCCAGCCTCAACAAATGGGCCAAATCTTTTTGGAACGAATACATAGAGGAGCTCATGCAGACCGGAGTCCTCACCAGCGTGGACCTCTCCTCCTTCGAGGTGACCGCAGCCACCTACGGCCAGTGGAAGGAAGCCGAGTACATCGTCAACCACGATGAGTTCAAGCGCAAAAGGACGCTAGAAAAATACATGAAATCGCGTGGTTTTGAGCGGAAAAACATGCCCGAGCTGATCGTGATGGAAAAGGCCCGCTCCGATTTCCTCCGCTACTCCACCCAGTTCGGTTTGAATCCGGCCTCCCGGAACCGCATCGACGTGTCGGATGGCAAGAAGGAGGTCGACCCGATGGAGGAGCTGTTGTCGGAACATGCCTAGAAAACCGGTAGTGGGAGACGACCACAGGGGCCAGCAATATATCGACGACATACTTCGTGGAAGGATTCCCTCCTGCCTGTTTGTCCGGCAGGCGGTCCAACGGCATGTCAGGGACCTGGAGCGTTCGAAGGATCCCTCCTTTCCCTACCGTTTCGATGAAGGCAAGGCCCTCAAGTCCATCCGGTTCGCCCAGCTGCTGAAACACTCGAAGGGGATATGGGCGAAGCGCAACGAGAATATACGGCTGGAAGGTTGGCAGCAGTTCATAAAATGGTGCCTGCACGGATGGATCCGCAAGGACAACGGATGCCGGCGGTTCAGGAAATCCTACATCGAAGTCCCCAGGAAGAATGGAAAGACCACCATGGCCGCTACCGAGGCATCGGACGTGTTCTTCCTCGATGGGGAGGCGGGTGCGGAGATCTATTGCGCCGCCACAAAACGCGACCAAGCCAAGATATGCTGGAACGAAGTGCGTGCGCAGATCATGAAGCAACCCTCGTTACGGAAGCGGGTGGACATCTACAAGACGTTCTCCACCATCAAGCAGAAGGGCGGAGATTCCATCATCAGGGCATTGGGAGCCGAGTCCGATACCGAGGACGGTCTCAATCCGCTGCTGGCGATCATCGACGAATACCACGCGCACAAGACGGCCGACATGGTGAACGTGCTTGAAAGCGGCATGGGTGCCAGGGAGGAGCCGCTGCTGTATATCATCACCACCGCCGGATCCAACCGCAACGGCCCGTGCTTCCAGGAGGAGCGTGAACTGGCGGTGCGCACGTTGGCCGGGGATGGTCCGGACGATTTCTTCTGCATCATCTACACGCTGGACGAGGGGGACGAATGGGACGATCCCGAGGTGTGGATCAAGGCAAACCCGAACCTCGGTGTCTCGGTGAAGTACGAGTACCTGAGCTCGAGGGTAAAGCAGGCGTTGGCATCACCCAGGAAGCAGAACGACGTGAAGACGAAGAACTTCAACGTCTGGTGCGATTCCCAGACGGCATGGATCGGCTCCGAGGTATGGGACGCGTGCGGGGGTGCGGTCGATCCCGAGGCGTTGGCCGGCAGGAACTGTTTTGTCGGAATGGACCTTGCGAACACCGACGACCTGTCCTCTGTCGTCGCGGTGTTTCCTCCGGTGGATCTGGAGACTGACTATCAGATCCTCGCAAGGTTCTACATGCCGGAGGATGCGATCGACGAGAAAAGTAAAAAAGACAAGGTCCCCTATGCCTTGTGGCGGGACCAGGGATATCTGACAGCCACTCCGGGAAACATCATAGACCAGGACTTCATCGAGGCGGACCTCCGCAGTCTTGCCGATACATATCACGTCGTGGCAACGGGATACGATCCCTGGAATGCGAGCCAGATCGTGACGCACATGAAGTCCGAGGGGATGGTGATGGCGGCGGTGAGGCAAGGCTTCGCGACCATGAGTCCCATGTCGAAGTTCTTTGAAACGCTTTTCACCGGAAAGCGGCTCCGGCATGGTAAGAATCCAGTATTGGCATGGAATGCCGCTTGCGTGGAGGTCGAACAGGATTCCGCGGGGAACATCAAGCCGGTGAAACCCGACAGGCGCAAGACCGGCAGACGGATCGATGGGATCGTGGCGACGATCATGGCCTTGGGCCTGTCGATGCAGGACGAGGGAGAAGAGGAGGACGATGGCAGCCTGTGGGTAGTCTGAGGGGATTTGTTACCAGAAAACTGTTCGGACTCATGGATATCGGGGAACTTGCGGCCAGCCTCCGTGAAAGCGGGTACGTCACCATGAGCGGCGAGCAGGTGAGCGTGGAAAGCGCCCAGCGGCTGTTCGCAGTGTATGCATGTGTGAACGTCCTGGCCGAGACGATCGCCACCCTACCGCTGAAACTGTACCGGACCGACCGGGACGGGAACCGCGAGGTGGTCAAGGACCATGCCTTCGCGAAGACGCTGAAGAAGCCGAATCCCACCGACACCCCGTTCGAGTTCTTCGAGCGGGTGATCTGGCACCTCGCCCTCAGGGGGAAGTTCTTCGCCATCAAGGTGCGCGTGTTCGGCGAGGTCCACGACCTTCTTCCGGTGTCGAATCCGGACCTGGTGACCGTGGTCGACACCGCGGACCATGGGTACGAGTTCATCATCGACGGAAAGCGGTACTCTCAGGACGAGGTCCTCTACCTGATCGTGCATGACGGGAAATCGGTGATCCGCTACCAGGCGGACACGCTGGGAAAGAACCAGGCGATCAACCGCTACGGATCCGCATTCTTCCGCAACGGGGCCATGCCGGGGCTGGTGATCAGGAATCCGAACAAGTTCAAGGACGAAGGGGCATTCAAGCAGTTCAAGAAGCGGTGGGAAGACACCTACGGTTCGGCCAGGAACGGGAATAAGGTCGCCATCCTCGACGATGGGAAGACCATCGAGAAGATCTCGCTGACCAACGAGGACAGCCAGTTCCTTGACACGAACAAATACTCGGACTCGCAGATCGCGGGGTTGTTCCGGGTTCCGGTGTACATGATCGGGAACTATGACAAGGCGACGTTCAGCAACATCGAGAACCTCGGACAGCAGTTCGCCAGGTTCACGATCGCTCCCTGGTGCCGCCGGATCGAGAGCGCCGTCACCCTGCAATGCCTGCAGGATCCTTCTCTGTACGGTGAATTCCTGATCGATTCGCTGGAGCGGGGAAACCTGCTCTCCCGATACCAGGCGTACAAGGTGGGTCGCGACTCGGGATTCCTCTCGGCGAACGAGATCCGGAGGAAGGAGAACATGAATCCGTATGAAGGCGGGGACGAGTTCCTCAAGCCGATGAACAACGAGACCGCCGGGACAGGAGACTGATATGGGCAAATGGTATCGGATCGTGGCGAAAGCCGAATCCGCCGACATCTACATCTATGATGAGATCGGCATGTGGGGAGTCACTGCCCAGGCGTTCACCAACGCGCTGCAGGCGGTGAGGGACAAGTCGTCGCTGAACCTGTATCTGAACAGTCCCGGTGGGGACGTATTCGAGGGTATGGCCATCTACAATGCGCTCTATCCCCTGAAAGACAAGATCACGGTCCATGTGATGGGATTGGCCGCATCGATGGCAAGTGTTGTGATGCTCGCCGCCTCGCACCGGATCGTATACACGGGAGCGATGGTCATGATCCACAACCCGTGGGGATGTGCGCTGGGGACAGCCGGGGAAATGCGCAAGACTGCGGAGACCTTGGACAAGATCACCGACCAGATCGTGGACATCTATGCGAATGCGATCGGAAGGGAATCCGACGAGATCAGGAGGCTCATGGATGATGAGACCTGGTTCAATGCGTCGGAAGCCATGGAGATCGGATTTGCGACCGAGGAGACCGAAGTCGAGGCTGCGGCCTCGTTGAAACGGAAATATGCCATGAAATTCCACCACGCTCCGTCGGAGATCGTGGTTGAAGACGAGCCGACGGTCCGGGAAGCCGAGGAGGCCCTGCGGGATGCGGGCTTCTCCGA
Organism: Spirochaetae bacterium HGW-Spirochaetae-2; assembly: GCA_002839355.1. GTDB lineage: Bacteria > Spirochaetota > Spirochaetia > Sphaerochaetales > Sphaerochaetaceae > UBA8525. The sequence continues at coordinate 64,340 of PGXW01000012.1, forward strand.
TTCCCGGGCAAAGGCGATCCTCGCGAAAGGCTTCTCCCTCCGGGATGGAGGGGAAGCGGAACACCGGGATGGTGGCCAGGATTTCGGCCCTGCACTCAGGCTTGTCGCAGGCATTCGGAAAAATTTGGAGGTATTCTAATGGACGAGTTGATGAAACAACTGAAGGCCCTTGCGGATTCCATCGCTGCGATCTCCGGTCGCATCGACGCATTGGAGAAGGCAAGGGGCTCTGCCGGTGATATGGATGCGTTGAAGGCGGAGATGACGAAACAGAAGGATGAGGTCACAGCGATATTGGCCAAGGTCCAGCGCGAGGGTATCACCGGACTGGATGCGAAGGGTGCCAAACGGGCGGAGGCTATCACCGCGTTCGTCGGTGCGGTGAGGGGAAATCTCAGTGCCGTCACCCGGACCAGCTCGAACGAGGACGGGGGATTCTTCGTCACTCCCGAGATCGAGGCGGGCATCATGCATCTGGCGGCGACCGAAGGAAGCATGCGTTCGATCGCGGATGTTCGCGGCACCAACAGCGACGAGGTGGTTATCAACGTTCGCGTGAAGGGAGCGGCGGCTGGACATGTCGGGGAAAACGATGAGCGTGAGGAGACCGAGACTCCCAAATATGCGCAGATCCGCATTCCCATCCACACCCAGTACGCAGAACCGGTGATCAGCAACCAGGCGCTCGAGGATCCGGACGAGGATCTGGCGGCCGAGCTGACCTTCGCCATCTCCGAGGCTCTCGGTGTGCAGGACGAGGAGGACTTCGTCCTGGGAAACGGGGTGAAGAAGGCTCGCGGGATCCTCAGCTACCCGACCAAGCTCTGCGCCAAGAAGAAGGACCTGGAATGGGGCAAGGTTCCGGTGGTGAAGACCGGAAAGGCCCTTTCGTTCGCCGAAGCGAATCCCGTGCAGGTTTTCCGCACCGCGAAGAAGCTGCTGAAGGTCGCCTACCGGACCGGTGCGGTGATTGTCACCAACTCGGACACGGCCGCGGTCATGGAAGGGTTTGTGGACGACAACGGCCGGCCGCTGTGGGTAGATTCCATCAAGGATGGGCAACCCGACCGCCTGATCGGTCTCGGGGTCGTCATCAACGACTACATGCCCGACATCGACAATGCCGAGGGACTTCCGTTCGCCGCGTTGATGAATCCGAAGAAGGCCTATGCGATCCGCGACCGCAAGGGGATGACCATGATCCGGGATCCCTACACCAAACCGGGATTCGTGAAGTTCCACACCGAGAAGCGCACCGGTGCGGGTATCAAGAACTATGAAGCCATCGTGCTCATCAAGGCTGAAGCCTAAGGAGGATCCGGATGAAGGACCAGAAGAGCTTGATCGATGCCAGGATTGCCGTACCGGTCACGGTGGGCAAGGCCTCGGTGGAGGGGAATGCTATCGACCGGACGGGATTCGAGGCGGTGACCATCGCCGCGGTGATTGGTGCCGGCGCATACGCAGCTGACAAGACGGTGAGGACGGTGCTCCTCGAAAGTGAGGATGGGATCGCATTCACCGAAGTGCCTGCGAACAAGGTGGTCGGTGATCCGGTTGTCGCGGACGCCGTTCTTGGAAACGACCTGGTGGTCACCCTCGGGTACATCGGGGATGCCAAGTACACCCGGCTCGACTACGAGGTCGAGGGAGTGTTGGCTGCGGATGTCACCCTGTACGCCATGGCGGTGCTGGGCCATCCGGCGCTCTCTCCGGTAGCGTGATGCGATCGGTCGGGGTGGACTTGGCGGTCCACCCCCGGCCTTGGAGGTATGTGTGGTGGATTTGCATGGGGATGCGCTTGTCAGCTGGGAATATGTGGCCGGGATGCTCGGGTACCAGGAGGCTCAGAAGGATCGGGTGGTGGGACTGATCAACTGGATATCAAGCCGGGCCGTTGCGGTCGCCGGACGCGAGATCATCCGGCGGGAGCGCGTCTATATCGCCGACGGGCTCGGAACCGCACGGATATACCTGCCGGTCGTTCCCGTACTCTCGGTGGAGTCGGTCGTCATTGATGATCGCCATGTGTTCGACAACCAGAGTTTGGATCCATCCGAATACCATGTGGAGGAACACAGCGGCATCGTCACCCGGTACGGCGGGATTTTCGCCGAGGGGATGCACAACGTCCGCATCTCCTACACCGGCGGGTATGCGATGGAGACCATGCCGGACGACATCCGCAAGGCTTGTCTCGAGGCCATACAGACGGCTTGGAACCGGCAGATGGACAATTCCTACGGCGTATCGTCCAAGTCGATGTCGGACGGGTCGAACCTCAGTTACGAGCTGAGGCTCTCGGCCGATGTGTACGGGGTGTTCAGCGGTCTGCGGCTGGCGGTGATGTGATGGGAAGGCAAGTAGCGATCGATACCCGGATAATCGGGGAGCTGAGGGGATTCGATGCCGACCAGGGGGTCGTTTCCCGTGTGGTCGGGGCCATGGCGCTCAGCCTGAAGCAACAGGCCCGCAAGGAACAGGAGCGTACCTTTACGCAACGTACCGGAAAATACCGCAGGTCCATCTGGTACAGGCAGCGGAGGGGACAACCGCGCGCGGTTCTGTACGCTGGGAACCTGTCGTCGATCTACGAGCACCGCGGGGCACTTATCCAACCCATGAAGGGTCTTGCGCTCCGGTTCGAGATCAACGGGAAGGAGATCTTCTACCGGGGTGTCATCAAGGTGGAGGCCCGGCCGTGGTTCGATATCGCAATCAGGCGGGCTCGGGCAAGGGAAATCGATGTGAAGGCTGCATCGAGTCAGATGGAGACGGAATTCAGGAGGCACAACCTTGGAGACTAGGTTCACCACCAATGCCACCCTCGATGAGATCGTCGCTTTGATCGAAACGAGGATCGCCGAGCATACACGACCGGGTCTCATGCCGTTCAGGACGGTGCGGAAGAACTCCGACTATTCGAACAGCAAGTACGAGCGGCCGATGGTGCTGGTGTTTCCCACATCCTCGGAACTCGATGACGCCGGACAGTGCGTAGGGGACGACCTGCTGGGAGTGGAGTTGGCGGTGTTTGTCAACGGACCGGATGGGGAAGCGAACACGAACGATCTGATCGATTACGCGGACGCGTTGCGTTCGCTGTTCCTCGATCACGACCGTTTGGAGAATTCCTGGGATATCTCGATCGGGATGGTCGAATACTTCTCGTTGGGCAGCACGACGGAAAAGATGGCGAGCCTGCAGCTGGAATGCAAGGCTTCGGTGGTCAGGGGGTAACGAATGGCACCAAAGAAAGGGTTTATGAAGGCCTCGATGGGAGGCATGGAGACACAAGCGGGAACCGCAGTGGCACGCACGGCACGGTTGGCGATGACGGATTTCGGCTATCTGGTGGAGAAACCCACCAAATCATCCAAGGATGTGATCACCGGCCGGAATTCCCAGGCGGGATACGATCTTGATGCGATCGATTACTCGGCAGAGATGCCGACCAATCTCACCGTGTGTCCAGCGTTGGCGATGATGCTCCATTCCTTGATGGGAAGCATGTCCGAACCGGTCGCGGTGGGGTGCGGGATCCTCATCACCTATACCGGTGGCGAGGACTCGTGCGTGGTGGCGGCTGATGGGGATGGGAAAAGCCTCTCCGCCCGGATCGGAAACCGTGGCGAAGAGCTGCCGGATCCGGCTTTCGGAGCACAGGGGGTATTGGACCTCACCGCGCTGACATTGGGCAATCTGATCGACACGGTCAACGGCTTCGGCGGGTACACCGCCACGCTGTTGTACGGGGATCCCGCCGCGGCTTCGGAGGTGCCGGTACCGGTCGCGTATGCCCAGGCGAAGGGACGGCCGGTCCCGCTGCATTTCACCTCGCCGGCCTCGACGGTCAAGCTGCGCATCTTCAAGCCGAACTACACGAATACCGAGAATGCGACCTTCTCCATCCAAGTGGACGGGGACGGGGACAATCGTCTGGGCAGCGGTGCGGTCGTCGACAGCGCAACGATCAGCGCGGATTTGAAGGCGAAGGCCAAGGCGAGCTGGTCCCTCATGCTCCTGAAGGTAATCGGTTCCCAGGAGCCGATCTCGCTCGGCCTGTCGGCGGACGATCTGGATGTCATGAAGTTCAACGAGGGGGAAACCCTGATCGCCGGCCAGAAGCATTGTTATGTGAAGGACGTGTCGGTGACGGTAGCGAACAACCACAGCGACGACGAGGGATATTGCCAAGGGTCGCTGATGAAGGCCACCCATGTCCGCGGTACATTTTCCGTAACCGGCAGCATGACGCTCTCGGTGGGCGAGGATGGCGCGGATCCCTCAAGCGAGAAGGAACGGAAGAAGAACCTGTCGAACGACATGACCTCGGTGCAGCTGCGGTTTGTCGGTCGCCGGATCGCGGACGGTATCCGTTCGATGATGGTCCTGGACATGCCGTATGTGCAGTACACCGACGACTCGAAGAGCGCCGGGGACAATAGCCTGGAGCAGTCGCTTTCATTCGAAGCGGTGGATCCGTCCGGGGCGGAGGACCACCTGCAGGTCCACATGGTCGGAGGGTGGGCATGAAGGATTGGCAAAAACACATCAGCCGGCAGCGTATCGGTGAGAAGACCGAGCTGAAGAGCGTGGAAGGGTTCTGGGTGAAGCCACGGAAATTCTCTGTGGAGGAGAACGACCGGATCCAAGCGGCGAATATCGCCGCGCTCTCCAAGGTCAAGCGGTCCGCCCTGGCCCAGGCGACGCAGAAGCTGAGGGGACAGGCAGAGACGAATCCCGACGCGCTGGTTGTGGACCTGTTGGACGAGAAGGAGCTGGAGGCGCTCATGGACGTCCAGTTCGCCCCGGCGGCGGAAATCGTGAAACTGCAGATACTGTATGGTGTGGCCGAGCACAACTTCTGCGAGGAGGAGAGCACCACCCATATGGACGCGAAGTTGGTAGAGGAGATCATGCAGGCCCCTGAGATCGCCGGCGAGATAGCGTTGGTGGTGCAGCGGTTCAACGACCCTTTAGCCAAGCGGACCTCCGGGATATCCGGGACGTCACCGGATGGGTCCACGGCGGAGCGGAGTTCGAACTAGACGATCCCTTTCCCGACGGAAGGAATCCGGCCGACCTGCTTGAGCAGTGGGGGCCTTGGGTACGCGATTGCGTGCGCATGCTGGATGGGGAGGGAACCTACCGCACGATGTTGTACGCAGGGGGGGTGCTCGAACAGCCGGCGATCGACATGGCGGTAATGGATGTGGTGCGTTCTCGATGGAATGAGTTGCGCAACCGGGAGATGAAGGATGCCATCGAAAGTCAACATCGTCATAAACGGTAAGAATCTCGCTTCCAAGGCCATCAAGGATGTCACCAGGGATTTGCAGGATGCCTCGTCGGCGGGAACCAGGCTGGATTCCGTATTGGGATCCATCGTACGTATCGGGCTTGGATCTGCCTTGGTCGCCGTCGGCGCCGGTTTTACTGCCATGATGGCCTCGTTGGGGAAATCCGCTGCGTTCGAACAGACTTCGGTACGGTTCGAGACACTCATTGGCGATGCCCAGAGTGCAAGGGAGGTGCTCGCCGAGCTGCAGGAGTTCGCGGCAAAGACCCCGTTGTCCTTCGAATCGATATCCGAAGGGGCTACACAGCTGATGGCCTTCGGTACCGAGGCCAAGGATGTCCGTACCGAGCTGAAGATGATCGGGGACCTGGCCATGGGCGATTCGAAGAAGTTCGGATTGCTCATCTCGGCGTACGGGAAGCTTCAGGCGAAGGGGAAGGCCTCGCTGCAAGAGATCAACCGGTTCACCGAGAACGGGGTACCGATCCTCGATGCCTTGGCCAAACGTCTCGGTGTAACAACAGCCGAGGTGCAGAAGCTCATCAGCGTCGGCAAGATCGGGTTTTCCGATGTCCAGGACGCCATGGAGGACCTCACCGGGGAAGGCGGCAAGTTCGCGGGCATGCTGGAGAAGCAGGCCGATACCCTCAACGGCAAATGGTCCACCCTCAAGGACACCCTGTCGCTGACGGCCATCAAGGTCGGGGATGCCCTGCGGCCCCTAGCCTCCTCGGTGTTGGATACGGCGATCACCAAACTGAACAACTTCATGGAGTCGGAGGCATTCGAGCGGTTCATAGGCACCACGGTCCGGTGGGCTTCGTGGGCCATGGGTGTGCTTCCGAAGATAGGTGCGATATTCTCCTTCGTCGGGGAAGTGATCGCCATCACCGCCAGGCACGCGGGGGACGCGCTAGAGGGATTGTCCTCCATCGTGAACCAATCCCCGGTGGTACGGTTCGTCATCGAACTCGGGGGACGTGCATACGAGGCACTCAAGAAGGGATTCGAGACCGGAGACTGGTCCGATGCCCTGGGAGTCGGCGCCGACCTGTTCAGGACAGGCGTGGTGCTCGCCGTAGGCTTGCATCTACTGTCCGGGGCGACCTCGGCATTGTGGGTGGGTCTTTCCCGTGCGTTCGCATCCGCCGGATTCCTCAGTGCCGGCCGGGCAATAGGTGGTGCGGGCACCATTGCGGCGGTAAGTGTCGCGGTCTCCTTGATTGAAGCCGCTGGAAGCGGAGATTGGAAGGCTTTCGGTACCAACATGGTCGCCGCTTTGGCGGCTGGAATCGGTATCGGGGCCTTCACCGGATCTCCTGCCGCCGGAGCGTTGGCCTTCAACATCGTGATCAACCTGCGCCTGGGAGAAAGGTGGATCGAGGGACTCAAACGGGAGTGGGCGCCGGTATTCTCGGAGATATCTGGATGGCTCGGCCAGGTCGATATCGATGACGAAGCCAGGACACCTTTCCATGCTTGGGCAAATGCCGTCATCGGGGATTTGAGGACGATTTTTGCAACCGATGGGAACCGGGTCGGGGCGGATCTGGCCGAAGGGATCAAGGGCGGCATCGACTCGGTCGACGTGACTGGGGGATTTTGGAGCCGGACCAAGGAATCCTTGCAGCAGGGTTGGGCCGACATGGTCTCCACGATGTCTTCGTTGTTCCAACCGGCTGGAGATCCGTCCGACACAGGTACTACCTTCGGGCAATTCGCCGCACAGGCTGCCCAAGCAGCCGCAGAAGCGGAAAAGGCAGCCAAGGAAGCCGGGGAACAGACGATCGGCGGGTTCCTGCATGGCTTGAACGAATCGGTGCGTTCGAACCGCTTCGTCCGCTGGTTGCAGGATACCTTCAACCTGGTTCCAGAGACCGCCAGGGAGACGTTGGACATCCATTCCCCCTCCAAGCTGATGGAGACGCTGGGCAACCAGACCATGGAAGGATTTCTGGAAGGAATCACGGATCCCACCTGGCGCGAGGAGGTCTTGGGAGCTTGGAGCCGCATGATGGAGACCTTGCGTGCCGATAGCGCGATCGACGTGTCGGCGACGGTCGATGGAATCACCGGGAAAGGAACGAAACCTGGCCCGAATGGGGAGACGACCGGCTTCCTGTCGAAATTCATCTCCTCCATGAAGGAACAATTCGGATCCTCCCAACTGGGAGGGCTATTCGCCGATGCCAAGGGAACCCTGGGATCGTTCATCTCCACCATTGCCGGCAGTTTGGGGACATTGGGATCCTTCCAGGCGATCCTGTCTCCGCTTTCGACCATATTCTCTGGCATGATGCAGGTCCTTTCCCCGTTGATCGACCGCATCCTTTCCCCACTGATCGGGATCCTCACCATCATCGGCAGGACGATCGGGTTCATCCTGGCACCGGTGTTCGAGCTGTTGGCCGTGGTGACCGGATATGTAGGAGATGCCTTCGTGTGGCTGTACAACACGGTCCTGCGCCCGGTGGGCAACGGATTCATCACCATATTCAACCTGCTGTACAACGGGGTGGCGGCGGTCATAAACGGATTGGGAAAGGCCCTGAGATGGCTTGGGGTGAAGATCAATTCGATGGATTACCGCGACCTCGAGGCCGGCCACCTGGCGGAGATCGATGCCGCCTCGCTGACGGGCGCCGCCTCGTCCTATACGGGAGGGACCTCATCCGCCTCGGGATCCTCCACATCGGTGAACTCGGTGCGGATCGAATACCATCAGACCATCCAGGGCAATGTCATCGGCGATGGCGGGCTGGCGGCGTTGGGCGAATATTTCGTGCGTGCGGTCGAAGCCTACATGGGCAACGGCGGATCCGTCTCGTTCGTGCAAGGTGGCCTATGAGATACGCTATCCCCATGCAGCAATCCATGGTGGAGGCCTTGAAGGACCGCAACGCGCGGTACCTTAAGGTCTCAATCATCCATGCGGGTTCCCAGGTCGACATCTTTCCCCTGAAGTTCCAGTGCTCCGCGAGCACCGATTTCCAAAAGTGGACGATAATCTTGAAGAACCGCGGCGAATATGTTGAGGGCCTGTTCGCGGGAGAAAGCGTTGTCGTGTTGTTCTCCCATGACCGGCAGTCGTGGGTCCAGATGTTCACCGGATACGTGTCTCCCCAGGGCATGTCCCGGACGTTCGGATTCGTGACCGACGATGTGGTGTCCATGGAACTGGTGGACCTTACCCGTTCGAAGGGGGTGAAGCGGTATCCATCGAAGGCCGTGTATGCCGGCCTGAAGGTCTGCGATCCTTCGGATCCGGACAATTCGATCCTGCACCGCCTCGCCTCGCAGATGGGGATAACGGCTTTGGACGTCTCTGCGATCCCGCATGTGAAGGATATCGTTGAGTTGGGGGACAACACCGTTTGGAACGAATTGAAGCTGCTGCGCGATGCGTATGCTGCGGCCATGTATTTCGACCATTTGGGACGCTTGAGGTTCCGATCCTTCCTGGATGCCGATTGGACCGGATGGGAATCCGAATGGACCTTTGTCGCCGATCCTTCCGTGGCGGTAGGGGAAAAGGCGTCCGGGGTCCTGGGGAAGATCAAGCCGACGTACAACGAGGTGTCCTGCACCCGGGCGACCGGGAAAGTGGATGTGTATGTGCATCGCTCCACCAGGACCATATTCCGTGACACCACCGAATGGAATGCGGATCTCGGGCAGTGCCATATCGAGATCGCACCAGGGGCGACATATCCCGGGACGGGCGTGGCGAGCCTCAATTATCAGGATCCCGATACCGGCGAGGAGTACCCGTATGCGACGGATGTCCAGGCTCCGGGTATCGGCCAGAACGACCTGTATGATATCGCATACTCCGGCGGAAGCTTGGAACTGGTTTCGTTCAACGGATCCACACCCGATACCGCCCAGGAACCCGGTGCCAGCCAGATCATCCTCCGCAATGCCGGCAGCCAAACTTGTATCGTCACCAAACTGACAATCCGGGGCAAACCCTTCGTCCTGGAGGCAACCCAAGAGGTCCAGGAAACGGATGCCTCGGTGATCGACGAGACCGACCATGTCGATGTGGAGGTGGACGGAAAGTATGCCGCATCGGCGGTGCAGCTGGACATGACCCTCGCGAGGCTGGTCGCCAAGGGAAAGATCCGGACACGCCACTTCGAGCTGCAGAGCACGTTCCTGCCGCATGTGCAGCGGGGAATGGGGTGTACACTCGTCCTGCCCGGCGGGGAATCCGTCGCCTGTGAGATCGCCACCTATGCACACAAGGTGGTCGGGAATACGTTGGCCACGGCCCGTACCGACGTGGTGCTTGATGAGATCACCGCATTCATCCCTGTCTACAACCCGAGCATCGTGAACGGCAAGCCGGGGACTGTGGTCCCGAAGAAGGGGGAACAGGGGGATCCGGGAGAGGACGCCTATCAGATCCAGATACTTTCGGAGCAAGGCACCACATTCCGGATGGGGCAGGAATTCACCACCACCATGCACGCACGGGTCTGGCAGGGCAGTGAAGAGATAACCGACCTGTTTTCTGATTCGGATTTCAGATGGACCAGGACCAGCTCCGATACGCATGCGGATGAGGTGTGGAACTCGGCCCATTATTCGACAGGCTCCAAGAGCCTGGTTATCACACAAGAAGACGTGGTAGGCAGGAGCAACTTCTTCTGCGAACTGCTGCGCGAAAGGAGTAGTTGAATGGCAGTCACTATTGGACAGATCACGATCATGGATTTCAACGACGGGGTGACCCTCACCGGGTATATCTCGAGCAACCACACCAAGAATGTGAAGTACGACGGGAACAACGAGAGTTATACCCCGGACTTCGTTTCGGTTCCCCTGGTGCTCACACCGAGCCTGTTCGTTGCGGGTAGCGGCACCGACATCATGTCCAGCGGCACCAACGTGCAGGCGGTGACCTGGAAGCGCAAGGCGAACAACCAGACGGGAGAGAACAACTTAAGCGCGGGGGAGAGCGTGGGAGCTTCGTTTCCCAAGGCCCTCACAGTGGCATCGCAGCCGTTCTCTTCCTCGGTCTTCAGCGTGGAGTACATCTGCACGATCGTCTACCGCGATCCGGCGACCGGATTGGATCTGACGTACAAGAACTCGGTGACGGTCCAGAAGGTGACCGAGGGCAACAACATCGCCATCGCCGAGGTCTCGGCGGATCCGGGCTTCGCCTTCAAGAACGGACTTCCCTCCTCCATCACCCTCTCGGCCCATCTGTATCGCGGTGCGACCAAGGATACGACCAACCTCACCTATGTGTGGGAGAAGCTTGTTGCGGGCACGTGGACGGCGATCAGCGGAGCGACCGGTGCGACGTATGTGGTGACCGAGTCCATGGTGGCAAGCCTGCAGCAATTCCGGGTGAAGATCAGCGACTCGGTGGTGGGCGATACCTATACCAGTGATCCGGTGACGGTACTGGACTTCAACGACCCGATCCAGGTGGTTATCGAGTCGACCGGTGGTGTGGTGTTCAAGAATGGGATCGGAACCACCACACTCAAGGCGAAACTGTTCCAGAATGGAGCGGAGATCGACGCGGGGGGCACCGGTTACACCTACACGTGGACCGTATTGAACAAGGACGGATCCGCGCGCAACTTCGCCGATGCGTCGGCCTCGAAGACGGGGAAAACAATCTCGGTTGGGACCTCGGATGTGGATGTGAAGTCCACTTTTGTATGTACGGTGAGTTGAGGAGTCGGCATGGCAGCAGCGATCGGGCAGATTACAATCACGGACATCCTCGACGGTTCGCACTATGAGGATCAGTATGCCTCCAACACCTCGGAGACCACCGCTCCATCAAGCGGCTGGTCATCCAGTGTCCCGGCTCCCCAGGTCGGATATTTCATCTGGAAGAGGTCGCGTGAAGCGTACGCGGACGGAACCTTCGGATCGTGGAACACCGCGTTCCGGGTAACGGGAGCCAAGGGATCCGCGGGAGCGACAGGACCTGCCGGACCTCAAGGAAATACAGGGGCGACCGGCCCGCAAGGTCCCGCGGGCAATCCGGGGCAACTCGGGGTATATACCGATGGAGCGACCCTCCATCTGAAGGGATTCGCCGAGGATGGCAAGCTGACACAAGGCTATGGGTATATCTATGTGGAGCAATCGAAGTTGATGGTACCACAATATTCGCAGGCGCTCACAGGGGAAGGCCAGGGTTACATCGTCTTCGATGTGGGCATCGGTGTGGTCAGGTATGCCAAGGTGGTTCCCGAATCGAATGCGATTCTTTGGAAAGACTTCAACAGCCTTGATCCGATAACTCTCGGCAACGCCTATGTTATCGGCCTGTTCCGGGTCGATGGAGGGATAGTGAACAGCCATAGGATCATCGGTCAGATACAGGTGAGCGCATTCTATAAGGCGTACCTGATGGAGCTTCTGGCATCGGGAGACTGGGAGTCCAGCACCGTATGGGCCGAGGCTATGGGAGTGTCGCATATGTTCACCAGCATCGCCGCATTGGATATGTTCGTGGAGGCGCTGGTCGCCAACGAGGCGTTCATAGCCAGACTCGGCTCCAAGTTCATCGAGTTGAAGGACAACGGATACATAAAGTCGGAGAACTTTGCGTGGACCCCGTCAAGCAAGACCGGATTCAAGTTGACAGCGGACGGAATCATGCAGGCTGTGGCGGCAACGCTGGTCCAGGCAACCATTGACTCCACCGACGGTTCGGGGACACTGTTGAAGACGCAATATGGGGCGATCGGCGAGGCGGTCCCCTGTTCCGCTCCCTCCAGGTGGCGAGCCTCGGATTTGTGCGCGGAATTGGCTCTTGGTTCGGAGGGGACACTACTCTATGACGGTGTCTCCTACAGCTACAAGCGCATTGGAGGTGCGCATACCTTGGGCATCCTCTCCGGCAACAAGACCTGGACATGCTGCAGGACCGGCAACTACGGCATCAGGTTGGGGGCGGTTTCCGGGCATTATTCATCGGTAGAGATAACCCACAACGGCGTCACAACCAAATATTACTCTCCGTATGACGGTGAAAACTATTACGATGTGACTATCCATGCGGGAGACCTTGTTGTGAGCAGCATTGTGAATTCCCAGACATCGTGGGTTAGCGTTTACTTCAAGGACGAGGGGCTTGCAATATTCACGCCTGCTTCGGGAACAGGACCCTCGTTCATCCTCACAATCGGTGACAGCGGGGTCCTTGCAATCCAAAAGAGACTGGTTGTCGGTATCTGGGATTCCAACAACCATTTGGTGATGGCTCCGATGACCGGATGGAATGCCTCGGACTTGGAGACCAATATACCGAAACCTTGCGATATCAACAGCATCATCCATCACAATGGCAACCAATACCACCTGCATAGCGTCGTGAAGACCGGCACAAGCCTCAACCTGCAGACCATCGAGGGACCGACACTCGTGTTGTCCTCATTGGTGGATTCGGGCGATTTCGCATATACCGGATGGCACCAGATATCGGGATCCCTGCAGTATGTGACTGAAGAGAGGGGCCTGCTCACAGACAACCTGATTCCCGCGAACAGCACACGTACGGTCGGCACGGCGGCCAGCCCGTTCGGTTCGGGATATTTCCAGGCTGTCAACGCGGACATTGTCTACGGGGCGGTGTTCAACTGATGGCTACGGCAGGCGATTCGATAAACAAGGCCAACCTGGGCACGGACTTGGTGTATACGTGGGGAAATTACAGTTGGTATGGAGCCGATTACTTCACCTACATATTTGCCAACAGCCTGTGGGTGAGGCATTACTCCGGGACCCCGAGCAGCATATTCAAGGCGAATCCATCCGTCAATGTTGAATTCTGGCGGTATTCGATATCCCAGCAGGCGTGGGTATTCCTACATTCCTACACGGACGGTAGGGACACCAGCACCGCCTACAGGGTCCGTTGTCCATACAATCCGGTGGTCGATGGAATAGGCCCATCGCTGCGGTATTCATACGATGGTTCCGACTCGTATCTGTTTTGCCTCAAGCACCGGTTGACCGCAGGGGAACACAACAGGACCCATCTGCGGGTAAACGTCTACAGCATTGGGGCAGACACCACGTATGACGAGACGGTCAAGGGGAGGTTGGTGTATGGGAGGAGTGAGGACAAAGCTTTCGAGCCCCAAATCGCCACACCGATGTCCAACTATTCCTTGACCCAGAGTTGGCTCACTACGGAGGGAAGGCGGGGATCGCCGATAACACCGGGCGATATAAAAAGGATGACGAGTGTGAAATCCGCGATTTCATTCACTTGAGGAGGTTCGGATGCTTGGTGACTTGTACTTCCACCCACGCAAGGTAGATGGCCAGAAATTTCTCCGCATCATCACGAACCTGCTGTCAGTTCCCCAAGTGTCTGCCAAGAGTCTCAGGAAAATGGAGGGTGACGATGAGTGATCTGGTGAAGGTCGCGGTCATAACCGGGGTGATCACCCTGGTGAATGGGCCTCTGGTAATCGGACTGTTGTCCAGGAAATCGAGGAAAGACGACGAGGTGCGCAAGCTGCGCGGGGATGTGGCCAAGCTGTTCAAGCTGGTGGACCGGATCGCCGAGGGGCTCACCTACGGGCTGGAGAACGACGCGGTGATCTTCAACGCGTTCCGCAAGAACTCGATCAACGGAGAGAGCGAGGTCCAGGAGCAGAAGATGCGGGACTACTTCTCTCGCTGCGCGACCGAGGGGTTCAAGAGTGGCAAGGAGGGCTGATATGGCAAAAAAGATAACGTTGGTGATACTGGTGGTTGCGTTCCTGGTGGGATGCATCGGTTCGTGGTTCGAGGTATTCGACATGGACTCCTATACGAAGTTCCTGCTGACCTTCAGCCCGTTCTTCCTGGGGTTGGTCGCGTCGATCGGGACCAATTCGGTGGTGGAGAAGATCCAGGAGAAGAAGGGGCAGCCATGAACATCATAATCGGAATTGCAGGTGCCCTGTTCGCATTGCTTCTGGGGCTGCTGGGAATCGAACGTAAGAAGGGTTCCAAGGAACGCTCTGCCAAGGAGGAAGCCGAATCGGAGCGCGACAGGCTGCGGATCCAATTCTCACTCGAGCAGGAGGCGGGCAGGATCAAGGACAAGCTGCGCTTGAAGCAGAAGGGCAACGAGGCCGAATTGGAAGAGGTGGTGCAGGCGGTCCAGGATATCGAGGATAAGGAGGTTCCGGATGAACAGAAGAGGAAGGAGAAGGCCAACCTGGTCAACGATCTTACTGATAGTTTCAACAATCGTACTCGTCGGCTGCGCGACGGCAAGTGACATTCCCACGCCGGTGGATATCCCATCCTTCGAGGCGGTCCGGCCGGTCCCTCCGGTGTTGGAGATGGTTCCCCAGGACTCCGACATTCCGGATGAGATGATCCGCAACTATGCGAGGCTCATGCGGTGGGCGTACGACCTGGAGGATTATGCCTGGGGTGGGGAAGAGCTTGGTGGGTTGGAACTGATTATTAAACGTTTAGCTGAATTGTATAAAAAGTAGGAATTGTACTTCAATTTGAGCAAATATAGTGTTATGACCTTCTCATGCGGATACTAGATTTGTATCGATTTAAACAATTTGCCCCTCTAGCATTTCCTCTAGTATTTCAATTGACAGGGTGCTATCCTAGTGATAGCCTCTATATGTCTGTGATTCGATTATTATCGAGGGTTTAGAGTTGCTGATGTTGCGAGATGGGTTTGCGTCATGCAATTTGAAGGAAGTCTCATGAAAGCTGCAATTCCAGAAGTGTTGATAATGAATCTTTTTAATAATTCAGTTGATAAAAGTCTGAAAATTGATGTTTTTAACTTCCACAAGGCTTTTTATCAGGTAAAACGCTCGTCGAAATTCCAAGAAGTAATGAAGAAAATTAAATTTTGTGGTTCCCCTGCCAGTCCTTATTCTGTAGCACTTGATGAAGCTCTTTCAAACCTTCAGTATGCGGGAGCTCTGAGCAGAAAAAATCCAGATTTAGTTATGTATTCAGCGTCAGAGAATTTTAATAAATTATTTGAAAAATTGAATGTTGATTTTGACTCTGAAGAGATTTCCATTTTAAATGATTTAAGTAAAGAAGTAGCTCACGCATTATGACACTTGATGAACTCAAGGTTGATATCGATGCCTATTGTAGGAAAAATCTTCCGGAAAAATTAGAAAAAGTACCAACTTCAAAAGTCATCCACGATACAACTTGGGGCACAAATCGTTTTAAAACATATGAAATCTCAATAATCAATACACCGCTATTTCAAAGACTCAGATTGGTTACCCAAATGGGTTTTGCTAATTATGTCTATCCATCTGCTAGACATTCAAGATTCGAACACAGTCTTGGAGTTACCATTCTTGTTGAGAAAATGTGTAAGCATATCAACACTGATTCCGAAGAAATTTCTGATAACGATATTGTTGCTCTCCGTTTAGCTGGTTTATTACATGATATCGGGCATTGTCTCTTTTCGCACACCTCGGAACTAGTGTATTCCAGTTTATTGGAAAATTTCATCGAGGAGGAGTTTGATGATCTTGCTGCTGTTGCTTCACATGAGTTTCTGGGGTACTTAATTGTTACATCAAAGTCTTTTAATACATATTTTAGTCTCCTTATGGAGAGAGATAAATTTAAAGTAGATCTTCAAGAAATTGCTTTAATGATTGTAGGGCGAACAATTGATGAGAGAAAACGATATCTAACCAGTTTTATCAATGGCCCTTTTGATGCTGACAAGATTGATTATTTTAGTCGAGATAGTCATTTTAGCGGCATCCCGGCTCAAATTGATCTTGATAGACTTTTTTATGAGATTAAAAAGTCTGATATTTCAAAATTTGCAAAAGAAGGTTCGATTGTAAATGATTTGACTATAGGAATTTCTGGTGTTACATGTGTTGAACAAATAATTTTTAATAAAATGTTTTTATATTCTTCTATTTACAACCATCAGAAAGTTGAATCATTGGACTGCATGTTTAAAGGTGTATTTGAGTATATTATCGATAAAAAAATTGAAGTTAAGGTGTTTGATAAAGTTCTTGATTTTAAAAATCCAGTCAGTTTTCTCTATTTTACTGAATATGATTTTTATTCTTTATCAAACTCTACTAAAGATGAGAAGTTGAGGCAGCTTATTAGAAATATTATTGATAGAAAATTACTGAAGAGATCAGTTACCATAAATAAAAATACCGTTGAGTCCGGCGTATTAGGTCTTGCTTCAAATATATTTTCCACAGATGCTAACAGATTAGAAAAGGAAAAAGAATTGAGGAGCCTGGTTAAAATTATTCATAAAGAAGCAGGAGTTGATTGTGAAGTAAGTGAAATATGGATTGATATTCCAAAAGCACCAACTTTAAAAGAAGGTTCCATGCCGTACGTTCGAGTTAATAAAAATAGCCATAAAGAATTTGGAAAAATCAGTGATTTTTTCCCTTTTAGCCAGTTTCAAGAATTATATACCCAAAATAAAAGAAGTTGTTATGTGTTTGGTCCTGAAAAGTATCTGAATGAAATCGCCGCAGCAGCGAAAAAGATATTTAGCAGGGAATATCACATTGAGTTGAAAGATACTGCTTTTAAATATGGTTGCAATAGTGATGAGTACTCAAGCACCTTGAATGATATCTCTGCTGTAACGGCGAATTCCATTAATACGAGCCTACTACGCTCGTGACGTCCCCCTAGGAAAAAGTGGTACTACCCTGGGAACACTTTTGGTACCACTTTTTAGACAGGGTAGACAAAAGAGACGTTTTCTAGTGTTAATATCAGAAACATATGATACTATAGTGGTGTAAATGACACTAGACAATAGCCTAGAATTCTTTCCCAAGCTCGTGACGAGGGTTCGACTCCCTTCAGACGCTTCTCTTTTTTAGTTATACACTGTAAGGCTTTGTGAAACCCGTGTACGAGTAGCACGGGTTTTTATTTTGAAAAATGCCTTGACTGACAACAGGAATGACAACAAAATACAAATATGCGACAACAATACACGTTATACAAGAGATTCAATGACAACAAAAAATTCAGTTGGTACTTCACCTACTACAACGTAGACGGCAAGCGGTTGTACAAGGCAACTGGTAAAACCAAGAAGTATGAAGCCCAACAGGTAGCGGAAGATTTCATCGCTTCACTATCTCCGCAGTCAATGAATCTGAAGAGGTATACGGAAAACTTCTTCAAATGGGAGAGTTGTCCATGGATACGACGACAGCATGCAAAGGGTAAATCCTTTTCGGAAAGCGTTGCCCGTTCACGCAGAAGCCACCTTGACAACTATATTATCCCCAAGTTCGGGAACAGAAAGCTGGAATCATTGAATAGGGTAGAAATAGAAAATTGGTTGATCGGTCTTTTAAATCATAAAATTCCAAAAGCAATATCAAACAAAGAAGCCTTACCAGTCCAGAAACCTTTGTCAAACCAAACGAAGAATCATATTCTCTACACGTTCCGCATTATTTTAAAAGAAGCCGAAAGAGAGCGCATCATACCGTTCAATTGTCTTGCTACTGTAGAATCCATGGCTAACAGTTCGAAGGAACGGGGAGTATTCACTAAAGTAGAATTGAACCTGTTGTTTCCCGAAGATATCGAAAAGATGATTTCGATTTGGGGAAGGAAAGAATATGCCTATATGTTTTATATCCTTGCAACTACCGGATTGAGATCGGGAGAAGTAAGGGCATTGCAATGGAAACATATAATTTGGAATGATCAGCGTAATGGACTACGCATTGAAAGAGCTGTAAAGGATAACGATACTTTCGGTACAACCAAAACTGGACATTCCAGAGTTGTCCTACTTACGAAGAAAGCGGATGAGTATTTGCAGGATTGGTTGAAAGAATCCACGTTCGACCAGATGAACGATTTGATCTTTTTCGGTAGTGAACGCACCAAGTCTGTAACCAGAAAAACCATGTCCCGACATTTTAAGCAAGCGTTAAAAAGAACTGGTATTGAAGTTGGGAATAGGAATCTTGTCATACATAGCTTCAGGCACACCTACAACACGCTTCTACGACCTTTATTGCCTAAAGATGTGTTGCAGTCCATGACGGGGCATAGAACCGATTCTATGACCGATAGGTATGATCATCCAAAGATACAGGATGTTTTTGATCAATTATTATCTTTTCAACATTCATTGGATAGTTTTGTCTGAGTCAATATTTAAAAGTCATCACAGCCAAGCTGTGCTATAATTTCTTACAAATATATTTTAAAAACTTCGAAAAGGGATGATAATTATGCCACTCGCTTACAAAGATTTAGACGATCCGAAATTTGTGTATCAAGCTTTACTTGGGTATGGGCTATTTGCTGATATGCTTCCCCCTTGTTTTCAATCTGAGCAATTGTATAATTACTTAGCATCAAAAGTGCCACGAAGATATAGACCCCATTACTATGTTGAATATCGTGCCACAAGGAATGTAAACACCCCAAGAGTACTAGCTATTCCACACCCTGAATCTTACTGGGCACTATGTCATTTTCTTAGTGCGAAATGGTTATTAGTGAACGAATTTATTGGGCAAGTGCCCCAGAAATTCAATTTCTGTCATGTGCGAAGAAAGAAGAATACCAATTCAATTTTTGATATGAATTATAAAGGTTCAGATCGATGGGATGAAGAAGAGATAAAAATAAATCATTCTCTAGGATGTAAATATATTGCTATTGCAGATATTTCGAATTGTTTCGGTAGTATTTACACACACTCGATTCCTTGGGCAGTTAACGGCATTGAACAAGCAAAAAATTCTCACAAAAGTTCACTTAACTTTCCAAAGAAATCAGGAAAAACTAAGTATAGGGTATTAGACTCTTCTGGATATCTGGATGAAAACTGGGGAAACGATCTGGATATATTGGTGCGTAATATTCAGGATGCTCAAACTAATGGACTGTTAATTGGCCCTCATCCTTATAATATTATTGCAGAATTAATTCTAACAAGGATTGATATTCAACTTTCACGGAAGGGCTTCATGAATGTTACTAGGTATATTGATGATTATCATTATTATGCAAAAGATGAAACTGACGCACAAAAATTTATTAAGTGCCTTGAACTTGAGCTGAAGAAGTTCGAATTGACCTTGAATAGCAAAAAGACGAGAATTGAATTATTCAAGGATTTTTCTAATGATGATTGGATAGGTAAACTTTCGCGATTTCCTTTTCCCACATTGTTTCCTGAGCAAAAAGGAATTGGATTCACTTCGATTAGTTCTTTTATTGATTTTGCCCTTGATCTCGCAAATGAGAAGGGTAATTATTCCGTTCTTAACGTGGCAATAAAGATTGTTTCTAAGAAAAAGCTATCTGATAGAGCAAGGAAACTATATATCCTTAGGATTCTCCAATTATCACTGTTGTATCCGTATCTTTTACCGTACTTGGAGGAGCATGTCTTTAAATTCACTGACGATTATGGTTTTCTTGAACGATTTCTTCCTTCTTTATTCAGACAAGGTCAATTATCGGGTAATAGTGACTCCCTAAGCTATGTCTTCTATTTTGCAATTAAATTTGGTATTAGAATGGAAATTAATAATGGGGACATTGATTCTATTCTTAATGCAGATGATTGTATCTTGCTAGTTCTAGCATATCGATACGGTAATTATTCTCAAAATAATGAATTGATGGATAAAATCAAACAATATGCTTTAAGTATTAATAACCTTCCAGATGATAGAATTAGAGATAAGTATTGGATGTTACTTTATGAAGTTCTGGATGCCAGTTTACTCTATTGTGATTTCTTAAAAGAATTGAAAAAGAAGAACATTTCTTTTTGGAGATAAACCTCTACATATAGCATCGACATGTTTTATGCTTATTTTCAATTAACTCTATAAATCATATAAACTAATTCTCTGTTTATTAGTTTTGTAATGCTTTCCTTCTGACTCCCATTTTTTTAAGATACTTGCTTTATAATGTTCATATTCCTCTTCAGTTATATGAACCTCTTGTTTGAACATTTTCAGCAATCCTGAATTTTTTCCATAGAACCCCCACCATCTTCCAACATTCTCGTATTCTTCCGGTACTTTATGTTGATATTCTTTTGCTTTTCCTTTGTTTTTCCCGATGTACCATACGAGGTAACAGACCAAGCCTTTGGTATTTTTCCTTACACAATCGGCTTCAATGCAGGCTTTACTATGCTTTTCGATTGCATCCTTCTTTTCCTCTTGCAGATAATCCGTTTGGATTGCTATCCATTTCGATACCAGATTATTCCATGACTTCAATGCCCATGATCTCAATTCTTCCAACGGTATTGGAGTTCCTGATACGAGAATCAAATGGAAATGGGGAGCCCCTCTTCTTTGAAATTCCATTTTCCATGGGAAGGCTATTCCTCCATAAGCTTGGCCAAATTTCTTCAATCGTTTTGCATATGCATCCAAATGCATTTTTAGCACCTTCCCATCCTTCGGATAAATCGAAGGATAGGTTAGTGTCAGTTCACGAATTGTATCTTGAGGAATAGTATTCCAATCCATTGTCAGCAATGCTTCAAAAAATCTTTTCCTGCTTTTCATTGAATATTCGACAATGCTTGATCGTTCGTTAAACGATTTTCTCACAGGAGGTAGATACATCGATTTCTTGACTATCAAGGCATGATGAGATATCTCCATTTTATAGGTAATTTCTCCACGTTCACGATAAAACGCATCCCTGATGTGATGGAATTGCCAAGACTGTGGGAAACCGTTCCTTTTCTCATATTCCGATGCTATCGTTTTTTTGTAGTATTCGCCTTCATGACGAACGTAATCTCTTTGTTCTTTAGATAATCCTTTCCATTCTTTCGTGTTGTTCTTCGAAGGTATACTATTAGTGGTTTTCTCCGAAACGGCGAGATATGGAACAATAGATAAACCAGCGGAGTCTTTCGACTCCTGTTCCATATCCTTCTTAGGTTTTTCTTCAGGGAATAAATCATATTGTTTCTCGTCCATATGATTCCCCTGGTACGACTGTCCGTTCGTCAATCCACTGAATGAGCTTCACTTCATTAAAACGAATACTTCCACCGATCTTGATGAACGGTATTTTTCGCTGAGAAGTGAGCCTATACAATGTTGGCTTACTGACTTGAAGCAGTGCTACCGCTTCATCGAGTGTTAGCAATTTGGTCATGTTTTCCCTCCACGGATGTGAGGGTTGCTAACAAGGGAAACTTACCATATCTTATAGATATCCTAGGGTGGGTTCGCCTCGTGCAACCTTCCTTGGCTCCCGGTAGCGCCAACTACTGGGAGCCAAAATTTTATCCTTTCCTTATTCTCCTAAATTTTTCCTTATTGCTTCGTCAACGACGGTTTTTGCAATAGAAGATTTTTCTATCTGTTGTGTGATCGAATCATGGGATTGGAATATTCCCTTGTTTGCATAGCGATTCATTGTCTCTGATGTATCCTTTTGTAACCTTCGGTATGACAACAATGTGATTTCCATCATGCCAATTTTTTCCGTGAATTCATCTTCTGATATTTTTCCAAGTCTTACGTCCCGTAAGAGTTCATAGGTTTGCTCAAATTCGGGATTGATAACCGGAAAATCTTTCGGGATTAACCCTTTCTTCGAGTACTCTTTGAATAGTTCCAAGTATTCACTTAGGATCGATTCAGCCTTTCCTGCCAGTTCTAGAAAATCGCTAAGCACCGAGTCATCCATGGTAACTACAAGCGAAACCACGGATCGTAATACCTGACTCATAGATGGACGACTTGCAATAATGGAGTTTTCTCCATAGAGCATGATGCGGTCTACAAAGGCATCTTTGATTTCATCATTCAATTCAAATGGTATTCTAGCCACCCTAATCTCCTTTTGTACAAATTTATCAATATTTTGTACATCTAGACTTACAATAATACGACATGTACAAGATGTCAACACTTTTGTACAAAATTTAATTTTCAATAGAAATATCATTAGTTTTATTTGTGTAATGAATTCTTATATGTTACGTTGTGAGCGATTTTATCAGTTTTTATGCCAAGTAATTATCATTCATAATGAATGCCTGAGGGAGAAATGTAATGGCTCGTAAAAATATTTTTGAACAATTATGTGATTTTGATCTATCGCAAGAACTTAAAGTCATCGATAAACTCATTAATGAAAACTACGTTCAAGTTGGTAGAGGGTTGAGTGGTACTGTAGTTGATACGATTGTAAACTTCTTTGATCAAAAGGTTCACCGATGGGCAGGGAGGAATACTTCCGTTTCGAATTCTGATATTCGAAGAAGATTAAATATTGACAAAATTCTTAATAAAAGCCAAATCGAGATCGAAGAAGGGCTGGCATATCTGGAATATGCTTTCAATGTAATGGAACAATTTAGGAAATATTTTGAGGATAGATTCTATGAAATAACGAATCTCGATTTGGCAAATGATAATTGCCAAAAAATTAGTGAGAGGCTTGGATTTTCGTTCTTCCATGATAATATTATTGACACATACATATTAGCTCCAGAAAATCCTTCTGCTTTAGTAGTTGCAGAACTTCTTTCAGAGGAGACTTCAACATTACTAATGAAATATCATCATTATTTACTTAAAGGCGATTTACAGAAGAAGAGGGATATCCTTTTAGCGATGGGTGATAAATACGAACCTCTTATTGAAGAGTTTAAGGCTTTAAATCAGACTGAACTTCAAAGGGATATTAGCTTTTGTCTTAATAAATTGCACATCAGGCATAATAATAAGAAAGGTGCAAAAACATTTCCTCCTACTGAAGATATGCCAGATTCAGAATTAGAAGAATGGTATGACAGAACATATGATTTATTACTACTAGGGTTTATGTATCACGATTATTTAATAAATAAAAAGGGGTTGGTTCATCAACTAAGAGTTCGGAAAGATAAAAATTGAAGCCTGTAATTAATATTGATCAACATGACAACAAAATGACAACAAAAAACCTAATTATGAAGAATGAAGATTAATAAAGATTTAGTATAAAAGATAAATTAAGAATTTTTAAATCTATATATTTTAATTAAATAATAACTACTAATTATAAATTATGAATAATTCTAATAAATGGTCATAATGGCTTCCCAAGCTCGTGACGAGGGTTCGACTCCCTTCAGACGCTTGCTTTTTCTCGTTATACAGGGGCGTTGGGTTGCATGTGGAGAATCGTGTAGAAATACACGGTTCTCTGCTTTTTTTTCCCCAGCTGGTGCGGCATCCTTCGAGCGAAGTATCGGCAAACTCCATTTCCCTTCAGACCTTTGCCCTGCCACAACTGATTTTTCCGCGCGAACAAGACCGTGATTCCGTTATTCAAGACCGCCGTTCCGTACAACAAGACCATTTGATCGTCTGATACAATTCCGCACATAAAG
>PGXW01000013.1 GCA_002839355.1 Spirochaetae bacterium HGW-Spirochaetae-2
ACCGGGGCTTGTTTTGGATAATTTTGTGCACCCGTAGGCTTTTCGGGATGCTTCAGATTGTAGAAATTGCTAGGATTTTGCTATTTTGCAAGAGCCTCTTTATATTGGATTCATATTGGATATGCATTCATCCAAAAAATGTAAATACCTCGATTCGTAACGGGAATCAAGCAAAAATACGAAGTTGAACTCCCGCATGACCGACCATCCCCCAATCGCCAATTCGACTATGCTGTTGCCCTCGAGCGCTTCCCGTGCAGCCGCCTCGTACAGGAAAGAAATGCCATTGTCGGAACCAACCAATTGTTTGATCACGTTCAGGTTCCCTATTTCGTCCAAATGGCAAAAACATTCTACCGAAAGGCCTCTATCCGCCAGAATCCGTTCCAATACGGCTCGGGTTCCCGACCCGCTTTCCCGTATCAACAGCCGTTCACCGAGCAATTCCTCCAACGTCGGATGTGGATGGCGAGCCTTGCATGCATGGGAGCCGATAGCAATGAACCGCTCGTTGGAGAAGAGCCGGTACCCATAGCTGTTCTTGTCGAACGCCCCCTCGATGAATGCGAAATCGATGTGGCCCGAATCGATCATGTCCAGGAGGTTCTCGGTGTTGTCGACATGCATGGTGAGGTTCCGCTTCGGATTGCTTTGCATGAGATTGCGGATGATCGGAGGCAAGGTGAATTCACCGATTGTCAAGGTGGCGCCAAATTTGACCACCTCGATTTCCGAAACTTGGGAGAACTCCTTGATGAAGCGGTTGACATCCAACTGCAAGGATTGGGCGAAGGTTCTGAACCGGTTACCCGCCTCCGTAAGTACCACTTGTCGACCGACAATGGTGAACAATTCTTGTCCATACAGTTCCTGCAGGGCATGCATATGGTGCGAAACCGCCGGTTGTGTGAGATGCAGCTCATGGGCAGCTTTGGTGAAACTCATATGTTCGCATACCGTAAGGAACGTGTGGATCCGAAAATCAAGCATCATGACCACCTATTAAAAATATTTATGTGATAATAATAAAATATAATTTGTAATGATGAAAGGTTTTCGATACATTGATTTCCATGAACACAAGAACATCAGATATATCGGTATCATATTTCAGCGGGTTCCTTGGCCTTGTTCCCGGCATCGCATTTGCCACCACCATGGCATTGGCCGGAAACTTGCTCAGCTCCCTCGTTCCCAAGCACCTCATAAGCGGTGGGGTCTTTGCGCTATTGGTGGGCATGGTATTCCACCCCTTGGCAAAACGGTTCCCCCTGTTCCAGGTTGGAATCACCTTCACGGGAAAGCGGATCCTGAAACTCGCCATCATTGGCATGGGTGTGACATTGAGCGTGCAGCAAGTCATGCAAGTCGGAGCCTTCTCCCTTATTGTCATGCTGTTCACCTTGGCTACGGCATTTGGTGGCGGGTACCTGGTCGGCAAGCTTCTGGGCATGCCATGGCGGCAATCGGGATTGATATCGGCAGGGACTGGAATTTGCGGAGGTTCGGCCATAGCTGCAATCGCTCCCGTGATCAATGCCGATTCACAGGACGTTGCCTACGCACTCTCCGCCACGTTCTTGTTTGATATCGTGATGGTCGTACTGTTCCCGCTCATGGGAACGGCGTTCGGTATGAGTGACCTGGGATTCGGCCTGTGGGCTGGAACCGCGGTGAACGACACCTCGTCCGTCGTGGCGGCAGGGTATGCGTTCTCCGAAGCGGCAGGCAATTTCGCCATCGTGGTGAAACTGACACGGACATTGTCGATTGTCCCGGTAGTACTGGTGTTCTCCTTCATCCAGATGCGTTCGGTAGCCAAGCAATCCCAAACAGGCGGCGGCGCCAAATTCTCCTTCAAGGCGGTCTTTCCCTGGTTCGTCCTGCTTTTCCTGGCCGTCGTACTGCTCAATAGTCTCGGAACCTTTTCCACCGAAGCTGCCGCAGGCATAGCCAAGGTGGGCAAGTTCTGCATGGTCATGGCGCTGGGCGCGATAGGGTTGAAGACGGATGCCGTCCATCTGGTTCGCTCGGGATTCAAGCCGATGCTGCATGGTTTCATTATCTCGACAGCAGTTGTGGTGGTATCGTTTCTCGTACAAATGCTACTCAACCAGACCTGAAAACACACGATTGGAGCTGACGAGCCAACAAATCCACTTGCGCAATCTACATCTGCAGGGTAACATCGAAAGGTAACCGACAAACGGTTCGCATGTATGAGGAGGTGCGTTTATGAGTACAGTGAGATCGATACTTGACCAGAAGGGAAGCGAGATTGTGACCGTCCTTCCTTCCGACACCTTGGCACAAGCCATCCTGAAATTGACCCAGCACAGAATCGGTGCCGTATTGGTTCTCGATGAAGCCGGTACCATCAAGGGTATCCTTTCAGAACGCGATGTGGTCAAACATCTCGCCGGGCGCATTGAATTCTCGACGACAGTTTCCGTATCCGACGTCATGACCAAGGGGGTCACCTATGTCAAACCCCACCAGAGCCTCGACGAGTGTCTCCAGCTCATGACCACCGGACGGTTCAGACACCTACCGGTCGTGGACAACGACGCAGTCGTCGGCATCATATCCATTGGGGACGTGGTCAAGGAAGTTCTTGCGGACCGTGCTTTCCAGATCGGACAATTGGAATATTACATCACCAATACATTCTAATCGGGTAGCTGTAGATGTTGGAAACACTGCTTCCCGTATTTCCCGTATTGTTGTTGTTCATAGTTGGTTATGCTCTTCAGAAAATCAGCTTCTTCTCTCCCCGTTCCATCGGGGACATGAAGAAGCTGGTTTCGAATCTGGCCTTGCCGGCGCTTCTGTTCCAGGCATTCTCCGCAATTGAAGTGGAGGCGAGTTATCTTGTCCTGGTAGTGCTTGTGTTCGCCTCTTGCGCCCTCATGGTAGTACTCGGCAAGTTGCTTGCACGGCCATCCCGCATCGAGTCGCCCTATTTCGCCTTGATGATGGGTGGCTTCGAGATGGGGATGCTCGGATATGCCTTGTTCCTCGCCTTGTATGGTCAGCAGCATCTTGGCAAGATTGCCTTGGTCGATCTCGGCCAGGTGATCTTCGTTTTCTTCGTGCTCATGGCCTTGTTGATCAAGGAGCGGGGCGATATAAGTTCCCCAAAAGCACTGTTGAGGCAGTTCTCCTCAAGCCCGGTGATCATTTCGATTTTCAGCGGATTGGTTGTCAGTGTCATAAAACCATACGTCGGTTCCGGTCCGTTTCTCAACAGCCTCGGCGAATTTGTCGATATGCTCAGCCGGCTCACCGTCCCGCTTATCGCCATTACCATCGGGTATGGCATCAGCATCCAGAAGGAAGGACTGGTCGCATCGCTGAAGACCATTCTTGTCCGCAAGGTCCTTTCGTTGGCCCTGGTGTTGCTGCTCAATACGTTCATTGTCGACAAGTTGCTGGGAATGGATGCCATGTACCGCTATGCCATGATGGTCATGTTCCTGACTCCACCACCGTTTGTCATCTCGATCTTCATGAAGCAGGACGACAAGCCCAACATGGATTATGTCGCTAATACCCTGTCCCTCGATACAGTGGTATCGATCCTGCTCATCATCACCATGGCCGCCATATACGTCTAATCAGTCCGCGGCCAACACCGACAGGTCCACAAGCATCCCACGGTCCTTCACCAGCATCTGCCTGGAGTCGATGAACGCAATTACTCCCTCCTCCTCAAGCTGGGATAGCTTGCGGCTCAGTGTCTCGCGTGCCATGCCCACATAATTGGCCAGCCCTTCACGACTGAGGGGAAGGGTCACTTCCATGCCCCTGTCGGTCTGTTTCCCGTATGTGTCCATGAACTCCAGCAGCATGGAGGCAATCCGCATCTCGGCGTTGCGACCACCCATGCTCTGCACGACCAGTTCGAGTCGTCGCATGCGGTGGGCCATTGCCTCGATCAACTCCAAGGCGACAGGAGGGTGTTCGGCCAACAATTGCATGAGCTGCGTCTTGGAGAGGATGCAGACCTGTGTCTCTTCCAAAGCTTCGACCGAATAGGGTACCGCATCCTCGGTGAAAAGGAATCGGGCCCCGAAATAATCGTGGGTAGGGAAAATGTAGAGGATCTGTTCCCTGCCGTCGGCTGTAATGCGATACGCCTTGGCGCTACCGTGCTGGATCACGGTGAAACCCAGGGGGTGCGAACCTTCACTGATGATGGTCTCTCCCTTGCGGTAGGACCTGTGTTGCATCTGCGAAGTGATGGTCACCAGGTTCGCGTGGTCCAGACTGGCAAACAACGGAACCTTGCTCAAGCAGAGATCATGTAGGCATGTGCAGGACATGCAGTTCGAATCCATGGGCGCCTCCCCGACTACGATATCATACATGTGATTTGAATCACAGTAAACTTCTTCGCCGCATGGTACACACATACACGATAGGAGAATGCAATGGATACCAGAACACATATCATCGAAAACTACACACCGTACGATGGAGACGAATCGTTCCTCACTCAGCCTACCGAACGGACAAGGGCCCTGTGGGGTAAGCTTTCAGCCACCCTCGTGGTCGAACGTGACCGTGGCGGCATGTACGATATCGATAGCGAGACAATCTCCACAATCACCAGCCATGACCCCGGTTATATCGACAGGGAATTGGAAACGATTGTCGGATTGCAGACAGACGAAGCTCTGAAACGGGCCATCATGCCATTTGGTGGTATCAGACTCATACACACGGAACTCGAAGCCTATGGGCGGAAAGTTCCCGAACGGGTCCAGGATATATTCAATTACCGCAAAACGCACAACGATGGTGTATTCGATGCCTATACAGACGAGATGAAGAAAGCCCGCCATAGCGGTATCATTACAGGTCTTCCCGACGCCTATGGACGGGGTAGGATCATCGGCGACTACCGCAGGGTTCCCTTGTTCGGAACAGCCGAGTTGATCGAGCGGAAGAAGTATGCGAAGAAGCATGCGTATTTCGATAGCATGGACGAGAAGACCATGCGCGACCGGGAGGAGTTGAGCGAGCAGATCCGTTCGCTGCAGGAACTGACCGACATGGCCGCATCGTACGGCTATGATATCTCCCGTCCGGCGACCGATACCAAGGAAGCGATCCAATGGCTCTATTTTGCCTTCCTGGCCGCCGTCAAGGAGCAGAACGGTGCCGCGATGAGCCTGGGGAGGGTTTCGACCTTCCTCGATATCTACGCGGAGGCCGATCTTGCCGCCGGACGGTACACCGAATCGGAAATCCAGGAGTTTGTCGACCACTTCGTCATGAAACTGCGCATCGTCCGATTCCTCAGGACCCCCGCATACGACGAGCTGTTCAGCGGGGATCCCACTTGGGTGACCGAAACCATTGGAGGTATGGCCGAGGATGGTCGGCACATGGTGACCAAGATGAGCTATCGGTTCCTCCATACGTTGACAAATCTGGGACCTGCACCGGAACCGAACCTGACAATCCTGTGGAGCGAGCGTTTGCCGGAGCCCTTCAAGCGGTACTGTGCCGCCATGTCGATCGAGACCTCTTCGATCCAATACGAGAACGACGATTTGATGAAACCAAAGTATGGTGACGACTACGGGATCGCCTGCTGTGTCTCGGCGATGACAATCGGCAAGCAGATGCAATTCTTCGGCGCCCGGGTGAATCTCGCCAAAGCCCTCCTGTATGCGATCAACGGAGGTAAGGATGAATTGGATGGACGGCAAATCGGCCCGGAAATGGCTCCGGTCGGGGATGGATATCTCGATTACGATGAGGTTCGCCGGAAATTCGATGCCATGTGCGAATGGCTCGGCAAGCTCTATATCGATACGCTGAATATCATCCACTACATGCATGACAAATATTGTTACGAGCGGATCGAAATGGCTCTGCATGACGAGAAGGTGCTTCGGACCATGGCCGGTGGAATCGCCGGATTGAGCGTGGTGGCGGATAGTCTTTCGGCTATCAAGCGTGCCAGGGTGAAGCCGATCAGGGACGAACGCGGCCTGGTGGTCGATTTCTCCATCGAAGGAACGTACCCGGCGTATGGGAACAACGATACGGCGGTCGATGCTATCGCGGTTGATATCGTACGGAGTTTCATGCGGAAGTTGCGGACACACCACACCTACCGGGAAAGCGTACCCACGTTGTCTGTACTTACCATAACCAGCAACGTCGTCTACGGAAAGAAGACCGGAGCAACCCCTGATGGCAGGAAAATGGGAGAGCCGTTTGCTCCAGGAGCGAACCCGATGCACGGAAGGGATACCAAAGGATGTGTTGCCAGCATGAAAAGCGTCGCCGCGATCCCTTACGATGACGCCGAGGATGGAATCTCCTATACTTTCAGCATCATCCCGGGAGCCTTGGGGAAAAGCCGGGACCAGCAGGTGCGGAACCTGGTCACCCTGTTGGACGGCTACTTCCATGAAACCGGCCACCATATCAATGTGAATGTCTTGGATCGCGAGATCCTGCTCGATGCGATGGAGCACCCCGAGTTGTATCCGCAGCTCACCATCCGTGTCAGCGGATATGCTGTCAACTTCATCAAACTCACGAGGGAACAGCAGTTGGACGTTATCCACCGGACTTTCCACGAGTATCTATAGGAGGCATGACATGGGAATCAAAGGTCGAATCCATTCTGTGGAAACCTTCGGGACTGTCGATGGTCCCGGAGTCCGCTATGTGGTATTCCTGCAAGGATGCGCCTTGCGATGCAAGTATTGCCACAATCCCGATACTTGGAACAGCGCGTGTGGCAGCGAGTCCGATTCGGAGGACGTCGTCCGCGACATGCTCTCCTATAAATCCTTTATCCGTTCAGGCGGAATCACCGTGAGTGGGGGAGAGCCGCTGCTGCAAGCCGGGTTCACCAGGGATATCATCGAACGGGCCAAGCAGGCGGGATTCCACACCGCACTCGATACGGCAGGTAGCGTTTCTCTGGACTGTTCAAGGGCTGTCCTCGATGCGGTGGATCTCGTATTGCTCGATATCAAGAGTATCGACGACAAGCAATGCTGGAGTCTCACAGGGCGGGGAAATGCAGAAACCCTCGCAACGCTCGACTATTTGGAGAGCATCGGGAAACCCGTGTGGTTGCGGCATGTGCTGCTTCCCGGTTGGACGCTCGAGCGGCAGCAGTTGCACACGTTGGCAGACCATCTTGCGCAGTACCGGTGTATCGATCAAGTGGAATTGCTTCCGTTCCACAAGATGGGTGAATTCAAATGGAAGGAGCTGGGATACCAGTATGCCCTCCTTGGCACTCCGGAACCGACGGATGATGCCGTATCGATGGCACGGGAAATCATTGAGGCCAGGGGTTTGCAGGTGTTGTTGCGCAATCATGACATCGAAACCAAATCGAAGAAGATCGGTTAGATTTGCTGGACGGCGTGGTGGGGCTCTCGTATAATCGTTGGAGAGAAGGAGAACCCAATGCGCATAGCGATCTATGGAGCCGGCTCACTCGGTACAATTCTCGGGGCATATCTTACCAAGGCAGACTTGGATGTCGAGCTCATTAGCCGTAATACCGCCCACGTGGAGGCACTGCAGACCAAAGGTGCCCGGATCATAGGTGCCGTTGCCATGGACGTCGAGGTGAACGCGTATCTGCCCCAGCAGATGCACGGGACCTACGATGTCATACTCCTGTTGACCAAACAGTTGGAGAACGCATCGGTTGTGGCATCGCTCAAACCGTTCTTGGCCTCCGATGGAGTACTCTGCACCCTGCAAAACGGTCTTCCGGAACCCGAAATCGTCGGGATTCTCGGAGCAAAGCACACCATGGGGTGCGCCGTCGGATGGGGTGCCACATTGCTGGAACCAGGAGTCGCCGCATTGACCAGTGCCGCCGATACGTTTGTTTTCAATCTCGGTATTCCCAAAGGTGGCGATGCAACGAAAATCGACGTGGTTGCTTCAATCCTGCGCACAATGGGAACCGTGGTGGTCGAACCGAATTTCATGGGAGCCCGATGGTCGAAATTGTTGGTGAATGCTTCGTTCAGCGGCATGGCAACTGCTTTGGGCTGTACGTTCGGCGATGTCTCTTCCAACAGGCGGGCGCGCCGATTGGCCCAACTGGTCATAAAGGAGTGCATCGATACCGCCCAAGCACTGGGTGTGACGATCGAGCCGATCCAAGGCAAGGATATCGTGCGTCTATTCGATTACCACAACCCGTTGAAGCAATGGATTTCCTACATGTTGATTCCCTTCGCCATGAAAAAGCACACCAAATTGAAGCCAAGCATGCTGCAGGATATCGAGAAGGGAAAACCATGCGAGGTCGATGCCATAAACGGTGTCGTTTCCGCGCAGGGAAGGATTGCACTGGTTCCCACACCGGTGAACGACCGGGTAGTCGAGACAATCCGCCGGATCGGGAAGGGCGAGTTGACTCCGGCAATGGGCAATCTCACCCTTTTTTCAGATTTCAGGTGACAATCGAAAATTCCCAATCCAACCGTTCGTGTGGTATATTCATACGTGGAGGACAACCATGGGTATTCGACCGGACGAAGCGATGTTGGCTGCGGTAGATCGGGCTCGGGAGCATATGCGGGCAGACTTCGGGGGGCCTTTCGGTGCGGCTATCATCAAGGATGGGCAACTGGTCGCCATTTCGGCAAACTCGGTTCTCAGAGACCATGACGCGTCGGCCCATGCCGAGGTCAATGCAATACGTGAGGCGGGAAGGGTACTCGGGACCCACGACCTTACCGGATGTGTCCTCTACGCGACCGGCTATCCGTGCCCCATGTGCCTCTCGGCGATTATCTGGGCCAACATAGATACGGTCTATTTCGGGTGCGATGCCAAGGAGGCCGAGGAGATCGGTTTTCGGGATGATTTCATCTATCGGTTCATCGAAGGCAAACGGTCCGATGGTGGCATCCTCACCTTGCTTCAGTTGGAACATGATGCCTGCAAGGTGTTGTACGACGAGTATAGGGAAAAGGGCAAGGTTGTATATTGAGCAGCTGCCCCCGACAAGCCGATCAGCGGAGTTTCCACGCAAGGTCTGAAAGGAAAAGTTGCTGCTTCATCGAAGCTACCGTGCTGTCCCTGTTGATATGGACAAATTCGATAGCCATGATTTCGCACCAATCCTCCAGCATCTCGGCAGTCGCATCGTAGCTGAGTACCGCATGATGGGCTCCACCGGCAAGCATCCACAGATGGCTTGCCATGTTCAAATCGGGTTCGGGGCGCCACATCACCCGAGCGACCGGCAGCTTCGGCATGCGGAAAATCGGTTTGACCACCTCGATATCGTTGACAATGAGCCTCACCCGGCCACCCATGTCCACCAACGATACCAGCACGGCCTTCCCAGGATGGCCTTCAAAGACCAATCGTGCGGGAGGTTCCTTGCCTCCGATTCCCAAAGCATGGACTTCGATCCGTGCCTTATCTGCTGAAATCGAGGGGCAAATCTCCAACATGTGGGCACCGAGGGAGAGTTCGTTTCCCTTCTCCAGGTGATAGGTGTAGTCCTCCATGAAACTGGTGCCTCCTCCCATCCCCTCGGTCATTCGCTTGATCAGACTGGTCATTGCAGACACTTTCCAGTCCCCTTCTCCCCCGTAGCCATATCCTTCCTTCATGAGGTCCTGGCTTGCAAGTCCCGGAAGCTGACGCATCTGCTGAAGATCCTCGAATGTATTGGAGAAGGCCTGTGCCCCCTCACGCTCAAGGAATCTTCGCATGGCGACCTCTTCCCTGGCCTGGTAACGGACCGTTTCCACCTCTTTGGTGACCAGTTCGTACGTGTCGCGATATGCTTGCATCTGCGTATCGACCTCTGCTTCGGTGACTGTCTCCAACTCCCTGACCAAGTCCCCGACACCCCACGTGTTGACTTGCCAACCAAGTTGCATCTGTACCCCGACCTTATCTCCTTCCGTAACGGCCACGTTGCGCATATTGTCGCCGAATCGGATCACCTTGAGCTTCCGGCTCTCAACAGCTCCAATTGCAGAACGCATCCAGGATCCGAGCGACTGTCGAACCTGTGCATCTTCCCAGAATCCGGTGATGATCTTACGACCAATGCGCATCCGGGCGGCAATGAACGCATGCTCGCGATCCCCATGGGCCGATTGGTTCAGGTTCATGAAGTCCATATCGATTTCAGTATCGGGGATTGTGCGGTTGAATTGTGTGTGGAGATGACAATATGGTTTCTGCAGTAGATTCAAGCCATTGATCCACATCTTCGAAGGTGAGAACGTATGCATCCAGGTGATGATTCCTGCGCAGGTTTCAGCATAGTTCGCTTCCCTGACACAAAGTTCGATCTCCTGTGGAGTCTTCACAGTAGCTCGATACACTACCTTGGCCGGAAGAATCCCGGACGAGTTGAGCCCCTCCACCATCTGTTCGGCGTGGGATGCCACCTGTGCCAATGTCTCCGGACCATAGAGAAATTGAGAACCGACCACGAACCAAAACTCATACGCACCGATCGGCTTCCTATCCATAGTTCTTCTCCTGCACACAGGTTCAGCGGGTTGTTTTCAAACCTGTGCGTTTACGTTAACGCTTATGTCTGTATCTTAGGTATCGGTTTTCCTGTTTGTCAAGGTATAAAATACTGTCAGGAAATAGAAATATTGAATAATGCTAGGTAATACGCTGGTATTGATCAGTATCCAGTGAGCCTAGTAAGTTTTAATTCATTAAAATATATAAGAATAACGGGCTTGTTCAAGGGAATTCGATACTGAAACAATTCCAAAATCAACCGACAGTAGTTTTAGGAAAAATCAACGAACTATTTGAAGGTAACGTACACACAAGAATTGTAAGATTCTCCCATTCGTAAGAGAGAGGCAGCGGGATGGATATGTTGAGTGTCTCGGAGGATTGGGAATGGGAAATTGCTGCCACTGACCACTGAATATAAAAATATCTCTCGGTATTACCAAGAGATATTATTGGAGGTAAGGGGATTCGAACCCCTGGCCTATTGATTGCGAACCAATCGCTCTAGCCAACTGAGCTATACCCCCCCCAGTTGTAGTAGTCTGCAACATCCATACAGCTCGGTTCTGAGTTGTTCGTATCGCAGCGTGATAGACAAAATTATCTCACCGGATAATCTTAGTCAAGGGGTGTGGTCCTTTCAGACTATATCGGATGCGATGAATTCTGAAAATCTACATTGGTTAGCCGCTTCATCCTAGAATCGGTATCTGAACTTCGGTAATATACTTGTTACTGTCCCGTTCAACGAATTGGTCGATTATGTTCATATCCAACGGTACGGAGCCCAATACCAATTCCCCAGCGTTGGTGCGCATCCGTTCGAAAGTCTCGTGCATCAAATGGTATGGACCTGTATGATACGCACAGAAATAGTCTCCTGCAGGAATCGTCTCAAACCGGATAGATCTGGTTCGCCCATCACGAAGCTCTTGTTCCGACCAGTCATGGAGGTAGGAGCCGAATATTTTCTCTTCCCCACAATAGAAGACCAGTGTTGGATAGAAATAGAATTCCTCCGATGCATACAGGGTTTCTTCACTGCCAATGGGAATATAATAACGTTCTGGGAATGTCTTGACGCCCATAAATCCAATCTCCAGGGACGCCAATGATTGTTCCACGAAACTGAGTTTCCGCTGGATTACCGAATCGATCTTGATTAAGTGTTCCCACTGTTTGCGCAATTGTTCGGATTGTTCCCTCAGAACTTGCATCGAAGTACCGATATCCCGCGCGTGCACACAATCCCGTATCTGATCGAGAGAACAGCCAAGTTGCCGTAAGTACCGTATTTTGGCAAACTGGTATACTTGATCGAATCTATACGATCGATACCCTGTGGTCGAATCCCGGAACGCCGGGACCATCAAATCGATCGAATCGTAATACCGCAGTGTTTGAACATCGATCTTGAACAATTTGCTGAATTCGCCAATCGAGAAGACATCTTTCATGGGGCAGAGGATAGTAGCCGCTGAATAGGTTTGTCAACTCCACACTGCCTGCCTATCGCTTGTCACGGTCATATGGAATTCCGAGGGCGGCAGGGTCGTGGGCGGATCCGATGGTCAGCAATAGCGCCGCTATTGTCATGAGGTACGGGAACATTGCGAACAATTGGGAAGGAATTCCTGTTCCTGCAGTTTGCAAACGTATCTGCAACGCCTCCGCTCCTCCAATTACCAGGGCTGCACCCAATATGCCAAAAGGTGTCCTTTTTCCCAAGATGACAGCAACCAATGCGATGTATCCCTTTCCTGCAGTAATGTTCTCTTGGAAAAAACCGAGTTTGACAGTTGTCAGATACGCACCACCGAGACCTCCGAGTATGCCATTGAACAACGCGGCGATATAACGGATCGTGTGTACCTGCAAACCAGCCGTATCGGCTGCTATAGGGTGTTCCCCAACTGCGTGCAAAGCAACTCCAAAATCGGTTTTATAAAAACATATGTGGGCGAGCACCATACATCCCAACGTCAGGTAGACAAATAGATTCTGGGAGAACAGCACCTGACCGATAAACGGAATACTCGAAAGTAGAGGAATCGGCAAGTCCCCCAACACCTTTGTCGAGGGTAGGGTCGTAGTCTGGCCAAAGCTCATGAGAAACAGGAAACTGGTGAGTCCCAATGCCAAAAAGTTCTGGGCCAACCCCACGATCGTCTGGTTTGCCTTGAATCGGATAGAAAGGAGTGCATGAAGCATGCTCATCGACAGGCCTCCCAACATTCCGGCTAAGATTCCCAAGAAAAAGCTGCCAGTGGAAAAAACCACCATGAAGCTGAAGAATGCGCCGCATAACATGATTGCTTCCACTCCGATATTCAGCAGACCGCTCTTTTCCGAGATACTCTCCCCCAAACCAGCCAAAGCCAACGGGATGGCCATACGTATCGAGGCAGCGAAAAACGTGGTGACAACAACAATCGGTTCCATCGATCACACTCCTTCCAATATCGCAATGCTCTGGCGTGAGTCCCGAATCACCAGGAATAGGATCAAGGCACCCATGACAATGGAGGCAATGGAAGTGGGAACCCCTGCCGTACGTTGCATTGCCATGGACCCGATTTGCAGGGCGGCAATCCCGATCGAAGCGAACACGATACCGAACGGATGGTTCTTTCCCAGCAATGCGACAATAATGGCGACATAGCCAAATCCAGGACTGATTCCCTCGATGAGCCGATGGTGCAAACCCGCAATCTCACTGACTCCGGCAAGCCCGGCGAGACCTCCTCCAGCAATAGCCGAGAGTATTGTGGCACGATTGACCTGTATACCGCTACAATGACATGCCCTTCCGTTGAGCCCGACTGCCCGCATCTCGAATCCCAGTCTGGAACGGAAAACCAATAGATGGACCGCGATTACCATCAACAATGCCATGACGAGGCCCGCATGGATGCGCGTCGGAGGCAACAACTGCATGAAGTTGGCCGATTCCGGTAAAATTGGTGACATCGGGTATGGATAGGCGGGATCCTTCAGACCGGTTCGTACAAGAATTCCAACCAAATTTATGGCAACATAATTGAGCATGATGGTCATGATGACTTCAGAAATGGAAAATCGTGCCTTCAAGAAACCTGGAACCAATGCCCAGGCCCCTCCTGCGGCAAATCCGACCAGAATTACAAGCGGTATCATGACAATGGGAGGCAAACCGGGAAAAACCAGTGCAGTTGCAGTGATAGCGATAGCGCCCATGTAGAGTTGTCCTTCCGCTCCAAGATTGGTGAATCCTGTCTTGAAACCGATAGACACTCCCAATGCCGCCAGCATCAGTGGTGTCGCGCGCACCAATACTTCACTCATCGCATAGGATGAGCCGAAAATTCCCCGGAGGAAGCTTGAGACAGCCACCATGAGATTGCTACCGACCAATGCGATCAGTCCGAAGGCAACCAGAAGAGTCGCACCGATTACTATCAACAACGAAACCCATTCATCATCTCGCCGTTTCATCGTGCTGCCCCTTCTGTTCTTACCCCGGCCATGAGTAGACCGATTCGGGTGATATCGACCGCTTTGTTTTCAATCGTATCCATAATTGACCCTTCATGTATAACGGCGATCCTATCACTTAAGAGCAATATCTCCTCCAAATTCGTACTTACCAGAAGTGTGGCACACCCTGCCGACCTCATGGCCAACAGTTGGTTGTGGACAAATTCCGTTGCCCCAATGTCGAGTCCCCGGGTAGGTTGGAATGCGATGATGATCTTCGGAGAGCCGATAAACTCCCTGGCAAGCACCAACTTCTGTTGGTTCCCTCCCGATAGGAATCGCATCGGCTCCTGCAATCCGTGGGATTTGATGGAAAATTCCTTGACAATGCGTGTTGCCTGTTCCAGCATGCACTGTTTATTGACCATATGCCCTTGTGTGGCGGCGGTAGATCGGGCAGGACGAAGCATCAGGTTCTCTGCGATACCCATATCCAGTACCAGTGAATCACGATGCCTGTCATCGGAAATGTAACCGATTCCTACCAATCGTCGTTCGGCTGTGGAAGCATTGGAGATATCTTGTTGGCAACAGACCATCTTTCCTTTCTCGTGGTCCCGTAATCCCATCAGCGTTTCAAGCAATTCCTTCTGTCCGTTTCCATCGACTCCCGCAATTCCGAGTATTTCCGATTGCCTCAGCGAAAGATTCACGCTACCAACTTTCCCACCGTTTCTTTTAAACCCGAAATCCACCAGCTCAAGTACCGGTGCGTCCATGTGATGGTTTTGCCGTTCCCGGGCAACAGGCACCAGCTCTCTTCCGATCATCATCGTGGACAGCTGTTTCGCATCGATTCCCTTTGTTTCTACAGTGGATATCGAACAGCCGTCGCGCAATACTGTCACCCGGTCGCAATGGTCCAACACCTCTTGGATATGGTGTGTGATCACAATGATCGAACATCCTTCAGCCTTCAATTGTTTGAACATCGCAAATAGATGATCCGATTCTTGTGGGGTGAGCACAGCCGTCGGTTCGTCCAGAATGAGGATCTTCGCTTTCCGGTAGAGGAGTTTGAGGATCTCCACACGTTGCATTTCTCCTACGGACAAATTTTTTACCAGTGCACGCGAATGTGTCTTCAATCCATAGGAATCACTCAACCTGTCGATGTGTTCGCATCGAGCGCGTTCACGGGAGAAGGGATATCCCGAATCGCGCAATCCCAAGGTGATGTTTTGTTGCACGGTGAGTGTTGGTACCAAAGTGAAATGTTGGTGAACCATGCCGATTTGCCGGGCTATCGCGTCCTTTGGACTTTTGAAAACGATCTCATGTCCATCGATCGTGATACTCCCGGCATCCTTTTGATACATTCCGTAGAGAATGTTCATGAGCGTAGTCTTGCCTGCACCGTTCTCTCCAAGAAGGGCATGGATCTCACCTTCACGGACTTCTAGGCAAACATCACGGTTGGCATAGGTGCCAAAGAAAGATTTGCATATGTCCTTCATTTCCAGTACCGGCATTTGTTCCCTCCCGCTTGCAGTTGGGGAGGCGGCAAACTGCCGCTTCCCCGTAGTCGTTCAATTCCGGGTTGGTGTTTCGATCATCGGTATTTTGAGACTCCCGTTGAGAATCGATTTTCTGGTATCTGCAATCAACGTCTTCACAGAATCCGGTATGATCCCATCGAAAGAATTGTATGGAGCGATATCCACAACTCCATCCTGCATGCCAAGATAGAATACACCACCTTCGTATGTTCCATTCTGAACCTTTTCAACAGCATTCAAAACCAACATGGGAACGCTGTATATGGTCGAACACATCACCGTTGTGGGAGCAATCGCATTCTGGTCGTATGAGTCTCCAGTTGCCAGGAGCCCCCGTTCTTCGGCTGCCTTGATGACACCGGTTCCAGCTTGGTTCGCCACGTGGGAAAGGACATCGGCACCACGGTCGGCCATTGCGATCGCTGCTTCCTTGCCAAGGGCGACATCGGTAAAACTACTGATATATGCCTCTAAAACCTCTATCGAGGGATTCACGGACTTGGCTCCCAATTTATAGGCTTCCACTACCTTCACGATTGATGGTTGTTCGAAACCTCCGACCATACCGATTTTGCCTGACTTCGACATGGATGCGCTGAGCATTCCCATCAAGTAGGCAGCTTCCTCGCATGCCATAACATACGATGCGGCATTCTTGGAGTAGACATTGGATTCAATCGCCATAAACTTGGTATTCGGAAATCGGTTTGATACGCGGACCGCCGGTTCTCCGAATTGGAAGCCATGACCTATCACCAGATCATATCCCTGGGAGGCGTAGTCAGTGTAGGCAGCTTCGCCATCGGCGATTCCGACATGTTCCGAGTAGGCGGTTTGAAGGCCATACTTCTCTTCGGCAGCCTTCAGTCCGGCGAATGCGACGGCATTCCACCCCTGGTCATTGGCAGGTCCACTGAGCAGCAAAGCCACTCTCATCGAATCGGAAGCTTTGGTTTCCGAGGCTCCTCCTGCGAACAGGCAAGCAACGCCCACCAATGTTACGAACAGAACGATTGCGATTCTCTTCATATGTTATCTCCTCCTCACGGGATTGTTCCCGGTGATTTATACAATTGACCCCATGGGGAAATGCGGGGCCATGCGTTCCGTGCATATGCGGTTCCCCTCTTTGGCCAACAGGTGTTCATCGACATGGGGAAACTGCCCGTGTGACCAGACGACTTTTCCCGCGATCATGGTAAGGTCGACCGGTCCGCTGACTCCGACTCTAGCCAATAGGTTGCGGGGATCATGGAGTGTTCCGCAAAGTTCCAGTTTTTCGACGTCGATAAGGAACAGGTCGGCGGCTTTCCCCAATTCCAAGGATCCGAGTTCTTCCCTTCCCAGGGTCCGGGCACCTCCCATGGTTGCAATCTTCAGCAACTCGTATGGTGAAGGTGCTCCGTTGCGACTCTTGCTGTGGAAGGCTTGCATCACATATGCCATGCGCAATGAATCGAGGAGATTGGAGCTGTCATTGGTTGCAGAACCATCACAACCAAGACTTAATCCGACTCCTTTCCTCAGCATCGACGGAATATCCAAGATGGGAAATCCTCCCAAAGTTGCGGGCGCCGGGCAATGGGAGATACCGCTTCCGTGTGCAGCCAGGGAAGCGTGTTCCTCGGGAGCAAGTTCCCAGCCATGGGCGAACCATACGTCCGGTCCGACAAAACCGATGTCTTCACACCAATGCAGGGTGCGTTTCCCGTAGCGATCCACCATGATCGGATTTTCCCCTTCACCGAGATGGGTATGGAGATGCACGTGTTTTTCCCGAGCGAAAGCCACCGATTCGATGAACGTATGGTCATAGCTGTTGATCGGTTGGCATGGTGCGACCACGATGCGCGTCATACCAAATGGCTTTGGGTCGTGATAGGTAGATATCAGCCGATCGCAATCTGTCAGGAATCCATCCGTTGTCTCCAGCATCTCATCTGGAATCGTACTTCCCTTGCTCCGGGGAAGGGTATTGCAACCTCTTCCCGCGTGGTAACGTAAACCCAATAGGTTTGCTGCTTCCATTTGTCGATCGACTGGTTGGACTCCAGTTTTCCGTGTATAGCAATACTGGTGGTCGAAGGCACAGGTGCAGCCATGCTTTATCAAGTCGGCCATTGCTGTCAGGGACGAGTAGTAGATGACATCGGAGTCGATTTCCTTGAAGATCCTATATATATTGTCCAGCCATTCCACCACAAGCATGTTCGGGTAATCCACAGTCATGAGGTTTCGCACGAATGTTTGGAAAAAATGATGGTGGGTATTGATAAGTCCCGGATAGACGAATGCATGGCTTCCATCGATGACTTCACATCCGTCGGATACGAGGTTCCGACCCATGTCGGTAATTTTTCCATCTTCAATCTTGATATCCGTGTCGTGCAGGATGCGGTCGGTCGCATCGCAAGTCACAATTGCCTTTGCATTGCGGATAAGCACAAGGTTTTCCAAAACAGCCTCCATCACAGGGGTGATGGAGACACTGTAAACCTTATAGTAACTAGAGACTCAAGCATCACATGCGATGAATCGGAGACAAAGGGTGAAATGATTTGGACTCGAGTATTTTTATGAAATCTGACCTACCCAGAGGTGGACTGAAATAGTAGCCCTGGACCATATCGCAACCAATCTTGCGCAAATAGGCAACTTGTTGTTCGTTTTCGACCCCTTCCACAATTACCCGGAAATCCATC
This sequence comes from Spirochaetae bacterium HGW-Spirochaetae-2, assembly GCA_002839355.1. Taxonomy (GTDB): domain Bacteria; phylum Spirochaetota; class Spirochaetia; order Sphaerochaetales; family Sphaerochaetaceae; genus UBA8525. The sequence goes on from PGXW01000013.1 coordinate 18,227, forward strand.
TGTCGGACAACCTTGATGAGACTCTCGATGAAATGGTGCATCCGATTGTGTTCCTGTACATCCCACAACAATGATTTGTCGAGTTTTATGCATGTGAACGGAAGGTTCACCATGTACGAGAGGTTCGAATATCCTGTCCCGAAATCATCAAGGTGGAAATTGATGCCATGGACTATCAATGATTCCATGACTGACAATGCCTCATGGAAAGAAGAGCCGATGAATGTGCTTTCGGTGATCTCGAGGTTTATTGTCCCGGCTGGAATCCTGTAATGGCTTACAATTCCAAGGATGTCGCGAACAATATTTCCATCCGCGAACTGCAAACTGGAGAAATTTACCGAGATCACAGGCATTTCCCTTCCTTTCGACCGTATTTCATCGAGCAGGATGCATACCTTTTCGAGTACCCAGCGTCCCAATTCCCCAATGATTCCCAATTCCTCGGCCAAGGGAATGAATTCAGCGGGATGGATCGTTCCCATCTGCTCGTCTTCCATCCGCAGCAAAGCCTCGGCCATTTCCATGTTGCCCGAATCAAGGGAAAATATCGGTTGGTAATCGAGGGAGAGGCTGTCGGTGGCGATAGCCTGCAACAGTCTGTCGGACAGTTGGCTCTTTCGGCGGATGGTGCGTAAGATCATGGTGTCACAATTGATCGTTTGTCCTTTCCCGCGGTTCTTGGCCGTCCTGACAGTATGATCGAGCAGTGTGATCGGATCTGCACTCGGGTCTGCCCTGAATGGTAGCTCGAGTGTCGCAATCGATGCGCTGAGGCGGGTGGTGACACCTTCCACCTTCCACTGGTACGTGAACTGGTTCGCAATTCGCTCAACCACGGACTGACCGTTGACCGAATCGGCGATGAGGCCCAATTCATCCCCTCCATAGCGGTATACCTGGCCTTTTGGGCACAGCTCCTGCAACTTGTCCGCAACCAATTTGATGAACATGTCACCACGTTTTTGCCCGAACGTATCGTTCACGGATTTGAAGTTGTCCAGACTGACGACCATCACCATGGCTTTCTTGTTGTGGTGGGCAAGGTTTTCCAAATTTGAGACGAAAGACTCCCTGTTCGGGTATTGCGTGAGGTTGTCTATCGATATCCTGCGGGTTTGGAAGTTCAGGTACACCGAAAGGATCGCAATCGCCAACGCGGTCCCGGTAAGGACAATCTCCAGATAGAGTATCTGGACGATGACGATGCCCAGGGATATCATGGGAAACCAAAGTACCACCTTGAAGAAGAAGCGGTCGAGATACTGTCTTTCCCGGAAAACGGTTATCAAACCGACGATGATGTGGAAGATTGCCAGAATTAGTGAGATCCTATTTATAGGGCCCCTGAAATACTTGTTGGTCTCATCCAGATAGAACAACCACCCGTATGTGAAATTGAGAACTACTATAACCTCATAAACGAAGGTGCTTCCCAGTATTATTGCCGATGTGGTCTTGAGCCGGACCCGATGTTCGGGAGGCGCCTGCTCGAATGCATACAGCAGTATGTAGAATATGAATACCAAGGTCACCGGCGGGTATAGGGCGAAATATGCTGTATTGACCACCATGTTCACCCAGCGTGGAACAATGAGATAATGGTAGACTGTTTGGATAGAGGCGAAATTCAAGAGGAAGCAGAAGAGCGAGTAATACAACGTGAAGGTAAACATCCGATCCCGGGTGGTGGGCATGGCGTGGGCATCGCGTGAGTTTATGAGAATGACTATTATTACCAAAGCGGAAATCATTTCCGGGGCCGCATTCCAATACATCAAGCAATCTCCTACGGTCGGAAAACAAGGGTCTGGGTGAAACATAACGCTCTTCAGATCAATGGACTCGTTTGATTTTCATCCAATCGCGGCAAAAAAGCAAGCTAATATATAGGAGGTCGGGAAAAAAGCTGACGTTGGGTGTGAATACGTAAGGAATTCTTGGTTATTTAATGAATTACATCTCAAAGTATTGTCAAGATTACCGGCGGTGACTATCATACGGGCGTATGGAAAAGCGAAGTGCCCGCATGAAAAAGACCCTATCCCCCTACCTGTACTTTGTGCCGGCACTGGTGCTCGCCTATCTCTTCAGTTACCGTCCGTTCCTCAAGACTATCGCGAACAGTCTCTCCCTGGTCAATTTCTCGGGCAAGATAATCGAATTCGTCGGATTGGAGAATTTCCAATCCCTCTTTACCGATAGGAATTTCCAGACGAGTCTCGTCAACACCTTCCGCTTCGCCCTATTCTTCATTCCCATAGATCTCGTGTTCTGTTTGGTATGTGCCTTGCTGGTGTATAGGAAAAGGCGATTCAATGCGCTGAACGAAACCTTGTTCATCATGCCCATGGCGGTGGCCATGAGTTCCGCTGCCCTTGTATTCAAGGCGATTTTCAATCCGACCATCGGCGTGGTGAACCACCTGTTCGGCATTTCCATCCAATGGTTCAATGATCCTGCCTGGGCTATGTTCACCATCGTGTTCCTGGGCGTCTGGATGGCAATGGGCCTCGACTTCCTGCTGCTTGTAGGAGCGTTGCGAAGTGTTCCAAGACATATTGTGGAGGCCGCGGAAATCGAAGGTGCCGGACCGATAGCCAAATTCTTCCGGATCCAATTGCCGCTGATATCTCCGACAATCCTTTTCATTGTCAGTACCAGATTGCGCGACAGCATGTTGCTTAGCGGTCCGGTTATGGTAATGACCAGCGGCGGACCGTACCGGTCTACCCAAACACTTGTCTACCAGATGTATATCGAAGGCTTTACCGCCGGCAACTATAGCAAGGGTTCGGCGATCAGTGTGGTGGTGTTCGTCTTGACGTTCCTTTTGATCCTGCTTGCCTTTAGATTCGAGCGGAAGGGGGTCTTCTACCAATGAGCCCTTTCATGAAGCGCAGCGATATAGTGAAAGCCACAGGCGCAACGGTGTTGGGACTCGTAGTAGTCTTCCCCATCTATTATGCGTTCAGCGCCTCCTTCTTCACAATCGGAGAGTTCTCAACCTATCCCCCGACTCTATTTCCCTCGACCATTTCACTGGTGAACTACATCCGTGCCCTCACTGAGTCCATGCTTGCGCGGTTCATGCTGAACTCGTTGGTGGTAAGTCTTGTCGGGTCGCTGTTGAGGATGATTGTCGCCATTCTGGCGGCCTTTGCAGTCGCTTTCCTCAACTTCAGGGGAAAACAAGTATTGTTCTTCCTGGTCCTCGGGACCATGATGTTGCCTGGGGATGCATTGATAATCGAAAACTACCTTACCATCAGCCGACTTGGGTTGGTCGATTCCTATCTGGGAATCATGTCGGTATATCTGTTGGCCCCCGTACAAATGTTCATGTTGCGTCAAAGCTTCAAGACCATCCCGCTGACGTACCGGGAATCCGCGGCGATAGACGGGTGCTCTGATTTCAAATTCCTCACATCGATCGTATTGCCGATGTCCAGACCAATTGTGTTGACGCTGTCCCTGCATTCCTTCGTCACCATCTGGAACACCTATCTATGGCCCTTGTTGGTGACCAACAATCCCGGGATGCGGACAGTCCAGGTAGGGATTACCATGCTAGGGTATGCCGACAGTCTCGATTATGGGCCGATTTTCGCTGCCATATCACTATTGCTGTTGCCATCGATCATCATCTTCCTCTTGATGCGGAAGAAGATAGTCGAGGGAATCGCATCCGGCGCCATTGTCGGTTGAATCCAGTATATTCCATATTGTAAGGAGATTCGGAAATGAACATTCACACATACATGAAAAGAACTTTTTCATTAACCTTTCTATTGGTGGCCATGGTACTTCTGGGTACAGGGCCGTTGTTCGGTTCGGGCAGTAGGGATACAACTTCAACACCAGGAGCCACCGCACCGGTAGCAGTAGAATTCTGGCATTCCAACAGCGGATTGCTGGGGGAGGCGATGACTGAACTGGTAGCAAGGTTCAATGCGACCGTTGGCACCGAAAAGGGTATTGTTGTCCAAGAGATTTACCAGGGAAAAGCGGCGGATGTTGCGACCAAGCTTCGTGCCGGGTTGCAGGCGAATAGGGCACAGGACCTTCCCGATCTCGCGCAGTTGGATGCGACTGGAGTCATGGATGTGCGGGATTCGGCCATGATGGTCCCTGTGCAATTGCTTGTGGAGTCCGATCCCGATTTCACCCTGGACGAATTGCAGCCGGGAACGGTGCTCTCCATGACCTATAAGGGGAAATTGATCGGGATGCCCTTCAATGCATCGACAATCCTCCTGTACTACAATAAAGACGCTTTCAGGAAAGCCGGGCTGGATCCGCAAAGGCCTCCCCGGACTTTGGCCGAATTGGCCGATTATGCCGGAAAGCTGGTCACCTATGCTTCCGATGGAAAAACGGTGGTCCAATATGGATTTGCGGGTGTCCCCACCACATACGAGCTGGTCTCTTGGATCGGACAACAGCATGGTGTGTCGTATCTCACCGACAAGTCCAATGGACACGATGGGAATCCGACCAAAGTGGTGTTCGATTCGGAAGGGACTCTTGCAACGTTCCTCGATGAATGGAGGAAAGTCTATGCAAGTGGTGGCCTGGGAAACCTGACAAGCGATGTCCGCCAACAGTTCGTTGCGGGAAAAACAGCCATGTTCGCAACCTCCACCAGCTCGCTTGCCACAGTGATCGATTCGGTTGGCGATCGGTTTGAATTGGGAGTCGGGTATTTCCCCATGGTAAATTCCGAGAGTACCGGAGGTGTCAATATCGGTGGCGGAGCGATCTTTGCCTTCGAGAACCGCAATGATCCGGGTAAAAAGGCATCGTGGGAATTCTTGAAATACCTCATGGGCGCCGAGTCCCAATTGTTCTGGCACCAGAAGACCGGATATTTCCCAGTAAACCTCGGAACCTACGGGTTGCCCGAATTTACGGAACATATCGTCAAGAATCCCCTGTTCAAGGTTGCCATCGACCAATTGAACGACAGCAATCCTGAAATCCAGAGCGTATGGTGGCCCAACAGTTACCAAGCCTATTTTGAAATCCAGAACGGAATCCTGGAAATGTTGGAGAAGGGTCTGGGGACGGAAGAGACCGTACAGAAGCTCTCGTCGGTGTTGAACCGGTATATGGATGAATACAATCGGATGAACAGGGAGTAGGCATGCGAATAGCGACTTCGACAAATATCATTTCGTACAACCGGGGTGGGAACCGGATTCCCATGGTGGAATTCATACCCTTCCTTGCAACGTCCGGCTTCACGGTCTTGGATTTGAATTTCTGTGAGATGATGAATCCTTGGTCGGAATTGATTGGCCCCGGTTGGTGGGCATATGTCCGGAAACTGGCCGAATTGAAGGGGAAGTACGCTTTGGTCTACAACCAATCCCACGCACCCTATACCCATGATCGTTTCATCATGGATTCGGCTGCGGGGGATGAGCTGGACAGGCAAATCGAACGGACGATCCATATCGCAGGGGAATTGGGAATTCCTTGGGTAGTGTTGCATGCGGCGACCGACTTCTCGGCAGGAGGAGAAATCTGTTCCCTGCAGAGGAATTTGGACTGGATTGGACCATTTGTTGAAACCGCGACAGGTGTTGGAACTGGAATTGCCTTGGAGAATCTGGATTTCGGAAAGACGGGAAGAGCTGAATTCACCTCGAGCATTTCCGATCTGGTACATCTCGTCGATGCCTTCGATCGTCCCAATGTCGCCGCGTGTTATGATTTCGGACATGCCCACTTGACCGGAGCATATCATAAGGAAAACCTACAGGCCCTGGGCGACCGGTTGGCTTGTCTCCATGTGGCGGATAACCATGGCCTATACGACGAACACCTGTTGCCTTTCTATGGAACGGTTCCTTGGGAACTCTGTATGGAGATGCTTGCGGATATTGGATATCAAGGCGATTTGACCTATGAAGTCATGTTCTTTACACAGTATCTTCCCGAAGGATTGAAGGGATCCTTCCTGAGGCATGCACAAGATGTGGGAAATTACCTTGTGAAGCTATTCGATTCGGCCAATGGCGGTTGATGGAAATCGCAACGGTCCTTGAACTCGCATTCGATACAGGCTGGACCGGGACAGGATTGGAAGCCGTCCTTGACCGATTCCAACTGTTCAACATGCCATGACAACTCTTCAAGCAGGGCGTCGAGTTCCTTGCGTTTTCGGATCGTCTCGGTCACCTGCTTGCGATACTGTTTGAGCAACTCCGTTTTTCGCTTTCTTCCGGTGGAGTCGTCCGGACCCATACGTATGATGCGGCCGATCTGCTCCAAGGAGAATCCGTACCGCTTCAATTGCAGTATCCGCAGCAGATAGATGAGGTCGGTATCGGTGTAATACCGCTGTCCGCCATTCGAGCGGCCCTGGGTCTTCAACAGTCCCAGAGCCTCGTAATACCGTACGGTTCGGACGGTAACCTTGGCTTTTCGGGCCAACTCACCAATCCGGAAAGTTTGATCAGCCAATATATGCCACCTCGAATCCTATGCGAAGACCTCTTTTGCCCCTTGGTACACGATTCTCACCAAGTCTTCGATCTCTTCAAGGTCTGTGCTTGAGAAGGCAAGCCTGAGATAAGCGTTCTTAATGGAGATGGTGCCCACTTCGTATGTATCCAACAGGTGTAGCCTGAGTTTTTCGGCATCCCCCGCACATACGAACGACATGAAGTATCCCGAGTTGAACGGAAGGGGAGTCAAGTATGCGTTGCCGGCATATTTCGCCAATACCTGTTTCATCAACCGGTAACGTTCACCTATCACGGCAATACCAGCTTCCTTTTCCTTATGGTACGTAGCGCTCTGCATTCCCTTGAGCAATATGCTTTGCGCAGGTTTGGAACAGGAGGATACGTTCCCTCTGATAGCACCCATGGTTTTTTTGACCATAGCCTCATATTGGGCTTCGGTCATACCCTTGGAGTTGTACGTGATGAATCCGACCCTGAAGCCCCAGACCATCTCCTCTTTTGTCGCCGCATCACCTTTGATTGCAAAGATGTTCTCATGCGCGTCACACAATAGGGAGAACAACGATTCCCGGCAGATGTCCTTTTCAAAGAAAAGTCCGAAATATGCGTCGTCTGTGAAGATCAACAGTTTCCTTCCCTGCTGTGCCTTGGAAACGAGCATGGAGACAAGCCTTGCCGCTTCGTCATTCGTTGGAGTATAGCCCGTGGGGTTGTTGGGGAAGTTGAGGATCATGGCAACATGGGGACCTTCAATCGCATCGATGGTTTCCGAGAGCCCGGTGATATTGAGCTTTCCATCTGCAAACAGGGGGAAAGAGACTTGTTCGGCTTCCCGTTGTTCGGTAAACACCAGGTTGTAGTTTCCCCAATACATGTCGGGCACAATAATCGATTCTCCTTTGTCGAGGAAAAGCGATGCGGCCAGGCTGATTGCATGTGTGAGGCCTCCGGTTACTACAGGTAGGCTGGTCGTCTTTCCTGCCATGGATGGGTTTTTCTTCACCATTTCCTGCAGCCAAATCTTTCGTAGCGGAAGCTCTCCGGCCGTTGGAGAATAGGGGAATACATCATTCTTGGAAAGGTCACCGGTGAATTCGGCGAATACGGAGGGAATGCACATGGCATTGCCATGCTCGGTGGCGATTCCAATCGTCGCGTTGTACTTGTGGGCCTTTTGCTTCGCTTCAGCCGATTGGCTGATGATGCCTTTGGGGAAATACATGCGTTTGCCGTAATCGGAGAGCAATTCTTCTGCCAGGGTTCCCGCAAGAATATCGTTCAGTTCTTTTGCCAATGGATTCATGTCCCGCTCCTTCAAGAGAATGATGGCCCCATCATATCCGGGTAATCGATTTTCGTGAAGCCTGAAACACCGCTCTTGTTGCTGGGACAGGGAAAAAAGTGGTGTTTTTCCGTCATTCCCAGACTTCGACAAATCGGAAATATTTCTGTTTAAAAATTGGTAAACCGGGTGTACAGTTAGACGTACATGTCCGAAGCATGCGGATGCATCGTCCTGCTTCGGAGAACACTAGGAGAAGGAGTAAAAAATGGCAGAACAAAAGAAGGCCCCTCTCAAGAAAGGGCTGCTCGGATGGTATTTCAATTTCAACCTGTTGTATCGGATTCTCATCGGGTTGGTTCTCGGTGCTATTTTGGGAATTGCACTCGGGGAGAAGATTCTTTGGATCGCTCCATTCGGAGCATTGTTCGTAAGGCTTCTGAAGATGATCATGATGCCGATCATCCTTTCGACACTGATTGTCGGTGCTGCCTCGATCAGCCCCGCGACACTCGGTAAAGTCGGTATTCGTGTAGTCCTTTTCTATTTGCTTACATCTGCCTTTGCGGTATTCCTCGGTCTGGTCATGGGTTCGATTTTCCAGCCCAGCGCCGACATGGCGGTCCTCTCAGCCGAAGCTGCCGGCAAAGCTGCCGCGAACCAGTCGGTCGCAAACGTACTTCTCAACATCGTGCCGACCAGTGTCGCGCAGGCTGTTGTGAATGAAGTCGTATTGCAGGTCATCTTCTTCGCCATCATCTTCGGTGTAGGTATCTCCTACCTCAAGATCAGCAAGGAAGAACGGCTCAAGAAAGCCGGTGATACCTTGTATATGGTGTTCGACGGAACAGCGGAAGTCATGATGCGCATGGTCACCGGTATCATGCAATATGCTCCGATCGGTGTCTTGGCGCTGGTTGCCGAAGTATTTGCCAAGCAGGGCTCGAAGGTCGCCGGTTCCTTGGCGATCGTTACCCTTGCCTGTTTCCTCGGATACTTCCTCCATGTGGTGCTGGTGTATGGCGGCTTGCTCAAATTGAACAAGTTGAGTATCAGGCGCTTCTTCAAGGATGCGAAGGATCCGTTCATCACGGCTTTCGTTACCCGTAGCTCGAACGGAACATTGCCGGTTACCATCGAAGCCGCATCCCGTTTGGGAGTCTCGAAGGACATCTATGCATTCTCCCTTCCTCTCGGCGCTACTATCAATATGGATGGAACAGCCATTTACCAGGGCGTGTGTGCAATCTTTATCAGCTTGACGGTCACAGGACATAGCTTCACCCTCGGACAGATGGGAATTATCATCATCACCGCCACACTTGCTTCTATCGGAACCGCGGGTGTTCCTGGAGCCGGTGCCCTCATGTTGCTCATGGTACTGGAGTCGGTGGGATTGCCGGTTCAGGCAGGAACCCTGGTTGCCGGAGCGTACGCCATGATCCTAGGTATCGATGCTATCCTCGACATGGGAAGGACCGCATTGAATGTCACAGGAGACCTTACCTGTACAACTGTGGTCTCGAAGGGGATGGGCCAACTCGACATGGAGAAATGGGCTTGATCCTGTCGGTTGGACTAGTTTGCAACGACCGTCCGATAGGGCGGTCGTTCTATATTGTGCAGTTCAATTCCGGATTGGAAGCGTCTGTTCGAGAGCCCACATGAACATTTCCAATACCCTGCGGGAAACCATGGCAAATTCATACTTGGTTCCATCGGCTTCGAATGAGATGGAGCTGGTGAAAAAACGCTTCGAGAATAATGGATTCTGAATCTTCTCCCGATTGATCGAAACGATATCTGCCGGGGAGCCGAAGGCGGTCGATACAATGATGATCCGATAATAGGTCACCACCAACATCCTGCGTTTTCCCTTATGGATTCCCGTCGCAAAGCAATTGATGGTTTCGTAGGGATACAATACCGAAGCGAGAGCCTTGGCTTCCGTGCGGAATCCATACAGGTCGTAGACATACAATTCTTGCATGCGTTGCTTGATTTCCCTGACTCCTTGTCTAGACTCTGCCACTTTGCCCTCCTTGTGATCCCCATCATCATACCATGTCCCGACTACTTGTCCAGCTATTGAGGTTGGGTTACTATCTGCAAGTCACGGAGGTCGAAATGGAAAAAGCCATTGGTGTCATAGGTGGTGTCGGTCCCTACGCGGGATTGGATCTTGTCAAGAAAGTCTTCGACAATACCAGGAGAGAATCCTGCGGATGGATTGTATGCCTGCTTTGAGAAACTTGCCAAGATAGGAGCATCCGTTGTGGTCATACCGTGCAACACCGCACATGCATCACCTATCTACGATGTCTTGAGAGAAAAGGCTACCCGTTCCCATCCGGATGTTCAATTGTTGAACATGATCCTTGAAACTTGCGGTACCGTCTCAAGCATGTTCCCCAATGGGGCAAGGATCGGACTTCTGGCAACAAAAGGGACGCATGCCGTCGGTGTGTATCGGCACTATTTCGAACAGTATCCAAACCTGGAATTGTTGGAACCGGATGCGTCGGGACAAGAGCGCGTACACCAGGCCATATATGACACAACATACGGTATCAAGGCTGTGTTTCCGGTTTCCCAGAAGGCGTTGGCCGTGCTGCTGCGGGAAGGCAAACATCTGGTCGAACGGGGTGCTGATGCAATCATATTGGGATGCACCGAGTTGCCTCTTGCCTTGCACGAGGGAGTGTTGCCATGTCCCCTGGTGGATCCGACAACAATCCTGGCACGGGCGGCGCTTGGTGCCATAGCCTTGGACAAGTTGCGATAATTCGATGTTGTTGACTCCCCTTCTTTGTAAAGGGTATCATCGGGGGTATGTCTAGCCACCCCATACGTACGCTATTGTTCGATTTGGACGGGACGTTGTTACCCATGGACCAAAACCGGTTCATGCAAGCGTATCTCGAGGCATTCGCAGGCAAATGCAGGCAGCTGTCCCTACCGGTTCAACTTTCCCTGCAGGCGTTGGATACCGGGTTCAAGGCAATGTTGTCCAACGACGGGTCGATGACGAATGAAAAACGCTTCTGGCTCGAGTTCTCGGCGGTCATGGGGTTTCCTGTAGATGATCGGATAGCTGACTTCATCCGATTCTACCATGAGGAATTCACCCGATTGCGGGTGATCGCGCAGATGAATCCGATTTCCCGTCAACTGGTCGAGACCGTCCGTGCCAACGGGTATCGCATTGTACTAGCCACTTCTCCGGTATTTCCACGGCAGGGGACCCTGGAACGCATATCATGGGCGGACTTGGATCCTTCGTCCTTCGATATGATCACAACCTATGAAGATTTTTCCTATGCCAAACCGAGTCTCGGCTATTACAACGAAATCTTGTCCAAGCTGGAACTCGATCCCACGCAGTGCCTCATGATTGGTAACGATGTCGAGGAAGATCTGGTCGCCCGACAGTTGGGAATGGATGTCTTCTTGGTCACCGATTGGTTGATCAACCGCACCGGTGCCGATATTTCAAATTTCAAGCGGGGCACCTTGCGGGAAGCCTTTGACTATTGCAGCCGGATGGGGGTAGTTTGAGCATGTTCCGGTGAGCCCATACAGGTAGCCATCCGTACGAAAGGGTATAGTCTTGGGATACTGCATTACGGCCTTTCCCTCATTTTTTGGTAACCAATCCATATAAATCGCTCAGAAAATAGCAGGAATTCAGAATAATTCGCTCATCTTTTAGCAACAATAAATTTAATCCCATGAATTCAGCTAATTTCTGTTGAAAATGGAAGGGGTCGGCTCTTCACCGTACGTTTCCTGCACTCGCTCGGGAATGGGAGCATTTCATGTTCCCGCTCCACTCGCTTCGTTTGGAAATGAAAGGTGATAATGGGCACCTTACGTTTCCTGCACTCGCTCGGGAATGGGAGCATTTCATGTTCCCGCTCCACTCGCTTCGTTTGGAAATGAAAAAGCCGTTGCTTTCGCAACGACTTTTTTAGTGGAGGTAAGGGGAATTGAACCCCTGACCTTTTGAATGCCATTCAAACGCTCTAGCCAACTGAGCTACACCCCCAAACGCATAGCTAGCATACTGATGGAGCGTGATTTAGTCAAGATTGATTCGATGGAACCGATTGTTTTCATCGGAAACCTTTAATAATGCTAACAAAGAGTTATTAAAATAACATAATGTAAAATAAATAACATAAATGTTTTCAAACCTATTGCCCAACTTGCCAAAAATACGGTACAGTCCAACAAAATTTCAGAGTTGGCATCTTGCGGATGCCTTTGGGAGAACTACGTATGGAAAAGATCAAAGTTGCCGTCATTGGAGCAACTGGTGCGGTTGGACAGGTTTTCATGTGGATGCTGGCAGACCACCCGTGGTTTGAAGTGGATTATATTACAGCCTCGGCCGCCAGAGTCAACCAAAGGTACGGATCTACCGTGCATTGGCTCCTTCCATTCGAGATGCCCCATGCGATACGAGATAGGACAATCAGCGAATTCAGTGGCGAAACCATGAAGGAACGGGGTGTGAAGATCGTCTTTTCCGCACTTCCCGCAAGTGTTGCCGCCGAGGCAGAACCTTTGTTGCGCGACATGGGCTTCTATATCTTCTCCAACGCATCGGCGATGCGGTATCACAAGAATGTACCCATCCTCATACCTGAGACCAATCTCGAGACCCTGTCTTTGATCGAAGACCAGGGGTATCCTGAGAAAGGTTTTGTGGTCACCAACGCCAACTGTGTGACGACCGGTCTTGCCATGGCTGTGGCACCCCTACGGAAATTCGGTATCAAGCAAATCTCATTGTGCTCCTACCAGTCTGTCAGCGGAGCCGGGTATCCCGGGCTATCCTCATTCGATATCACCGACAACTGCATCCCCTATATCGGGGGAGAAGAGGAGAAGATTGAAAAGGAGATCAAGAAGATTCTCTCGTTCGATCCGATTGTCGATGCGTATTGTGTCCGGGTACCGGTCATGTTCGGTCACTTGGAAGCTGTATGGTTGACTTTCGAACAGGAGGTTTCCATCGAAGATGTACTGAAGACCTGGGATGAATTCCGCGAAGTGCCCGATCTCCCCTCGACACCGAAGCTACCCGTATTGTATGATGGTTCCAACACGTTCCCACAACCGAAGTATGCCTTCTGGGGAACTCCGAAAGGAATGGAAGTCTATACTGGCCGGATCAAGAAGCGGGACAACCGCATCGGTTTCATGCTGTTGGTGAACAACTTGGTGAAAGGCTCGGCTGGTGGTTCCATCCAGAATGCGGAGGCTTTTGTCCAGAAGTACGGGTTGTTGTAGAACAGGCTTGCTTGCCAAAGGAGTATGAATCGATGAAAAGGTTGCTTATCACCATTATGGTACTCTGCTTCGCAGTGTCTGTCGTATCGGCCGGACTGATATCGTTCGGCTTCGGTGCCCATGCATTGAATACCCTTCCGTACAACAACGAGAATCCCGAGTTGGGAACCGCCGAGGACTGGCAGTTTGGTGGTGAAATGCGTCTTGGTGTCCTGTTTGCCGAAGCAACGGCAAGTGGGGTCTATGACGCTTCGAATGACATGATCACCGGACTGTTCACCGTCGGCACGTCCCTCAGCTTGTTCGACCTGCTGCATCTTGGTGTGGGTGTCGGACCAGCGTTCGCGGTAACAATGGCCGATGGAGAAGTCGATTGGGCGTATGGGAATAGTTCCGGATCAGGCTATACTACTGCTTCCGATATCGGTGGAGTGTTCGACAATGGACTCATCCACTATCGTGCGCATGGCGATATGAAACTCGGAAGGCTTTCCTTTGGTCTTACCTTGCAGGTGCCTTCCGACGGCTATACCATGGCGGACAACGATGTCCTGGAGTTGATGCCCGATTGGGACAATGCCAAGATGGGAGCTTCACTGCTCTTCTGGTTGTTCTGATACGATTGTCACACAGTTGCGGACATCGACCCTGTAGGGTCTACCATTCTGCTCGATTTTCCAACTGCCGTTGCGGGGACATCCTTCGCACGGCAGTTTCAATGTGTCGTACCGGTAGCAGTTTCTGCTGATGAACAATGGAATGGAAAAATCCTTTCCCACTTGTGACACGTTGCAAGGCCACCCTGAGGCATCGAGGTATTCGCGTTCTACCCAACCGTACATGCCTCCCATATTCGGAATCGAATCCACGAACATCTGTGCCGCTCTGCGGTTTGTCATATAGAGGTAGATGTCGGCGAAACATGGTATCTCGGGGTGATTGCGGGCCCAGGACAACTGGCCGATGTTGTTCAACCCGACCAGTATGTTCCGACCGATATGGTCGGTAAGCGTATCCAATGCATCGAACAGAGCTTGCTCTTCGAACATCACCGGGGGAAGCGGCAGGTATACTTGGCCGCCGACTGTTGCCAGCAGTGTTTCCACTTGTGATCCCGACTGCAATTGCCTGAGCATCTTCGCGGGATCTGCCCAGGGAATGGGGGAATCCGATAGTGGGGAAATCATGTTCCGTGCCGGAAGTGCCGGCAACGATAGGGGTGTGGAGCGTTCCATCGGGGTGACGGCATCGATATGCCGGTTGATTTCCTTGTTCAGGTATTCGTACCAATTTCGACGGATATCCTTCAATTGCGACAATGGCATGAAAACATGGGTATCCGCTAGGGCGGACTCGTTGATTACCTCGACCGAAGCGGTGGTGACCAACCCCTCTCCGGGTGAAGAGAATACCTTCTCCAGATTTTGTTGCAATTGCTGGGGTGATTTTGCCTGTTGGATATCCAGCGAGTAGCTCTGTCCGATCCCGGAGGGGATCCACGTCGGCAATCCACGGGCTTTGATCCGTAGGGTGTCGATGCCGATGGTGATTTCGAGAACATATGCGTAGCGGAAAGGCTGCAAGCTGGATTCGTTGATTTCGGGCACATGCAAGTCATGACGCGATACCCGGTACAGGCTGCTCCCGATCGTTGGTTCCACACCTGGTGGAATGGGTATCTCCACGTCTGTACCCGACTTGCCCACAAACGTCTCGCGACCATCCCTTTGGACTATCTTGGAAAGGCCGAACCGGACTGGATTCTGCATACCGGAAGCTTCGTCCTCGAGCACCATGAGACCATCGCGTACAGCAATATCCTGCACCAAGGTGACGACGATGACCGATTGGGCATGTCCCACACCGAGGTGCCGAATACAACCGACAACCGTCCCCTTGTGTCCGGGATACCGTATTGTGGTCAATGGTACAGTATGTCTGTTTTCCTGCGGGAGTTCCTTTCCGTAGGCGAAGGTCCAACCACCCCCCGAATCCCGAGAGAACTGTGTATCGAGCTCATTCTTTGCGATCGAAAGTGCCCGTTCGTCAGTCTCTCCATCGAGGATCATCCGGTAATAGCGTGCGGCGAACCGAACATACGCAGGACTTTTCATACGTCCCTCGACTTTCAACGAATCAATACCAATGTCACGGAGCTGAAGGATATCCCTTCCCACAGCCAGGTCGGTCATAGAGAAGAAGAACCCGTCCCTTTCGGTTGAATCCGACCCGGTTTGTGAAAACCAGGTCCGACATATCTGGGCGCACTCTCCCCGGTTGGCACTCCTTCCCGTAATGGTTTGGGATGCCATGCAAAGACCGGAGAACCCGTAGCACATCGCCCCATGGATGAAGACCTTGAGGCTCACATCGGGACAGGCTTGACGAATGGTGGTCAATTCCTTGCATGTGAGTTCACGGGAAAGGACGATACGGCTGAACCCCAATCGTTGCAGCTCCCTGACGCCCTCTATCGTATGGACGGCCAACTGGGTGCTGCAGTGCAATGGCAACGAGGGAAAGTCTGTATGGATCAAGGAGGCCAAGCCCAGGTCCTGTACAATGACGCCGTCAACCTGCAATAGTTCCAATCGTCTGAGGATGGCAATGGTTCCGTCCAACTCCCGGTCGTCGACCAGCGTATTCAATGTCACGTATATCCGTTTGTCCTGTCGGAGCGCCTCCTGTTTCAAACGAGCAAGTTCGTCAAAGGAAAAGTTGGTCGCATGCTTGCGTGCCGAGAATTGTCGCAAGCCAAGGTACACCGCATCGGTACCCCCTGCAAATGCATGGAGGGCCGCTTGCAAGGAGCCGGCGGGAAGGGTCAGTTCAATCATCTGGGCCTCTGGTTCGATTCCAACATGCTCAATATTTCGGCATGTTTCTTCTCCGTCAGAGGATAAAAGAACATGGGGACTATGGCAATAGCACAGGCGACGAAGGGAAACAGCGAGATGATGATATGGATTCCCTGCAAGGCGGCGGCGGACTGGCCCCTGTTTGCCACGAAGCCGGTTGCGGTAAGGATGATTCCCATTACCCAGGAAGTCAGGGCATTGGAGAATTTCACCATGAAGGTTTGGCTGGAAAAGATCAGTCCTTCTGAACGTTGGCCGGTTTTCAACTCGGCGTATTCGATGGTGTCGGCGATCATGGAAGTTTGCAGGACCAATGGGGCCGCCATGCCCAGGGAACTGATGCAACTCCATATGAGCAGAGTGGTGAAATTGTCCCAACCGTTCAGAAAAAAGCCCAAGGATCCAAGAGCGAAAACGGCGTTCAGGCCGATATACGTGTAGCGTTTGCCGAATCTTTTTGCAAGTTTTGGCGTGATGGCGATACCGATCAGGATGAAGGGTATGTTGATAGCCGCAACGACAGGATTCAGCATCTCGTTGCCAAGATTGTATTTCGCATAATAGATCAAGGATGAGAGTTTTGCTCCGGATGCGGCATTGACAAACAGCCCGCTTATGATCAGAAGAAACAACGGCTTGTTCCGGGTTATGGTCTGGACAATGCTGTGCAAGGAAGCTTGTTTCTGGTTTCTCGGAACTACGACCCGTTCACGTACAAAGAAGAATGTGATTGCGAAACAACTGACGGTAAGGATTGCGTACAGCAAAGCGGTGAGTTGGAAGCCCCTGTCGGCACGGGCTTCGATTCCTCCCGCGATATTCTGGAAAAAATGGATCAACGGAAGGGTTCCGATTGTCGCTAGGGCTACGGCGATGGTGGCTATGAATCGGGGATACACGATGACGCTGTTCCTTTCGGTGGTGTTGGCGGTTATGGCACTCGACATGGCCCAGAAGGGAACATCGCTGGCTGTGTAGGTCAGGTCGAACAGAATGAACGTGGCGTATGCCCATATGATTCTACCGATCGGGGTAAGGTCCGGTGCGCTGAAACACATGACGGAAATCGGTGCGAACAGTATGGGGGTGAAGATCAACCAGGGACGGAATTTTCCCCATCGCGACCGGGTCCTGTCCACCAGTATTCCCATGAGCGGATCATTTATGCCATCCCAAATCTTGGTGATGAGCAACAATGTGCCCGCTGCAGCTGGGAGTATGCCGAAAATGTCGGTATAGAAGAAAAGTATGTAGTTGGAGAGGAAGTAGTAGCTGAAATTTTGCCCGAAACAACCGAAGCCATACGCGAACTTCTCTTTTGTACCGATGGCATCGGTAGAGTGCGTCGTTGAACTGCGCATGTACACTTCTCCTCCGACAACCAGCATATTCGCCCTCGACATCCTCGGGGCGCAGCCCCGAGTGTACCATGAACCCCCGGTACGGTCAAACAGGCAAACGGTTGGTATCGCATCGGATGGAGGGACCGGACCTGACATACCCTTATATGTCAAGGGATTGAAATAATCACAAAAAACCGATAGTCTGTAGCAAATTAGATGTAGAACACAGGTAATTCGCCGTGTATATTTTACAAGGAGTAATGAATGAAATTACAGGATCTTAAACATGCAGGATTGAAGACGTGGATCGACGAAGTCGCCGCCCTCACCAAGCCCGAAGCTATTGTGATTGCCGATGGAAGTGCAGCACAATATCAGCAGTTGGTCGATGAGATGGTCGCAAGCGGACTCGCCAAGCCGCTGAACCCAGCGAAAAAGCCGGGTTGCATCGCATTCTTCTCCGACCCCTCAGACGTAGCCCGTGTTGAGAACAGAACCTACATTGCTGCAACATCGAAAGAAGCCGCGGGACCTACAAACAACTGGATCGACCCCACTGAATTGAAGAAGACCATGACCGGTCTCTACGACGGTTGTATGAAAGGCCGTACATTGTACGTAATTCCCTTTTCCATGGGTCCAGTCGGGAGCGATATCGCCAAGATTGGTGTCGAGCTTACCGACAGTGCCTACGTTGTCACCAACATGATGATCATGACCCGTGTGGGTGAAAAGGTGCTCGACGTTCTTGGAGCGGACGGTACCTATGTTCCTTGTCTCCACAGTGTTGGCAAGCCGCTTGCAGACGGCGAATCCGACAATGGCATGTGGCCTTGTGCTCCGATCGAGCAGAAGTACATCGCCCACTTTCCCGAGACCCGTGAGATTTGGTCGTACGGTTCCGGATACGGTGGAAACGCCTTGCTCGGCAAGAAATGTCTTGCATTGCGTATCGCCTCGGTAATTGCCCGTGATGAAGGCTGGCTCGCAGAGCACATGCTTATCTTGAAAATCACCAGCCCCGAAGGTGTGGCCAAGTATGTCGCCGCTGCCTTCCCAAGCGCTTGTGGCAAGACAAACCTCGCCATGCTCGTGCCTACCATCGCAGACTGGAAAGTCGAGACCATTGGTGACGATATCGCTTGGATGAAATTCGGTAAGGACGGACGGTTGTACGCCATCAACCCGGAAGCCGGCTTCTTTGGTGTTGCTCCCGGAACGTCCTTGGATTCCAACCCCAATGCCATTCATTCCTTGTCGAAGAACTCGATCTTCACCAACTGCGCACTTACTGAAGACAACGACATCTGGTGGGAAGATATCGGGTATGACGCACCCGGCAAGCTCATAGACTGGAAGGGTAACGAGTGGGTCCAGGAAAAGGGCAACAAGGCAAAAGCTCCCGCCTCACACCCGAACGCACGATTCACCGCACCAGCCAGCCAGTGCCCGAGCATCGCCGCCGAGTGGGAAGATCCCAAGGGTGTCCCCATCGATGCGATCCTCTTTGGTGGTCGCCGTCCACACACCGTTCCATTGGTGCACCAGGCTCGCGACTGGAATCACGGAGTATTCCTTGGTTCCATCGTCGGTTCGGAAATCACCGCGGCTGCACTTGACCTCAAGGCAGGTACCATTCGCCGTGACCCGTTCGCCATGCTCCCATTCTGCGGATACAACATGGGTGAATATTTCCAGCACTGGATCAATATCGGCAAGACCCACGACCAGTCCCTCCTCCCCAAGATCTTCTACGTCAACTGGTTCCGCAAGACCGATGACGGCAAATGGCTCTGGCCTGGATTCGGCGAGAATAGCCGGGTTCTCAAATGGATTTTCGAAGCCTGCGCAGGTACTGCAAAGACACAGGAAACCCCAATCGGTATCATGCCGACTGCCGACGCAATCGATCGCCCGGAAGGTGTGACCGAAGAGGATATGGCGAACCTGCTCTCAGTCGATTGTGAAGGTTGGCTCAAGGAAGTCGCCGACATCCGTGCAAACCACTACCCGAAATTCGGGGACAAGTTGCCCGCAGAACTTGCAGGATTGCTCGATGTCATGGAGAAGGATCTCAGCGATTGCACAAGCAGCAACTGCTGCTAACCAGGAAGCAGTGCGGATGACAGCCTATAGGTAGTCATCCGCTACTTCCCTGCCGGGCACGTTCCCGAGCAGTTTCATATATGGGACCGTCCTTGGTGCAAACCTCGGGCGGCCCTCTTTCTTTCAGGGATTGTCGTGGCGTCTCTTTTGGACTGCCTCCGCTCCGTCGGCGATTCTTCCCAGGACATCTATCAGCGGTGTGGGAACACCCAACTCCTTGCCAAGCTTGGAGGCCCTGACACAAAACCAATTGTTTTCCGTGGGTCTTCCCGCTTCGATATCTTGGAGCATGGAGGTTTTTCCCCCGTATTCGAGACTTGCGAAAACCTTCTGGTATTTTTCGATATAGGCTTCCCCCAGACCCTCGATACCTACCTTTTCGGCTAGCGCGACCACTTCCCGTTGTGTATCGACAATCAGGTGCCTTATCGCGGGTATATTGGCGCAATCGCCGTAGGTGCCGCGTGTAATGGCACTTATGGTGTTGATACTCACATTCACCATGAATTTCGCCCACAATTCACACTCGATGTTCTCGGGAACCACATGGTTGATCTTGGCACCGGTGAACAATTCGGCAAGCGCTTCGATCCGGGGTGTCCTGGTATTCCGCTTCTCTCCAAAGTAGATGATGCCTTCGGTAGAGAAATCGATACGCGTCCCCACTCGTGTGGAATCCAGTACGGTGGTGAAGCCGTACAGCACATGTTCAGGCCCGAACCGGGCCTCCAACTCCTCTTCGCTATCGATTCCGTTCAGGAGGGAAAGGATCATGGTTTCTGGACCGACATGAGCCCGCATATCTTCGATAGCCTGTTCGAGGTGGTGGTTCTTTGTTGCCAGGAGAATCAGGTCGGCAGGTTCGACTTGGTTTTGGGGAGTGACGAAGTTGAAATCTACCCGTGACCCGTTCAGTACCATTCCCTTGGCCATGTACCGTTTCTGCCGTTCCTGATTGACAATCACCCGAACCTGGTCGTATCCAAGGAATTCAGAGAGCCTCCAAGCATAGATTGCCCCAACAGCACCGATACCAATGACCGAGACTGTCCTGATCATGTCCGTGCCTCGGCAACCATTTCCTCGGGTTCGCACAATGCGACCACCAATCTAGTCAGATTCTCCAGCTCCTGAACCACGATCGATTCGGTCAGTGTATGGGCTCCGTTATATCCGATTCCGAGTGTAATGACAGGCATGCCTTGGTTGCGCATGATGTTCGCATCGCTGCCGCCCCCGGTCGGAACAGCGGCAAAGGGAAGACCGAGCCGTTTGCATACGTTCTCGAAATAGTGCAATTCGAGGGCATCCTTGCCGATATTGTAACCCGGATACAATTCGACCGGCATGAATTCGTAGGACCCCCCGAGGGCTCCGACAGCCTTGATGCAACAGAACTCCAGGTGTGCCAGATGCCGGTTCACCCGCTCGCTTGTACTTGAGCGCACTTCCAATGTCACTTCGCAACGGTCGCAAACGATATTTGTGACTGCCCCACCGTGGATAGTACCGATATTTGCCGTGGTTTCCGTATCGATCCGAAGCAACTTCATGCCATCGATAGCCTTTGCGGCCAATGAGATGGCGCTGATGCCTGCCTCCGGTGCGAATCCGGCATGCGATGCCTTCCCATGGAAAACGATTGTGGCGTCGCTCTTGCTCGGTGCGCTGATGATCGCGGTCCCGACCTTTCCACTTGCATCGAGGGTGTATCCACGTTCGATCGGCCCGAGGCTCTTCATGTCGAAAGCCTTGGCGCCCTCGAGGCCAACCTCCTCGGAGACAGTGAGGAGAACAAGTATCGGTCCGTGGGGCAACCGCTGATCCTTGATCACCTCCAGTGCGGTGAATATTGCGGCAATACCGGCCTTGTCGTCGGCTCCAAGCGCGGTGGTTCCATCACTTTTCAGTATACCGTCGACAATGGATGGTTTGACCTGGACGGCGCTCGGGACCGTATCCATATGGCAGTTGAGCAAGACGGGCGATGCCTGCTCCATGCCCTTCGAGGCTTCGAGGCGACCAAGAATATTTCCCTTGCCGTCGACGTCGACAGTCAACCCCAAGGCCAACAGCCGGTCTACACAATGGATGCGGACCTTTTCCTCATGACCCGATGGGGAATCGATCGCAAGTAGTTCGAGCATTGTCGCAACTGTCTTGTCTGCTAATGAGCTGGACATAAAATCCTCCTGCATGGTAAGGATTCGAGCATATCATACCCGCCCCAGCTGTTCCAAGTATCCTTGACGATGCAATTTTATACTGGTCGGATGGAAAATTTTCCAATACCTCTTGGCAGAGCCTCCGTGTCCCGGTACACTTGCCCCTAAAAATCAGGAAAGGAGAACCGCATTCATGCACACCAAAGACAGCATCTATATGCCTGCCGACAAGCCTCCCATATCAAAATGGATTCCCTTGAGTATCCAACATGTGTTCGCCATGTTTGGAGCCACCGTACTTGTTCCCATCCTCACAGGATTGAGCATCACCTCTGCCCTGTTCACCGCAGGAACCGGCACCCTGTTGTACATACTGATCACTGGAGCCAAGGTCCCGGCTTTCTTGGGTTCCTCCTTTGCCTTCATTCCCGCTCTCATCGGTATCTCCTCGGTCTACGGTATTCCGTACGCGATGGGTGGAGCCGTGGCAGCCGGAATATTCTATTGCATCGTCTCGGCAATTATCCGTGCGGTGGGCCTCTCTTGGATCAAGAAAGCTCTTCCACCCGTGGTGATCGGGTCGGTCATCATCGTAATCGGATTGAACCTCGCCCCGACTGCAATGGGGATGGCCATGAACGATGGTAGCGGCAACTACAGCCTGGTGTACCTCTCGATTGCCGTGGTGACGTTGGGTTGTACAGTAATAGCCAACATTTTCCTATCGGGATTCTTCAGCACCATTCCCATTCTGATCGGTTTGATCGGCGGGTACCTGTTCACCTTGATCATGGGATCGTTATTTCCTGCGTATGCGTTGATCGACTTCTCGGGAGTAGGTTCGGCGCTCTGGTTCGGTCTGCCGGTATTCCAATTGCCCAAATTCAACCTAGTGGCGATCCTGACGTTTGTAATCGTCTCGTTAGCAACCATGGCCGAACACCTTGGCGACACTATTACGTTGGGAAATGTCGTCGGGAAGGATTTCACAACGGATCCCGGGTTGCACAGGACCTTGGCAGGGGACGGAATCGCCACCGCATGGGCCGCCTTCTGGGGAGGACCTCCCAACACCACTTACGGTGAGAATATCGGAGTCATGGCCATTACCCGTGTCTACAGCGTTTGGGTTATCGGTGGAGCGGCGATAGTCGCCACCACGCTCTCTTTCCTACCGAAATTCGGTGCGCTCATTCAAACGATTCCCACACCCGTGATCGGAGGAATCTCCATGTTGCTATTCGGTATCATCGCATCGAGCGGGTTGAGAAACCTTGTCGAAAGCGGGGTGAATTACCAGGACAAGCGGAATCTCACCATCTCATCGGTCATTCTGGTCATTGGAATCGGTGGCGGCATGCTGGCGTTCCCCCTGGGCCAGGGAATGCAGTTCCAGATGGGTGGTGTCGCACTTGCCACATTGGTCGGAATTGTTTTGAATCTTGTGGTCGGTAAACCCTAGTCCTTTACTTTCCTTCGGTCCAAGCAGTGTGTGACGGCGTTCGCGTCAGCTCAGATATCCTGATTGCCAAACGAAGCGAGAGGAGAGGGACCATGAAATGGTCCACTTTCCCGAGCGAGTGCAGGCAACGTAAGGTTCCATACCTCACCACTTTGGGCCGCAAGGGAGGCGAAGCCTCCACTTCCCAGAGCTTTCCCTGGGGGTGTTGATACCTTTTATATCCTCTCTTCCTTGGTCTTGTCACGCACTGCTTTCACTCGAAGTCAACTGACAAGTCCCAGAGTTCACAGACCACTGGCTCTTCCAAAGACGATCCCCTAGTGGTGCGCCACGAGATGGAGAGGGGCAGTTCCCGTTGAGGGGTCTGCTCTTTTTCATGCATACATGCTACCATGGCGTATATGTTTGACTACACCTATATCGATTCCGACAGCAAATTGGATTCCCAACTGGAATTCTGGCATTCGCATGATATCGTTTCGATCGCAATGGACTTCGAGGGAGAATTCAATCTCCATATCTACGGAGAACACCTCTGTCTTGTCCAGGTATTCGATGGAGCCGCCTATTTTCTCATCGATCCGCTCAAGGTCTCCGAACAGGCTTTGCGCCGATTCTTGGAAGACCCGGCTATTGAAAAGGTCATGTTCGATTGTGCAAGCGACGCGTCGCTTGTCCGCAAGCAATACGGCATCATAATCAAGAACGTTCACGATGTGCGTCTATCGGCCAAGCTTGTCGGGTATGAGGGCAATCTGACCGGTTTGGTCGAACGGTGCCTGCAGCTTCCCGCCGCGACCGGAAAGAAGGGAAACCAGACCGCCAATTGGCTTACCCGGCCGATCAAACCGAATCTGATCGAGTATGCCTTGTCCGATGTCGAGCATCTCTTTGCGATCCGCGAAGTGCTCGCGAAGGAGATCTTGGCAGCCGGCTTGGAAGCGAAGGATGCGGAACTCCAGGCAAACGCCGCCGTGCAGAAAGGTCCCGACCGCCCCGGATATGAGAAGCTCAATGGATTCCGATACCTTTCCAATGAACAGAAAGTCTATCTCAAGTGGTTCTTCGATGCCCGGGATATGCTTGCCCGCAAGGTGAACCAACCCGCCTACCGGATCCTGGACAAGCGTGTATTGGTTGATATGGCAAAAAAGGTGCCCGCAGGGCAAGACGAGTTCCGAAGTGTTGTCCGGCACAGGGACAAACGGGTGGAGGACGATTTGGTCGCACTGCTCATGGTCGCCCTTGAGGGCGCGACCAAGGAACTGCAGCGATAGGAACGTGGAGGTGACCGATATTTCCTTTCACTTCCGATATGCGGTGTGCTCCAGTGGAAGTCTTGTCCTGAACTCGCCGTCAAACCGCCAGTAGGCGTTCTGCACTGCCGGAGCTGTGGCTATGGTGCTCAACTCCCCGATCCCCTTCGCACCATAGGCCTCGGATGCCACGTGTTCGTTTGCCACTGTGATGGTCTCGATTTGGGGTGCCTCGGTAGCGCGGATCAATCCAAGCGTTCCATATTTTGCTTTCGGATACCCGCCTTCGATCGGGTAATCCTCGGTGAGGGCATATCCCAAGCCCATGACGACGCCACCTTCGACCTGACCCTCGACAGCTGTCGGGTTGACCACGGTGCCGACATCCACAGCGGCGATTACCTTGGTGACTCTCCCCTTCTCGTCGAGCTGGACCACTTGTGTCGAATAACTGTAGGCGATATGGCTCTTCGGATTCGGCTTCTCCGAACCCATGGGGTCGGTGAGGGCGGTGAATTCGTCGTAATATTCCGTTCCTTCAAGCTTTTCCAACGAACCCGATGTGTCCAGGGCCGATTTCAATTGTGCCGCAACACGGCGGATAGCCTCTCCGGTAATGACCGTTTGCCTGGATGCGGTGCTCGTTCCGGCATCGGGCGTCCGCCTCGTGTCGGCCGGTTCGCAGAAGGTCTGCTGTGGATCCAGTCCAACCGTTTCGCAGACAATCTGGGTTGCGACCGTAGCGAGGCCCTGGCCCATACATGCCGCGGAGGTCCTGATATGGACGATTCCCTTCTCCACGGATAGCGCACACCGGCCGGTATCGGGCACGCCGACTCCGAACCCGCTATTCTTGAACGCACAGGCTATTCCGGTTCGCCCGTTCGCTTCGAAAGCATCCTTTACCGCCAGCAGGCATTTGTCCAAGGCGGTGTTCGGATCGGCGATTTGACCATTGGGCAACGCTTGGCCGGGACGGATCGCATTGAGGTAACGTATTTCCCATGGAGATATCCCGGCCTTTTCGGCCAACAGGTTGAGGTTGTTCTCGATGGCGAAGCAACTTTGTGTGACTCCGAAGCCCCGGAAGGCACCCCCGGGAACATTGTTCGTATAGACCGCCTTTCCCACGATGTCGATATCCTGGTAGTTGTACGGACCGGCGGCATGGGTACAGGCCCGTTGCAACACGGGACCACCAAGCGAGGCATAGGCTCCGGTATCGGCTATCAGGGTCGCTTTCATAGCGGTCAACTTTCCCGCCGCATCGCAGGCGGTGGTGAATTCCATCTCCATGGCATGTCGTTTGGGGTGGATGTCGATGCTCTCCTGCCGGGAGAACCGGACCTTGACCGGACACTTCGTATACCAGGCCATGAGGGCGGCATGGTGTTGCACACTCATGTCCTCCTTGCCGCCGAATCCCCCTCCCACCAGCTTGGCTTGGCAGTGGATCTTTTCCTTGGGCAATGCCAACATATGGGCGATTTCCCGTTGTTCGTCGAACACCGATTGGCTTGCGGTGAAGACGAGCAACCCGTCATCTTCGGACAGTGCGACGGCGCATTCGGGCTCCATGAAGGCATGTTCGGTGAACGGGGTGCTGTACTTCATGGTGACGACGTGGGCGGAATTGGCGATAGCCGTATCGGCATCCCCCCGTTTGAGGCGTTCGGTGGTCAGCACGTTCCCACCCGAATGGATGGGCGGAGCACCCTCGGCAAGTGCATGGGCTGTCGAAGCCACCGGTTCCAGTACCGTGTAATCGACTTTGATGAGTGAGAGTACCTCGTCGAGGGTTTCCCGGTGTCTGGTCGCCACCAGCGCCAAGGCATCACCTATATATCTTGTGGTTCCTCCCTCGGCGATCAATACGTCCCAATCGTTGACTATATGTCCGATCTTGTTGTGGGGAACATCTGCGGCAAGGAGGATCCTGACCACATCGGGGTGTCCGAGCGCTTCGGAGATATCGATCTTCTCCACGATAGCCCGAGGATGCGCACTGCGCAGTGCTTTTGCATGCACCATACCCTCAAGGTCGATATCGTCCACATATATGCCGGTGCCCATGGCTTTCGCGACGGCATCGACCCGTTGGAATCTCCGGGTGAGGTGGGCATCGTTGTCCACAGCGGGGAGCGGAAGGTTGTCACGGAAGAATTCGGCAGCCATGAGTATTGCCGTCTCGATCTTCACATACCCGGTGCAGCGGCAGATATTTCCACGGATGGCTTTCTTCACATCGTCCCGACTGGGGTTGTCGTTGCTGTCCAGCAGGGCTTTGGCCGACATGATCATGCCTGGTGTGCAGTACCCGCACTGCACGGCACCCGCCTCGGCGAAACAGTAGCCGTATACGGCTTGCTCCCGTTCGCTCAAGCCTTCGATGGTAACGACCGACTTGCCTTCCATCTTGGCAGTGGAGGGAAGGCACGATTTGATCGCCTTGCCGTCGATGATGACGGTGCAGGTACCGCATGCGCCCTCGCTACAGCCGTCTTTCGTTCCTTTCAATCCAAGGTCTTCCCGAAGGAATTGCAGCAGTTTCTTATCTGTTCCAGTCTGGATGCGTTTACCATTCACCACGAATGTATACACGAAGGGCCCCCTCATCAGCATAGTCGTCCATATCACAATGGAGAGGAAAATACCTTTCTCCGCCGGAAAGCATACCTGCAGTCCGTTCGACATTGTGATAGTCATGTGTTAATGATTAGCCGCTTAGTACCTGCATCCCTGCGTGTTACAGAGTCTTGCCTTCGGTTATCTGCTCGCGCAGTTTCGATGCATCTGACTGTGATACTATCATCCCTTACGATTCTATATGACCGGTGGCATTTGTCAATGGTAATTATGAAAAAGTGTTGCATAAGCGTGCATGAAATTGTAAGGGGTTGCATTTCCAGTCCCAAGGCGTAAAGATGGAGCCAAAGGGAGTAATGCCATGCAACTTGTATTGGAACAAAAGGATATATATCGCAGATACCTTTCTGTCCATAATCTCGGTCGCAGGAATCCGTCCGACACCATCCGTTCTCTCGTCGATACCATCGGGATGCGGACTCCGGTCGCGGGCGCACTGGAAATCTCCTTGGCTGCCCGAATGGCCTGTGTCGATCCCCAGCAGGTTCTGGCATCGACCGTTACCCACAACCTGATGCGCACCGTCGGTATCAGGGGGGCGATCCTTGCCTTTGCTTCCGACAGCTGGAATGTATTCAATGCACCGTTGGCTCCTGTCGGTGAAGCGGAAGCGATGTACTTCCTCAGGGGTGCCGGAGCACTTCTTCTGCCACTGGCAATGGATGTAGGTACGTTGCTGCATCTTGCCTCGGAGCTCTCCTTGGAATTACTCGAGGACACGTCGTTGACCAAACGGGAGCTGGGGAAGGCTCTGGCCGAGGGAGCGCTCGAACGGCTTTTGCCATCCAAAAGGGAAGTGTGGTCTTGGCCCTCCCCGTTGTTCGACGACCAGATCTTGGGAGAGTCGCTCATGCGGTTCCTGCTCCCGCTTGTCTGCCTTATGGTCCCGATAGAGCTGTGGCAATCTCCGACCGATACGGTATTCCGCTATACATCGGCTCCATTCGTCGATACGGCAACCGGCGGATCTCCCGGTGCCCTGGCCAGTCGGTATATACATGCCTATGGGCCGACGAACGTGGATGAGTTTGCCGTATGGGCGGGGATCTCCCCTATGCATGCGAAGCGGTTGTGGGATTCGCAGCCATCGGATGCATTGGCTTCGGTCCGGTGTGAGGGGCGTGAAGGGTGGATGCTTCAGCGGGATTCCCACGGCTTGTCCACATTGCCTCCGTGCGAAGGAGTACGCCTACTTGGCCCGTACGATCCGTTGCTTGGCATTCCCCGAAAGCACCTGCTTGTCAATGGGAAAGCGCAGCACAAGTATTTCTTCCGATCGGCAGGAAGTCCCGGAATGGTACTGTACGACGGAACGGTGGTGGCAGGATGGTCGTATAGGTGCAAAGGCAGCGCCTTTTCGTTGGCTGTCGAGGATATCGGGGAAGCGCTCGGTAGGGTCGCAACCGATGAAATCGAGGCGGAGGCGGCACATGTCGCCGAGGCCTTGGGATTGGTCTTCGACGGATTCACTGTCGCTAGGCGTTGAAAAAAACCGCCCGATATGATCGGACGGCATGGGTACAGGAGGAGATGGGACGATCACGTCCTGATTTCCCGGTTGAACGGCTTTCCCAAAGCAGAGGGTCCCGTCTTCTGTGACTTCCTTGAGAAAGCCAGGACGACAATAACCAGCGCGTAGGGAAGCATGACCAAGAATTCGTACGGGAAGTCGATGCCCAAACCTTGTATCGCAAGCTGCAACGCCTGCGCAAGGGCAAAGAGCAATGCTCCCGCCATGATCTTCACCGGATGCCAGTGGCCGAAATAGACCAATGCCACGGCGATGAATCCCCGCCCGGCAATGATCTCATCGCTGAACATCTTGACCTGGCAAAGGCTCAGGTAGGCTCCGGCCAATCCGGCCAATGCTCCGCCGACGGCCAAGGCCTGGAAGCGCACCCTGTTTACCTGGATACCGATCGAATCGGCGGCACGGGGGTGGGTTCCGACTGCCCGGACCCTGAGACCCCACGGTGTCTTGAACAGGATATACCAAGCTATGGGTACGAAAAGGAACGCCACATACACCATCGGGTTGTGGTTGAAGAACAATGTCCCGAGGATGGGAATTCTCGAAAGTCCAGGAATCGGCGCGGTGTTGATGCCCGGAACACTCTGCGTACCACCGATAAAGTGGCGGAACAACGTTCCCGCGGTTCCCACACCGAACATCTGCATACCGATTCCCGCAATGCCCTGTGGAGCGCGGAATGTGACGACGACCAGGCCGAAGAAGAGTCCAAGGAGTGCCCCGACACCCGAGGCCAACAACAGGCCCAGGTAGTTGTAGATACCGGGCACGTCGGCGCCCTGTCCGATCGTGTATGGAACGAGCATCCCGAGGAACGCGCCCATGGCCATCATGCCTTCGCAACCGAGGTTGAAGATTCCCGAGCGCTGGTTGAACATTTCTCCGAGGGAGGCTATGAGCAGTGCGACGGAGAAGGGGATTCCCAATGAAAGGATATTGACGATGAATGTCATGCCTGCACCTCCTGGTTCGAACGTTTCGCTGCGATTGCGGCAAATTTGGACTCGACACGTTGCATGAGGTAGGGGTTCGCCAACACCATCTTCGTTGCCACGATGACAAGGATGATGATGCCTTGCAGGACCTGCACCATGTTCGCAGGTACTCCCACCAACCGTTGGGTCATGTCGGCTCCATAGATCAACAGTCCGAAGAAGAAGGCGGCAGGAAGGATTCCCGCCGGGTGCAAACCACCGAACAGGGCAACGACGATTCCCGAGAATCCGTACCCCGAGGTGACACCCTCGATCGCCCTTCTGTGGACGCCGGCGATTTCGATCGATCCGGCGATTCCTGCGAAACCACCGCTGATCATCATGGCGATGATCAGGTATTTCGGTACATTGATGCCGCCATAGCGGGCAGCCCGTTCGGAGGCCCCCGCAGCCCGCATCTTATAGCCGTAGGATGTTTTCCACAGCAACAGGAAAATGAGCACGGCCAAGCCGATGGCTATGAATAGTCCGCTATGGATACGTGTTCCCGGTATGAATCGGGTGAGGTCGAGGTTGCGCGTCAGCCGCATGGATTGCGGTGTACCGCTTCCCATGGTGAGTTCCGCCGGATCGAGCATCGGACCACGCAGGAAGAACGTGTACAACTGCGCCGCTATATAGTTCAACATGACGGTCGAAAGCAACTCGCTCACCTCAAGCTTGGCCTTCAGGAATCCCGGGATGAACCCCCAGGCCGCCCCTCCCACCATTCCGGCAAGGATCGCAAACGGTATGAGCACTCCACTGGGAAGGTTGGGGAAGGCCAGTGCGATCGCTGTGGTCGCGAGGATGCCCATGGCCATCTGGCCCTCGGCACCGATATTGATGATCCCGCTCCGGTACGCCACGGTAATGCCCAACGCGATTATGGTAAGCGGTACCATGCGCAACAACACCTCGGTTATGCCGATCTTGTTCTTCAACGGTTCGGTCAAGATGACCATATAGGTCTTGAACACATCGGCTCCGATAGCCCAGAGAATCACCGCTCCCAACAACATGGTTATGATGATAGCCAGGACGATGACCCCGATCCTGTAGCCTGTCTTAAATCTCTTCGTCATCTTTGACTCCTGCCATAAGGATACCGAGCCGGCGACGACTCGCTTCGCTGCTGGGCAGGACCTTTTGGATCTTGCCCTTGAAGATTACGGCAACCTGGTCGGAGAGGTTCGTAATCTCCTCAAGTTCTTCCGAAATCAAAAGGATTCCGACGCCTTCGTTGCGTTTTTGCAGCAATTGCTTGTGGATGAATTCGGCCGCGCCCATATCGAGCCCTCGGGTCGGGTATACGGCGATAAGGAATTTCGGACTTCGGGAAATTTCCCTGGCCAGGATGACCTTCTGGATGTTTCCTCCCGAAAGCGATCCTGCGGCGACTTCAATGTTCGGGCTTCTGATATCGAATTGCTGGCGCAGCTGCTCCGCTTCCACATCCACGACCTTGTTTTTCAAAAACGAGTGGGAGCTGTATTTCTCGGAGTCGGTATCCTTGAGTATGAAGTTCTCCTTCATGGAGAAGGAAGGGACGATTCCCTCGGTATTCCGTTCTTCCGGAATGTATCCCATTCCCGCTTGTATGACCTGGACAGGGCTGCGGTTCGCAATGTCCTGCCCGTCGAACAGGATCTGGCCCGATTCGACTTTGCGCAGACCGTTGATCGCCTCGGCCAACTCACGCTGTCCATTGCCCGAGACACCCGCCAGACCGACAATCTCACCCTTGCAAATATACAGCGACAAGTCGTCCAGGGCGAGGAAACCGCGGTCGCTGCGGACCTTGAGGTTACGCAGTTGCAGCATGGGCCCCATCGTGCATGCCGGAGCATCGTTGTGGGGGAGGACAACCTCGTGGCCTGTCATGAGGGCGGCGATATCGCTGGAGGAGTGGTCGATGGTATTTCCTTGGAACACCACACGTCCGTGGCGGAGTATGGCAACCTTGCTGGAAAGGTCCTTGACCTCCTGCAGCTTGTGGCTGATGAAGATGATCGACAGTTCCCCCGACATCCTTTTGAGCAGGGCGATCAGGTCGTCCGTCTCCTGCGGGGTCAGCGCGCTGGTCGGTTCGTCGAGGATCAGGAACCGGGCCCCGAGACACAGTGTCTTGACCAGTTCGACCCGTTGCTGTTCGCCGACGGAGAGTTGCCATATGAAGGCATCGGGATCGACTGCGAGTCCATATTGTCTGGCCACCGCATCTATGCGGTCGCGAACCATATGCAAATCTAGTTTCCAGGGTTTCCATGCCTGTTTGAATCCCAAGGCAATGTTTTCCAGGACAGTCATGTTCGGAACCAGCATGTACTGTTGGTGCACCATGCCGATCCCATAGGCGAACGCATCGTTGGGAGACCGGAAATTGACCTCCTCGCCATTGATGAGGATCTTGCCCTCATCGGGGTGATACAAGCCCATCAAGACATTCATCAGTGTGGTCTTTCCAGCACCGTTCTCACCTACGAGAGCAAGGACCTCGCCCTTTCCGATATCCAGGGAGATGTCGTCACAAGCCAAGACACCGGGAAAGCGTTTGGTTATGTGCTCGATTCGCAAGCTGTCGATGGCTTTCGTTGTTAATTCCATGAAAGGCCTCCAATCCGAACCAAAATACAACACTTAAAAAATTCCTGCACGCCGATGGTTTCACCGCCATGCAGGAATATGTCGTCCGTTACGTTATGATACTGAAGCGGCTCAGTTGTATTTGACGCTGCTCCAGTTCACGACCGATGCGTGGCCTGCTTGACCTTTGAATGCAGCCAAAGCTTCGTTGACCTTCGCTTCGATTGCAGGGGTGATTTTGGACTTTGTCGCTTCATTGAATTTGAACACGAATCCGTTGTTGTTGAAGTTCATGGGAATGTTCTCTCCGCCGACAATGCCTGCATCGAGTTTCTTGACCAGCGTGTTGATTACCGCGGCATAGTTGTAGGAGGAAGCCGAAAGGACCTTGTAGCCTTCGGGGATTCCGATCTGGGCAAGATCTTGACCGACCCACCAGATGTCCCTGTTGCGGTAGTCGGCGACTGCACGCAAACCGCCGAGTGCCTGCTGTGAGGAACCGGTGAGGATGTCTGCACCACTGCGGATCTGGGATTGTGCCACTTCGGTTGCTTTCACGAAATCGGAGAAGCTTCCAGTGTGGGCGACCATGACGTTGGCAGCGGAATTCACAGCCTTGACACCAAGGACGAAACCACGGTTGTAACGGGCTGCGTCACCACCATCGACAGGACCGATGAGTCCGATCGTGTTGGTCTTGGTGAGCATGCCGGCGATCAATCCGTTGAGGTAACCGGTTTCTTCACTTTCGGGCATATATGAGAATACGTTGGGTCCGACGATTTCGGAACTGGTTCCGAATGCGAAGGAAATGTTCGGATACTCGGCAGCCATTTCGGTAATGAGGTTCTTGTACTGCGCTCCGTGACCTATGATGATGTCATAGCCTTGGCCGGCATACTGCAAGACAGCCGAGCCGGCATCGACAGGCTTCATCTTTTCACTATAGCTGTATTCGATGCGACCAGGATTCTGCTCCATTGCAAGAGTGATTCCGTCGTGCATAGCCTGGCACCAGCCTTTGTCATCGATAGTGTTTTCGATGATGAGTGCAATCTTGATGACATCGCTGTCGACTTTCTTCTCGGCAGCACCTTGGGCAAAAACCATGCCCGCGACCAACGAGAGCATCAAGACGAGGATCAGAAACTTCTTCATGATCAAATCTCCTTGTGTAGTGTGATCATGTCTGAAACAAACTGCAACAAGTTCTTCCAGGCATGTTGGGGCAATTATACAAGGCGTTTTGGACTATTGTCAAAGACAATCGCTCGGAATATATCGAAATCGATACGGCGAAATTGTGACATTCCGCATGACAATGGCTTTAAAATTAATGATACCGCAATATATCGATACCAAATTACTCAATATTCAAGAGTAAACAAATTGCAACAAATTGACGGCAAGCTCAGGTTTTTCTGTAAAGACGTATCTGTTTTTCACTGTCCGCTGGAACCGGAACTTCACGGAACTACATATTGACATCTGGCGATTAGAGTAATAATATACGAACAACCATACATAATGATACATATTATGGGGTGGAAATGCGGGCCTGCACTCTCCAAAGCGGCAATTCCCGTCTGCCCACCTGATCCGGAAGGGAGGAATATGAGCACCTATACGCCTGCAGAAAAAGCGACAATGTATTTCATTGGGGTAACAACCGGGAAGTCTTCCATCATGAAGGTGTTTCCCAGGTGGATGGAGCATTTTGGTATCGATGCACAGATAAAGGGAATGGATTTCGTTCCCCACGACACGGGCGAACGGTATCGTGAAGCCGTGTCCTTCATCAAGTCGGACCCCTTGTCCCTCGGCGCGTTGGTGACGACCCATAAGATAGATTGCTATCGGGCCTGCAAGGACCTCTTCGAAGGATCGGGTGAGTATGCCCGATTGTTGGGGGAGGCAAGTTCGATCAGCAAGCGGGGAAAGCAGCTGTGGGCCCATGCGAAAGATCCCATCACCAGCGGTCTGGCGCTCGAGGCCTTCATGCCGAAAGGATACTGGGAAAACTCGGATGCCGAAATGCTCATCCTGGGCGCCGGTGGCAGTTCCCTTGCCTTGACCCTATATCTGGTCAACAAAGCCAAGGAGAGCAAGGATGTTCCCAAGAAGATCATCGTCACCAATCGCAGTGAGGCCCGGCTCAACGAGATGCGGCATATCCATGGATTGCTGCAATTTCCCTTCACCATCGAATACCACCTCTGTCCGACAGCGGCGCAGAATGACGTCTGGGTCTCTTCCCTTCGGCCAGGTTCCCTGGTTGTCAATGCGACGGGTCTGGGCAAAGATGGTCCCGGTTCTCCTGTGACCGATGCCGCGGTATTCCCTATGAACGGATATGTGTGGGAGTTCAATTACCGGGGAGACCTGGTGTACCTGGATCAGGCACAGGCCCAAAAGGAGGTCCGCAACCTGGTGGTGGAGGATGGATGGGTGTATTTCATCCATGGGTGGACCCGGGTCATAGCAGAAGTGTTCCATATCGATATTCCGACCGAAGGGCCCGAATTCGATACCATTAGTGAAATCGCACGCACTACGCGCTGAATAGGAGATGAGATCATGAAGGACATGGTATCCAGAGTATTTTCTTTCGACATGAAGACCGGCAAGGCCCCCGCCTCCGATGCCGTTTCGCTCAAACGTCCGCTATCGGCACTAAAGAAGATATTTTCCGACCAGCAGGCGGCCGATGCCATCCTGGCCAACGGTGATCCGATGGTCTACGAATTCTACGACCTGCATATGCCGGAGAAGGAAGGCGATTTGGCTTTCGGCAGCAGTATCGTCTATCCGGGCACCGTAGGCAATGAATTCCATATGACCAAGGGTCACTTCCATACGATCATCGATACCGCCGAGGTCTACTACTGCCTGAACGGATATGGGATGATGATGATGGAGAGTCCAGAAGGTGCCATCGAATACCAGGAGATGCGGCCGGGTCAAGCTGTCTATGTCCCTGGCCGCTATGCGCACAGGAGCATCAACCTGTCGCATACCGAAACCCTTGTGACCTTCTTCGTGTTCCGTGCGGATGCCGGACATGATTACGGGACGATCGAGGAGCGGGGATTCAGGAAACTTGTGGTGGTCGAAGGCGACGGATATGCTGTGGTCGACAATCCCAGTTGGGCTGGAGCATGACGGAGGGATCCATGGAGAATTCGAGAGGCAACGTCCTGGTGACACCCCGATCCTTGTCGAAGGAAGGGCACCCCGCCTTGCGCAAACTGGAGCAGTCCGGGTTCACAGTCCTTATGCCGTGGCCGGGCAAGCAACCTTCCGAAGAGCAGTTGCTGGAGGTCCTTCCCCACTGTGTCGGCTACCTTGCCGGTGTCGAGCCCATTTCCCGGAAAGTCCTTGAGGCTGCGAAACGGCTCAAGATCATCAGCCGCAATGGAGTCGGTATCGACAATATCGATCTCGAGGCTGCGAAACGTCTTGCTATTGCGGTTGAGGGAACCCCTGGAGCCAACTCGCAGGGTGTTGCCGAACTGGCGCTCGGTCTGATGTTCGATTCCTTGCGCTCAATCGCTTTGAGCAACGCGGTGTTGAAAAGCGGGCAGTGGACCAGGAAGCTCGGCAGCGAGGTCCAGGGAAAGACACTTGGCCTGGTCGGGTGTGGGAATATCGGGCAACGGTTCGCCAAGATGGCGATCGGCATAGGTATGCGTGTAATCGGGTACGACCTCTACAGAAACGAAGGGTTTTCAAAGCTGGAAGGATTCGGGTATGTGGACTTGGATTCCGTTCTTACCGATTCCGATATCATTTCGCTCCATTGTCCGCCTGGTGATGCTCCCTTGTTGGATACGCGCACACTCGCTATGGTCACCCCTGGTGTGGTGGTGGTCAATACCGCAAGGGATTCCCTGGTGGATCATGGTGCCATGCTCGAGGCGTTGGAACGGGGCCAGGTCTTGGCGTACGCAACCGACGCCTTTGCGAAAGAGCCGCCGGAAATCGACGCCTTGTTCAACCACGAGTGTGTTATCCTCACCCCGCATCTCGGAGGGTTCACCAAGGAGAGTGTCGAACGTGCCACGGTTGCCGCAGTCGATAATATAGTGCAGTATTTGGGATAGTTGTACGTAAATGGATATCCATGGGGAGAAGTAGAATGGAAAGAAATCTTACCGAAGCAATTGCACAGGTCAAACTGGTTCCGGTGATCAAACTCACTAAAGTGGAGGATGCGCTTCCCCTTGTGGACGCATTGGTTGCCGGAGGGTTGCCTGTGGCTGAGATAACCTTCAGGACCTCGGCTGCCGCCAAGTCGATCGAAACGGTCCGTAGGCAAAGGCCGGATGTTCTCGTCGGGGCCGGCACTGTGCTGACAGTGGACCAAGCCCAACAGGCGATCGATGCCGGAGCGTCGTTCGTGGTTGCCCCGGGATTCAATCCGGCGGTGGTGGATTTTTGCATCGGCAAGAACATGCCGGTCTTCCCGGGGGTGACTTCCCCGACCGAGGTCGAGATGGGTCTGGCCCGCGGTCTGAAAGTGTTGAAATTCTTCCCGGCCGAGGCTGCGGGTGGTGTGGCGATGCTCAAGGCAATGGGTGCGGTGTATGACGTACGGTTCATGCCGACCGGTGGTATCACAGAAAAGAATGTCCTGTCGTACCTTGGTTTGAAGAATGTATTGGCCTGTGGAGGCTCCTGGATGGTCAAACCGGAGCTGGTCGATGCCGGTAAATTCGAAGAGATTGCCCAGATAACCCGCCAGGCGGTTGAATTGGTGAAAAACCTGTAGCATGGAAGCGCCACGTTGTTCCACCAGGCATGTTGACCTCTCCATGTGGCTCGCAGCGGCGAAATTGCAGGATGATACAACGGGCGACTTGGAGTTTGCCTGGATGGGACAGGCGGGATTCGTGTTCAAAGCAGGTGCGCTGCTGGTGGGAATCGACCTTTACCTGTCCGATTCGTTGGCCGAGAAGTATCGCAATGGCCATTTTCCCCATAAGCGGATGATGGCTCCTCCCATATCCCCACAGCAGGCGAGGCCGCTTGCCGTACTGGCAAGTACCCATGGACACACCGACCACATGGATGCCGGTACGATTGGTCCCATATACCGCGACATGGAGGAACGTGGTCCCCTGTTCATCTGTCCCCGTGCCGAAATGGCGAAGGCGATGGAGCGGGGCGTTCCCGCAAATCGGATCCTCGGCTTGGATGCGTACGAATCCTTCACATGGTCCCCGAAAGGCAAGGGAGGGTATTCGTTTACCGCACTGCCGGCCGCCCATGAGGAGTTGAGCCAGGATTCGTCGGGAAACCATGTGTATCTGGGATTTGTCATGGATATCGCGGGGTACCGCATCTACCATAGTGGAGATTGTGTTCCGTATCCTGGTTTGGGGAAGACCCTACGTGCCCTGGGAATCGATATCGCACTGCTTCCTGTGAATGGAAGGGACGAGGCCCGCTCTTCGCATGGTGTTCCGGGAAACTTCACCATCGACGAGGCAATTCGATTGAAAGCAGAAGCCGGAATACCGCTCCTCGTTGTGCACCACTTTGGTCTGTTCGACTTCAACACTGTGTCGGTAGAAGAAATTGCCCGAAAAGCAGGGGATGCCGATCTGATAGTGGGAAAAGATTGTCTGATACCCGAACCTGGTGTGGTATACTCATGCAGGTCCAAAGGATGAGCACAAGATGATAGATGGCTTTCTACTTGAAAAGAAGTTGAACAAGAATATTCCCATTCCCCTGTACTATCAGTTGAAAGAGCTGTTGATGGAGTATATTTCGGTCAGTGACGAAAACACGCCGCTTCCAACGGAATCGCAGCTGTGTGAACATTTCCAGGTCTCCCGGTCCACTGTCCGCCAGACGCTCGGGGAGTTGACCAGCGATGGATTCCTCGTGCGCCACAAGGGCAAGGGGACCATGATCCTTCCACGAAAGATTGATCAGGATTTTCTTGTCGTCCTCGAGAGTTTCAACGACGAGATGCACGAGAAGGGCTACACCCCCCATACCGAAGTATTGAGCCTTACCGTTCAAGAGGCATCTCCCTCGGTCGCCAAGGCCTTGAAGATTGCCAAGGGGGACCCTGTGGTGAATCTGGTACGTTTGCGCGGAGCAAATTCGGTTCCCATGGTCCTGGTTTCGTCCTATCTTCCCGCCGCTTTCAATGGTTTGGGTTCCTTGGTCACAGAAGATCTGGTGAACAATTCCCTCTATCGGATCATGGAGGACACGTACCATGTCCCCATCGAATCGAGCCGACGTGTCATTGAGATCCGGTTGGCGGGTGATTTCGAAGCGTCGCACCTCAAGGTGGCTCCCCATGCCCCGCTGCAATACATCGAGACTATTTCCACCACCACGGACAACATTCCCGTCGAGTTCTCCAAAGCTTCGTACCGCGGGGATATCAGCAGGTTTGTCATAGAGATCAGGAAAAAGCGGATCTGAGTTCCTATTAGAGTCGTTCGATGGTGAGACCGAACACCTCGGCAACACATTCAATTCTCGCCAATTGATGTCCTGTAAGTAGTATTTGGTGATGCGAATAGATATCCTTCATGAGTCTGTGACTATCGGGGACCTTTACAATCGCACCATTGCGACAATCCGATCCCGGATATTGCACATACCCTTTCAGTTCCCCTTCGATCACCATGATATGTTCCATTGCCGCATCGATCTTGACCATGGTGATGGGACCGACAGGATACCTGGCGTTGAGCATATGGGCGTTCTTGTCGACAATTCTCAACACAGGAGCTGTAGCTTCCCAAGATTCGGCAAAGCTATGGGGCATGAGCCCGAAGTATCCGCAGTGTGCCAGGAGGATATGGTTCTCCGGTTCATCGAGCAATTCGGGGAATGATGGAATTCCCTCATGCTTGAGGGCCGCCATACCCATGAGCACCGGATATATGTTTGTCATCATCACTGGAGTACCAAGGGCATTGTGCAACAAGTATTTGGTGGTCAATGATAAGGTATCGCCTTCGCAAGCCCAGAGTATCCGTTCCCGTTCATAGAGCAGATTCCATGCGATGCATGGGGTCGAGGAGGAAAACCGCGATTCGTTCAGACAATTTGATCCGATTCCCCCGATACCTTCTTGTCCTTCCATGTACTTTTTAACGGCAAGATAATATTTTGCCGCACCAATCTTCGCTTGTTTCGATAACGATTCGTGCATGGGGAATTTCCAAGAGGCAATTTCCTCGAGCGCGTCCTCCTCCGGAATGGATTTCTCAACCTTGCCCAATTCCTCGAGACTTGTTCGTTCAACCGTTACACCGAATTTTTCGTGTAATAGTTGCGTACATTCGGTACCCCACCAATAGAAGCATTTGAAGATATCGGGTTGGAACCCTTGGCCGGGATTGTCTTGGAAAATAACAAACTTCGTCTGTTTCATCTGTCGCTTCAACGCGAGACTTCTGCATAAGACTTGGCTCTGATCCTTGTTGTATGGAGCGAGGACTCGTACTCCTTTTCCCTTCAGGAAATTCATGATTTCCCAATCCCACATGGAAATGGTCATGAATTCACTGGTTAGTATAAGAATCGGAACCTTGAAGGA
This sequence comes from Spirochaetae bacterium HGW-Spirochaetae-2, assembly GCA_002839355.1. Taxonomy (GTDB): domain Bacteria; phylum Spirochaetota; class Spirochaetia; order Sphaerochaetales; family Sphaerochaetaceae; genus UBA8525. Next base: position 57,783 of record PGXW01000013.1, read on the forward strand.
GTCAAACAGATCGGCGCATTCATAGGCTTCTCCCAAGATTTCGGGAAAAACAACCGCATCGGCTTCCTCGGGAACCGGATCTCCCAATCCGATAGGCTGGAGCAATACCACTTGGCCATGCAATTCCCGCTTGATTGTATCAAGTTGCTTGAAAAATTTTTCGGTTCTATCCCGTTTGAAAAATACCGGTGCGAGTATTGTATCCATGCACGTTCTCCCAGTTAGAAAAGATATCCATGTAACTCTATCATGCTGCAATCGATTGTCAAGAAGAGCTCGAATAGGTTGACAATCCATCGTAGATATGTAGTTATATAATAACAAGCATACATAACCATACATTATGGGGTATGCACACCATTTTCGAGTGTTGTGAACAGAAGGAGTCGATATGATCAATGTGTGTGTGATAGGTTCCGGCAGGGCTGGAATGATCCATGCCCGTAATTTTGCCAGTCGGGTCACCGGTGCAAAATTGGTCGCGTTGTGTGACCCCGTACCCGAAGCATTGGCATCGGCAGCAAAGGAGCTTGGGATTGAAAAGACCTACACGGACTATCGCCAAGTGCTTGAGGATCCGTCGATCCATGCCGTTGTGGTAGTTACCCCTACGGTGTTCCATCGAGATATCGTGTGTGCGGCCGCAGAGGCGGGAAAGCACGTGCTCTGCGAGAAACCCATGGCGATGAACGAGACGGAATGCCTTGAGATGAACGCGGCGGCGGACAAGCATGGCATCAAACTGCAAATCGGCTTCATGCGGCGGTTCGACGAAAGTTTCCGCTATGCGAAGAAACAGATAGAAAGTGGCGCGATCGGCGATGTCGTATTGGTCAAATCGGTGACCCATGGCCCGAGCATTCCACAACCCTGGATGTACGATATCAAAAAGAGCAACGGGCCCTTGGCCGAAGTGTCCAGCCATGACATCGATGCCCTTCACTGGTACACAGGCAGTTATATTTCAGAGGTATATGCGATTGCAGGCAACTATCGAAGCCCAGATGCAGTTGCGGATTATCCCGATTTCTATGATAATGTGGTCATGACGGCTCGTTTCCTGTCCGGTGCCCAAGGCCTTCTCGACGGCGCGCAGGGAGTCCGGTATGGATATGATTCCCGGGTGGAGATACTGGGAACGAAAGGCATTATCCATGTGGGAAGGAATCAGGAACATTCGGTGTTGACTGTGAGTCCGGAGGGAATCCATGCTCCCTATGTGCAAAGTTGGCGAACCTTGTTCCTCGATGCGTACTACGAGGAGGACAAGGCCTTTGTCGCCTCCATTGCCGAGGATACGATGCCACTTGTGACTGGTTTGGATGGCTTGGAGGCTGTTCGGGTCGTGAACGCGGGAAACACATCGATTATTGAAAAACGTCCGGTCGTGATCCGGCGCTAGGAGGAAAGTATGAAGGCTGCGTGTCTTACTGGTAAAGAATCGATTGTCATACGGGACGTTCCGGTTCCGGAAATCGGACCTGGCGATGTCCTGGTCAAGGTAAAGAGTGCTTTTGTCTGTGGAACCGACGTCAGGTTCTTCCTCAATGGCAAGGCAGGGGTGGACGATGCGAACCCGCGGGTCCTTGGACATGAGTTCGCTGGAGTGATCGAGCGCGTCGGAGCTCGTGTCGCAGGCTACACCGTCGGTATGAATGTTGCGATCGCCCCCAATTATGGATGTGGAATCTGCGACTTGTGTGTCAGTGGCCACAGCGAGATGTGCGCGGCCTCGGAAGCGCTGGGAGTATCGATCGACGGTGGATTCGCCGAGTATGTCCGTATTCCCGAAGCGGCCGTACGGCAAGGAAACATTTCCCAGATACCTGAAGGATTGTCCTTTGCCGAGGCAGCCCTGGCCGAACCCCTGTCCTGTGTATTCAACGCCTATGAGAAGATCGGGATATTTCCCGGCGATACGGTCCTGGTGATCGGAAGCGGACCTATCGGTATCATGCATTGCCTCGTGGCACTCATGGCCGGAGCCACCAATGTGTATATCAGCGATATTTCCGAGCAGCGGATGGATCTTGCCCGTTCGATCGACAGCCGCATCCGCAAATTGGTGGCAGGAGAATCGCAGTTGCGGGAATTCAAGCGGCTTACCAATGGCAAGCTTGCCAATCTGGTCATAACCGCGGCTTCTGTCGGTGCTATCCAGGAACAGGCTTTTGCCCTTGCCGGACAGAATGGACGAGTCATGTTCTTTGGAGGACTTCCCTCGGGGAAATCCGTGGTGCAGCTGGATACCAACGAGATCCACTATAAGCAACTGCTCGTCGGTGGCACCACCCGGCAGAGCCTGGCCCAATACCGCAAATGCCTCGAACTGATTGCCAGTCGTGCCATCGATATACGACCGATCATCACCTCCGAAGGTTCCTTGGACGATATCGTCCAGGCAATCCTGGAAGCGAGAGGCGGTGTCGGATTGAAACGCGCGATCAACTTCAGCTAAACAAGGGGAGCAGACCATGGTACTCGCAAAATCACAAGAGACCTATGTAATCGGGATCGATATTGGAACTCAGGGTGTCAAGGGTGCCTTGTTCAGATCAGATGGCTATTGTGTGGCGGAACATGGCGAAGCCTCGCGATTGGAACATCCCCAACCGGGTGCGATCACAGAAGATCCCGAGTTCCAGTACGGTTCGGTTCTTAGGATTATCCGCTCGTGCCTGGACAAGGCTGAAGCCCAAGGGATCGCATCCATTGCATCGAAGGTGGCTTGTCTTGCCATAGACGGCCAGATGGCCGGTGTCATCGGTGTCGGCTCGGATGGTATGGCAGTGACTCCCTACGATTCTTGGCTCGACTCCCGGTGTGCTCCCTATCTTGAACGGATGCGTTCCGAAGCGAATGACCTGATCCTTGAAAAGGCAGGTACGGCACCAAGCATCAACCATGGACCGAAAAAGCTCTGGTGGAAACAGGAACATCCCGAGACCTTCTCCAAAATCTCAAGATTCGTTCAGCCGGGTGGATACGTCGCGGCACGATTGTGCGGATTGAAAGGCGATGAAAGTTTCATAGACAGGACCTACCTCCACTTCTCGGGTTTTTCCGATACCGCCCACGGCCGGTGGGACAGCGAATTGTGCGCACTGTTCGACATGCCAATGGAGAAACTGCCGGATATCGTCGAGTCGACGGCTATCGTAGGCACCGTTTCCAAGGATGCGGCCAAGGCCTGCGGCCTCAGGGAAGGCATTCCCGTGGCCGCCGGATGCGGCGATACGGTCGCCAGCTTCTTGTCCAGCGGGGCTGTCGAGGAGGGCATGTGTGTGGATGTCGCGGGCACTGCAAGCGTATTCGCCTGCACGCAGAAGCGATTTGTTCCCGACCATACGAGCGGCATCCTCGGTTGTTGCGCGTCGGTGGTCCCTGACCTTTGGTATTCGTATGCCTATATCAACGGCGGCGGCATGAATCCCGAATGGTTCGTGAAGAAATTTGGTGGTGCCGAGGGTTCCCTGCGATTCAAGGATATCGAGGCGGAAATTGTCACCATGAAGGATTCCCCGACACTTCCGTTGTTTATTCCCCACATGGCAGGTAGGGTGATGCCCGGACGACCCGATTTGCGGGGTGCCTTCGTAGGCATGCATTGGGACCATGGCAAAGTGGAACTTTTCCGGGCTATCCTGGAAAGCGTGGCGTTGGAATATGGATTGTACAAGGATGCCGCCACGGCCCTGCAACCGGACTTGCGAATCAAGGAGGTCCGGGTCACCGGGGGAGGAGAGCGGAGCCTTGTATGGAACACCATGAAATCGGGCGTCCTGCAAACCCCCGTGGTACGGATCAAGCAGAATCAAGGCGCACCCATGGGAATCGCCATGGTCGCGGCTGTTGCTGTGGGCTTGTACGGAGGATTCCCTGAAATCGCCAGTGACTGGATCACAACGGGTGAGAAAATCACGTGTGAACCATCACGATATCCGTTCTTCGCAAAACGGTTGGAAGCGTACCGTGGGTTGCTCGATTCCATGGAGCATTTTACCACACGCTTCCCGTTCAGCGTCTAGTGTGCTGTACCGGCATAACCTTGTCGCCGAGGTTGGTTCGGATGGTACTGATCACTTGAATCGCGGGAAGTGCTCGCCTTTGACCGTTCCAGGTTTCAAGTTGAGCGCATTCGCCTTTCCGCAGGCAATTCCCATGGAGACACAGGCTTCCATGGGAAGTCCTTCGCTGATGCCATAAGCCAAACCGGCGGTAAAAGAGTCTCCGCAGCCGATGGTATTGACCGGAACCACCGCGTCGACTCTCCTCTCATCGATTGTTCCTCCATGACAGGTAAATACCGAGCGCGCCCCTTGGGTAAGGACGGTGGTGACCCCATATGTCTGCTCAAGCTCCAGCATCCGCTCTTTCACGGCATCCAGGATGCTGGATTCGGTCGCGTGTTCCTTGAACGTTTCCTTTGGGAATAGGGTTTCGGAAAACTCCTTCAAGTTCGGTTTGATCACAGCCGGACGGTATTCCAGCGAGTTCAGCAGATCATCTCCCCGGACATCCAGGACTATCTTCTTACCCAGTGCCGCCGCTGTCCGTACCATCCATGGAATGATATCGTCGGAATATCCGGAGGCCTTGGTTCCGCTTATGGTCACGATCCCCACATCCTTCACCAGCTCGGCATACTGGTCCCGCAACAGGCTGTCGGTTTCCCCGCATACGGGTACCGCCTCCTCGACGATTTCCGTCACCGTGTGGTGTTCCTGGTTTATCAGGGTGTAGCAAAGCCTGATCTCACTCTTGGAGTCGACGATATGTACCTGTACGCCATCTTCGGCCAACATGGAGGCGAAGGTATCCCTGAACAGTCCTCCCCCGTGGGTCAGGTGGATGGTCCGGGCTCCCAGTTCGGTAAGGACCCGAGCGGTATTGGCTCCCTTCCCCGCAACACTGAACAGGTAGTTCCCGCTACGGTTGACTTCATTTTCCCAAAGATGTTCGAGGACGATTGTCTTTTGCATGACAGGATTCAAGCCTACAGCCAATATCTTTTGTAACATGTCGGACCCTTATTCGTGGTGAAATTCGTTCTGGTATTCCTTGGGAGTCTTTCCCACGGCCTTCTTGAAAATATAATTGAAATACGATGAGGAGTTATACCCCACATCGGCCGCAATGGCGGAAATTTTCATCTGATGGTTTTCCTGCAGGATTGTCTTGGCCTTGTCCAAACGCAGTTGGGTGATGTAATCGATATAGGTCCTGCCATAGGCCCTCTTGCACAGTCTGCTGAAATATGCGGGAGTCAGTCCCAAATATTCGGATACTATCTCCAGCGAAAGCAATGGATCATCGAAATGTGCCATGATATACGCCTTGGCCTTGTCCATGAGGTCGATCCCGGTATGGTCATCACGGGTCGCGAACTGACTGGTGATCGTCCTGCAGGCCCACGATATCTTGGTGAACAACTCTTCGATGCTCTTGAGATTGCTGTAGCGGTACAGTGTCATGAGATCCGGAAAGAACTTTCGGACCGGAATACCCAGCTCGTCACCAGCCGAGAGAACGCAAATCAATACATTCCGCAGTAGTCCCTGTTTGTACTCGATACTCTTGTCTTCGTAGGAGATCTCCTTTTCCAGCGATTTCAAGTATGCATCCAAGGGTGCCCGGTCACTCTGGGAAAGCAGATCGTAGAGTTGTTTGGTAGTGTCGTGGATCGGAAGCGGGATAGTGTTCGATTCGGAGCTGTCGGTTTTTTGGCGTACGTTGAATCCAGAGATCATCGAGAACAATGCATGGGTCTTGGCCTTGCGATATGAGAATGATAGGTCTCCCAAAGAATGGACAAGCTCACCGACTCCGACACCCAACAGGGAGAATTCAGACAGGGAATCCATGGCAAGCTTCAAATCCGCCATGAACCCGAGGGTGTTGAACGAGGGCTTGTCGGCAGACATGACGATAGTGATGTCGGTATAGAATATTTCATTGGGAAAGAAGAACAGGCTTTCCAGCTGCAACGCGTGTTTTTTCAGGTAGGGGTTGAGTACCTTTTTCAAGGTCACATACAGATTGTTGCTTTCAATGGGCGTCCGGATTTCGGAATAGAGGACAACAGGGACATGGGGAGAGTCTTTCCGCGTATACTCGTGGAGCTGCAGTCCCCGCTCTATATCTTCATCGGACAGGGTGCCGAACAACAGGTCCCTGAAGAAATCGTCCAATAGGGTTTGGCGATACTCGTCGTAAAAGGCCGAAAAGCGGTCGAAATCGTTTCTCAACAGCTGCTCTTCCTTGATGGATTCGATCAATCGCGCAAGTATGCCTTGCAACTCATCGATATTGACGGGTTTCAGTATATATTCCTTTACACCTAGTTGAATCGCCTGTTGTGCATAGGAAAAGTTGTTGTACCCGCTGATGATTATGATCTTGATGTCCGGATTCGTGCGGTTGACAGCCTTTATCAGTTCAAGGCCATCACCTCCGGACATCTGGATGTCTGTCAGCAGGATATCCGGGTTATGCGTTTGGATAGCAACGAGCGCTTCTTGTCCATTCTTCGCCAAGCCGACAACCTCGGCATCGAGCTTGTCCCAGGCTATCGATTCCGCAATGCCGTTTCGAATCAGTTTTTCATCTTCTGCAATAACTACGGAATAAGTTCCCATGCTTTAAATCCTTGGTATATGGACAACCACAGTCGTCCCTTCTGAATTCGACGAGAAGTGCAACCCATAGTGTTGGCCGAAATACAGTTTAATCCGCTCATTCACATTTCGCAACCCTAGTCCAAAATCCGATTCGCTTCCCTCTTCGAGCAATTGATTGATCTCATCAATGCGATCCTGTGGAACTTGTGGACCCGAATTCGTGACATGTATACGTATATCCGTGCCGGACTCTTCCCCTACAATGGTGATTTTTTCCGATGTATCCGATTGCTGTACACCATGGATGATTGCGTTTTCAACTAGCGGTTGCAGTATGAGCTTGAGAGTCTTGTTCTTGAGAATCGAATCGGGAATGTTGATTTCGTACACGAAGTCATCGGCATAACGGACTTCCTGGATTATCAGATAGTTGCTGATGTGCTCTATCTCCTCTTCGATGGTGACCATGGTCCGGCCCCTGTTGAGACCAATACGCAATAGTTTGGACAGGGAATACACCAGCCGGGTCACATCATCCATCTTTCCCTTTCGTGCCAGCCAAATAATCGAATCCAGTGTGTTGTACAGGAAATGTGGATTGATCTGGGCTTCGAGTGTCTTCATTTCAGCGATACGGAGTTTCTCGTGTTCATCATGCAAATCCCGCAGCAGATTGTTGATCTGCGAGACCATGACGTTGAAGGTAGTTCCCAACAGGGCGACTTCGTCATCGCCGGATGTGTCCATGGTGACACGGAAATTTCCCGATTGCACGACTTCCATCAAGGATGCCAATTCGCGCAATTGAGCCGTTATCCGGTATGATATGGAACTGGAGGCGAACAATACGATGATAGCGATGACAGCAATGAGGATCAGTATGGGGGTAATCATGGACAACACGGAGTTTTCGATGAGGGAAGGATGCAGATAACCGGTGAGTTCCCATCCCGCCAATGAAATATCCTTCGTGTATGAGAAGCTGTATTCCGAATTGTTTGTATCATTCGCCGATTGGGAGATAATCGTCTTGTCCGAACTGGTCAGTATGAAATGCCCGGTTTCTCCCATCCCTTTCCGGACGATCGTTGATAACGTCGAAACTTCGATATCGGTCAACAAAGCCCCAAGGATGTTTCCCGTGGATTTGTCCATAATCCGCAATCCCATGGTTATCAACGGTTGACCGATAGTATTGACGGTAAATGAGCCCTCGTGCGGGTTGAACCAGACCGGACTGTCGCTGGCAATAATGCTTTGGTACCAATCGAAGTCTTTCCAATCCTGGTAAATGGGCGAGGAGAAGTTCGACTTGAATTGCATCCCGTTGGCTCCGATGATATAGAAGCCGAACAGGTGGTCGACATAGTTCTGCACAAACGATAGCTGATTGTCCATCTCCAATTCCAGGGAATAGGCTTCCGCAATGGATTCGGGACGTGGATTCCTCAATACCGCTTGGATCTTCGGATCGTTCGTTATCCTCAAGGCATTTTTCAACGCATTGTCCAACAGATTTTCGATCTCTATGGCATTGCTGTCGACAATTGCGACCAGGACTGTCTGCAGGTGGTCCTTGATGATGTTGGTGGAAAGGTAGCTGAACGTAAATCCAAGCAACGCCACCATACTCAAGGTGATTGTCATGGTGAGGACGAATATCCTCTTGCCCAATGAATTCTTCTTAGGCGGAAACCATTTAAAAACCTTCATCGAACAGCTCTATCGCATTTGAAGAATCGAACAGACGGTCTTCGATTATGATCTTTGGCGGTATCTCTTTGCCGAGAAGGTGGTCCGAGATCGTGTCGAACACCGTCTTGGCGAGCCGGGGAGTACATTCGATTGTCGCGCCGAGTTCTCCGGCGATTATGGATTTCAATGCATCCTTGCTTCCGTCGATACTTATGATCGTCACGTCGGTGTTCGGCCTGATATTTGCTGCCTTGAGTGCCTGTATCGCACCGATTGCCATTTCATCGTTATGCGCGTAGACCGCATTGAACTCCTTCCCAAAGGAGAGGATGATATCTTCCATCACATCCTGGCCTTTTATCCGTTCAAAATCGGCGTATCCGAAGGCCACGATTTCCATGCCATCGATTGATCGGATGCCATCATGGAATCCGTTGGCACGATCGATTCCACACGAGGAACCCTCGTTTCCATGGAGTTCGACAATCTTTGCATTGTTCCCCATGATATCGGCGAGCCAGTTGGCGGCACGTACTCCCTCTTCGTAGAAGTCGGAACCGATAAACGTCAGGAAATCGACTCCACCGGTTCCCGCGATTTCCCTGTCCAGCATGATCAGTGGAACCCCAGCCTCTTTGCAGATATCCACAATTTCCTGATATCCATCATACGTGAATGGAGTACAGACGATATATTGGGCACCTTGAGCGATAAAGTCCCTGATATCCTGTGTCTGTTTTGCAATGGAGCTGTCGGCATCCGCAACCAACAAGTTGATTCCCCGTTCGTCGGCTACCTGCCGCATATCGTTGGTTTCGGCAACTCGCCAAGGATTTATATGGTTCATCTGGGAGAATCCCACGATCAGCCGTGTATCCGCAACCTGTGGCTTTACCGGCTCGGATGTGCGTCGAGACTGCCCTTCTTTCACTGGAGAGCAACCGGAAAAGAGGATAACGACAAGGAGGGCGAGTGTAATAAATTTCTTCATGGTTTTCCAACTTCGTAATGGTATAATGGGAGTCTACCCCCGTCAAGGAGAATTGGGGCAGTACATAATATTGATATGATAAGACAAGAAAGTGAAATTTACAGCGAGAAGGAAGGCACCATACACTATGTATACAATTCCAAGAGGAGGATTATGTTATGAAAAGGAACATCATGGTTCTTGTGATGGTTGCCCTGCTGGTGCTTTCCGCAGGAAGCATCTTTGGTGCTGGTAAAACCGAAGCGGCAGCCGATGGCCCGAAGGTAATCGGGTTCTCGCAATGTGACAGCCAACAGGCATGGAGATGGGCTGAAACCGAATCGGTGAAGGAAGAGGCCGCCAACCGTGGCTATGTACTCCAGTACAACGACGCACAATCCAGCCAAGCCAACCAGATCGCTGCAGTCCGCTCTTTCATCGCCCAGGGCGTGGATGGCATTCTGCTCGCTCCGCAGGTTACCACTGGTTTCGGTCCTGTGCTTCGTGAAGCGAAGGAAGCCGGAATCCCCGTCGTTCTGCTCGACCGAAAAGTCGATGAAAGCGAAGACCTGTTCGTAACCTTCATTGGTTCCGATTTCGTGTGGGAAGGTGAGCAAGTCGGTAAACTCGTACTGGAAGACACCAAGGGTAAGGCGAATATCGTCGAGCTGCAGGGAACTCCCGGAGCCGACCCGGCGATCGAACGGAAAGCCGGTTTCGAGAAAGTCGTGAAGGCGAATCCCGGAATGAAGATTATCCTTTCCCAGACTGGCGATTTCAATAGGACCAAAGGTAAGGAAGTCATGGAAGCGTTCCTGAAGGCTGAAGGAAAGAACATCGATGTCGTGTATGCCCATAATGACGACATGGCAATCGGTGCTATCCAGGCTATCAAGGAATACGGCATGGATCCGGGCAAAGACATTCTCGTCTACTCGATCGATGGTGTCAGGGACGGTTTCCAAGCCATGGTTGATGGTGATTTGAACGCGCTCGTGGAATGCACCCCGTTACTCGGACCCCAAGGTTTCGATGCTCTCGAGGCAGCATGGCGCGGCGAATCTGTACCCAAGTGGGTAAAATCGGAAGACGGTATTTTCCGCATGGCCGATGCGGCAGCCCTTATCGGTGGAAGAAAGTTCTAGAACAAGAGGAGTGTGCAATGGGTGGAAAACTCCTAGAGGTTCACAACGTCTATAAGGTTTTCCCAGGTGTCACCGCTCTCGCAGATGTGGATTTCGCCCTCGAAAGGGGCGAAATCCACGGTTTAATGGGAGAGAACGGGGCTGGGAAGTCGACTCTGATCAAAGTCATCACCGGAGTATACCAGAAGGACGCCGGTACGATTGTGCTCGACGGTCAGGAAATACATCCGACCTCTCCTTTGCACGCCGAGGCATTGGGAATCAGTACGGTGTACCAAGAGGTCAACTTGTTGACCAATCTGTCGGTCGCCGAGAATCTCGCGATCGGCCGAAAACCCACCGGTACTGTTGGAATCGATTGGAAAACAATGAATCGGCGGGCCGCAGGGATCCTTGAGAAATTCGATATCGATATCGATGTCACCGAATTGCTGGGGAATTATTCGATCGCCATCCAGCAGATGGTTGCAATCGCCAGGGCTTTGGAACTGGACTCGAAACTGCTGATTCTGGATGAACCTACATCGAGCCTCAATGCCGATGAGGTCGAGAAGCTCTTCAAGCAGATGCGTCGGTTGAAAGAACAAGGCCATGCGATAATTTTTGTGACCCACTTTCTTGATCAGGTATTTGAGATCACTGATCGGATCACCGTACTGCGCAACGGCAAATATGTCGGCGAGTATGCGACCCCGTCAATGACCAAATTGGACCTGGTGTCGAAGTTGATGGGGAAATCCCTCGATGATTTGAAGAACTTCGACAGTATCTCGAACCATGTGGAGACCGGTGACGATGCCAACCTGATCGATGTGAAGGGAATGGAAAAGACCAATTACATGAATCCTTTCGATCTGAAGGTACGCAAGGGAGATATTGTCGGGTTGGCAGGATTACTCGGTTCGGGTAGGACAGAAATCACCAACCTGCTGTTCGGCACGCAAAAACCGGAAGGGGGAGAACTCCATATCAAGGGAAAGCGGGTCAACCTCAATTCCCCACGGAAGGCAATCGCCCATCATCTGGCCCTGAGTCCGGAGGACCGCAAGCAGGAAGGAATCATCTCAGGTTTGTCGGTGCGGGAAAATATCGTCCTTGCACTGCAAGTCAAGAAGGGATGGTTGCACAATATCAGTGTCCGCAAACAAAACGAACTGGCAGAGAAGTACATCGGAATGCTTTCCATCAAGACCTCCGGGGTGAACCAGCCGATCGAGACCCTCTCGGGCGGCAACCAACAGAAGGTGATCTTGGCCCGTTGGCTTGCCACCAATCCGGAACTCTTGATTGTCGACGAACCGACACGTGGTATCGATGTCGGTGCAAAGATGGAAATAAGCAAGGTATGGGAATCGTCTTCGTATCATCGGAAATCGAAGAGGTTGTGCGCTGTTCAAACCGTGTATATATCCTTCAGAACCGCAATATCGTCGGAGAATTGCGGGGAGACGAAATCTCGGAACAGGAAATCATGGTCAGGATTGCGGCAAAAGGGGATAGAAACGTATGATGAAAGGACGACAAATACCGCGAATAGCATGGCCGTTGTTCGCCCTGGGCTTGATACTCTTGTTCAATCTGGTGTTCACGGATTCATTCTTCGCCATTACGGTCAAGGATGGGCACTTGTTCGGTTCATTGATCGATATCTTGCGACGGAGTGCTCCCACGTTGATCATGGCAGTCGCGATGACCTATGTGATCGCGACGGGTGGGATCGACATATCCGTGGGATCGGTGCTCGCCATCTCGGGATCGATTGCTTCTCTGATGGTCTGGGGAGGAAACACCCAGTATCTCACCTCGGCTGGTTCCCAGTATTATGCTCCGATGCTCACGATTATTCTGATTCCGTTGGTCGCCTCCATCCTCTTGGGAGCATTCAACGGCGTCATGGTATCGTTTATCGGGTTGCAGCCGTTTATCGCAACGCTCATCCTCATGACCGCTGGAAGAGGACTCGCCCAACTGTTGACCGGGGGCAAGGTTCTCAATTTCAGGCATGCCGGATTCGAGTTTGTGGGTAGGGGATACCTGTTCGGGCTTCCTTTTCCGTTCCTGCTCGCCTTGGGGGTCATCGTGTTGGGGACCGCCATTACCCGGCTGACTCCCATGGGGTTGTATATCCAAGCCGTAGGTGGCAATAGGAGTGCCAGCAACTTCTCAGGTGTGAATACCCGTCTCGTATTGCTGTTCGTCTATGTCTTCAGTGGTTTTGCCGCCGGGTTGTCCGGCCTGGTCATGACAAGCGATATTACGGGGGCCGATGCCGGATTCATGGGATTGTATATGGAGCTCGACGCAATTCTTGCAGTCGTCATCGGCGGGACCCCAATGGAGGGCGGCAAATACAATGTCGGCGGAACAGTGGTTGGGGTACTCATCATACAGACCTTGACCACAACAATCCTGACAAAGGGTATTCCGACAGAATACACGCTCCTGGTGAAAGCTATCGTGGTGGTGGTCGTGCTTATCATCCAATCGAACAAGATGCGGGAAGTGATGGGTAAACGACAAGGCAAGATGATACTCAAGGGGGGATCTGCAGTATGAGTCGCAAACGATTGTTCCAGATTTCCCGTCGCGACATGCCTCTGGTGGCTACGTTCATTGTCTTTTTGCTGTTGTATGCCTTCGGTGGTTTCAGTTACCGCAATTTCATGACTCCACGTGTATTTCTCAATTTGTTGACGGACAACGCAGTATTGGGGATCACTGCGGTCGGTATGACCTTCGTCATCATCTCGGGTGGAATCGACTTGTCAGTCGGGGCGGTGATCTCCACCACGGCCATGATTGTCGCCGTGTTGACCAAAGCCGGCATGAACAACGTGTTGGTCATTGCCATTGCGTTGCTCTTTGGTACGACACTCGGGTTTCTTATGGGCGGCATGATCCAGTATTTCAAGACACCTCCGTTTATTGTTACCTTGGCGGGTATGTTCTTTGCCCGCGGATTGGGGTATGTGTTGAGTTTGGGATCGGTGCCGATCACGCATCCCTTCTATACCAATGCCTCGTCGATAGGAATAAAGATCGGGAATGGCAAACTCAGCATGCCCGCTATGGCTCTGTTGGCTATGATCCTGATCGGATGGTTCATATCCCGGCGTACCCGCTTCGGAAGAAATGTTTTCGCTGTGGGGGGTAATGAACAGTCGGCCATACTCATGGGGCTTCCGGTTACCCGGACCAAGATCGCCGTCTATACCTTCAGCGGTTTCTGCTCCGCGGTCGCAGGTTTCATCTACACCTTCTATACATTGTCCGGATATGGCTTGGCAGCCATGGGGTTGGAGATGGAGGCGATCGCTTCGGCGGTTATCGGCGGGACCTTGATGACCGGCGGCTACGGGACAATCCTGGGTACGCTGCTGGGCACGCTCATCCAAGGGTTGATCAAGTCCATCATAGCGTTCAACGGACAATTCAGTGTCTTCTGGATCAAGTTGTTTACCGGAGGCATGTTGCTGGGATTCATCCTATTGCAAAAGATTTTTGTGTACGGGACCAAGTCCCGGAGGAAAAAGCGATGAATGGAACCGTTTCATTCGATTTCTCCGAAACCTGCATGATTGTCACGGGTTCGTCCAAAGGCATAGGAAAGGATATTGCTTTCCAGTTGATGGCCAAAGGGGCTCGAGTCGGCATAACCGGTCGTGATACGGATGCCCTGCGATTGTTGCAGGAAGAAGCCGCTTCCAATGGCTACAGGTGTGACACCTACACTGTGGATCTCGCCCAAGTGGAATCAATCGGTCCCATGGTCAAGTATTTTGCCGAATTGTTCGGCAGGATCGACGGCTTGGTCAATTGTGCGGGAGTCAATATATTGGAGCCAATGGGTTCTCTTTCGGCATCCGCTGTCAAGCGTGTTATGGATGTGAATCTCATAGCACCCATGCTGGTGACCAATGCGGTTGTCCCATACATGAAGGAACAGGGGTGTGGTAGTATCGTGGATATCGCGAGCCTTTCCAGTGTGACCGCATTCGATCGGCATAGTGCCTACTGCGCCTCCAAAGAGGGACTGTTGGGGTATGTGAAAGTTGCCGCCATGGAATTGGGACCCTATGGAATCCGGATCAATGCTGTCGGTCCGACGGTCGTGCTTACTGAAATGGGGAAGGCGGCTTGGGATTCCGATCCGGTGAAACGCAAGAGGATGGAGAGTTCCATTCCGCTCGGACGGTTCCTGGAATGTGACGATGTCTCTCCAGTGGTGATGTTCCTCCTTTCCGGTGCCGCATCGATGATAACGGGTGAATTCCTGCTGATCGACGGTGGTTACATGGCTGGAAAGGGGATTTGATAAGAAGGTGGATGGTGTGCGGATCAAAACGGGAAAACAGATTTCATCCTCTGCGATAATACTGGCTGTCGCCTCGTTGGCATTCTTCTTCATGGGTTTTTCCGATGTACTCAAGGGAAGTGCTGTTGCTGAGATGGTGGGTACCCTTGGAGTGGACTACGCCTTGGGAGGATCGATTCTCGGCATCACCTATTTCGGCTTCTTCGCCGGTACCCTTTCATCGGTATCACTGCTTAAACGGTTCGCGGTTGCCCGCCTGTTGGTGGTCGCAGTCGCAACCACAGCCCTGGGAGTCATCCTATTTGGTTTTGCGAATCATGTTTCGGTAATCCTGTTCGCAACTTTTCTGACTGGAAGCGGGTGTGGTCTGATCGATGTGGCGGCAAATCTTACGGTGCGTTTGGCAGCCAAACCCGAACGGGTTGGACGGGAGCTCAACCGGCTCGCATTCTTCCATGGATTCGGGTCGATCGTCTCTCCACTGTTCGCTGCGATGGTGCTGAATCTATATGCCGATTGGCATATGATCTATAGGTTCGCCGCAATCCTGTTGGTAGCCGCTACATTCGCCGTCGCCAAGGGGGTTTCCACCAGTACGATATCGACCCGCGTGGCATACGACAAGGATGACCGGCTGGTATTGAATTTGCCGGTTGTCTTATTGGGAGGGTTTCTCTTTTGGTATATGACCTTGGAGACAGGGATCGCCGGATGGTTGGTTGCCTATGCCCGTCAAGCTGTCGGCTTGTCCGATCGGGTGGCCACTACGTATCTCTCCCTGTTCTTCATCATGCTTACCATAGGAAGATTCCTTGGCAGTTGGTACGTTGATAAGGTCGGGCTATTGAGAACCATCGTCATCCATGTGGTCGCACTGCTGGCCATTACCTCAGTCTCGGCATTGTTTCCACGCGCCCATATACTGCTACCCTTGTCCGGATTCCTCATGGCACCGTTGTTTCCAACGACGGTAGCCCTCTTGGTGAATGAATTGGGAACCGTAGGATTGAGAGCGACAGGAATCTTCTTCTCGATCGCAGGGTTGGGTGGATTGTTCGGACCTTGGATCATCGGGATAGCCTCCCGTGCATTTTCCTTGCGGTTCGGATTCGGTTTGTTGGCGGTGTTTGCTGCATGCTTCCTCTGCATGACTTTGCTCTATCGGGTGAAGAGGAAGGTGGTCTGACATGATTGGTCGATATTCACACATACAGCGGTTCAGCACAAAGGATGGCCCAGGCATACGTACCACGGTATTTCTCAAGGGATGCAATTTGCGGTGCCGGTGGTGCCATAATCCCGAGACCATTCCCTATGCGAGATTATTGCATTACTCGGAAAGTGCTTGTGTGCATTGTGGAGCATGTGCCCGCGTGTGCCCTACAGGAGCCACCACGATGTACCAGGGGCACAGGAAGTTCGATTTCCATTCGTGTACAGCTTGTGGACTTTGCGTCCCGGTGTGCATGCAGGGTGCATTGGCGATAACCGGTACCGATATAGGTGATTCCGACTTGTTCGATCTTCTTATGCGTGATGCCGACTATTACCGGAATTCCGGGGGGGGTGTCACATTTTCCGGTGGAGAGCCTTTGTTGCAAGCTGAATTTGTCCGCGTTGCCGCCGGTAGATTGCATAGCGAGGGTATTGCGGTTGCATTGGATACCGCCTTCAACCTCGAATGGACTGTCATTGCTCCCGTATTGCCCGAAATAGATTTGGTCCTGCTGGATATCAAGAGTATGGATCGCGAGACCCATTACGATTGTACGGGAGTTTATCCCGATTTGATCTGGGAGAATATCGGGCGGTTACGCACTATGGACAAGCAGGTGCTGGTGAGGATGCCCCTCATTGCCGGAATCAACGATTCCGACCGGGAAATAGCGGATGCGATAGCGTTTCTTTCCGGTTGGGATTCCCTGCTGGGGGTGGAGTTGTTGGCTTATCATGATATGGGCCTTGAAAAGGCCACTTCGTACCATGGGGCGATAGGAGAACAGGAAGCGTTCCTTGCACCAGATAAAAATGCCATGGAAACTATTGCGCAACGCTTCAGGGCAAACGCTATTGCTGTAATCGGATACTAGCGGAGGTATACTATGATTCCGAAACATGTCCAGAAATCAATTGAGAAATGGTTTGACAAAAGCGATGAGGCAACCTTCTACGAGCGGATTGTCCTACAAGAGGAGGCTGTGGAAAAATATGCTGACGAACCGTATGCGGTTCGGTTCGCCCATATCCTCGAACATATTCTTGCCAACATGACGGTTATCGTCGATGAAGGCGAACGGATAGTGGGCTCGGTGCTTGAAATAATTCCTACTGCGGAGCAACGGGAGTATGCCGAAAGCTTGAGCCTGAAATGGTGGGGGCCCCTGGTTTCCGAAGAGGAACGTCAGCAACAGGTGAACTTCTATTTTTCCCCAGGTTGGGTCAAACGGCGAAACCCGGTGTTCTTTTCCCTCGGACACCTTGCATACGATTGGGAAACGATTGTCACCAAAGGCTTGGGGTGGTATGCGAACCGGGTAGCGGATTTGCTCGCAAGTGGAGAATTCGACGATGACCCCGAGAAGATGCAGTTCCTGCAAGGAGCCCAGATCGCCTATGATGCGCATTCGGCATTCATTGCCCGATACGCGAGGTATGCGGCCGAAGCGGCTCGGATGGCAGGGAATCTCCAGGAACGGAATCGCTTGGAGACAATTTCAGAAGTGTGCTCCCATATCGCAACAGGAAGTGCCAGGGGATTGCGTGATGCATTGCAATTGATGTGGATGGTCGTGTTGGTCTCCCAGAAGACCGCCGGTTGCGGAGTCTTCAATTTTTCCCGCATGGACCAGTATCTGCTACCCCTGTTTGCCAAGGATATCGAAGCGGGAACACTCACCGAGCAGGATGCGTTGGAACTGATCGTCGAGTTTTATAACAAGAATAACGAAATCATGTTCCCTACCGACCACATGTCGCAAGAAAACGATTCGGTCATCAAGAATCTTGAAGTCTCGTACGATGACCCCAACTACCTTGTTGTCGCAGGCAAGCTGGCGAATGGAACTTCCGGTGTGAACAGGCTCTCGTTTCTCCTGGTACAAGCCGCAAAGTTGCTTCGACTCAAGAATCCGTTCATTGTGGTCAGGTGGCATGACGGTATCGATTCCGCTTTCTGGCAAGAGACAGTCGATGCCATGCGGATGAATGCCACAGTCGTCATATACAACGATGAGACCATGATTCCTGCCCTCAAGGAGTTCGGTATCGAAGAGCAGGATGTCTATTCCTATGGATTCTACGGTTGCAACGATCCCAACATCCCCGCACTGGAGGGAGGGTTGCGACAACTGTGGATGAACTTGGTATGGCCATATGAATTGGCTCTCAATGGTGGGCGTCCTTTCGGTGATCCGAGCCGCAGTGTCGATCTCAACTTCAGCCTGCGTGATAGGATCCAGATCGGATTGATGAGCGGTCCGTATGCGGGCAAGAAGTTTGATGCCGAAGAACCCTGTCTGTCCATGGAAGCCTTCATTGCCCGGTATCGACAGCAGATGTCCTTTCTGCTCGACCAGTATCGGCGGGTGATGGAACAGGATTACGAAAAGGAGTCCCAATGGAACAAAGGTCGCATCCGGATCGAGGACCTCTTCCTCAAGGGGACGATTGAATCGGCCACGACATGGCTCATCGGTGGTACCAAATACCATAAGGTAACCCTGCAGGGTAGTGGTCTCGCGACCGCCGTCGATTCTCTGGCAGCGATAGATATCGCGGTATTCAAGGAAAAGCGGTATACATTTGATGAACTGAGGCAGGCAATCAAGGCGAATTTCGTTGGATACGACGAGATGCGTACCTACCTGCTCAAGTTGCCCAAATTCGGGAACGACCTGGATAGTGTGGACGAATATGCAAAGATTGTCGTTGATGCCTTTTGTGATGCCGTCGTTGATATGAATCGGAAGAGGGAAGGTCTGTATACCTATATGCCGGCGATTTCGACGGATAGGGATTTCACAACCATGGGAGAGGCACTTGCGGCGAGTGCCGACGGTCGATTGGCGGGAGCTCCGATTTCAGAGAACCAGTCACCATATATCGGGTCGGACAAGTCTGGTATGACCGCACTGCTGAATTCGGTCACCCGGGTGCCGTTCAACCGGATTACCGGTGGCCCCTTGAACCTCAGGTTGCACCCGTTGACCGTTGAAGGCCCGGAAGGGCTGGCCAAATTGGCCTCTCTTCTCGAAGTATATCTGCGCAAGGGTGGTATGCAGGCGCAGATGAACGTCGTAGGCAAGGCCGAGCTAATCGAGGCACAGAAAAATCCTGAAAAATATAAGAATCTTTGTGTACGGGTCGTCGGTTATGCCGCATACTTTGTGCAGATGGGAAAGAAAGCCCAAGACGAGCTGATCCAAAGGACGGAGTTGTAATATGAAGATCCAACCATTGAACCAAAAGAACTTTTCCGAATTCGGAGAGATACTCACCATGGATACTATTCCAAACGTGAAGGAAGAGAATGAATTCGATTGGCATGATACTGCGGGAATGATCAAACTGGCACCCTTGTGTTGCACAGGACTCCTTTCCTGCCGCTCGCGCGAACGGCGTGTGGAAAAGATGGAACGGCACCATGGATCCAGTGAAGTGATCGTAGCCTTGGATGCCGACATGGTCCTGGTCGCCTCTCCGCATGACGATGAATTGGCGGACCATTCACGTATCCGGGCGTTCCTTTTGAAGCAGGGACAGGCAGTAGTGATGAAACCCGATACCTGGCATTGGATTCCTTTTCCGGTGAACCAGTACGATGCCCATGCGTTGGTGTTGTTCAAGGATGGTACCGGAGCGAACGATCTGCATTTTCGGGAGTTGACGGTTCCTGTAATCCTCTGAACAGGTCCCATCCTCGTGATCATGGACAATTGGAGGTTCCCATGGACGTGTTGAAAAAACAGACAATACAGGTCCCTGTGGACTCGAGGGAAACATTCCAACCACTCGGTGTGCATTTCATGTGGTTGGGGCAGTCGGGTTTCCTTTTTTCTGTCAATGGAATGTTGGTTTTGGTCGATGCCTACCTCTCGAATTATCTCGAACATAACCATGGAAACCTTCCCTATGCGCATGATCGCATGATACCTCCACCTATTGCCGACAACCTGATTTCCGATATCGATCTGATTGTGGTGACCCATGGGCACGAGGATCACCTGGATCCCGAACTGATGCGGCGTTTGAGCCGAAGCAATACAAAGGCGGTATTCGCGGTGCCTCCCGGGTGCGTCGGATCTTTGGAAACATGTGGTATCTCCAGCGAATTGATTCGTTCGGTTTCACCGGAAGAGCCATTCACTTTCAACGATTCGATTCGGATCGAATCCTTTCCGGCCGCACACCCACAACCTAATTTCGACACAGCGAAAGTCTGGGCATTGTCATACCGCCTCTTCTTTGCGGATAAGACTATTCTTTTTGCGGGAGATACCACTATTTTCAGACAGTGGGCGGTCTGGGCCGCTTCCAAACCATGCGATCTTTTCGTGCTCCCCATCAATGGGAGGGATCCTGTGAAGGAAGCCCGTGGAATTGTCGGAAATATGGATTTCCAAGAAGCGGTGATTATCTCCCAGTCATTGGCGACACCGTTGTTGGGAACCCATTTCGGCATGTTTGCCTTCAATACAATCGATGAAACCGCTGTCCACGAAGAGATCGACCGGTTTGGACTCGAGCAGAAGGTGGAACTTACTAGAATAGGTGTAATATATTCTATGATTTAGAATTATGTATGTATTTCCCGTAGCTCCCCAATAGTGTTGCCTGAGGAGATTTGTCGTACTGTCAAAGTAAATCTGTTTGGAAAACCAATTACAAAATTAGTTTATAAAACATGTTGACAAACTAAAAAGTCGTGATACTCTTCTTATATGAAACGTCAATCCGTAAAACAAAACAACCGTCGGTTTATCGTCGACTTTTTGAGAAACCATGAAGAGGTTCCCATAACACATATAACCAAGGCCGTGCGTGTCAGTACACCTACTGTGAAAAAGGTGCTCGACCACTATATGAATCTTGGTCTGGTCATTATGACAGGAAAAGGCGAGTCGACCTTGGAGGGTGGCAAACGCCCCGAGCTGTACCGGCTGAACCAGGAATATGGTTATGCGATCGCACTGCATGTCGGTCCTGATTTCATCTATGGGGGAATGACCGACCTGAAGCTACAGAACGTGCAGTCGTTCCATGAAATTGTGGACAGGCCGGTCTCGGATGAAGAGATGGTGGACAAGTTGGTTTCCATAGCGAAAGATTTCCGGAAATCAAAGTGGGCGGAAGGCAAGAAGTTGGTCAATGTGGTGATAGCCCTGCCAGGTATTGTCAATGCTTACACCGGTGAGTCGATCTACTCTCCCCACTATCCGCAGTGGCAGGAGAATTTCCCGTTCATACGGAAATTTGCGGAACGGTTCGATATGGATATCCCGATATTTCTCGATGGAGTCAACAGGCTTCAGGCGTGTGCCGAGCGGATGAAGGGCAAGGCGCGCGGAAAGCAGGATTTCCTGATTGTAGATGCCATGGAAGAGGGAGTCGGTGCCGGAATCATAGTACAGGGTACGATCATGCATGGATTCAACAATCTTTCTGGTGAAATCGGGCATGTCATCGTGGACCCCCGCGGTCCCGATTGTATCTGTGGTGGAACGGGGTGTTTCGAAGCCGCGGTATCCGTCAAGCATATAAACGAACTGCTGCGCCAAGGGTACGATACACATAGGGGATCCGCGATCTACCAGGGCAAATCTCCTGCCGATGTCTCCATCCGGGACTTGTTCATCCATGCCAAGCAGGGTGATGCCTATGCGATCGAACTGTTGGATCTTATCGCCGCCTATTTCGCGAATGGATTGAACAATGTGATTATGATCAGCGATCCCGAACTGATAATTATCCAAGGTATTTATGTCGAGGCGGGACAGGGCTTTATCGAGAACATCAAGAAAAAGCTTTCCGAACTGTCACTTCCCAGGGTGAAACGGGAATTCGATATTGTCTACACCGACTTTGGAATCGAACGCGGTGCCCTCGGGGCGGGCTGTTACGGGATCTCGCAATTCTTCGAGGAACAGGAGCTGTATAGGTAAAAACAGACCTGCGTTGCAGGTAGAACGATATGAGGAGGAATGTATGAAAAAAAGAGGTTTACTGATAATTGCTCTTGCAATGCTTGTGCTCGTCACACCATTGTTTGCGCAAGGCGGAAAAGAGGCTGCAGCTTCACCGACGACACTGAGTATTGCGATCCGGACTTTGACAAATCCGTACCAAGCCAACTATAAGGTTGGAGCAGATATGCTCGGTAAATTGGAGGGACTGCCGGTAGTGACACTGACATGCGAAGGGTCAAGCGAGAAGCAGCTCAACGATGTCCGTGCCTTGGTTGCCAAGACCAACGGAAACGTTGTGTTCATGATCGATCCCAACGAATCCCCCAACGTGATTCCGTTGGCACGTGAATTGGATGCAGCCGGAGTATACTGGGTTTCCTGGTGGAACAAGCCCGAGGATGTGAAAGTCTGGAACTATAAGAACTGGGTCAGCCACATTTCATTCGACGGTATCAGCGCCGGTGAATTTACCGCGGAGACACTTTTCAAGAGCTTCGGATATGAAGGCAAGATCATCGCATTGCAAGGATTGCTCTCCAACTCCATCGCACAAGACCGGTTTGTTGGTCTGCAGAATATCCTGAAGAAACACCCGAAGGTGCAAATGGTTGCTTTCGAAGCCGCTGACTGGGACCGCACGATCGCGTACGAGAAGACCCGGAATATGCTGGTCGCCCACCCGGACATCAAGGGAATCTGGGCCGCCAACGACAACATGGCACTCGGTGCACTCGAAGCACTTCGGGCTGTAGGCAGGGCTGGACAGGTCTTGGTTACCGGTGTCGATGGAACGACTGAAATCTATGAAGCCATCAAGAAGGGTGAAGCAGCTGCAACCGTTTACAACGACTCGACATATCAGGCTGGAATCGGTTTGGCTATCGCTCTTGCCGCAAAGAATGGCGAGCTCGATGTGGCCAAGATGCCGAAGGAACAGCGCCAATTCTTCGCGGAAGCTACCAATGTCGATATCAACAATGTGGATGAGATCATGAAGGGTGCTTCAAGCTACGATTTCGAGAATCTGTTCGCCTCGTTCTCCCGCCCGATGAATTGATCGTCCTGGAGAAATCTAACGCATGTACAGCTCCAGTGTACGGCCGTGTGCCGTACACTGGTTTCATTGGACAGTAAAAAGAAGGAAATGGGATCCCATGAAAACCAAGAACTCAAGAAGATTGGAAAACCTCTTTGCCTTGCGATCGAAGGTGTCGGCTTCGATTGTGGGGAAGTTGTACCACTCGATACCGATATCCGGGCAAATCATATCCTTGGGAATTGTCGCATTGATCTTTTCGGTAGGTACCAACGGACAGTTCCTGCACATATCCAATATCATGACGGTATTGGGGCTTTCAGCTATTCCCATGATTCTCTGCCTTGCGGTCCATCAAGTGATTATCCTTGGTGCCATGGACCTCTCGTTGGAAGGGATCGTGGCTATCACAGCCGTTTCGGCGGGATTGCTGTTGAAAAATTCGGTTACAGCCAACGATGTCGGGCTTTGGATCATTCCCATTGTGATGCTGATCGGTGGATTGGCCGGTCTGGTGAACGGCTTGTTGAACACTAAGCTCAGGATGCCGAGTTTCATCAGTACCTTGGGTATGAGTTGGACCCTGTTCGGTGTGGCAATCATGATCAGCAAAGGTTCGAGCATTCCGTTGCGTGATTTACGTTTTCAGAAGGTCATCATTTCGGAGTTCCTGGGAATTCCGACAGTATTCATTTTGGCAATACTCCTTGGATTGGTGTTGTACATCATGCAAAACAAGACCAAGCTCGGAAAACATATGTATGCTATCGGCGGCAATGAAATCCTGGCCAAGCAAGCCGGAGTCAAGGTGGACCGGATCAAGATTTCGATTTTTGGGCTGACCGGTATGATATACGGTCTTGCCGGATTGTTGCTGGTCGCCCGCCTCAACAGCTCTGCCGCACGCTATGGGAACAACTTGTTGTTTCCGGCTATGACTGCGGTAGCTGTCGGAGGGGTCTCCCTATCCGGTGGTGTCGGAGGAGCCCTGAATGCTGTGATCGGTACGATCATTGTCGTTGCTTTGAACAATGGATTGGTCCTTATGCAGATCAATCCCTATATGCAGAGCGCCGTGAATGGTATCGTACTGATTTCCGCTGTCGCCTTGACCATCGACCGAAATAAAATCGGTATCATCAAATAGTGAGGCCCAGATGGAAAAGAAAAAGATTATCGAATTCAAGGGCATTCGCAAGGTCTTTCCCGGTGTGGTTGCATTGAAAGGCTTTGATCTTGCCATCTACGAAAAGGAAATCTTGGGACTGGTCGGTGAGAATGGTGCGGGCAAATCGACACTCATGAAAATAATGACAGGCAATTACCAACCGGATGGAGGTCAATTCCTTTTGCGTGGAAAACCGATAGTCCTTGGTGGTTCGATGGAAGCGATTGAGCATGGGATCGGTATGGTGTTCCAGGAAGGATCGATCCTTCCCAACCTTACAGTCACAGAAAACCTGTTTTTATGCCATGAGAAGGAATTCTCCAAGGGTTGGTTCATTTCAGAATCCGCCATGGTCGCCGAGGCCCGGAGGGCTTTGGAAGAGAATGGTTTGGATATCAATCCAACGACCCTCTGTGGAAATCTGAGTCCCGCACAACGGCAAATGGTCGAGATTACCAGACTGCTCTGGTTGTCGCGATTGTATCGCCATGAAAATCCTGTATTGATTCTTGACGAGCCGACAACCGTGTTGTTGGAAAAGGAAATCAAGACCCTGTTTGAAATCCTCAACAGGATAAAGGAGTATGCGACTGTCGTACTCATTTCCCACCGGCTGGAGGAGATTATCGAGAACAGCGACAGGATCGTGGTCCTCAAGGATGGCGACTATGTGACCGAGATGCTCCGTGAAAAGGCGGATATATTCAAGATTGAACAACTCATGGTCGGTCGTGATATGGTCGAAGGTTATTATCGTCGCAATGAGCAAATCGATCCAACCGACTCGGTGGTGTTGGAAGTCAAGGATTTGGCGATTGAATCCATTTTGGAACCGATATCCTTCACCTTGCACAAAGGTGAGATACTGGCATTGGTCGGATTGATCGGATCAGGAAAAGAAGAACTGGTAAAATGTCTTGGTGGCAGCATGCAAGCTACCCATGGCAGCATCTATCGGAACGGCAAGAAAATTTCAATCAAACAGCCGAAACATGCGATTGCGCATGCGATAGGATATATTCCCATCGACCGTCGTGTGGAGGGCTTGGCTACCGATCTTGATATCGCCGACAACATCAACATGCTGGTCTACAAGAACCTGAAGGTGCGGGGCTTCATCGACAAGAAAAAGGAACGGGACAATGCAACCCACTGGATGGGTGTGGTCAAGGTAAAGGCGACCAGCCATCGTATGAAGTGTGGCAATCTGAGCGGAGGAAACCAACAGAAGGTGGTCCTTGGGAAATGGCTCTCAGCCGATGCGGAGATCCTGATAGTCGATCATCCGACCCGAGGTATTGATGTCGGTGCGAAGGATGAGATCTACCACCATATTCGCCAACTCGCAAAACAGGGGAAAAGTATGATCATCATGTGCGATACGCTCGAAGAGGATATCGGACTGTGCAATCGCATGCTGATCCTGAAGGATGGAAAGAAAGTCAACGAGGTTTCTTGTCCGCCGGATGCAAAACCGGCTCCTACCGACATTATCGAATCAATTGTGTAATGGAGACCTTGAATATGCAAAAAGATGGAATTGGGAAACAGCCGGCAATCAGACGTATAAAAGGTAAGCTGGCAGGACTGCCGGCGATCTCCTATGCACTGGGAATGCTGGTATTGTTCATTGCTATTTTCGCCGTCGGTAGCGCCACCTTCCTCACGCGCTACAACATGCTCACTATCGGAAATTCGGCGGCCATACTGCTTGCGGTTGCCATGGGACAGGTCTTCGCCATCCTTACCGGTGGCATAGACCTGTCTGTCGGTGGAATCATGTCCCTGGTTTCCGTCGTACTCATGAAGACCTTGGAACCGTTGGGATTTTGGGCATATCCACTCAGTCTTGCTGTCGGTATTGCCGCGGGATTCTTGAATGGACTGGTCAACTCGCGTTTGAGGATACCCTCGTTCATCACCACGTTGGGATCGAACGGCATTTTCATGAGTATCGCCTACATGATCAGCATCAAGCCCCTTTCCGCTCCCTCGTCATCGTTTGGTGTACTGGATATCGTCAATGGTACAACCTTGGGGATACGGAATATCATGTTGTTGGGTGTGCTTGTTTTTGTGCTGTTTTTCGTTATCCAGCGGTATACTATCACCGGTAGGAATATCATGTTGCTGGGTAGCAACGAAAAGATGAGCTGGCTTTCCGGAGTCGATATATTCAAGGTCCGGACCATCGCTTTCACCCTCTCTGGTCTCGGTGCCGCTCTGGCTGGGGTCATGCTGGCGAGCAACCTGTACAGTGGGTATCCTACATTGGGGACGGTTTATATCTTGAATTCGATCGCATCGGTCGTCATCGGCGGTACGGCAATGACTGGAGGAGCCGGTGGTGTTCTCAATACGTTGGTTGGAGTCATGGTGATGAGCGTAATCAACAACGGTATGAATATCATCGGAATCGATGTGTATGCACAGCAGTCGTTCCTTGGAGTGCTGGTGATAATTGCCGTTGCGATCTCGTTCGACAGGTCGAAGTTGTCGGTTATCAAATAGAACAATAAATTTTGGAGGTATATGTATGGATTTGAAAGTCAAAGGTAAGAATGCCGTGATCACAGGCGGAAGTGTAGGTATAGGGTTGGCAGTTGCGAGGAAATTCGCACAAGAGGGGATGAATGTCGCAATCCTCGCCCGCGGGGGAGAACGGGCTGAACAGGAAGCCAAGAGGATTGTCGAAGATTTCAAGGTCAAGGCACTCGGGATCGCATGCGACGTGTCGAAAGCCGACGACATCTCCAGGGCGGTCAAGACGGTTCTGGACACCTACGGCGGTGTCGACGTGTTGGTGAACAACGCAGGTACCGGAAGTGAAGAGACTATCATGGAAGCAACCGACGAGAAGTGGCAGTACTATTGGGATCTGCATGTCATGGCGGCGATCCGGATGTCGCGGGCTGTCATACCTTCAATGCGCGAACGCAAAGGTGGCGTCATAATCCAGACCGCATCCATATGTGCCAAACAGCCGTTGTGGTATGAGCCAATCTACAATACGACAAAAGCTGCGTTGGTAATGTACAGCAAATGTCTGTCCAATGAGGTCGTGAAGGATGGGATTCGTGTCGTCACGATCAGCCCCGGCCTGGTACTTACCCCGGACTGGTGGAAAACCGCGGGAATCCTATCGGAAAAAGAGGGAATTACTCCCAAGGACTATCTCGACAACATTGCGAAGGAGAACGCTCCGATCGGCAGGTTCGCATCACCTGAGGAAATCGCCGAATTCTATGTGTTCATGGCATCCGAGAAGGCAAGCTATAGCGTCGGATCGAATTATTCCTTGGATGGGGGGTGGTTGCGTGTCATCGATTAATACCACAATGAGACAGGCGGTCATGACCGCACCAGGTGTCATAGAGTTGCGGGAAGTGCCTGTGCCTGAGGCACAGAAGGATACGGTGGTTGTGGAGATCGCCTATATCGGCGTATGTGGGAGCGATATCCATGTGTATCATGGAAAGCACCCTTATACCTCGTATCCGGTGGTCCAAGGCCATGAGGTGTCGGGAAAGGTTGTGGCGGTCGGGCCGGAAGTGAAGGACATCAAGGTTGGCGACCGGGTCACCATTGAGCCGCAGGTCGCTTGCGGCACCTGCTATCCCTGTACCCACGGTCTCTACAATATCTGCAACAATCTGAAGGTATTGGGATTCCAGACGACAGGGACGGCTTCCGACTATTTCGCGATTTCCGAACACCATATCGTGAAGCTTCCCGACGGCATGGACTATCGGTTCGGAGCGATGATCGAGCCGCTCGCTGTGGGAGTCCGGGCAGTACAGAAAGCCGGCGACGTGAAGGATAAGCAGATTCTGATTATCGGAGCCGGTCCGATCGGAAATTTGGTCGCGCAGACGGTCAAGGCCATGGGTGCTTCGAAGGTCATGGTATCCGACGTGAATTCGCTCAGGTTGGAGAAGGCACTCGCCTGCGGTATCGATGTCGCGGTGAACGTGAAGGAAGAGAAGCTGATTGTTGCTATCGAACGCGAATTCGGTGCCGAACGTCGAGCCGATATCATATTCGATTGCGCTGGAGTCCAGCCGGCGATAAGCAGTGCGGTTTCTGTTGCACGCAAGGGATCCGACATTGTCGTGGTTGCGGTCTATGAGGGAGTTCCGCAAGTCGATCTGGCCTATATCAACGAGTGCGAGATTCGGATCATCGGTACTGCCCGCTACAATTTCGACGATTTCAAGACGGCCATCCGACTTGTCGGTGACGGTCTGATCAATTTGGAGGCATTGATTACCGATGTCTATGAAATGCCCGAATATCTGGAAGCGTATCGCAAGATTGCCACGACTCCCGATTCGACGATGAAGGTGTTGGTGCATGTGCACGCATCCTAGGTTGGGAGGGTATCGCCGATGAAATCAATTGCTGTGGTGGAACCTGGAAAACTGGCGATCGTGGAATTGCCGGAACCAACACTGGGTCCATACGATGCCTTGGTGCGTAGTGAGATAGCATTCATCTGCAATGCTACGGACCGCAAGGTGGTCGACGGTCACTTCCCAGGAATGGATAGAAGCCGCTATCCCTTGCTGCTCGGCCATGAGAATGTTGGGAAAGTCTGTGCCGTCGGTACCAAGGTCACCAGCTTCAAGGAGGGGGACCGGGTAGTGGGCGGCCTGGTGCTCGAACCTCCCGATCCCCGGTACCAGTCGGGGTGGGGAGGCAATTCCCAGTATGTCCTTGTCCGTGACCATCAGGCCATGGTCGCCGATCATGTGGACGACGAGGCTCATGGATGGAACGATTCGTTCCAGATCATGCGCATCGTTCCCGATGGAATCGACTTGGGAGCCGCGGGGCTATTGTGCACCTGGCGTGAAGTGTACGCCGGAATGTTCACCGATTTCGGGTTCAAGCCAAAGCAGGATATTGTCGTGTTCGGCGCGGGACCGGTCGGATTGAGCTTTATCCGGTTCGCCCGGTTGCAGGGATTGAACCGGATCGTCAGTATGGATCCCCTTCCCTCCAAACGGGAACGGGCTCTGGCGATGGGGGCCGATGAAGCCCTTGTTCCCGACGAACAGGGACTCGCTCGAATTCGGCAGTTTTTTCCACACGGAGTGGATGCCTTGGTCGATGCCGTAGGACACAACCGGATTATCCAATCTGCGGTTCCGTTGGTCCGGATGGGTGGATCGATCTGTGTATACGGCGTAGTCGGATCTCCCACCATTACGTTCAACAAGGAACAAGGTCCATACAATTTCAATCTGTTCATCCACCAATGGCCGACGCGGGCAGCGGAAGCCGCCGCACAGGATCCGTTGGTGTCTTGGATCCGAAAGGGGCTGTTGTCGGCCGGGGATTTCGTCACCGGAACGTATTCCATCGACGACTTCGAAGAAGCCTACGCCGCTTCGCAAGAACCGGATGCGATAAAGACCATGCTTGATTTCAGCGCGTGGAATTGAGCTGTCGGGAGGAACTATGTCCAAAACCCTATTGTTGGCACATGATCTTGGTACGAGCGGAAACAAGGCGACATTGTTCGATACCGACGGGAATCTGTTGGTGAGCAAGACCGTACCCTACGATACGTGGTGGGAGGCGGTATGCGCCTCTACCCGCGCAATCCTGCGGGAACGCAAGGCGGATGAAATCGGTGTCGTTACCTTCAGCGGACAGATGATGGGATGTCTGGCTGTCGATGCCAAGGGACGTCCCCTCAAGAACCATATCATCTACAGTGACCAACGGGCTGTGAAGCAAACCGAGGAACTGGTGGGTAGGATCGATGGCAAACGGATATTCGAGATTACCGGGCATCGGGCTAGTCCCTCGTATTCCATCGAGAAACTCATGTGGCTACGGGACAATGAGCCTGAAACCTATGCGCAGACGGCCAAGATGCTCAATGCGAAGGACTTTATCAATTTCAAGCTCACCGGAAGGATGGCCACCGAATACAACGATGCCAGTGGCACCAACGCCCTGGACCTGCATCAGCTCGCATGGTCGGATCAGATTATCGAAGCCGCACGAGTCGACAGGTCGAAGTTTCCCGAGCTCCTTTCATCGATCGATATTGTGGGTGAAATCACCTCCGAAGCTGCCGAAGCGACGGGTTTGCGAAAGGGGACCCCGGTCGTGGCAGGCTCGGGTGATGGTGGTTGTGCGACGGTGGGCATCGGTTCGGTCAAGCCCGGGATCACCTACAATTACATAGGTTCCAGCAGCTGGATCAGCACAACCAGCCTCACCATTCTCGATGATCCCGAGATGCGCAACTTCACATGGGCGCATCCTGTTCCCGGGTATGTCCAACCATGCGGTACCATGCAGACCGCTGGTGCCTCATATGCATGGTTGAAGGACCAGCTTGGAGGACTCGAGACCGAACGGGCGTTGCAAGCGGGAATCAGTCCATACCGATTGTTGGATGAGCTCGTCGAGACATCCCCTGTGGGAGCGCATGGGGTGTTGTTCCTTCCCTACTTGTTGGGAGAGCGGAGCCCCCGGTGGAACCCCGATGCAAAGGGAGCTTTTCTTGGATTGACATTGGAACGGACCAAAGCCGATATGTTCAGGTCGGTCTTGGAGGGAATCACCTTGAATTTGGGTATGATCCTAGAAACCATGAGAAAACAGATTCCCATCGAAGAGATGCGTGTGCTCGGAGGTGGAGCAAAGGGTAGGCAATGGAGACAGATTCTTGCCGATGTCTTCGACTTGCCGATCCTTGTGCCGCGGTATTTGGAGGAAGCTACGAGTATGGGTGCGGCCGTCATAGGTGGCGTCGGTGTAGGACTGTTGGATTCATTCGACCGCATAGGGTCGTTCATACAATTTACCGATACGGTGTATCCGATTTCCGCCCATGTGAAGCGATACAGGGAGGCAAGTGTCCTGTTCGACGAAGCCTATCATGTCCTGGAGCCATTGTTCTCCAAGATTTCCGGTTGAAGACGGGATACCAAAAGGAGTACAACGATTATGATCAAACCCGAACTGTTCGCGTTGCTTGACGACTATGCCACGACTCCAGACGGTATGGCTGTCTCTCCCCAAGGACAGCTCGTTCTTGCCTGTCCCAATTATGCCGACCAGTCCAAGCCGGGTTGTCTGGTCCTGTTCGATACGTCCAGACATGCCCGCCATTGGGTCGATGTTCCGGTGCATCCCGAGACCGCCCTCGCATCACCCATGGGGATTGCATTTGCTCCCGATGGAGATCTCTTCATCTGTGACAACCAAGGGTGGCCGGGTAGGCCGGAATTGCAATTCAAGGGAAGGATCCTGCGGTTGCGGATAGAAGGGGATCGGCTGGTCAAGACCACTGTGGTCGCCGATGGTATGGAACACCCTAACGGTATGCGTATCCACAACGGCTATGTGTATGTCACCCAAAGCATGCTGTCGAGGGTGAAGGATCCATCCGGGCTTCTGGTGAGTTGCGTGTACCGGTTTCCACTCGATGCGAAGGGGATCCAGGTTTCGAATACACTGGCTGACGAACACATCGTCTACTCGGTGCTGACCCGCAACAAGCTTTGCCAATATGGTTTGGATGGTATCGAATTCGACCATGAGGGAAATCTTCTGGTCGGGAACTTCGGAGATGGTGCCATCCATAGGATACGGTTCGACCGGCAGGGTGCTGTTGCGGGTGAAGAGGTTTGGGTGCAGGATCCACAACAGTTGAAAAGTACGGACGGCATGATTATGGATGGGAAGGGAAATCTGTTCATCGCCGATTTCTGTGCCAATGCGATTGCGCGGGTATCACCCGCTGGGAAGGTGTCGAGAATTGCCCAAAGCCCCGATTCCAACGGATTTGCCGGTGAACTGGACCAGCCTGGCGAACCATGCATATGGAACGGTCTATTGGTGGTATCCTGCTTCGATCTGGTGACAGACGACTACAATATCAATACAGAGCACGAACTTCCCGCCACCATGAGTTGTTTCAATTTGGAAGAGGTTTCCCGTTAGGTGTTCGGAACCTTACGAATCCACACTGAACGAGATGTGCAGGTCGGGGCGCTTCAACTCCAATTTTCGCAAGGTTACGCCAGCCTGCTTCAGCATCCGTTTCGACGCAACCACACTGTCAGTGCCGTCGTACTTGTCGGATAGATACACGATTTCCTTGATTCCCGACTGGATGATCGCTTTCGCACACTCGTTGCAGGGAAATAGCGCCACATAGATCGTTCCATTTTTCAGGTCGCGGGAAATGCTGTTGAGGATCGCGTTCAACTCCGCATGGCACACATACGGATATTTGGTGTCCAAGTACGCCCCTTCACGGTCCCAAGGGAGTTCGTCATCGTCGCATCCCGAGGGGAACCCATTGTATCCGACTCCCACAATCTTCTTGTCAGAATTGACGATACACGCTCCCACCTGGGTATTCGGATCCTTGCTTCTCTGGGCCGATAATAAGGCGACCCCCATGAAGTATTCATCCCAACTGATATAATCGGCTCGTTTCATGTGTGTTTCGACTCCTTGTGTACATCATGGTTCAATCATTCCGATCGAAGAAGGCCAGTATTTCGTCGATCAACTCGGTCTGGACCGAAGGATACATCAACAATATGTGCCTGTTGTGGTTGGACTTCATGGCGGTTGTCCTGGCGACAAAACGACTGGAGTTCACGGCATCTTGTATTTCCGCAAGGTTTTGGAACGAGATCGTCCGGTCCCCCATATCATGAATGGACATCAACGGGACTGTTATGCGACCGAGATTCTTCCTGATACCCTTGAGCGCATGCATGAAGCTGACACCACCACCGACGAAGGATCCTCCATAACCGACCCACAGCTCCTCCCCATCATTCTCCTTCTCACTTCCCAAGTGGATCCTGGGGTGCAATGCCGGAGTAAAGAGGGCGACCAGCCGCATGAAATAATACCCCCACCTCTGGATAGCACCCAAGCGGATGTCGTTGAGGAAAACCGGAGTGGCTACTGTCGCAAGGGCATCGGGAGCATCTTCAGTTCCTGACAACTGCTCACCAAGCTTCAGGGCCATGGCCCCTCCCATGGATGTTCCCACCACATACAGCTTGTCGTATTCCATCCGCTTGTCCCGATAGTAGGATTCGAGATACCCATACCATTGGGTGAATGTTGTTCCATACAGGTCTTCGGGTTTGGTCCCGAACCCGGGAAGCAAGGGGACATAGACGTCGAAGCCCTGCCCAAAAGCCCTATGGGCCGCGTAATCGTACGAATAGGGCGTGCTCGGGTATCCATGGACCATGACGATGGCTTTCCGAACCGGCGGGTCATGTTCCAGCACAATCGGGAGGCAACGTCGATCGAAAACTTCATCGATATTGGTTGTCAACGGTGCAACGTTCCGGTCACGGTATCCCCATAACAGTGCGCTCCAACTAAAAACCAAACCCAGCAGTATGGTGGCTACTACATATACCATACCGTTAGCATAAACGAAATTGTGGCACCCGGCAAGGATGGAATAAAAAACGGCTCTCCGAAAAATCGAAGAGCCGTCGTATGTAATAATCGTGAATTACATGAATACTGCCAATGCGGGGCGAACGCCGTCGATCAACTGTTCCATGTAGGGAACGACTGCGAGCAGGACGCCTGCTGCGACAGCCGAGCCAAGTACTCCCGCGACGTTCGGGCCCATGGCATGCATGAGCAGGAAATTCTGCGGATTGTATTCTTGACCGACCTTGCTTGAGACACGGGCTGCCATGGGTACTGCCGAGACACCGGCGGAACCGATCAGCGGGTTCACCGGGTGTTTCGGGTCGAGCTTGTTCATTACCTTTGCGATAAGGACACCGGTTGCGGTACCCAATGTGAACGCTACCAACCCCAAGAGCAGGATGCCCAAGGTGTTGAGGTTGAGGAACTTGTCAGCTTCCATTTTCGAACCGACCGAAAGGCCGAGGAAAATGGTTACGATGTTCATCAATGCATTCTGCATGGTATCGCTGAGGCGATTGACCACTCCACATTCCTTGGCGAGATTGCCAAACATGAGGGATCCGACCAGAGGAGTAGCCGAAGGAAGCAGGATCGCACAGACTGTCAGTACCGAAATCGGGAACAGGATCTTCTCGATCTTCGAAACGGGTCTGAGCTGTTCCATCTTGATCAATCGTTCCTTCTTGGTGGTGAGAAGTCTCATCACCGGCGGTTGAACGATTGGAACCAAGGCCATATACGAGTAGGCGGCTACGGCAATCGATCCCAGGAGATCGGGAGCCAGGCGGCTGGTCACGTAAATGGCGGTAGGACCATCGGCACCACCGATGATACCGATCGAAGCGGCTGCATGGAGGTCGAAGTTGATTCCCGGCAGGAAGCTGAGCAACAATGCTCCAAGCAATGCCGCGAAAATACCGACCTGGGCTGCCGCTCCCAAGAGCAATGTCTTTGGGTTTGCGATGAGGGGTCCGAAATCGGTCATTGCTCCGACACCCATGAAGATGAGGATCGGGAACAATCCGGTTTCAATACCCATGTCATACAGTAGTTTGATAAAACCTACGCCACCGGAAGCGCTGGTTGGATCCACACCTGCGATGTAGGCGAACGGAATATTTGCGAGAATACAGCCGAAACCGATCGGTATGAGCAACAACGGCTCGAATCCTTTGGAGATAGCCAGGTACAACAGGCCGAGTCCCACAAGGATCATCACCACGTTGCCCCAACCGCCAGCGGACAGGAAGCCGACGAGACCGGTAGTCAGCCACAATTGATTAAATGCTTGTCCAATCATGTCAAAACTCCCTTAACCGATAATGGCGAGAACGTCGTCCGCCATCAGCTGATCACCCTGCTTGACCAAGATCTTCTTGATTGTTCCGGAAACCGGAGCGAAGATCTCGTTTTCCATCTTCATGGCTTCCATGACGAGTATCAGACCATTCTGCTGGACCTGGTCACCCTCTTTTGCCTCGATGCGCAACACGAGCCCGGGCATCGGAGCTTTCACTTCGGTCCCGGCTCCAGGAGCAGCCGAAGGTGCTGGGACAGCGGCAGCATGTGCCACAGGCGCTGCGGGTGCAGCTGCCGGAGCGTTGCTTCCGATTACCAACAGGACTTCATCCGCATTCAGCTGGTCGCCTTGCTTGACTTTGATTTCGGTCACTACGCCGGAAACCGGAGCGAAGATCTCGTTCTCCATCTTCATGGCTTCCATGACCATCAACACGTCGTTTTCCTTGACCGTGTCTCCAACCGATACGTTCGAACGGAGGATGAGACCCGGCATGGGAGCTTTGACCGAAACGGCAGTCGTCGCTGCGACAGGAGCCGCTACAGGAGCTGCCACAGGGGCTGCGATTCCCTCTTGTACGGATACGTTGTATGCGACTCCATTGACCAAGGCTTGTCCTTCCTTGAGCTGGACTGCGTAGGTATTGTTGTTGACCTTGACGGTGTAGTCGTTTCCACCGCTCTTGACCGGTGCGGCTGCTGCGGGTTCTTCCTTCTTTTCCGCACTCTTCAGGCGGACACCGTTGACCTTCGCCTTTCCGGTGAGGTAGAGGATTCCCTTATCCTTGCAGGACGCGGCAATGAAGATATTCTCTTCGGTCTCAGGCAGATTCTCGGCCTTCAACATCGCTATCGCCACATCACGGCCTTTCTTTGGATCCTTGTCGTTGAGGTCGACAGCCTTCTCGGTGGTAGGCGTGAGGTTGAGTTGCTCGGCGGAAATCTTGATGACTTCGGCATCCGGTGCGACCGGGGTCTTTCCGAAATAGCCGAGGACCATCTTTCCGTAACCTTCCGCTATCTTCTTCCAAGGCCCGAACAGTACGTTGTTGAAAGCCTGTTGGAAATAGAACTGTGAAACTGGGGTAACACTGGTAGCGTAGCCGCCCTTTGCGACTACATCGCCCATGGCTTTGGTGATCTCGCTGAAACGGTGCATCATACCGTTGTCACGCAACATCTGGGTGTTTGCGGTAAGAGCACCACCAGGGAGGGGGAAGAATGGGATAAGTGGATTGACCATGGTGGCTTCGGGAGGGAGGAAGTAGTCGGCCATGCATTCTTCGAATACCTGTTCGGCTTCCATCACCTTGTCGATATCGATATCGAGGGTGAATTCCGTACCACGCAATGCGTGCCACATGGTGATGACGTCGGGTTGGCAGGTGCCGCCCGATACCGGTACGAGTGAAAGGTCGACCTGGTCGGCACCGGCATCGAGTGCGCTGATGTACTGCTGGATACAGACACCGGCGGTATCATGGGAGTGGAAAACGATATTCATGTCCTTGCCGAGCATCTTTCTCGCCCGTTTGATGGTCTCGTGGACGATACGTGGAGTACTTGTCCCCGAGGCATCCTTGAAACAGACCGAATCGTAGGGAATACCGGCATCGAGGATATCCCTGAGGGTCTTCTCGTAGAATGCCGGATCGTGGGCGCCGGTTGCCCCCGGGGGAAGCGCCATCATGGTAACGCAGACCTCGTGTCTAGCTCCGGACTCGTGGATCGCACGGCCGCTGTCGATCAGGTTGTCGACATCGTTGAGTGCATCGAAGTTGCGGATTGTGGAGATACCATGCTTCTTGAACAGTTGGGCATGCATCTTGATGATGTCACGTGGCTGGGAATCCAGGCCAACGACGTTGATTCCCCGGGAGAGGGTCTGCAAATCGGCATTCGGGCCGGCAACCCGTCGGAATTCGTCCATCATGTCGAATGCGTCTTCATTGGTATAGAAGTACAGCGATTGGAACCGGGCCCCGCCGCCTGCCTCGAAGTGACTAATTCCAGCATTGCATGCAGCTTCGACAGCCGGCATGAAATCCTTGGTGAATACCCTGGCTCCATAGACCGATTGGAATCCGTCTCGGAAAGCCGTACACATAAAATTTACCTTTTTCATTGGAACTCCTTGGAAGTGTTTCTAGCGCTTTGACTGCGCGACTGCTGCGGCAATGGCCGCGGCGATCTCTGACCCCACAGTCTCTACAGCTGGGGACCCGGATGCGGAAACCGGTCGTTTCGCGATGGTCGGTACTTTTTCGGGAAGATACTTCCGTACGAAGAACGAGAGGAACTTTGTCGTGAATACCAGCAACGTGAGGAACAGGAATACAACCCCCATTCCAAGTAGCAAGAGTATCAGACCATTGTTCACTTGCTCGAGAAGTAACTCTTTCGGCAATTGGTGTAGCATGTGCTGTGCTCCTTGAATCATATTGTCTGCACCCATCCATAGGTGCAAAAGAATTCAATCTACTATAGCTGGAATGCCTATGTCTTTCAAGGTGTATGGTTTACATATTTGGTTTTTTGGAATACGGAATCCCGCCGAAACGGATGCTTTTCCCTTGCATTTTATATCTCCTGTCACTACATTTTTGGGCAGAGGCAGGAGAAGTGCGATGGCTGCATTGGATTTCGAGAAGCGTGTTGCCCAGCGGTCGGCGATTCGGGAACACATGGACAAGATCGGACGAAAGATCCTGGTGATGAGCGGTAAAGGCGGGGTAGGTAAGACGACAATCGCCGTCGGATTGGCCCGGGCCCTTTCTGCACGGGGTGAACGGGTGGGGATCCTCGATACCGACCTGCATGGACCGAATGTCGCAAAGATGCTGCAGGTGGATATGGCAAGTAGATTCTCCGAAGGTCCCGACGGATTGTTGGTGCCGGTGGAAGTCGATGGGAATCTGAGTATCGCCGGCGTCGATTCGGCGATGGAGGACAAGGAGGATGCCGTTATCTGGCGGGGTCCCATGAAAAGCATGGTGATCAACGATCTTCTTGCCCGGGTCGGGTGGGGCCGCCTCGATTATTTGTTGATCGATTCACCTCCGGGTTCGGGTGACGAGCAGCTCACGGTCTGCAAGAGTATACCGGAGTTGACCGGAGCGATAATCGTCACCACGGCGCAAGAAGTCTCCCTGCTCGATGCGGTGAGAAGTGTAACCTTTTGCCGGAAAATGGGAATTGCCATTATAGGTATCGTGGAGAACATGAGTTCCTTCGTATGTCCCGATTGCGGGAGCACCATGGCACTATTCGGATCGGAAGGCGGACGCCGGATCGCCGCCAGGACCGGTACTCCATTCCTTGGTTCGGTGCCGTTGGTCGCCCACCGTTCCAATGGTACAAGCGATTCGCATGCATTGGACAAAGCTTTGGATGATATTGCCCGGATAGTGCACGAGGGCATGACCTGTTCCTCGGTGGAAGGGAGGTGACCGATGGATGACAAGACCCGTTTGACCTGGCGAACCTTGGAGCGCGAAAAGGTGTATGCAGGTCCGATTTTCGATATACGCAAGGTCCGACGCG
This sequence comes from Spirochaetae bacterium HGW-Spirochaetae-2, assembly GCA_002839355.1. Taxonomy (GTDB): domain Bacteria; phylum Spirochaetota; class Spirochaetia; order Sphaerochaetales; family Sphaerochaetaceae; genus UBA8525. The sequence continues at coordinate 96,205 of PGXW01000013.1, forward strand.
AATCTTCGGATGGGAGGGAAGGGGATTTTATTGAAATAGATGCGCCGAAGTGGGCCACGGTAATTCCCTGGTTCCGCAATGAAGCGGGCCTGCCGTGTTTCCTTATGGTGCGGCAATATCGGCATGGTAGCGATTCGGTCACCATCGAGTTTCCCGCGGGAACCGTGGATCGCGATGAAGAGCCGAAAGAAGCCGCATTGCGCGAGTTGCGGGAGGAAACCGGGTGCATCCCGACCGGTGGGGTTGTCGAGATCGGCTCCGTCTCACCCAATCCGGCATTCATGAACAACCGGGTCTGGTTTTATTTTATCGAGGGCGTCAAGCGAGTGGGAGACCAACATCTCGATGCCCATGAACAACTCGACATATTGACGATTCCTGTCCAAGAGGTACTCGATTCCATGGGAACCGAAGCCTATGACAATGGAATCATGATGATTGCACAGGCGTTTTTCCTGCGTTTCGCGCAGAAACGGCCTGATCTATTGAAATAGGGGGATCGCATGCGAAAATTTGCATTGTTGCTGGTGGTGGTTCTGGTCGGTCTGGTCGGATTCGGTTGCCAGAGCGTGTCGCTGCTCGAAAGCAGCCGTACGATTTCTGTCCAAGGTAGTGGTAAGGTTTCGGTATCGCCCGATATCGCCTCATTCTCCATAACCGTTTCGGAGTTGGCCGAGACTACCCGGGAAGCACAGCTGAAGACGAATGAAAAAGTCGGGACTCTCCTTGCCATGGTCCGTGACGTGGGGGTGGAAAACAAGGACCTCGCGACCACTTCCCTGGAATTCTACCCTGAGTACCGGTGGAAAGAGGACGAACAGATTCTTGTGGGGCAGCGGGTCAGGCAAACCATACATGTCACCGTTCGGGGAATTGGCGGGACTTCGACAATATTGCCGGCCTTGATCGACGGGATAGGCTCTGTTTCCAATATCTCCATGAGTTCCATCCGATTCAGCAAAGAGGATACGACAGCCGAATTTTCGGAGAGCAGGAAGATGGCAATGGAAAAAGCCCTGCAGAAGGCTTCCGAATATGCCCTCGCGGCAAACATGAAGCTAGGGAACCCGATTTCCGTATCGGATTATTCCAGTACGGATTACCAGGGTGTCTCACGAAACACCATGGTCAAGGCTGCCGGTGCCTATATGATGGAAAGCCTGCCCGTTGCGGATGTGCCGACCGGAGAACTTGATATCATAAGTACGGTCTCGGTCGTATTCGAGTTGTTATGAACCGGCTTGCGATCCGCATGGCACCAATGAATGCGGGTCGCTGTCGATAAAACGGTCCTCGGCTTCAAGGGGGATTCTCATGGTAACGTGGGGGATTCCGGCTTCGATGGTATGTTCCCCGGTCTCGATAAAACCCATGGAGTGGTAGAAGGGGGCGGCGTGCTGCTGGGCGTGGAGGTATATCTGGGCGGTCGCCCCACTCATACGCACGGCCCGCAGGCCTTCCCGTATGAGCAGTTTTCCCAAATGCCGACCCCTGTAGGGCTTGAGCACTGCGATGCGCTCGAGCTTCACTCCTTCCTCTGTCTGACGGAATCGGAGTGTTCCCACTGGAGCACCTTGGATCCACAACAGGACATGCCCACTTTCATTGTCCTTTCCGTCCTGTTCGATTCCGATCGGGACTTTTTGCTCTTCGATGAACACCTGTTCCCTGATGGCGATGCAATCCAGCAACGATTGCATCGCAAACGGTTGCCGTTGATCTTCGATTGGAATCACCGTTATATGGCATTCTTTTTGCTTCATGGTCATATATCCTTGTGCCTTCCCCCTATCGATATGTCTTCAGTTCCTCAAAGTCTTCAAATGGTAGATCCGTGAACCGAAATCTCCCAATACTCGGGTCTCCTTGTCATATCCTGTTCCTCCGAACTGTTGGTTCAGCACGATTCCGTGATAGGCGAGTACGTCTCCACCGACAATGTAATACTCCAGTTCGTTGTCCAGATGCACCGTCTCGCTGACCAGACGCTGCAATGTGCCGTCATTCTTCAGGCGGATGGGGGAAATCGTGTTCACCAGCGACCCGAATACCTTTATGTCCATCCGCTCCTTGCGGGGAGTGACCGCATAGTTGGCTTCCGGATCGGCAATGGGGATGCGCAGTATGTCGGCAGGTGGATTGGGTTCGTTCAGGCTCTGGAAAAAGAGCACCAGCATCTCGCTCCTATCGGGAGTGGCGACAACCCAACTCGCCTGATTGTTTCCCGTCGCAATCGGTTCGATCCGGAAGAACTCGCCATATTGCAGCAATGAACGATGCACCTTGTAGAAGGCGATCTGTTGTCGAACCGATTCCTTCTCCAGTGGGGAAAGTTGGGCAAGGTCCATTTCATATCCGAGGACACCGAACGACGCGACATTGAACCTCGACTCTATGTTCGATTTGCGCAATGTCTGGTGGTTGGGCGATTCAGAGACATGTGCTCCGATTGTGGAGAGCGGGTACCCGCATGAAGTACCTTCCTGGATATGCATCCGGCTGAGGGCATCGGTATTGTCGCTCGTCCAAGTCTGCGGCATGTAGCAGAGCATGCCGAGGTCGAACCGGTTTCCTCCCGATGCGCTCGACTCGAACAGTATATGGGGAAAGGCGTCCACAAACTTCTGCAACAGGGAATAGAGTCCCAACATGTACCGGTGGTTGAATTCATCTTGTCTGAACTGGGCGGTGCTGCTGTGCATGTCGCTGAAAGTGCGGTTCATGTCCCATTTGACGTAGTCGACCTCGGCGAGGCGCCAGATGGTCGACAGGGATTCGAACAGGTATTCCCGCACGTCCTCCCTGGTCATGTCGAGCAGGTATTGGTTTCTTCCAAGCGATGGGGAGCGATCGGGAAGTGTTACAACCCAATCGGGATGTGTCCTGTACAGTTGGCTTTTCCGACTTATCATCTCCGGTTCGCACCAGAGTCCGAACAACATGCCCATCCCGTGGATTTTCTTGGAAAGGCTCGCGATTCCATCGGGGAGTTTCTTCGTATTGACTGTCCAGTCGCCCAGACTGGTCGTATCATCGTCCCTGCTGCCGAACCAGCCGTCATCAAGCACGAACAGTTCCACCCCCATGTCGGCCGCCTCCTTGGCAAGACCGAGCAGTGAAGTGTCGGTGAAATTGAAATAGGTGGCTTCCCAGTTGTTGAGCAGGATCGGCCGTTGGTGATATTTCCATGTTCCCCGAACAATGTGTCCGTTTATGAACCTGTGGAAATTGCGGCTGGCTCCGTTGAGCCCTTCGTGGGAATAGGTCAGGATAGCCTCCGGTGCATGGAACTTCTCACCCGAGTGCAATTGCCAGGCGAAGGTCGCGGGATTCAGACCGGTAAGCAACCGCAATTTCCCATATGGCGATACCTCCACGTGCTGGGCATGGTCTCCACTATACAGGAGATTGCAACCGAAACAGTCACCATGGAATTCGTCCGATGCATCGGAGACAAGGAAAATGCAAGGGTTGTGTCGCGATGAGCTGCTACCGGTCTTCGAATCGTTCACATGCACTCCGGGTCGCAAGGAATGGGTGCTCCTATACCGCTCACGGGCCCAAGCCCCGTCGAACGTGACCAGGTCGTATCGGCTCGAAGGCAAGTCCAGTTGGAGGCTTGCCAGCCGTCTCAAATCGATCGTTTCATTCGAGTCGTTGGTGATGGCGACCTTGCGCACGATAGTGTCGGCGTGGTCGAAAGTCGTAAAGGAGAGCTCCAGTCGGATCGACGAGGCTTTTTCAAGTAGTACGACTATCAGGGTTGTGCATTGGTTCTTATCCCCATACGATTCCGGTAAACCGGAGAAGGCCCTGGGTTTCCCCTTGATGATCCTATGTTCCTTGTACAGGAAGTCGGAGACACGGTCGCCGTTGGGTCGGCTGAATAGGATTGGTGGCTCACGGAAGTCCCCCTTTCCGTATCCGGAATATTCAAGACACAGGTTGTCCAGTGTCAATGTCGGATGCTCCTCATCGTAGGAGATCGCGTTGCCTGTGGGGATAGTGTGCTTGTCGTACAAAGGTTCCACATGGTCTGTGGTACGGATTCTCCTGCCGTAATAGAGGTGTTCAAGGTGATGTGATTCATTGACCCTGAACATATAGGTCGTCCACGCGGTATGAAGGGTGAATACCAGATTCTTCTCAATTATCATTACAGACTCCTAAGGACAGAGAGTTGTGGATGCCGTTTTTCCGTGATACCATCATGATGCTGTCAGTATAGCCTGCTCCGACCGATTTGACACCCGTCTGTCGCAAGAAATCGGAACGGAACGTAGCAATTTGTCTTCAAGGGGAGGTCCTATGGACGTAAGAAGGTTGCAATTGTGGGAAGGTAGGCATGCCACCATGCTCTCGAACGAATCCCTCAGGTCTGTAATCGAGGATCGTGGCGGAATGGTTCTCGAGCTGAGCAACAACAACGCCACGGGTGGGAGGGTCAATGCACATCCACAGTATTGGTTCCACGGCAAGGGGTACTCTGTCGCTTCGGATGACAATCATGAATTCTGGCGGGACAGCACGTTGCTCTATTATCTCGGGGGAAATTTCCTCTGTTTTCCCAATTTCGGACCGGACCATCGGGTAGGGGATGTTTATCATGAGCCGCATGGTTGGACGGCCAACGGCCTATGGAATGTGGTCAAGTATGGTACAGATGCAGAATTCGGCGCGAATTGGCTGTTGTCCAGCATGAAAGGCCCCGATTCGGCATATCCGTTCGACGCATGGAAGATTGATATGCTATTGCCAGGGCATCCCGTCCTCTACAGCAGTGTCACGGTCAAGAATACCGGAACCGTTCCTCTCCCCGCAAATGTGGCGTGGCACAATACGACCGGCGCTCCCTTCCTGGAATCCGGTAGTGTGATCAACTTGTGTGCCGATAGCTTCAGTACGGTTGTCGAGAATTCCGAATTCGATCGTACCGGACGATTGGCCATGGGCAAGGAATTCACCGATTTGTCAAAAGCCCCGTTGAGGAAAGAGGGAACGTGCGATCTGTCGGTTGTCCCCGGCATGATCGGGTATACCGATTTCGTGACCGGCAAAGTTCCCGATGACTCCCGGTTGGGGTGGAGCAGCGTAATCAACCCACGACAGAAGATGGTGTATTTTTCGTTCTTTACCGGTCCGGCGGCGGCCGAGGCCAATGAAATCCCCTTGCGTTTCAACAATTTGTGGATGCAATATGGTGGCCGGCCATTCACGCCATGGGCTTTGTATGACGGTGGTACGGACCAGACCTTCTGTCTTGGGGTCGAGAATGCCGTAGGACACTTTGCGAACGGATTGGGACGGGCAGCCGCCGAGGAGAAGTTGTTGGGAGCTCCAACGGTGGTAATGCTTCCTCCCGGAGAAACCCGTGTACAACGGTATGGAACCGCTTTTACCAGCTTTGAGAACAGCAAGATGGGTGCGGGTATACAGTCGGTGGAACAGGTTGTCGAGGGTCTGGTGCTCAAACGGGGAAAGGCCTGGGCTTTCATCGAAAGCGATTCCACATTCCATTTCCTCAAGAAGATGGAGGGCAAGCTGTTGCACCTGTAGGTCCGGTCGCCCTCTGGGTGGAATGGGGATATGAGAAAGGGGACACCGTTTTGCGGATGTCCCCTTGTCATAGGTGCCGACCGGATTCGAACCGGTGCATAGAGGTTTTGCAGACCTGTCCCTTACCACTTGGGTACGGCACCATTGCATTTGGGAAGATACCAGAAAACCTGCCGATATGCAACCCCAGCCTTTATTGACTCACAGATAATAAACATGAACTATTTTGGATGATTATATCATCTCATCGGATTGACAGATATTCAAACGTTCATTATAATTCAAAAAAGTTCAAATATTATTCGAAGAGGAGCTCATTGTGGGAATGATTCCCGCCGATCGACAGCGTCAGATCCTCAGTCTGGTTACCCAGGACAAGGTTGTGCAAGTCCAGGATTTGAGCGAGCGGTTCGGTGTCAGCGTACTCACAATCAGGAGAGACCTGGATCATCTTGCCGAACAGGGCCTCGTCGAGAGGACACACGGCGGTGCAACTCTACGGCGGAGCCTTCCGATAGAACCCGCCTATGCGCAAAAGGCCCTCGAGTTTCCCCAAGAAAAACGCGCGATCGCCGAAGCGGCGGCTGCTTTGATCGACGATGGCGATACGGTGTTCATCAATAGTGGCTCGACTACCTTCGAAGTGCTCAAAGCCCTCAGGGAGCATAGGATTACAATCGTAACCAACAATATAGATGCGGCCTGGATTGCCAACGAGGAGGCACAGTTCCGTCTTGTCTTCGTCGGAGGCGTCTACCGTACCCGTTCCCATTCCGTTTCCGGGGGCCTTTCCCAACCGATCATCGACCAGGTGTATGCGAACAAGGCCATAATCGGAGTCGATGGTTTCAGTTTGAGCGCGGGTCTCACAACTCCGGTCATAGAGGAAGCCGAGACGACACGTAGGATGATCGACCGTACGGTCGGCAAGGTCATTGTAGTCGCCACCGGCAACAAGATCGGGGTCCTGTCGAATTTTAGTACCGTAGCGGCTACGGATATTGACGTGTTGATTACCGATGACAGGGGCGACAAGCTTCTCTCGCGGGATGAGCTTGGGGATAAGGATATTGAACTGATAATTGCACGGTAGTGGTCTGCAATAGATGGATTGCATATGCTGCTGGTTTTGCTTGCAAAGAATAGGGAGGTGGGCAATGGCTTACGAAGATGCGTACAAGGATTGTGTGTGGGTTGATTTTGACATTTTGGAACGGTTCATGGTCGATGCATTGAAGGCGAGTGGTGTTCCCGAGGAAGATGCGAAGGTGATTGGGGATGTGTTGATCGAGTCGGACAAACGTGGGATCGACTCCCATGGGATCGGCCGTCTGAAACCAATCTATATCGATCGGATCGCTATCGGAATCATGAGTCCGGTAACGGAGATAGAGATCCTCAAGGATGACATGACCACTGCGGTCCTCGATGGCCATAATGGCATGGGGCATGTGGTTGGCAAGAAAGCCATGGAGATGGCTATCGAGAAGGCCAGGAAGTACGGCATGGGAATGGTCGCGGTACGCAACAGCAACCACTATGGTATTGCAGGTTACTATGCGACCATGGCGACCGATGCCGGAATGATCGGTATAACCGGAACCAATGCACGACCATCGATCGCTCCCACCTTCGGTGTCGAGAACATGATGGGTACGAATCCCATGACCTTCGGTATTCCCACGGATGAGGAATTTCCGTTCGTACTCGATTGTGCCACCAGCGTGACCCAACGTGGCAAGATCGAGGTATACGGTCGTGCCGGCAAGGAATTGCCTCCAGGTTGGGTTATCGGATTGGATGGGAAGACCCGGACCGATACGCAACAGGTCCTCAAGGACCTTACCACGGGAGAAGCCGCACTCACTCCGCTCGGTGGGATCGGCGAAGAGACCGGTGGCTACAAGGGGTTCGGATATTCGATGGTAGTCGAAATCCTGTCGGCTGCCCTCCAGGATGGTGCGTTCATGAAGGAATTGAATGGATTCGATGCCGACCATAAGCCGATTCCGTACCCACTCGGACATTTCTTCATGGCGATCGATCCGCAACGATTCATGGGTTTGGAAATTTTCAAACGGGTCGCGGGAACCATTTGCCGGGAGATCAGGGCTTCCAAGAAAGCCCCTGGGGCCGATAGGATCTTTACCGCAGGTGAGAAGGAATTCGATGCATGGCAATATCGGAAGGAACATGGGTGTCCAGTTCCCCCAAGCTTGCGGAAGATGATGGTCGAATTGCGCGACACCTACAAGCTCGACTATAGTTTCGACTTCGAAAAGAAATAAAGAGGAATACAATCATGGATGTTTTGAAAGAGAAGGCCTTGAATTACCATTCGATGGATGGGGTACCCGGAAAGATCTCGGTGGTACCCACCAAACCTTGCCAGACCGCCGACGACCTGTCCCTCGCCTATACCCCGGGAGTGGCCAAGCCGGTCCTGGAGATCGAGAACAATCCCGAGGATGCGTACAAGTACACATCGAAAGGGAACCTCGTGGCGGTAATCTCCAACGGCACTGCCATCCTTGGTCTTGGTGACCGGGGAGCACTAGCCTCCAAGCCTGTCATGGAGGGAAAGGGTGTCTTGTTCAAACGGTTCGCGGATATCGACGTGTTCGACATCGAGCTGAATGAAAAGGATCCCGAAAAGGTGATCCAGATTGTCAAGGCGATGGAACCGACATTCGGTGGTGTCAATCTCGAGGATATCAAAGGTCCCGAATGCTTCGAGATCGAACAACGGCTTATCGAAATGTGCAATATCCCGATTTTCCACGACGATCAGCACGGGACCGCTATCATTTCGACCGCTGGACTTATGAATGCCATGGAGATAGTCGGCAAGAAACTGTCCGATATCAAGGTGGTGGTCAACGGGGCGGGAGCAGCCGGGATTTCCTGTTCCAAGATGTTTGTTGCAGCGGGTGTTGCTCCAGAGAACCTGATCATGCTCGACAGCAAGGGAGTGATCTTCAAGGGGCGCCAAGCGGGAATGACCAAGGAGAAGGAGGAGTTCGCCAGGGAAACCGGAATGAGGACTCTTGCCGAAGCCATGGAAGGTGCCGATGTGTTCATGGGATTGTCGATCGCCGATTGTGTCACCCCTGAAATGTTGCTTTCGATGGCCAAAGATCCGGTTGTATTCGCCATGAGCAATCCCAATCCCGAGATTGCCTACGATCTGGCCGTTGCGACCCGAAGCGATTTGATCATGGCGACGGGAAGAAGCGATTTCCCCAACCAGATCAACAACGTCCTCGGCTTCCCCTTCATTTTCCGTGGAGCGCTGGATGTCCGTGCTTCCAGGATTTCCGAAGGGATGAAGATGGCAGCGGCCAAAGCACTTGCCTCCTTGGCGAAGGAACCGGTCCCCGAAGTAGTCCGCAAAGCTTATGGGGGGAAGGATTTCACCTTCGGACGCAACTATATTGTTCCCAAGCCCTTCGATCCACGTGTGATCGAATATGAGGCTGTGGCGGTTGCCAAGGCAGCTTGTGAAGAAGGTCTTGCGTTGCACCCGATCACCGACTGGGAAGGATACCGGCAGTCGCTTGTCGATAGAATGGCGCACTACTGGAACTAGATGAATTTCGACCACTTTCGGCTCCCGGTTCTTCTGAATCGGGAGCCTTGGTCTTTTTTGCAATGAATATTGTTTAATAAGGTTAATGATACTATGATACTGTACGGATGGTTGCATGACAAAACGAGCTAGAAGGTTTTTCCTATTGGGATTATTCCTCCTTCTCTCCACTTTTTTGACACTGACCGGTTTTATGATGGTGGGAACCGTCAATCGGTTGGTTGCCGAAGATGCGCGCGTGGTCCTCAATGAAATCGCCAACCAAAGCGTTGTACGTTTGAATTCCATGATCCACAGTCACATAAACTTGCTGCAATTCCAAGCAGCCTTTATCGGACGGTATGAGAATATACAGGATCCGGAAGTGATACGGATATTGAAGACAGAAGTGGACGATGGAAGGTATCTGCGCATTGGTGTCGTACTTCCCGATGGTTCGAGTGTAAATTCCGACGGTATCAGCAACAATATCGGATATCGACAGTACTTGCAGCAGGCTCTGCTTGGAGAGTCGGTCGTCTCTGAAGTCCTCGATTTTTCCTTGGATCCGACGATTCCCATAATAGTGGTTGCCGTTCCGATATTCCGTGATGGCAACGTTGTGGGTGTGCTACGGGGTGTGCGCGAAGTCTCGACGTTCGCGGAGATGCTCCAGGTGACCACCTATGGTGCAAGTGGGTATGCCTATGTTGTCAGGAAGACTGGGGAGGTGGTGCTTTCGAACAACAGCCCCGATTGGGAACTGTTCTCGACCGACGTTCCCTACGCTAAGATTCCACAGTTCTCCCTCGACAACAGGTTGCGGACCATGGCTGCCTCAATGCGTCGGAATGAGAGCGGCATGATCCAATTGGGCACTGGCGAATCCAAGAGATTTGTCGATTATCGCCCATTGGGTGTAAACGACTGGTATGTTGTTTCCGTGATATCCGAGACATTGATGATGGGAAAGGTCGCGTCGGTTATTCGGATAACTGGCATCACCTCGCTCTCCGTACTTGCGCTGTTGTTCCTGTTGTTGCTTGTATTCGTCCTCTTCCGTGAACGGCGGCAAGAGCTTATGGAGCGGATTGCCTTCAATGATGACTTGACTTTGCTGGGGACTTGGAAGCGCCTGAAGTTCGAGACCCGCAACCGTTTGAAGGATCTCGCCAGAAAAAACTATTGGTATGTTCTGGTCGACATAGACCGATTCAAACTTGTGAACAGCATGGCCGGTTATATGGTCGGCAATTATATTCTTCAGGAAATGGCCCGTGTCCTGCGATCTCTTGTCAATCCGGACGAGTTTGTGGTTCGCGTGGTGAACGACCGGTTCGCACTCATGCTCAGGGCGGATGGGAATATCGACAAACGCATCTCGGGATTGTTGGGCAAGCTCGACACTATTTCTAAAGACGGGATGATCGAAGCGTACGGTACCATCTCACTGACCTACTCATGTGGAGTGTATCCCATAGGAGAACACGATTCGACCCTCGAGGCAATCCATGACAAGGCCCAATTGGCACTCGAGTCGGTGAAGGCTTCACGGATTTCGACGTATGCGTATTACGACGAAACCTTGCATATGGCAATGCAACGGCAACAGGAATTGGAAGGTCATTTTTCGGCGGCCTTGGCTGCGAATGAATTCGAGGTATACCTCCAGCCCAAATTCCATGTGGAATCCATGACCATTGCGGGTGCTGAAGCCTTGGTTCGGTGGAACCATCCCGACCGGGGGTTTTTGCTTCCAATTGAATTCATATCTTTTCTTGAAGAGAACAGCAGGATAGGGGAATTGGATACCTACGTGTTGCGGAAAGTCTGCGAATTGCATACACGGTGGGAACAATTGAAATACCCCAGGCTTCCGATTTCTGTGAACGTATCCCGGGTACATGCAATGACCCACCAGTTTATCGAAAAATATGATGGCATCTTGAATGAATATGATATTCCAAAAAATCTGATTGAGATCGAGTTGACCGAGACAGCCTTCTCCAACGATCCCGACAAGGTGATCGAGACCGTTGGGAAACTACGTGCCTTGGGATTCTCCATCTCGCTCGATGACTTTGGGACCGGGTATTCCTCGCTGAACCTATTGAAGGACCTGAAAGTCGACATAATCAAAATCGACAGGCTGTTCCTCAAGGATTTCGCATCGGAGAGCCGCTCGGAGATAATTATCCGTCACGTCCTGAACCTTGCCGATGATCTGGGTATGGTTGTCGTCGCCGAAGGTGTGGAAAGCGAGATGCAACTCAAATTCCTTCTTTCGGTCGGTTGTCACCAAGCCCAAGGCTTCCTATTGGCCGAACCTATGCCGATTGATACCTTCCTCGAGTACTGGCACCCTTCGGTCAGTCGGTGAGCTGCCAATCTTGTCGCAACTGGTCCTTGGCCTGTTCCAGGACTTGCTGGTATTGGCTTGAAAGCTGGTTGTAGCTTTTCTGCAGAAGCTGAATGAACTCGGGATCCTGGTCCATGGACATTCCTGTCGCTTTCCCATACTTTTGCATCATCCGTTCCCGTTTGTCCTCGAACATGGGTTGGTACTGTTGTCTTGCCCGTTCGAGCAATGAGTCGCGGGCCTCGATGTATTTGCCCATGAATTGTCCAATCTGTTTGAGCAGTTGGGAAGATTCGCTTTCAGCCCCATCGATCAGCTCGGCGAGATGCTGCATCTTGCCGAGCCGCTCCTCGAATTCGGGAGATTGGGGGAGTGCGACATTCAAGAGGATGGTCGAAGCCAGGCCTTTCTTCAGCAGCGGCTTGTCCTCTTGTGCGGCACTTGCATAAGCCTTTGCCACCGAGGTTCCATCCGCTTCTGGATCTGTCAAATAGGAACCGGCAAGACGTCGGCCTTCATTGACCAGATTGTCCTGTCTGATCTTCTCGGGATCTGCCTCGATTCCCTCAGTCCTTTCCAGTGCGATTTCCCAAGCCGATTTAAGTAGCGACGCACCCGACATGATATTCTTGCATCATGGATTCAACGATCATGTATATCTTCGACCTCCTCGGCACGTGTGTTTTCGCCATAACGGGTGCTGTAAGGGGAGTCCGGCACAAGCTCGATTTTCTCGGTGTCGTGGTGTTCGCCTGCACTGTCGGGGTTGGCGGAGGCGTCTTCAGGGATGTCCTGTTGGGGGCGACTCCGGTTGCAGCCTACGAACACGAAAGCTATTTGATCGTCTGCATCGTTACCGGAGTCCTGGTGTTCTTCCTCGCTCCACAGATCGTCGGACGGTGGCATCTTGTTGCGATCGGCGATGCCATAGGTCTTGGGATATTCACCGCCCTTGGGGCTGCGAAAGGGCTCATGTACGGTGCCGGTCCCATAGGAATCGTACTTTCCGGAGTTTTTTCCGCTGTAGTCGGAGGAGTTCTTCGCGACGTCATGGTACGGGTGGTACCAGCAGTCCTTACCTCGGACTTCTATGCGACTGCCAGTTTGATCGGCGGGTTGTTGTATGTCCTGTTGTCCAGTACGACACTTCCATTCGCCGTGCAAATAACCGTTACAGCTATAACAGTTACAACAATCAGGTTGTTGGCAATGAGATTCAAGATCCACCTGCCTGTCGCCAGGTACTGGGTCGAGATTCCCGATGATATGGACGTTGGCAAGAAAAAGCGATAATCTTTACATATGTTTACGACAACTCCACTGTATTATGAAAAACCATACGAGCGTACTTCCACGGCAACTGTTGTAGAAATTGTGAAATGGAAAGGAATTGATGCGATAATTCTAGACCGGACAGTCTTCTATCCTGAAGGCGGCGGCCAACCGGGAGACCGGGGAATCCTCGGGAACTCGAAGGTCGTCGATACCCAGTCGGACGACCGGGGGCAGCTGCTGCACATAGTGTCGGGGCAGACTGCCCATACGGTTGGCGATACCGTCACCCTCCACTTGGATTGGCACCATCGCTATGACTATATGCAACAACACACAGCCCAGCACCTCATCTCGGGTACTCTGCACCGACTGTTGGGAATCGGTACGGTCTCGGTACACCTGGGGCACGATGCCATGAGTATCGAACTCGATGCAGATACCATCAACGAGTCCGATATACACCTGGTGGAGGACGAAGTGAATGCGATCGTCCGCAGGTCGGTTCCGGTTACCGCCCAAGTCGTATCCCAAGAGGATTCTACCGCTCTCGGACTACGACGGCCGGTGAAAGTCGACGGGGAGGTACGGATTGTCCGGATTGGAAAGTACGATACCATTGCCTGCGGAGGCATACACGTCGCCGACTCTTCGGAACTGATCTCTGTTCAATTCTTGCGTTCGGAACGGATCCGTGGCCATGTGAGGACTTTTTGGACAGCCGGAGAACGCAGTGTGGCATTGGTCCGTCGGAACCGGGAACTTGTCGATGCTGTCGGAAGCCGCCTGTCGGTGCCACCCGAAGCGATTCTGCAGGGCATTGCCACCTTGCAGGAGCAATTGGCCGATACCAGGTATCAAATCCGCAATGCGGTTTCCCGTTCGGCGACCTTGTTGTTGGACCAGCAGCTGCAAGTTGCCGAACATGCTAACGGGATTCCCCTCGTGGTATTCGATGCCGCGCAGTGGACAGAGGATGAATTCAAGATCCTTCCCGAACTGGTATTGTCGGTCGAGTCCCTTGCCCTTTGCGCTATCAAGGAGCGGGAGGATGGCAAGCTAGCTTGGGTGGTGGCTTTGAAGGGTATGGAGGATGGTCAATCCGTTTTCCAAGCGGTTCGCCAGAAACCATTGCTCCTTATCGGGGGCAAGGGTGGTGGAAAACCTCCACTGTGGCAAGGCATGGGAACCGATCCGTTGCAGAAAAGCCAATTCTTGGAGCAAATGGTTGCATTGTATAGGGAGCACCTGCATGTCTAAGTTGGACAGGGAAGGGAAGAGCAATCGCATGCATTTCCTCGATTCCTCGGTTTTCGACCATGCGGGAAATCTCGATTGGCGGCAGTTGATCGGGAAAGCAATCGCTGTCATGGGATTCTTTCTTGTCGTATATGCGATTGCCTTGTTCTTTATCAAGGACCATTACCATTCGATCGGACAATGGGTTATCGACAGTCTCGGTTTTTCTGGACTTGCGCTCTTTGTCATGCTCACCGACATGTTCATAGTCCCCATGACCGTCGACATCATCTTTCCATTTGTGCTGGAGTGGAATCCCGTTCCGCTGTTGCTCACCATGTCGATCGCTTCGGCGGTGGGGGGAGTGGGCGGATATTGGATCGGTCGCTTGTTGGGGCACCTTCCGCTGGTCAGGATGTTCACCTCGCGATTTTCCAAGGACGGAGAGCGGCTGATCAATCTGTATGGAGTGTGGGCTGTGGTTATCGCGGGATTGACACCGATCCCATACTCTACCGTCTGCTGGCTTGCCGGCATGCTGCGCGTGAATCCATACATGGTGGCCCTGGCATCCTTGTCGCGTTTGCCACGGATGGTCATCTATTACCTGTTGATCCGAGGCGGGCTCTCATTCATCTTCTAGTGGCCTATAGCCGAACGAACCTGTGTCTGGGCATGGAACGGATGGAACAGGTCACTCGTGTAGGGCAACCTTTATCGCATCCACAACCATACGGGAGCGCACGGGTGCATCGCCCACATACTCCGAAGCATCCAACAGTTCCAATATCTCTGCCTGGGGAATGAAGGAGAGTATCCTTGCGTCGTTGCCCAACATTTCGGCCAAAGGATTCTGGAGCCCCTGCTGTACACGTGGCCAAGCTTGCAGGGAGTGTTCCCGAATCACCTCATGCATCTCCTGCCGGTCCGCACCCCTTCTTCCTAGTTCCATGAGCAACCGTTCACTTGCTGCGAACAAACCATAGCGGGAAAGATTGTTCTGGATTCCCACTTCATGGAATACCATGCCCCGCACAAGCTTGCCGGCCGTCTTCAACACTTCCTCGGCTGCGAGGAACAGCTCGGGCAGTACGATCCTGCGGTTCGCCGAATCATCGAGTGTCCGTTCCAGGATGGTATCGGCGGCATTGTGCCACAGCACATCCACCTGTGCGGACGCAAAACGGCACAACGAGTCGATCTTTTCGGCATTGATGGGATTGCGTTTGAAAGGCATTGCGGATGAGCCGACCTGCTTTGATCCGAACGGTTCGCTCCATTCGCCGATCGGTGGACTCTGCATCAACCTGAAATCCAAGGCAAACTTGGCGATAGTGGCGCACACTCCCGCTAGAGCGGATCCAAGGCGCCAGTCCTGTTTGCGGGGATACACCTGTGTGGCGGCGACGAAGGATGGGATGCCGAGTTCCCGCATCACCTCGGCCTCCAATTCGATCGAACTGGTTTCGGAACCTTCCAGCAATGCTTGATAGGATGCGCTGGTACCCACCGCTCCCTTGAGTCCCTTTCCCCGCAACGTGGTTTGCAGTCTGCTCAAGTCTTCCACGTCATCAAGCAAATCCTGTGCAGTCTGGGCCAAACGATACCCGATGGTTGTCGGTTCGGCTGGCTGGATGTGGGTAAAGGCCATGCAGGGGGTATCGGCTGTTTCCTCAATCCGTTTGGCCAAGTCCTGCAACACATCCTTCGCTTGTGCAATAATCATGGTCAGGGCTTCTCGTTGACGGATCACATCCATGTTGTCCAGGACATCCATGCTGGTTGCCCCGAGGTGGATGATACTTCCTCCTACCGGGCATTGTTCGGCATAGGTCCGGATCTCGGCCATAAGGTCGTGGTGGATCTCCGCCTCGATCTGGCTTGCCCGTTCAATATCGATATCGTCCTTGTGTGCCTCGAGATCTGCGACTTGGGCATCGGATACCAATCCAACAGTCCGTTCGGCTTTTGCCAATGCGATCCATATCCGTCTGAGGATCGATCGCTTGTGATATTCCGACCATACTCCCCGCATCTTGTCGCTGCCGTAGCGCCACGTGAAGGGAGAAATGAAGGAATGGTGGTCGAAGGAACTGTCGGTATCCACAAAGCCCTCCCTACAGGATGATGATCTGGTCACGCTCGGGCCCGACCGAAATGAATTTGATGGGGGCTCCGGTCAGCTGTGCAAGGCGGGTGACGTACGCCTGTGCCTTGGGAGGCAAGTCGTCCCATGTCCTGGCATCGGCGGTGCTGGTCATCCAGCCAGCCATCTCCTCATAGACAGGTTCGGCCTTCTCTTGTCCACTGGTGTCGGGAAGATCGGTTACCAATTCTCCATCGATCATATAGCCGGTACAAATCTTGAGAGTCTCGAAGGTATCGAGAATATCGATTTTGGTGATTGCGATTCCAGTGAATCCGTTGATCCAACAGGAGAAGGAAGCCGCGACAGCATCGAACCAACCGCATCGTCTGGGACGACCGGTGGTAGCACCGAATTCCTGTCCGACAGCCCGGAGCTTCTCTCCCTGTGCATCAAACAATTCGGTTGGGAAGGGGCCCCCACCAACAGAAGTCGAATAGGCCTTGACCACTCCGACGACTTCGTCGATATGTCGGGGGGAGATGCCCGCTCCGCTACAAGCGCCACCGGCGGTGGGATTGCTGCTCGTGGTATACGGATAGATTCCCCAGTCCAGGTCACGCATGATTCCAAGTTGGCCTTCAAGCAGGACTTCCTTGCCACCCTTGATCGCATCGCGAAGGATCGGGAGCGTATCGATGATCTGGGAACCGAACCGCTCGCGCCATGCCGCACAGAGGGCCATGAGGTCCTCTACCCGAACCTCCTCCAAACCGTAGTGGGCCAGTTGCCTGTTCTTTTGGGGGAGCATCATCTCCAGTCTCGTCCTCAGACGTTCCGGATCAAGAATATCGGATGCCCTGATACCGACTCTGGATGCCTTGTCGCTATAGCAGGGGCCGACACCACGTTTGGTGGTACCGACTGCCCATCCACTTTTCTTGCTTGCCTCTTCGGCACCATCGAGCAGACAGTGGAAAGGCATGATCAGGTGGGCCCGCCTGTCGATGAACAGATTCTTGCCATCGACACCCGCTTTCGCGATCGAAGCCAATTCCGTGGCCATCGTCTCGAAGTTCACGACCGTTCCGGCACCGACCAGACAGAGTGTCTCGGGGTTGAAAATACCGGAAGGAATGATATGGAGGGCGAATTTGCCCTTGTCGTTTATAACCGTATGGCCGGCATTGTCACCACCTTGGTACCTTATGACCACCTGGGCCTTCTGGGCAAGATAATCCACGACTCTTCCCTTTCCCTCGTCGCCCCACTGGGCTCCTACAATTGCGGTCACACTCATACATCCAACTCCTTGCCGATACGGCGATATTCAGTGAGCATCAAATGCTCATTGTGGGAATGGTCATCGATATCGAGGGCATCCCATGGGTATTTGATCCAAAGATCGTCAATTTCCTTTCCAGCAAAATAGCGGGTGATCTCCGGTGGGAATTGTGCGTCCTTGGGTTTGTTCTTGTTGTGCAACACCAGGACAGCAATCTCCTTCGGTTCGTTTTTCAGCAGTTCCTTGATACAATAGCTCAACGTCGCCCGGGTGTCGTCGACTTCATCGATCAACAGGACCTTCTTGCCCCGAAGCTGCTGTTGCGTCTCGTCGATCCATTGGATCTTCTGCGGATGGGTACTGTGTTTCTGGTCAAGACCGTAATAGGAGATGCCGACCGCCAGAATCGGACGATTGATGTACGTCTTGAGAATACGGGCAGGGATGAACCCACCGGACCCGATAGCGACAATGACATCCGGATCATAACCCGATGCCATGAGACGGTCCGCCAGCGACTTCACCAATGTATGAATCGACGCGTACCCTACATAATACTTGTTGTCCATGTAAAATCCTTTTTATCTAGTCGGTGACAGGCACCATTTCTGCGATATATGGGAGTGTCCGGTACCGTTCCGCATAATCCAACCCATAGCCCACGACCCAGACATCGGGAATTTGGAACCCGATGTAGTCGAGTTCTACCGCGACCTTGCGGCGGTCGGGTTTGTCCAGCAGAACCGCAGTCTTGAGTGATGCGGGATTGCGCGCGGCAAAGTTCCGGCAGAGATAGTCGAGGGTGAAGCCACTGTCCAGGATATCCTCGATGATCATCACATGCCGGCCTTCCAGATTCTCCCTGGTGTCCATGATGAGTCGGACATTTCCCGTCGATTGGGACGAGGCGCCATAACTGGAGAGGGAGATGAAATCGACTACGTGCGGTACGTTGAGCTTGCGGCACAGGTCGGCCAGAAAAATAAAAGAGCCTTTCAATACTCCCACGAGTATGAGGCTCTCGGTGATACCTGCATATTCCCTGTTGATCTGTTGGGCGAGCTCGTCTACCCGACGCTGAATGGTATCAGCATCGATAAGCACACGGACCAAGTCCTTGGTTAAAGCCGGAATCGCTATGGACGTCATGGTATCTCCTTCTGACTTACGATAATCGATCCGTCTATGGAATAACAAGAAAACAAGAGGGGTGTCAAGCCTGCAATATATACAGCGTCGGATCCGGAACCCTCTATTCCACAGCGATCGAGTCTATTGCTTCCACCGCATTGTTGAATATCGCATCCTCTCCGACCGCTTCGTTGAAGCCTGCCCGCTGGAATTGCCTGTTCACCTGAGGTTGCAGACCACAGAACAACAGTTTGACATTTCTTGCGGCAAGCGAATCGTGCAACTCCTCGAGTGCGACCATGGCGCTATGGTCAATGCTCGGGACTCCACGAATGGATAGGATGATCGTGGTGGCATCGGAGATTTCCTCGATCGCGGTGACCATGCGGTCCTGCGACCCGAAGAACAATTGTCCGGTAACGTACACCAGTTTCACATTCGAGAGGTTCTGGGTGAGGTTTCGCCCCTTCTCATGCCTACTGTCGATGTTTGCCACCGAAATCTCCAGATAGGAACTGCGGATTACAAAGAGGATCATGGAGAGGGAGATGCCGATGAGGATTGCGATCGTCAAATCGAAGACGACTGTCGCTATCATGGTTACCAGGAATTGCGCGATCGATGTCTTGTACTTCTTGTGGAAGAATTTCCGTATGCTATCCCATTCGTTCATGCGCCAGGAAGTCATCATGAGGACTCCACCAAGAGCAGCCAACGGAATCCGGGACATCATGGGTCCCAGCAGGAACATCGAAGCTATCAACGTGACGGCGTGGAAAATACCAGTCAGGCGTGTCCTCCCCCCGGCTTTTATAGCGACACTTGTGCGCGCTATGGCTGCTGTTGCGGGAACCCCCCCGAAGAACGGGATGATGATATTGCCGATACCTTGGGCGATAAGTTCCCGATCGGCGTTCAACCGTTCCTTTTTCATCTTCCCACCGGCGGCTCCGCAGAGCAGGCTCTCGATCATCCCCAGTGCGGCGATACTGATAGCGGGAACAATCAGGGAATTCAACATCCCGCTGTTGAGCAGGGAGAGTGTGAAACGGTGGGGCAATAGCAACGATCGTGGAATCGCCCCGACTTCCACGACATCGAATGGTCCGAGCATGTTGACAACCAGTGCGATGATGATTCCCATCAGCGAGGAGGGGACTTTGGCCGCCCATTTCTTGGGCCAACCGATCATGACAACCATGACGAGCAAGCCGAAGAACATCGGTTGCCATTGCGGTGAGAATCCGGTAGAAGCGTAGGAGGAGAGCTTTTGGATGATGGTTTCCCCATGGGAGGTCGTTCCGAAAAAATTGTCGATTTGCCCGAAGGCGATGAGAATGGCGATTCCCGAAGTGAATCCGGTGATGACCGCAGATGGAATGATCGAGACGATCCGACCTGCCTTGAGAAGGGCTGCGACCAGGAGGATCACACCCGACAAGGCTCCTGCAGCCAATACTCCCTCGACACCGAATCGTGCCGATAGTGGTAGAAGGATCGCGGCCATGGCTCCGGTCGGCCCACTGATTTGGAACGAGGATCCTCCGAGGGAGCCGATTACAAATCCGGCGAAGATGGCTGTCACCAGACCGGCTGCGGCATCTGCGCCGGAACCGACTCCGAAAGCCAAGGCGAGCGGAAGGGCGACAGCGGCTACCGTCAGACCCGCCAACAGGTCCTGGATCAGGGTACCTGTCTTATACCCTGCGAATTCGAGTTTGATATCTTGGGAGAATTGTTTGAACATGGCGGAAGGTTCCTTTTAGCGGGCGACGATTTGCCTTTGGGCAAATACGTTGCTGTTATAGCACCCAAGCCATAGAATGGCAAGAGATTGGATCTGGTTTGTTTACCACACCTTTGCGAATCGAGGTTTTGTCAATTTTGAATATTGACGGAACAATCGTCGGCTAATATACTGGATTCACGGTTACGTCTTGGCTTCCTTCCATGCCCTCCCGACGTTCTCATTGTTTGGTCGGGGAGTAAAGTCAGACGATATGAAAAGGCAGGGAGGGAAGTATGTTCGAACAAGTTGATATCTCTTCATTGGAGTTGAATCCGTTTTCGGCCTTGGAGACGGACAATTTTTTGATAACCGCCGGTACAGGCGATTCATGGAATACCATGACAGCCGCATGGGGGTTTTTCGGCATCATGTGGTCCAAGCCCGTATTTGCCATTGTCGTTCGCGATTCACGCTATACATACGAGTTCCTACAGAAGGCGAAGGGCTATACCGTCTCATTCTTCTCCCCGGAGTACAAGAAGGCGTTGCAGTTCTGCGGTTCCCATTCGGGGCGCGACACGGACAAGGCCGCGGCAACAGGATTGCTTCCTGTGGTGGTCGAACCTTCCGATGGTCTTGAATTGGTGACCTTCGAACAGGCAAATATGGTCTTCTGTTGTACCATTGCCTCCAAGACAGTGCTCGACCCCTCGCAATTCATCGATCCGAAAATCGTCGGCAATTACCCGAAGAAGGATTACCACAGCATGTATATCGGGTACATCGACCAAGTCCTCGTACAAGACGAATAGGAGGCCTCCTCATGGCGATTGCATTTGATCGCGATCGGGGTATGGCCATGCTCTCCCTGATGGTACGTTCTCGTCTGTTCGAGCAGAAGGTCGAGGCGTTGTTCTCCTCCCACGAGATGCATGGGACGACACACCTCGCCATTGGCCAGGAAGCGGTACATGCGGGGGTATCCCCCGCGCTCGATCCCGACGACTGGATCGTGACGACCCACCGGTGTCATGGGCACACATTGGCCAAAGGCTCTTCGGTCGAAGCGATGTTGGCAGAGTTCTTCGGACTTTCCAACGGGCTGGCCAAAGGCCTTGGGGGATCCATGCACCTGCTCGACTTGGAGCACCACAATGCGGGCTCGTCGGCAGTCGTAGGAAGTGGTGTCGCACTTGCCACAGGCATGGCCTTGCAACTGAAACGGATGGATTCGCCGAATCTAGTGGTCGCATTCTTCGGTGATGGGGCCAGCAACCGGGGGATTGTGCACGAATCCATGAACATGGCTTCCATTTGGGGATTGCCCGTCCTGTTCCTTTGCGAACACAACCTCTATGGCATGTCCTCCTGTGCCGACGAGATGGTATCGGTCGACTCCATTGCGAAGCGTGGCGTCGCGTATGGTATCGAGAGCCGTTCGGTCGATGGAAACGATGTCGAGGTAGTCTATGCCGCGGTCCAGGATGCCGCCGCCTACATCCACAAGGAGGGCAAACCGTACCTTTTGGAGACGAGGACCTACCGGTTCTCGGGACATTCGAAGAATGACCAGCGGGTGTATCGGACCCGCGAGGAAGAACGTGTTTGGGGTCAAAAGGACCCTATCAAGATATTGAGGGACCGCATGGTTTCACGCGGGCACCTCACCGAAGATGCGTACAAACGGCTCGAAACCCAAGAACAAGCAGTCCTGGATGAAATTGCCGAGCAACTCATCAAGCAACGACACGAACTGACCCTCGATGAAGCCTATTCCTATATGTACGCCGACGGAGGGAACCGATGAGAAAGCTCAGTTATCGCGAAGCCATACGGGAAGCGATGGTCGAGGAGATGGCGAGGGACGAACAGGTTGTCGTCATAGGTGAGGATGTCGGTTGTTATGGCGGATGCTTCAAGGTGACACCAGGTTTGATAGAACGGTTCGGCACCAGGCAAGTCATAGAGACCCCGGTCTCCGAGGAAGGTCTTGTCGGTGTGGCTGTAGGAGCGGCGATGATGGGGATGCGTCCCATTGTCGAGATCATGTATGGCGATTTCTCCACCTTGGCTGCCGATCCGATAATCAACCATGCGGCGAAGATGAGTTTCATGACCGCCGGACAAGTCTCGGTACCTATGGTGTACCGTACCCCGATGGGTTCCGGCACCGGTGCGGCGGCCCAACATACCCAGAGTCTGGAAGTGTTGTTCACCAACGTTCCCGGCTTGAAGGTCGTCTACGCCGCGACTCCTGCCGATGCCAAGGGATTGCTCAAATCCGCTGTGCGGGATCCCGGTCCCGTCATATTCCTGGAACACAAGCTGTATGGTACCGAGGACATTGTTCCGGAGGGAGAGTATACGATTCCGATCGGTCAAGCCGATATCAAGCGGCAGGGAACGGATGTGACAATCGTGACCTATGGGAAGACGGTCTTCACCGCCCTTGAAGCTTCACAGGTTCTCGAGGACGATGAGGTGAGTGTCGAACTGGTGGATTTGCGGTCACTGCGACCCCTTGATACCGCGACGATCCTCGCTTCGGTGCGGAAGACCGGACGGGTGGTGGTGGTGCACGAAGCTCCAGGTTTCGGTGGTTTTGCCGGGGAAGTGATTTCCCAGATAGTCGAGGATCCCATCACGTTCGCGGCCCTTCGTGCACCGGTTGCCCGGGTCTGCGGAAAAGAGCTTCCGACGCCGTTCAACAAGACACTCGAGATGCAGTTGCCCCCGTCGTCCCATGCGATCGTGGATGCGGTGTTGTCCCTGTTTCCCTCAGCCGTGTAGGAAACTGCGCACACCGGTGAACACCATGGCGATACCGGCTTCGTCGCATGCCGCTATCACCTCCTGGTCTCGGATGGAACCGCCCGGTTGGATGATCGCAGTCACGCCGCTTCCCCGCAACGCATCGATACTGTCACGGAACGGGAAGAAGGCATCGGAAGCAAGGACCATGGGTCTCGGTCCACCACTTTTGGAAATGGCTATCTGTGTCGCGTCGACGCGGGAAACCTGGCCACCACCGATTCCGTACGTAGTGTGTCCGAAGGCAGTGACGATCGCATTCGATTTGACATGCTTGACCACCTTCCAGGCGAACAGCAGGTCCTCGATCTCGGAATCCGACGGCACCCGTTCGGTGACGATCTTGAGATCATCTTTTCCGACAACCCTGTTGTCCTTGTTCTGCAGCAACAGGTCGTTGCCGATGAACCGTCCCGTCATGCGGTCGGACAATGGTGGCAACAATCCGGTTTGCAGTACACGGAGATTCTTTTTCTTGCCCAGTATGGCCAGTGCTCCAGGTGTGTAGGAGGGTGCGGCGAGTACTTCGAAGAAGATCGGCGACAGGTAGGCGGCCAATTGTTCGTCGCATACACTGTTCATGGTGATTATGCCGCCAAAAGCACTTGTCTTGTCGGCTTCGAACGCTTTGACAAGGGCGTCCAACGGTGAGTCGGCAACGGCGACACCGCAGGGCGTGGCATGCTTGACCACGACACAGGCCGTCCGGTCGAATTCACGCAAGGTATCTATCGCGCCATAGGTGTCTCCCAGATTGTTGAATGAAAGTTGTTTTCCTTGCAGGACGGGACAGTCGAGCAAACTGAACGGATCTTGTGTTCCAGGTGCTCCCAAGGCCTTGTAGACCGCCGCCTTCTGATGCGGGTTCTCGCCATATCTGAGCAGCCGATCCGCGGCTTCAGTGTGTTGCCGTGTGTCGGTATGGAGGGTGAATCCGAGTGATAGTTCGGTCGGAAACGTCTGTTCGTTCAGATAGTTCATGATCAGGGCATCGTAGGTAGCGGTATGGGCAAAGGCTTTCGCGGCCATTTTTCTGCGAAATTCGAAGGGAACGGCATGGTTTTCGTGTAGCGCCGCCACCAGTTCCGGATAATCTTCGGCCGATGTCAGAATGGTTGTCCACCCGTAATTCTTGGCGGCGGAGCGTACCATGGTCGGTCCACCGATATCTATCTGTTCGATCGCATCTTCGCGCGAAACAGTTGGATCCGCAATGGTCTTGGCGAAAGGATAGAGATTGCAGACTACGAGGTCGATCCAAGGAATAGCATGTTTGTCGGCATCCGCCGCATGGCGGTCCCGAAGTCCCAGTATTCCCCCGGTGATCTTGGGGTGCATGGTCTTTACCCGGCCATCCATCATTTCGGGAACCTGGGTATACTGTTCGACCGGAATCACCGGGATGCCTGCATCCCGCAAGACTGCGGCGGTTCCACCGGTCGATAGGATCTCAATATCGAGCGATACCAATTCCTTGGCCAATGCGACGATACCATTCTTGTCCGAAACGGAGAGCAATGCTCTGCAGATTGGGGTCGGGTTCGTATTCATATATGTGGTGTATCATATTTCTGGGCAGGCAAACTACCCTTATATTTCCGAGCGGGTGCAGGCAACGTAAGGATCCATACCTCGCCCCTTGGGGCGGAGAAGGAGGCTTAGCCTCCTGGGTCCACCCCTTGTCCTGGGGGGTATCGATACCTTTCATTTTTTTTCACGACTCGTTACAATGGGCGGAACCCTTGCGGTATACGTTGCAAGTGGAATTGAATCGATGAGAGGCTACAAGATGGAGATCGATGTACGGAACCTGCATCCATTGGAGATCAGGTTGCTCAGGCACGTGTCACCCGGTGAAGCGGTGACGGCCCAACGTCTGATAGATGAACTCGACTACAAGATCGGACAGTGCAACCAGGCTTTCAGCTGGTTGACGGCCAAGGGGTTCCTAGAGGAAACCGATCGGAAGTTCCGCACATTGTTCGAACTGACCGAACTTGGGCAACAACAGCTTGAAATCGGTACTCCCGCACAAAGGATATTCAATCTCCTGAAGAGCAAGGGGCCGGCGTCCCTCCCCGAAATCGCTGAAGAGTTGGCATTGGAGAAATCCGATGTCGGCTCGGCCTTCGGTATGCTCTCCAAATCCGGTACCTGTAGAATGGGTGAAGGCAACAAGGCCGAAGCGGTCGCCGAAAAGGCTCCGGCTGAAGTCCTGGTGGCTGCCAAGGTATTGGAAAAGGCATCGGTCGAAGCACTCGACGAATCCGCTCTGGATGAAGAGGAACGGAACTTTGTCGCCAAGAATAGCAAGAAGCGGGGAGCCGCGGGCTCACCACTGAAGATAATCGAGCGTGAAGAGGTATTCTTTGCATTGACCGATGCCGGTGCCAATGCGAAAGCGGCATTGCTGGCAGCGAATATCACCGGAGAGGAACTTGGTTCTGTCACGACGTCCATGCTCTCCAGCGGATCGTGGAAACAAGCTTCATTCCGTCCCTACAGCCTCAATACGCCTTCAGCGAGGTTGATTCCAGGACGTAGGAATCCCTATGGCTCCTATTTGCAATGGGTAAAGGACAAGTTGTG
Organism: Spirochaetae bacterium HGW-Spirochaetae-2; assembly: GCA_002839355.1. Classification (GTDB taxonomy): domain Bacteria; phylum Spirochaetota; class Spirochaetia; order Sphaerochaetales; family Sphaerochaetaceae; genus UBA8525. Next base: position 121,830 of record PGXW01000013.1, read on the forward strand.
TTCCCTCGGCTTCGAGGAATTCGACGGACCGTTGGTGGAGAACGAGTTCTGGAATGGCGATGCATTGTTCATGCCGCAGTTCCATAGCGCCAGGGATATCCATGACGTGTATTATGTGAAGAATCCCTCGCATGCCAAACAGATCGAGGAGCCGTACTTGAGCCAGGTGGCGCAGACCCATGAGAACGGGTGGTCGACGGGTAGCCGGGGTTGGCGCTACAGTTTCGACCATGAGTTCACACGCAGGCAGGTCATGCGGAGCCAGGGTACCGTGCTCTCCGCAAAGACACTGCCCCATGCCAAGGTGCCGGGAAAATATTTCGGTGTGGCCCGTTGTTTCCGCTATGACCAGGTCGATGCCACCCATGGAGCCGACTTCTACCAGACCGAAGGTATCGTGTTGGGAGAGGATGTGAACCTGAAGACATTGCTTGGACTTCTCAAGATGTTCGCCGAGGAAGTTGCCGGTGCCGAGGAAGTCAAATACGTTCCCGGATACTTCCCGTTCACCGAACCTTCGATCGAAGTGCATATCAAGCACCCGGTATTGGGGTGGTTCGAATTGGGAGGGAGCGGAATCTTCCGTCCCGAGGTGACCAAAGCCCTGGGTATCGATGTCCCTGTTCTCGCTTGGGGGTTGGGTATCGACCGGATGGCGCTCATGCACCTTGGCTTGAACGATTTGCGTGAATTGTTCACCCCTGACATCGAGAGCGTACGCATGAGGAGAGGTAACTGATGCCTAAGATTGAAGTACATGAGAATTTGTTCAATTCCCTGTTGGGAACTCCCTATACCGATGAACAGCTTGAGGCGGTGTTCCCTGTAGCCAAAGCGGAACTCGATGGTCACGATGTTGCCGAGAAGTTGTATAAGATCGAGTTGAACGATACCAATCGTCCGGACCTGTGGTCTGCGGCAGGCGTTGCCCGCCAGTTGGTCTCGTACCGCGACAAGGCCATTGCCCGGTACGACTTCTTCTCGACCGCCGAAGAGGAACTCGATTCGGAGGGAAGACGGTTGGTTGTCCACGAATCGGCAGCCCTGGTGCGGCCATTCTCGATCGGTTTTGCCGCGACGGGAAAAGTGGTCGATGAAGAGATCCTGTTGAATCTTATCCAATCGCAGGAAAAGCTCTGCAACAATTTCGGACGCAAGCGGAAGACCATCGCGATGGGTGTATATCGCAGCGACATGATTACCTATCCGGTGCATTTCGAGGGGGCGGACCCCGACAAGGCCCACTTTGTCCCCCTGCATATGGACGAGGACCTTACCCTGCGCGAGATTTGCGCCAAACATCCGAAGGGGTTGGAGTATGGTCCGATCGTTGCCGACAAGCCGGTATTCCCGTTCTTGTATGACGATGCGAACGGGGTGTTGAGTTTTCCTCCTGTCATTAACAGTGCCCGTATCGGAGCAGTCGAAGTCGGAGACGAACACCTTTTCTTCGAGTTCAGTGGTACTGGTCTGGACGACCTTCTGCTCGCCGCATCCATCGTTGCCTGTGATTGTTCGGACATGGGTTTCACTATTCTTCCTGTCCGTTGTGAGTTCCCGTATGACACCGATTATGGTCGGATGATTACGGTTCCCTACTATTTCCAACAACCTGCGGCATGCGAGCTGGGATTCCTGCGGAAGATGTTGGGTGATGCCTTGAGCGGAGAACAGGTGGTGGATGCCTTGTGCCGTATGGGTGTGTTCGCCCTGGTGGACGAGAACATGGTCTACATCACCGTTCCCGAATACCGTAACGATTTCCTGCATCCTGTCGATATCGTCGAGGATGTCATGATCGGACATGGACTGGAGAACTTTGCACCGGAATTGCCCAATGATTCTACTGTTGGAAGAATAACCGAAGAAGAGGCGTTTGCCCGCAAGGTGAAGGAACTCATGGTTGGTTTGGGATTCCAGGAGATGATGTACAATTACCTGGGATCCAAACGGGAGTATATCGAGAATATGCACGTGGATGGATCCGATTATATCCAGATAGCCAATCCAATGAGCGAAAACTACGAATATGTCCGTCCTTCGGTGATTCCCTCCCTGTTGGAATCGGAGAGTGTCAGCGGGCATGCCGTGTACCCCCACCAGATTTTTGAAGTCGGGAAGGTCGCCTTCCTTGACGAGTCCGACAATTCGGGAACCACCACACGCAACTACCTCGGGTTCCTAGGGGCAAGCAGCGACATGGGTTTCAACCAGTTGAGCAGCCAGATCTCGACCTTGTTCTATTTCCTCAACCGCGAGTATGTGATGCAGGAGATGGCCGATCCCCGGTTTATCGACGGACGGTGTGGAAAGCTCGTGTCAAAGGGTGTTGAAGTCGGAATATTCGGCGAAGTGCACCCTGCGGTTCTGGAAAGTTGGGGTATTGCCATGCCGACCGTTGCATGTGAGATAGATCTGGATTTGCTGAAGTAGATCGTCAAGGCACGATGAAGGTTCCCGTTACAGCCGAACGCTGTTCATGCGGGAGCCTTTTTGTTTCCCATGGTCCGATCGGGACCGTGTGGGTTTCGCTCGGCAACAATCCCTTCACCAGGAGGAAGTCGACCCGTTCGCTGAACCTGGAACCGGTGGTTGTTAATTCCCAGGTGGTTCCGGGAGCTGTTTCGGCATCGTAATGGGTCAAGCGCCAACTGTCCATATAGCCTTGCTCGTCGAGAAGGTCCGCCATTGGCCATGCGAACGGTATCCTATAGGGGTGTCCTTCAGCGGTCTCGAACCAATCGTCACCAGAAGGCTCGCCCAGGGATGCGAGTACCAGGAGAGGATAGTTCCCGGTGAATTGCACGAGGGGCTCCATATGTGCTTTTCTCGTTTCATGCGCTTCGAGGATCGTGTCGGTCCAGGCTTCTTCTGTGGATTCGGCCAGCAGGCTTTGGAACACGTTCGAATCCTGGATATCCATGAGGGCTATCGCCAGTGTTTTTCCTGAATCGAGACTCGCAACCACAAATGGACTTTCGGCGTCCAACACCTTCAAGTCGGTGACCAGCAACCGTGTGCTGTCGAGGAGCGTGGAGTTGGAGGGGAATTTGGAGGCGACATGTGCGATAGACGAAGCCTCGCCGGTAAAGCCCAGGATATCCATATTGGCTTTCATCGCTTCTTCGACAATGCGGTCGAGGAGGCCGGGGGAAGCTTGGCACGGCAATGGAACCAACGCCGCGGTGAATGTATCTACCAAAGTGGTTGGCCGTGGCTGTGGTGTCGTAGCCATACCCGATAGCGGTTGTTCCCCTATCGCTTCGGCAGGTTGTGCAGCCTTGGTCGTTGGAAACGGTGTCTCGGGGATCGACCGATCAGCCGGAATCACCTGTCTTGCGTCTGCATAGGTGTAGGTCATGCATGAGGTAGCCACAGCCAGGACCATCAACAGAAGGCTTGCCGAGAGGATTTTCTTCAATAGTAGCATGACTCAAGCCTCTTGTAGGAACGTTGCGATTTCTTCACCATGGGACTGCGGGGATACTTTCGGCCAACTCTTGATCAATATTCCTTGCGGGTTGAAGATGAACGTGCTGCGCAATACGCCGATCGATGTCTTGCCATAACTGGTCTTCTCACCCCAAGCACCCAAAGCCTCAAGCAGTCGGTGCTCCGGGTCGGAAAGGAGGGTGAAGTTCAGGTTATACTTTTCTTTGAACTTGCGGTGCGAAGCCGGGGTATCGGGACTGACTCCGAGGACAATGGCCCCAGCCTGCGCAATGGCTGACGATTGGTCGCGGAAAGAACATGCCTCCGCGGTGCACCCGGGAGTGTCGTCCTTGGGATATGCATACACGACCACATTTCGACCGGAGTAATCCTGCAGGGTAACGGTATTGTCCTGATCGTCCGTCACTGGCACCGAAGGTGCGGATGAACCGAGGGAAAGCATGGGGGACCTCCTTGGGTCAATCATCGTTGAAGAGCGAGAAGAAACGGGACCGTGCCTCTTCCTGGCTTTTTATCTGCTGAGCGTCCGAAGTTTCCTTCATGACGAAAAAGTCGCAGAAGTTTGCCAGATCCTTGTATACGACCGGTTCATCTATATCTTCCCGACACTCGTGATACGCACTTGGATCATAGAAGCGGCAATTCAGGCACACCTTGAGCGGCCTGCCACAGAAGGCACATGCCGAGGCGTGGCCGACGGTCATTGCAGAGGGGACTTCCGTACCACAAAAATGACAACTGCTCATGGTCCCTAGTGTACCAACGAGTTGGCATTGGAGCAAGTGAAATCGGCTCGGCTCCCATTCTCGGCCAAGCTAACGAAGCTGCAGCCGGGTACCCAATTCGGCGATTTCCCCCTCCCCATACTGCGTCTTGGTGGGAATGAAGCGCTTGCCATCCCCATCATAGCGTGGAATCACGTGGATATGGAGGTGCGGCACTTCCTGTCCGGCTGCCGGGCCATTGTTGATTATGATATTGGTGGCCTCGGCTCCCAATTCACTTCTCAGTACCGCATCGATCCGTTGGACAATTTCCATGAGGTGTCCCAAAACCTCCACGGGACAATCCCCGACTGTCGGATATGGATGGCGGGCAATGACCAGTGCGTGGCCTTTGTTTACCGGAGCTATATCGAGAATGGCGATACAGGTATCGTCGGCATGTAGTTGTACCGAGGGAATTTCCCCTGAAATAATCCTGCTGAAAATCGTTTCCATATTCGCCTCCATGGTTGGATATTCTATCAGTTTTCGCTCCAGAGGGCCAGAGAAGTCTTGTTTTGCCAGTTCCCGCCGTTCGTGAAATTCTCACAATTTCATAGGTTGGAAAGGATTGAACAATTGTTCATAATATACTAGAATCCGTTCGGTACGCTGGGATAAAGCATACCCGACCCATATGCCCAACTTGTTGTAAATTCTCGTGTTAGCCATGGGCTATGTCGGAAACCCAATGATATCTACGACCGATGATGCGTCGGCTTTTATGGAAGCCTGCGGACTACGGCGATAAAGGAAGAGGAATCATCTATGTCTGAAATTACCAAAATGAGAAACATCGGAATCAGTGCCCACATCGACTCTGGGAAAACCACTCTTTCCGAACGTATTCTCTACTATTCCAATAGAATCCACGCTATCCATGAAGTACGTGGTAAAGATGGCGTCGGCGCCACAATGGATTCAATGGAACTTGAACGCGAACGGGGAATCACCATTGCCTCCGCGGCCACGAATGTCTCTTGGAAAGATCATCCGATCAATGTCATCGACACTCCGGGGCACGTTGACTTCACTATCGAGGTCGAGCGTTCCTTGCGTGTGCTCGATGGGGCCATACTTGTCCTTTGTTCGGTTGCGGGAGTGCAATCCCAGTCCATTACCGTCGACCGCCAGATGAAGCGCTACCGGGTTCCCCGAATCGCATTCATCAACAAGTGTGACCGTACCGGGGCGAATCCGATTCGTGTCAAGCAACAGTTGATCGACAAGTTGGGCTTGAACGCCGTCCTTTTGCAGATTCCCATCGGGTTGGAAGACCGCCTGCAGGGTGTCGTCGACCTGATTACCATGAAAGCCATCTATTTCGACGGACCCAGTGGTGATATTCTCCGGTACGAGGATATCCCCGCCGAAATGCAGGAAGATGCGGCTGTAAAGCGCGAAGAGATGCTCGATGCTGTCTCCCTCTGTTCCGACGAGCTCATGGAAGCTATGCTCGAGGAAGCAGTCACCGAAGATATGATCTACAAGGCCATCCGCAAAGGAACCATCGCACTGGAATTGGTTCCCGTGCTCATGGGTTCGGCCTACAAGAACAAGGGTATACAGCCATTGCTCGATGCGGTCATCGGGTATCTTCCCAATCCGACCGAAGTTACCAACACCGCACTCGATATCGACAACGAGGAACAGGCTGTGGTCCTGAAGGCAGACGAGAAGCTCCCTGCGGTTATTCTCGGATTCAAGCTTGAGGATGGCCAGTACGGTCAGCTCACCTATATCAGGATTTATCAGGGCAAGCTCAAGAAGGGCGACGAATTGGTGAATACCCGTAGCCGAAAGAAGTTCAAGGTCGGCCGTTTGGTCAGGATGCATGCCAGCTCCATGGAAGACATCGTCGAAGCGGAATGTGGTGATATCGCGGCACTGTTCGGTGTGGAATGTGCTTCGGGCGATACCTTCTGCCACCCCTCGTTGAACTACTCCATGACTTCCATGTATGTCCCCAAGCCGGTCATCAGCCTATCGATCAACCCGATCGACAAGAAGTCGGCTGACAACATGGCAAAGGCCCTCAATCGCTTCACAAAGGAAGATCCGACCTTCAATACCTATGTCGACCCCGAATCGAACCAAACGATTATCCAAGGTATGGGAGAGTTGCACCTTGAAGTCTATGTCGAGCGGATGCGCCGTGAATACAAGGCCGAGGTCGTGACCGACCGTCCGGAAGTCGCCTACCGTGAAGCTATCAGCCAGCGTGCGGAGTTCAACTATACGCACAAGAAGCAGACTGGTGGTTCCGGTCAGTACGCCCGGGTCGCCGGATATATCGAACCAATCGAAGAAGGCGAGGATGCGAAGGAATACGAGTTTGTCGACATGATCAAGGGCGGTGTCATTCCTTCCGAATACATCCCCTCCTGTGACAAGGGCTTCCAGAATGCGGTCAAGAAGGGAACCCAGCTCGGATTCCCGGTAGTCGGCATTCGTGCAGTGGTAAACGATGGTGCATACCATGCCGTCGACTCGTCCGACCAGGCTTTCCAGACTGCCGCACTCAGTGCTTTCCGTGAAGTGTACGATAGGGCAAAGCCGGTAATCCTGGAACCTGTCATGAAGGTGAGCGTTGAAGGTCCGACTGAATTCCAAGGGAATATTTTCGGAAGCATCAACCAGCGCCGGGGTATCATTATCAGCTCGACCGAGGATGGTGCGGCTTGTACCGTCGATGCCGAAGTTCCCTTGTCGGAAATGTTCGGATATTCGACAGTGTTGCGTTCGTTGACACAAGGTAAGGCGGAGTTCACCATGGAGCTTGCGAAGTATAGTAGGGTTCCTACAAGCGTGAGCGAGGAGCTGAAGGCCGCATACCAGGAAAAAAGAAGGAAGGAACAGGGCAAGTAGGCCCTGCCTGTGTGAAATCCTGCACAACCGGTCCGAAAGGGCCGGTGTTTTGTTTTTTTCATTGTTTTCTAACAATTTTCGAAGAATGTTTTGCCCTTTGCAAAACCGTGGTATACTTTAATGACATCAACATCTCGGAGGATGCGTAGTATGGAAATTCAAGAGTTAAATGCTTTGAGCCCGCTGAGGGCGTTCGATGAGTCGCTGAATGGTGGATTGGGAAAAGGAAATCTTGGTGTTCTCGTTTCCCGACACGGAATCGGAAAGACCGCATGTCTGGTGCATCTTGCGACAGACAAGCTTTTCAGAAACGAACATATCATCCATGTCTCTTTCTCCGGTAATGTGGAACATGTGATCAATTGGTATAAGGAAGTTTTTCGTCAGATTTCCGAGAACCGTTCCCTTGAGGATGCGGCGACAGTCTACAATGAGATACTTGCCAATCGCGTGGTCATGAACTTCAGCCAGGAGAACGTCTCGGTTGAAAAGGTACTCTCCAGCCTGGAAACGCTTATCCGTCAAGGTTCGTTCAATGCCGATGCCATCATGTTCGATGGGTACAAACTCACTGTCGCGACAGAGGACGACGTGAGGAAGATCAAACAGTTTGCCATGGACCTCCGGGTCGAAGTCTGGTTCTCTGTCTCCCCGGTACGACCTGATGTACAGTTCGACGATAATGGTGTCCCCAGTACTATCCTGAGATATGAGAGCCTGATCGATGTTCTGATCGGTTTGAAATACAATGAAACGATGGACAAGGTTATCATGACACTTGTGAAGGACGGCGAAACCATAGATCCCAAGCCGATGCGTGTCACACTTGATCCGAAGACGATGCTGATCTCCGAGTGAAAGGTATACGGCCGGGCGAAAGCCCGGTCTTTGTTTGAAGCAGGGTCAGACCCAGTCTTCCAGCAGCTCATCTCCGTCGGTCATATGCTTCCGTAGCAGGACGACCGATTGCGCTATGATCGCTTTACCCTCTCCCACTTCCCCCAAGAGACCTTCCGCGGTCTTGGCTTTGACCGAAATCCTATCGAGGGCAATCGAACAGGCTTGCGCCAGCGATTCGCGTATCGCTTGGACATGTGGCCGTAGCTTGGGGTTTTGGAGGATTACCGTACAGTCGATGTTTTCGATTTCATAGTCGTCGAGCATGCCCAAGACACGTTGCAGCAGGTAGATGCTGGACACATCCTTGTAGGCGTCGTCCGAAGGTGGAAAATGCATTCCTATATCACCCTTGGCCAGTGCTCCCAGCAGTGCGTCTACAATCGCATGGACCAGGACGTCTCCATCGGAGTGTCCTGCCTCGCCAAGGGGATTGGGTATCTCCACTCCACCAAGCAACAGCTTTCTTCCCGGGACCAACGGATGTATATCCCAACCGGTTCCTATCCTCATGACAGTTCCTCCGAATCCGGAATATCCTGCGCGACCGTTATCTTGCGGTTGTTCAGGTCACCCTCGCTGGTTCCCACCAAACCACCGAAATCCATATAGATCTCCGTGTCGTCGAGGTAGTTCTTGTCATTGGTGGCCGCCTTGCGATGTGCCTCGAGTATCTCGGGGAATCGGAATATCTGGGGAGTCTGGACCGTAGCCATCCCGGTCCTATCGACATGGGAGACGATTTTCCCCTCCCTATCGATCATTTTCACCGAATCGTGAATCGGTAGTACCGGTGCGGCTCCCCCGAATACCGTGGCAATGGCGAGGGTGGAAATGATGGTTTCTTCGGTTATCCAGGGCCTGGCACCGTCATGGACAAGTGCATACTGGATTTTAGGTGCATGGGAAGCAAGGGCCTCAAGACCCAGCAGCACCGATTGTTGACGTGTTTCACCGCCCTGCACGAGCAGCACGGGAACAGGTGAAGCGAACAGAAGATTGTCCAAGGCGACTTCGGCTTCATCCCTATATCCCTCTGCGTACGTGACAACAACTATCTTGAGCCCCGGCAGGGAAAAGAAAGGTGCCGTGGCATGATACAGCACGCTACGGTCGTCGAGAGGGATGAATTCCTTTTTCTTTTTCGCAGGATTATCCGAGGAGTTGAAACGACTGCTGCTGCCTGCAGCGGTAATGATGACACCATGCGCGGGGAAGGACACTAGGATTCCTTTTCTTTTGGATCTCTTTCCAATTTGCCGAAAATCAGAGCCTCAAGCTCTTCCCGGGGGCGTCCAAGCGAAAGGGCGGTCTCATCGACCAAAATCCGCAAGGCGTTGTCATAGAGCTTCCGTTCTTGTACGGGAAGTTCCTTGATCTTGCTTCTGTGATAGAGAATCTGCACGACCTTGGCAATGGAGGCGATCGAACCCTGTTTCAAAAGATCGACATTCATCTGGTAACGGGCTTTCCAGTCGACGGGAACCTGTTCTAGCTTGTTGGAGATTCCGTTGATTGCCGCGAGGGCTTCCGACGATTCGACAATTGCCCTGATTCCCAGTTCCTCGGTCTTGTCGACGGGAACCATGACGGTCATGTCGGATATCTCCAGAAAAATTTCATAGTACAGGGAAGTGTTGCCTCTAAGAGTCTTCTTCTCAATCTTATTGATGACTCCAACACCCTGGAGGGGATAGACCACATGGTCTCCTAAAGCAAATAATCCGGTTTTTTCTGAAGATGTCATACCGGTGATTATACCCTAAAATCGGGTTGTGAACAAGTATGGCAATTAATCGGTCTATACGCTATATTTTCACGATGAATAAAAAGATACGCTACAGCGGAGTGCTGCTCCACCCGACCTCCCTGCCGGGTGGTCACGGTGTGGGAGATCTTGGTGATGCAGGACGCCATTTTATCGATTTGCTTGCCGAGGCCTCGGTCGGGTTGTGGCAGATTCTCCCCTTGGGCCCGGTTGGTTATGGCAATTCCCCCTATGCCGCAAGATCCGCTTTTGCTGGGAATGAACTGCTGTTGAGCTTGGATATGCTTGCCGACGACGGATATCTTGAATTGGCCGATGTCCTTGATGATCCCGGATTCCCAGAAGGTCGGGTCGACTTCGCCCTGACCGAATCATTTAAGAACCCCTTGTTGGTCAAGGCTGCCAGAAATTTTCTTGCTTCTGCTTCTACCCGGGATAGGACCGAGTACGATACCTTCTGCCGCAAGCACAGCTATTGGCTGGACGATTATGCACTGTATCGTGCCATGGTCGACCACTACAACGATTCCCGTTGGTACAGTGCATGGGATGCCGACTTGACCAAGAGATTGCCTGAAGCTTTGGCCCGCTGGACGAACGAGAAGGATCAGGAGATTGGAATCTGGAAAGTCCTGCAGTTTTTCTTTTTCCGCCAGTGGCAGTCCTTGAAGACCTATGCGAACGAGAGAGGGGTCGCTATTGTCGGTGATATCCCGATATTCGTCGCACCCGACAGTGTCGATGCCTGGAGCAACCGCAAATACTTGAAGATGGAGGCGGATGGATCCTCCAATGCCCTTTCGGGGGTGCCACCGGATGCCTTCAGTTCAACAGGACAATTGTGGGGCAACCCCGTCTACGATTGGGATGCCTTGGAAGCCGACGGGTTCTCCTGGTGGATACAACGGTTGGAGCATCAGTTCGAACAGACCGACCTTGTCAGGATCGACCACTTCCGTGGATTCGAAGCGTACTGGGAAGTTCCCGCAGGCCAGGTGACGGCAGAGAACGGCCGTTGGGTGAAAGCCCCCGGCAAAGCGTTGTTCGATCTGCTGCAAAAACATTTTGACCTGTTGCCGGTGATTGCCGAAGATCTTGGGGTGATTACCCCGGAAGTCGAGGAGCTGAGGGACTCGAATGGGTTTCCGGGTATGAAGATAGCCCACTTCGCCTTCAACGTTGCGGGACCGGGAAAACTGGATGCGGACAACGCATATTTACCACACAATTATCCACAGCAATGCGTAGCATACACCGGGACCCATGACAACGATACTACCAAGGGGTGGTTCGAAAAGCTGGGCGAAGGTGAAAAGGATATCGTGCGACGGTATCTCAGTTGCTCGGATGATGGTATCGTATGGCATCTTATGCGTTCGATCATGGCTTCAAGCGCCCGATATGCTATCGTTCCCATGCAAGATGTGCTTGGCCTTGGTGGTGAAGCCCGCATGAACCTGCCGGGAACATGCGGAGTTCCCAACTGGTGTTGGCGGCTGGTGGAAAACGAACTTGGTGATGTGGCAAAATCCACGTTGGCCGCCCTGGTCCAACCATTCGGTAGGACCGCGACGTATAAGGACTTGTCCCTGGCTTTGTCACCGGGAAACTGACACTTCAGTCCCGGGTGGTTCCAAGATATTTCACCGGATGGATATTCAAGGTATTATCGTACCATCCGGTTACATATTCGGAGTCGATGATATTGGTGGTTATGCCATGGTAGATGGGGAACACGATCGACGCTGAGAGCAAATGTTCCTCTGCAAGGGCCACCGCCTCTCTTCTCAAGGCATTGTCTGAAATCGACATCGCGGTCGTCAACAACCTGTCGTACTCCCGGTCGCTATATTTGCCGAGGTTATAGCCGCTATCGCTGCTGTACAAGTGGAGGAATGTGAAGGGATCCTGGAAATCGCCAATCCATGTGATGAAAGCGAAATCATACGGCGAGAGGGCAGGGAAACGGGAATACATGCTCAACGGGACGGTATCGAGTACCACGGTCATTCCCAGCGTCTTGCTCCAGATGTCTGCGATCCGTTCGGCGGACTCTACTACTTGCGAGCCCCTGTGGACGGCCATGTGCAACGTCGGCAAACCAGCTCCATAGGGGAATCCTGCCTCGGCCAAAAGATTCAACGCTTCGGTAGCTGCCTGCCTGCTGTCATGTTTCGAGGCGACAAAAGGCTTGTCTTGATTGGGGATCAGGTGTGAAGTTGGAAAAACCTGGCCACTGGCAGTCCGGATCTCATCCCAGGGGATAAGTATGTCCAGGGCACGACGTACCCGTTGATCCATGTACGTATCGGTATCGGAGCTGAAATAATAGAAGCCGGTGGAATATTCTGGCGTTATCCGCAGGTCCCGCGGGGCACGCAACAACTCGCGGGGTATGTACGCGAGCGACCAATCGATCTCCCTATTCAGGTATGACTCGAGGATCGAAATCTGGTCCATGAACCTGAATTGTATATAGTCGCTTGGAACCGAATCGTAATCGCGATACCAGGCCTGTTTGGACAGCAGTATTTCTTTCTCGGTGATTGATTCGATCCGATAGGGACCCGAGCCCACCATTTCTGTTGGTTCGGGTGGAACGTCTCCATTGCGCAACGACTCGTGGATGGCGGCAAATGAAGTAGTTCCCAGCATCGCCGGGAGATACGGGGCCGCGGTTTGCAAGGAAATCTGTATGTGGGAGGGGTTTTTTGAGGTTATGCCGATGGAGGATCTCGATCCGGTTCCGTTCCTATAGGCGTCGACACCCACGATGCAGTCCATTATGGAGACAAGATAGGTATTGCCTTCACCGTTTTTCGACCGGTCGAGCAGCCATAGCCATGATTCGATCAGCGCCTCGGCATCGATAGGGTCGCCGTTGGAGAATCGGGCTTCCTTGTCCAATGCGAACGTCCACACCAGACCATTGTCCGATACGGAGGCTTCCTTTGCCAATGCCAAAATGGGCTCGGCTGTGGTGGGATCGAGTGAGAACAGCCCTTCGAACAACCCGTCAAGCACCAGCAACGATGTCGTATCGGTAGCCCCGACCGGATCGAGGTAGATCGGATCCTGGCTTTCCTGTACTGCGATCACAAATCGTTTGCTTGGATCCAATGGTTCATGTGAGGGTAAAGTTTCGAGCTCGCGTGTCCCTTTCCCCAAGAGGGGCAGTGTAAACAGAAAGAAAAGGATGGGTATGAGATACCATCGTTTCATGCGAGTTCCTTTTCGATCAAGTCGGCCACATCGGCCGCCATTGCCTGTTTTTCCGTGGAAAATTCCTTTGCTCCGTCGTACAGGACCTTTCGGATATCTTCGATGCAATATTTTGTTCCAGGTAATGCTGAATGCAGGAATTCTATGAAATCTACGGATAAAGCGTCACTGAACACGGTGACTTTCTGGATTATCGCCTCATGTACATCAAAATCGAGGGTGATTCCACCCCAACCGAACCGACTGGAAATCGGATGGGCAAACTGGGGAGTCGAACCGAAGCGCCACTGCCAATCGGCATACGTCTCATAGGTGGCATACAGGGATGGTTCTTTTGAAAGCCGTGCGATCGTCAAGTCCTCGACTTCGCACCGTTGGCCGTAGGTTTCGAAAAATGCTTCCTTGATGGAATCACACAAGGAATCGTGGGTGATGTTCGGGTTGAATTCGGATAAATTTGCAACTCGGGATGCCACCGACCGTATTCCCTTGGATTTCAACTTGTCCTTGTCGGGAGTGAGATAGCCGGGAAGTTTTTCCATGTCGGTATCGATCAGCAATGTTCCATGGTGGAAGGCCCGGGTCGCAGCCATGCGGAATGCACTTCCCGATACTTTCCTACCTCCGACCAGTACATCGTTGCGCCCCGATTGTTCGGCTATTACGCCGAATTTCGCGAGAGCCTTGGTGATTATGTTGAAGTTACGGTCCTTGTCATAGGTTTCGCGGGGGGACATGAAGGTGAAATTGGTGTTTCCCAGATCGTGGTATACGGCTCCGCCACCACTTTGGCGCCGTGCCAGTACGACTCCGTCCCTATCCATCGCGGTTAGGTCGCACTCGTTCCATGGATTCTGGAATCGGCCGATGACAATACAGGGTTTGTTCCTCCAGAGAAAAAGCACGTGATGATCGTCCGGAAAATTCTTGAACAGCCAATCTTCTGTCGCAAGATTGAACCAAGGATCGTGATGTTCTGCCGTGAACACCTTGATTTTCGGCATTTCGTTTCTCCTACCGCTTTCTTGAACTCCATAGTACTGTGTTTACAGAGTGCATGCAACATCCTATACTCCGTTCCATGAACATCATTCTCTTTGACGAAATGCCAAAAGACATGGTACTTGCAAACGATGATTTTCGAGCGGAACATATCCGCAAGGTGCTCCGTTTGCATGTAGGAGATTCATTCTCCATGGGTATTGTGAACGGCCCGTGGGGAATTGCGACCATCGAATCCATGGATTCCGCGGGAATCACATTCGGTTGGCAACCACAGGAAACCCAGTCTCTGTTGCACGGGGTGACCTTGCTGGTGGCACAGGTGCGGCCGATTTGCATGAAGCGGATCCTGCGTGAGGCGGTCAGTCTAGGTGTCGCCGAACTTCTCGTTGTCGGTACCGATACCGCGGAGCGTTCCTATGCGGATGCCAAACTCTGGTCGACCGGTGAGTATCGGAAATATCTGCTCGACGGAGCTATGCAGTCGGGACAGACAGGCATGCCGTCCTTCAGACTGGTCGAGAATGTCGGAACAGCCTTGGCGGAATCGGACAGGTGGAAAACCAGGATACTCATGGACAACGTCCTGGCCGGTGCGCCGTTGTCACTGTTGGAATATCCCGAAGCTCCGTTGGTGGTGGCAGTGGGGCCGGAACGTGGATGGACGGAACGGGAGCGGACACTGTTCCTCGATCACGGATTTGTACCGAAATCGATGGGAAGCAGGATACTTCGGACCGAGACAGCCTGCAGTGCCGCTTTGGCGATCGTCTTGGGGCGCATGGGAATGCTGTGAGTGCAGGCAGCGTAATTGGATCCATCGGCGATTGTCCCAACAAGTGATTTATGGCAGAATGGCGGAGTATGTTAGGAGGTCTGTATGGCACATTGCGTGGTAAGCGAAGCCGAGGCGTTGCTCGACAAGGAATTTCCTGTATTGGACAAGGGTTTTGTCAGGTTGGTCGATTATCTTGGGTCCGATTCCAGGATAGTCCAGGCCGCACGGGTATCGTATGGTGAAGGGACCAAGACATTCCGTCAGGACAAGGGACTTATCTCCTACCTCATGCGCAACGACCACACCTCTCCTTTCGAGCAAGTGAACTTCACGTTCCATATCAAGATGCCTATTTTCGTCGCCCGGCAGTGGATACGGCATAGGACCGCACGGGTCAACGAGATCTCCGGACGCTATAGCGTCATGGCCGATGAAGCCTATATCCCTGCGATGGAACACATCAATTTGCAGAGCGAGGACAACAAGCAGGGTCGTTCCGAAGAACCGATGGATCCTGTAATCCAGGAAAAGATCGCCCGGTTGCTGGCCGATGACCAGAAAAGGGCATTCGAAACCTACCACGAATTGCTCGACCTGGGACTTGCCCGGGAGATCGCACGGATCGATCTTCCCTTGAGCCTGTATACCCAGTGGTATTGGCAAATGGATCTCCACAACCTGTTCCATTTCCTGAAACTTCGGCTCGATAGCCATGCCCAATATGAAATTCGTGCCTACGCCGAGGTGATCTTGTCCATGGTTCGTGCCGTATGCCCCATGGCATGCGAGGCATTCGAGACCTTGGTCCTGCATGGGCAACGGTTCTCTTCGGCGGAAATGGATGCAATCAAGGTGATGCTCGGTGGAAAGGAGTGTCCTTTGACCGGTCGGGAACGTTCGTTGTTCGAGGACAAGCTTCGCTGAATCTTGGCTTCAGGCCGACTTGCGTTCTTCCCGCTTTTGGCGGCGACGGGCCTTCTTCGCAGCCTTCCTGTGCCGTTTGACTTCCTTGAGGGTCGGCGTAGGTGACGGAATGGTCGGACGTTCCATCAGTATTTCCGGATTGTTCAGGTACTCTTGCAACAGGTGCATGGATTTGATGAAATAGAAGCCTTCGGAAATGCGTTCGTCGACGGTGACCCCGATTTCCAAAGAATCGATGAATGACCGTTCTCCCGACTCGTCCAGGATCCGTTTGCGTCGCAACATGCCCATGGTAATGAATAGCGACGTGGTACCCCATTCGTACAGGTGGTGGTGGGGGCTTCCCTTGAGGTTGATGCTTCCCAGATTCGCGACAAAAGCGGACGCATGCAGCCCGTCGGCATCACGCAAGGCCTTCGGGGCGATTCCATACCAGTCGAGAAGCCTGATGATTCGTATGACGAACCGCAACAGCCACTTCGGGAAATGGAGGAACAACTCGATGGCGGAATCGGTGTCGTTGTCGGTCCCACCGCTTCGCGAGTCCTCGATGGTCCTGTTTATGATCGAAGCCATTTCAGGGAACGTCATATCGGGTTCGAAATAGATGATCGAGATATGCTCCGGGGCATCGTCGGTATAATCTTCCTTCACGACAAAATTCAGCGAAAGTTCGTTGCGTTGCCAACATTCGTAGTTCATGAGGAATCTGTTGAGATGTGGCCGCATCACGATCGTACGCAGAAAAGCCGCGAGGAACAACTCGAACACCCTGTATTGGTGGTCTCCGGGATCGGTTTTGTTCAGTTCTTTGATAAACTTGACGCCATTTGTCAAATCGAGCGAAAACTGGTGGTACACCAAGGCATCGGTTCGCTTCGGCATGACATACGGCAACATGCGTTTGAAAGGGATGAGGTTTGCAACATACGTCGCGTCGTTTCTTCGCTTCATGACAATTTATCCTTACAAACAGTCCTTTTTTGTCAATTATCACGTCGAACCATGCAGTTGTCAACTGTGGCGAGATATCTTTCCCCTGTAATGCTGTTTCATGGCGGCCTCGAAGGAAGCGTTGTCGGGGTATGAGTAACCGAAAACCGGTTCCCACAGTTGCGGCAACTCCATGCAGAGGTAGAAGAACGGTCCGTTCCCGCTTTTCCAGGATTCCGGAAAACAGTTGTAGGCATGGGAAAACATCTGTTGTTTGATTTCCAGCGGATACGAGTACTTGCCAGCCGTTTCGGTCAGTTCCATCTGCAGGATACGGCTGGGTCGGCCTGAACCCCGCAACTGTTTGAGGACCTCCTTGGTGAAGGTGAGTGTCCCGAGTGAAACCATGACAACTTCTCCGGGAGAGAACCGTGTTGTGATTTCCTCAACAACTGTCCGGTATTCTTCTTCCCATCCGGCGAAATGGACCATGGGATGCATATGGAAACCGATCGGCATACCGCAGTCGGCAGCCTTTCGGGCAGCTTCAAACCGTTTTTCCAGGGTAGCGGTCAGATGCTCTTCCTTGTGTATGATTGTCGGCGCGTTCAATGACCATGTGGCGACCATGTTGTTGGGGTACGACGTTTTTCCGAGCCAATCGGTCCTACCCGATTTCGTCTTCAATTCGAGAACAACATGGGGATGTTGGGCTGCGAAGCTTGACAAGGCATCGAGTATACCGTGGTCATTTCCCCACATCAGCGAGTCGGAGGATTGTCCCGTTCCGATATGCCAGGCCCCTTCGGGCAACTCCAGGGTCTCCAGCCGCTGGGCAAGGTTCGCCGCGAAATGGATCTCCTCCTGGTGATAGAAGGATTGGATCGAACAGTAGGAGCAGGCGAAAGCGCATTGTTGGACCACGTCGAGGGTCAGCAGATTGCAACAGCGGGTCTTTTCTCCGGAGACGGGACAGGGGCATCGGCCGAGAAGCCGTTCGTCTCCAAGGGTCTCGATGTGTGTCGCCTTGCTTGTCATCCTAGGTTTCCTGGTGAAGTCGGAATAGTCCGTGGGATTCTTGCGAAGCGAGTCTATTTGTTGGATAACGGCATCAATGATGGCCTTATTACGAGGCTTTCCAGATAATTTAGCTGCGACATCCTCGTTCCAGAGCATCGACAATGATCCTTGATCCCAGAGGGAGAGGTCGATCGACAGTTCGATCAACATACGCATCTGCTGGAACGAGAACTTGTGCCGACGGGAAAGTTCGAGGAGAAACCGACGGTCTTCATCCCGCATCGAGGCGGCCAACGGATATGTCGCAAGGAACTGTTGCTCGGATTCGGTGTCCATGGACCGTATTGTACCGGTATTCTTGCAATTTCATCAATCGGAAGCTATGCTGTCGCCTATGGAGCATACCCCGAAAGAACAAGCCAGGTTCCTTCCCCATTTGCCAGGTGTCTACCTCATGAAGGATGTATCGGGAAAGATCATCTATGTGGGGAAGGCCAAGGATTTGCGCAACAGGGTCACTTCTTATTTTCTCAGCGGGAAGGATATCAAGACCTCCTTCCTGGTCAGCAAGATAGCAATAATCGAATATATCATAACCGGCAATGAATACGAGGCACTGGTCCTCGAGAACAACTTGATCAAGAAGCATACTCCCCACTACAACATTTCGTTGAAGGACGGGAAAAGCTATCCGTTGATCCGCATCACCAACGAGCCTTTTCCCAAGGTTTTCAAGACACGGAGGATAATCAACGACGGCTCCGAATATTTCGGTCCGTATCCCGACGGAAAGAGCCTTGCCCTCTATCTGGAGTTGATTGACAAGATGTTCCCGCTGCGCAAGTGCGGCATACCTCTGCGCAAGCGGTACTCTCCCTGCCTCTATTACCATATCGGCAGGTGTTGCGGTCCTTGTGCCGATTTGGTGACCCGGGAAGAGTATGCGAGGCACATAGTAAAGGTGCGCGCCTTCCTACAAGGGAAGGACGACGAATTGATCCGCCAGGTCCGGGAGGAAATGCTGGAAGCCGCCAAAGGACAGAAATTCGAGGTCGCGGCCGAGAAGCGCGATCTGCTGATCGCACTTGAATCGGTGACAAAAGCTCAACAGGTACAGGATTTTTCGGTCGAGAGCCGCGATTATGCCGCATGTGAGATGCGCATGCACTTGGCCACGGTCTCGATCATGCAGATTCGGGATGGCAAGCTCATGGGCAAGGCCCTCTACCGTGCCGAGACGTTCGGCGACGAGACTGAGACATTGCTCCACTTCCTGATCCAATACTACGAGGACGGCGGTAACCGTCCCCAACAGCTTTATGTCTCGCATGATGTGGACAGTGCATTGATCGGTACCTATTTCGCGGAGCATCTCGAGCTGGCGATCGAGGTTTCCGTGCCGAAAGAGGGCAAGCACTACCGGGTCCTGCGAATGGCTGCCGAGAATGCGGCCAGGGATGTCGAGAAACGGCTGAAGAGTCGGGAGAATCCCGAGGCTCTGGACGAGCTCATGGAAGTGCTGGCACTGGAGAATCCACCCAAGAGGATCGAGGGCTTCGACATCGCGCACTTGGCAGGAAAATTCACCGTAGCCTCATTGATTACCTTTGTGGATGGAAATCCCGATCGGAAGAACTACCGTCGCTTCAATATCAAGAGTCTCGAGGGGAAGATCGACGATTTCGCCTCGATTCGCGAGGCGGTGACCAGACGATACACACGGCAAGTCAGGGAAAAGCAGCCATTGCCCGACCTGATCATGATCGATGGAGGAAAAGGGCAGGTCAATGTTGCCAAGGAGGCTCTGGTAGCCTTGGGTCTGGATGATCTGCCTGTGGTTGCGTTGGCTGGAGAATATGAGGATATCCACTTCCCGGACGAACGTCCTGCATTGCGGCTTGAGGAATCCTCGGTTGGCTTGAAAGTCCTGCAGGCGGTACGGGACGAAACCCATCGTTTCGCCACAGCGCTGAACCAACAGCAACGTTCACGAGAAGCCACATTCATCCTGTTGGAGTCCATTGCGGGGGTGGGGCCGTCGAGGAGCAAACGGTTGATGCAGACCTTCGGTACGCTGGAGGCACTGCTTTCCGCCTCAGCCGAGGAAATCGCACGTCAAGCCGAGGTTCCCCTGCCTGTTGCCACCCGGATTCTCAAAACCTTGCATCTGTAGAGAACGAGGCACCGCCGAGGGACCTTGGACACCGGCCTTGTTTCACCATGATGATTCCCAAGAGTTGTTCGAGTACCATCGGCTGCAGTTCGGTTCCCATTTCCCTGGTCTTGATATCGTATTCGCCTATGCGGGCGATTATGGAGCGGGTAACATCCAGCGGATACCGTTGGACAGCCGAGCGGTAGGTTCCCTCGTCCTTCTTGCGTCTGATTGCGGCTGACTTGCCCATCACCTTGACCTGCTTGACCGCATCATCCCATGGATAGCCCTGCTCGAGGAGTTCCTCCAGCGAGACCAGTCGGCGGAATTGCCACAACAAGCCCCCAAGCATGGGAACGGCATCGCCTTCGCCGGAACGGATCAAGGTATGGAGGATATCGAGCACGCGTTCATACGATCCAGTCGCAATATGCTCGAACAGTGAGAACACACTTTCCTGTCGGGTATGTTGGATATAACGCAGGACAGCTTCCTCGGTTACGGTATCGCCACCATCGGATGCGATGAACTGCATGAGCTGTTGCGAGGTCGCACGCAACTCCTGGGTATTGTTCTCAACCAATTCCAGCAACACATCGACAGCATCCGCGGTGATCCCGAAGTTGGCGGTGGAGAAGAGGTTGCGTACCCATTCCTGCTTCCTGTTGTCGAACATCTCCCAAAATACCTGGACCTGCTGTTTGGGGACATGTCCGGTAAGCTTGGCCGACAGGAAGTTTTCCGCGCTGATAATGACCAGTGTAGCTGTATCGGAAGGTTCCTTGATATACTCTGCCAACTCTTTTATCTGGCCCGCCTGCAGATTCTCAGCTTGGCTAAGAATTACCAAACGATGTTCTGAAAACAATGAGTTGTTGGATAAAGCGGTGAATATTTCCCCATTGAGGGTTTCAAATGGGTAGAAACGATGAATCTCGGGATCCGCTTCGAACTCTTTTCGCAAGTTGGCACGGATCTCCTTCAAGCGTACGCCCTTCTCACCCGCCTCAGGTCCGAGAAGTACATGGACACGTTTGGTATCAGTGCTCATAATCACGGATTATCATATGCAGCTTGCCAAGCACGGTCACATCCTTCGAGTAGAGCGAACCATATTTGGGGTTCTCCGGTCTCAACTCGATGGCATTGCTGGAAAGGTAGAATCGCTTGAGCGTGACACGGTTCTCTTCGCCGACCCGCGCCACGACTATCTCCCCATTGTTGGCATTGCCGGTCTGTTTGATAATGGCGAGGTCCCCGTCGAGGATTCCGGCATCGACCATGCTGTCGCCCTCGACATGCAATGCGAAATAGGGTCCTTTACCGGGAATGAGTGTGGTCGGTATATGCAATTCGAATTCCTTGTTCTCTTCGGCTAGGATCGGCAGGCCTGCCGCAGTGGCTCCAAGGACGGGAATCGCTATGGTTTCAATCGTGGGAGCGGAAGAAAATCCTACAACTCCCGTGGAGCGGGAAATGCCTTCGGAAGAATGGATGGCTCCTTTCCGTTCGAGAGCCTTCAGGTGGTCATGTGCTGCCTTCACCGTTATCCCGAACTGCTTGGCGATATCCCTGACTGCAGGGGCATACGAATTGCTTTCGATATACCGTTTGATGAATTCAAGTACTTCGCGTTGTCTATCCGTCAGGCCTTTCATTGCTTGCTCCTATTCCTCGAACCTGTTGAGGAATAGCTGTGCGATGGCATCGGCAGCCTCCTGCTCATCAGATCCTTCTGTTGAAATCGTCAACCGGGATTTGTAGGCTGCACCAAGGGTGATTATTCCCATGATCGACTTCCCGTTGATTTTCATCCTGTCCTTCTCGATATAGAGGTTGGACGAATATCGGTTCGCAATCTTGACAATCAATGCTGCTGGCCTGGCGTGGATGCCGGCGCGGTTCAGAACCTCGACTTCTCGTTCGACCATAATCAAAATGTCTCCTCGTTGCTGTAATATAGGTTCCGTGCCGATTCGCTTTCGAGCCATTTCAAGACGCTCTGGTCGAATTCCTTGGCAGAATAGTATCCGAGTTTCTTCAAGCGTTCATTACGTGCGGCAGTTTCGATTATGATGGGAACATTTCTTCCCGGTTTGACCGGAATCTCCAACTTGGGAACCGATATGCCCAGTAGTGTCTCGGTCATCTCCTCCCCGACCCGATCGTAGTTCTTGTTGGAGTCCCACTCCTCCAGGTTGACGAGCAGTTGCACTTGCTTCTTGTCCCGTATGGAGCCGACACCGAAGAGGTTCGCGAGGTTCAGGATTCCGAGTCCCCGTATTTCCATATGGTGGGCCAACAGCGGATTCTCTCCGCTTCCTATGAGATAGGTGTCGCTGATATTCCGCAACTTGACCGTATCGTCGCTGATGAGGCGGTGTCCCCGTTCGATCAGCTCCAGTGCCGTCTCACTCTTGCCGACTCCACTTTCACCGGTGATAAGGACTCCGATACCGTATACTTCCACCAGTACCCCATGGATGGTGATGGTTTGGGCAAAAATCTCATCGAGCATCTGGATGAGACCACGGGTGAAATCGGCGGATCC
This sequence comes from Spirochaetae bacterium HGW-Spirochaetae-2, assembly GCA_002839355.1. Lineage (GTDB taxonomy): Bacteria > Spirochaetota > Spirochaetia > Sphaerochaetales > Sphaerochaetaceae > UBA8525. The sequence goes on from PGXW01000013.1 coordinate 144,165, forward strand.
CAGCGCTGTCTGCAATACGGAACAACCGGAGCGCTCGGCGATTTCAATGAATCGCAGGCTCGGTCTTCCGCCGTCACAGAAGATGCATGTGGGTATTGGGTAGGAGAACAGGCGTTCCAACGCATCGAGATTGTTTTCGGTCTCCAACTTCTTCAGATACTGTTGTTCGCCTCTACCGAATACCTGGATGCTTTCATGGCTGAACTCGTCGAAGAATCCACTGAGTGGAAGTCCGGGACGGCTGATTTTCGAGTTGGTGAGTTTTCGGGACAATCCGCTACGCCCGGCTATGCAGGTGAGTTGTAGGTGATTGTGTTCCTTGAGATCCAGATCCAATAGATCGAGAATGGAAAATTCAACCATAATTCCTCCAGCCAAACTATACCACATCTTAACCAACTATGTGAGCGTTTGTTAAGTGGTTTTGCCTGTGCAAAGCGAATGAAAAGCCCCGGATCGCTCCGGGGCACTACATATACATGCTGTTTTTCAACGGATTCTATCAATGTTCCTGTATCTTTCCCTTCTCCTTCCGGGATACGGCTTCCAGCTTGTCCACCAACAGTTCGATCCCTTCGTACAGTTCGTAACAGTCGGTACTGACCAACTTTACCGGTCCCCACGAAAAATGGACTTTTCCATCAAGGTGGAAACCTTGACCCAGCGTCTCCCGTGTAACAGTAATGGAGAGATCGTGGATGAAGCTTTCTGCGAATGAGAGTTTTTGGAGTTTCTTGTCAAAAAACTCACGGGTCGCATCGCTCACATTGTAGTGGATTCCTCTGATTTCTAGATTCATAAGTCCTCCTTCAAAAGGTCGTATAAAAAGGATACGGCTCTAGAGGTGAAAAGTCAAATGGAAAGCCGATGGTCGGTTTCTCCAACCAATCGACCGATTCCATGCAATTTTCTCGGCATGGGTAAATTCTTGTGGTAGACTGGAAAATCATGAATCCACACCGAAAAATCCTTCAGACCATCGGGACACTGCTATTTATCCTTATTGTGCTTGCGACCTTGTTGGATGTCTCAAACATGCGTCTCGAACCCATCTGGGAAACCAATGCCTACCGTCTCGACGACGGGTGGACACTCATGATCGAGGGGGAACAGCGGCAGACCGATTTCCAATTGCCCACAGTCCTAAAATCGGACCGGTTGACCGGGAAGACCGTTGTCCTTTCCCGCACGATACCGGATGACGTCCACCATTTGAACAGCCTCATGATACGTACTTCACAGAAGAGTGTCGAAGTCCGTGTGGATGGAGAACGGGTGTACTTGTACCATGGGAACCTGGATGCCCGACGCTTGAAGATTCTCGGTTACCTCAACCATTTCGTATGGTTGGGAGACCAAGCGAAAGGCAAGTACCTGGAAATAATCACAGTTGCGAATGATCCGCGTACGAGCGAAACTTTTTACGATGTGTACATCGGCTCCCGCGTATCGCAGATTGTAGCTTTGTTGCGATACGATGGCTTTTCGTTCCTGTTCGGATTGCTTATCCTCCTCACCGCCGCAATGGTATCCCTTTTGACGTTCACATTGTTCAGGAAATTGGAGATACGCAAGAGCGCCTTGGCCTTTGCGGGTATCGAATTCTGCGCAGGTTTGTGGATTATTAGCGGCAGCATGTCGACCCAGTTGATAATCCACAACCAACTGGTCCTGCTGGTATTCGGGCTGGTCGCCATGTTCCTCCTGCCGTATTTCCTGACCAGTTTTGTAATCAACATGTACCATGTGCCCCAATCGAAATTGCTCGGACGTATAGTCTTGGTGTTCCCGTTTGGATTTATCGTCATTTCATCTCTCCAGTTGATGGGAATCCTCACCTATTACGATATTTTAACTCCCGCTGCCATTATATTGTTATCGTATCTTGTTCTCCTGATCTTCTTCTCGATCCGTGCCTACCTGCGGGGAAATTCTGCTGTAAAGCAATTTCTCATCGCAATCTCCTGCCTCGTGGCTTCCGTTGTCGGTGAACTGGTTCTGTTGCTGTTACCGTTCATGACACTACTCAATGCACTGGTACTCAACTTGGGTATCGTGACTTTCGGGACAGTCTTGTTACGTCAAGTGCTTGTACTGGTTATGAAATTCGTGGAACGGAAAGGAAAGGAAGAATATCTACTCTCGTTGGCACACAGCGATGGGCTCACCGGATTGGCGAACAGACGGGCTTTCGACGAGCGGATGGATGAAATACGGGAGCGTAAAAAATTGTTGCATCCAATTGGCCTCATGGTGTTTGATGTGAACGACCTGAAGATGCTCAATGACAAGGAGGGCCATGCGGCGGGAGATGCCTTGCTGCGTGAGGTTGCAAGGCAATTGTCCCGCTGGTTTTCGGGAACAGGGGATGTGTACCGTATCGGCGGTGATGAATTCGCCATGATCTGCGATCCTTGCAACAGTGCTTCCTATGAATCGATTCGCAAGGAGATTGCCTCGGATATGCTTGTGCGCGCTACGGATCCCACCCGCTTCAGCTTGGCATTCGGTGAGGCCTTGTTCACGCCAAACGGCGAACTCACTTCGATTGACGACGTCTTTGCCGAAGCCGATGCGCGCATGTACCGGCATAAGATGGAGATGAAAAACGGATTTGTCAGGTAGTCCGTTCGTACGAGGAGTCGATATGCAAGGCTTTCCGATATTTCGAGACGGTCCTGCGGGCAATCTTGATACCCTTGTTCTCCAACATGTCGGCGATCTTCTGGTCCGATAGCGGTTTGTCTCCGGTATGCTCGTCGATAATCTCCCGCACCATATCCATGACTGCACGTTTTGAAACATCCTCCTCCCCGGGAGTAGTGGCTTGCAACGCCGAACTGAACAGTTCCTTTATGGGAATGATTCCCCAGTCGGTGTCGATATATTTACCCTGCACCGCACGGCTGATGGTCGTTTCATGCAGCGACAGGTCCTCGGCGATCTGCCGGTACGTCAGGGGACGGAGATATCGTGGGCCTTGTAGGAAAAACTCATGCTGGAACTTGAGCAACTCCAAACCTATCTTCTTCATGGTCTCGCTACGCATATTGATCTGGGTCATGAGCTGCGTCGCCGATTTGACGGCATTGTTGATGTACGCCGTGGTTTCCTTATAGGCCTTGTCCCTTGGATCGGTTGCCAGGGAGGTGAATTCCGGGTCGATCGAGATGGTCGGAATATTCTCCGTATTCAACCTGAGTTGCAGCCGTCCATCGATCTTGCGGACAATCAGGTCGGGAATGACGTAGTGTGTCTCGATACTGTCGTACTGGAGCCCGGGGAAGGGGTTGAGCGTCTTGAGGTATCGGTACAGTGTCTGCACATCCTCCTCCGCTATTCCCATGGTTTTGGCGACCTCTTTGGTCTTGTTCAGCCGCAATAGTTCCAGGTGGTCGTAGACAATCGAACTGAGGTGTTCTAGGTCCTCCGGAGCCAGGTTGTCGGCTTTTGCCTGCAACACCAGCGACTCCCTGAAGTCCGTGGCACCCACACCAGGTGGATCAAGACTTTGCACTATGGGAAGCATTGCCAATAGCATTTTCCGTGCATCGGCCTTGACCAGTGTTTCCGGGGGATTCTTATGGAACCCGTTGTGGTCGAGATTGCTGATGATCAGCATTCCCAATTCCCGCTGTTGCTCCGAGAGGCGGAGGCATCCGAGTTGTCGCATGAGGGATTCCTGCAAGGTCTCCGATTTTGCCAATGCCCCCTCGAGGAACTGCTGGTTCCTGTCGGCCGACTCCTGGTCATAATGGGAGGAAAGCCGGACATCGGACCGATACCTGTCGGGATCGTAGGACGTGGTGTCGCTCAATTCGTCGTCGGGACTTTTTCGACTTTCGTGCTCGGATATCCGCTCGATCGAAACCGACCGCTCGGTAGGAATCTCGATCGCGGGATTCTGCTCGATTTCCGCTTTGATCTTCTGCTGCAGCTCCAAGCTCGACATCGCGAGGATCTCGAAGGTCTGGATAAGCTGGGGAGAGAGGGTCAGTTGTTGTTTCAGGGTTTGTTGTAGACCTAATGAAGGACTCATGTGTTGTCACCTTCAGAAAAATCTTCACCAAAGTATATTCTGCGGGCATCTATATTCTGCAACAGCTCTTCCCGTTTTCCGCTGGCGAGTATTTCTCCCTCATTGATTATGTGGGACTGGTGAGTGATTGCCAGCGTATCGCGAACGTTATGGTCCGTGAGGAGTATACCGATTCCCTTGCTTGCCAATTTCTGGACCAATTTCTTGATTTCATAGACAGCCTTCGGATCGATTCCCGCAAACGGCTCATCGAGCAGGAGGAACTTGGGATTGCTGCCGAGGCTCCTGGCTATTTCCGTCCGGCGCCGTTCACCACCGCTGAGAGTGTATCCGTACTGTTTCCTGATACCGGCAATGCCGAATTCCTCCAAGAGGTCCTCCACAACCGCCTGCTTCTCCTTCTTGTCCAAATCGTCCCGGGTTTCCACAACCAGGCGGATGTTGTCCTCGACCGACAGTTTCCGAAAGATCGAGGGGTCTTGGGGAAGATAGGAGAGTCCGAGACGCGAGCGCCTGTACATGGGGAGATCCGTCACGTCGTGGCTGTTCAAGAGGATTGTTCCGGCATCGGCTTTGATGAATCCCACAATCATATAGAACATGGTTGTCTTTCCAGCTCCATTGGGACCGAGCAAGCCGATGATTTGACCGGACTCCATGCTGAACGAGACATCCTTGACCACGAGTTTGCGCCCGTATTGCTTGGCCAGGTTCCGGATATGGAGCGTTGCCTTGGAGCGTGCATCAACCATGGACAATCCCTTCTATCGAACCTTCCATGATTATCTCGTCCGTTTCGAGGTTGACGGTAGTGGCACTGGCCTGGTACGTATCGCCTTTCCATGCAATCGAGGTATTCCCGACTAGTGCCAGTCGCATGGTGTTCCTGTTGTATTCGATACTGTCGGCGCGGCATACCATGGGACCCGATCCGGTATGTCGCAACAGTTTCGCTGCGATCTGCAACTTCATGGTGCCATCGCTACGGTTGTACGACAGGTATGCGCCGCTTGCGATCACCTCGTTCTCCAGGTCTTGTACCTCCACCCAGCCGTCGACCAGCAACTGTTCGGTCTCACGATCGAAGGAGATGCTGGTACAGGTGATGACGATGTTGTTCTCCGTATCGGTTATGGTGACCGATCCGGTTCCGACCATGTAGCGTGCATTCGGTCCGATAAGTTCTATGCTCTGGGCTTGGAATTCGATACTGCCGGTCGATACCATGGCTCCTTGGGTGAGCATGATGGTTTCGCGTCCTTCGCGCATGACTGCACGGGTGTACCCGCCTTTGAAGGAGATCGGTTCAGCCGCTGCCAATACTCCCGCCGAAGCGGACAGGCACACAAGTACAAGGAGGTTCCGTATGGTCCGATTGATAGTCGTGCGTCTAGTCATACGTAAGCCTTCCTTCCTCCAGATACATGAATTCGAATGTCGCCGTGGAGAATTCTCCGCGGAATCCGGTTCCTCTGAGTATATCATGTTCTTTGCTGACGATGGTCACCAAAGTATCCGAATCACCCGCCATGGTCTTGCCCCCATGATTCCACGCGAGCGAGACTGCCGAAAGCGTGAAATCATCGCGATGGTTGCGGATTTCCACCCCCCCGGTCATCACGACATCGTTCGTCTCGGTGTCGACCACGGCGTTTCCGAACGAGCCGGAGAAAAGGAGCACTCCCGCCGTATCGTCCTGGGTGAAAGTCGCGTTGTCGATGTACGCTTCACCGGCTTCGCGGTACAACTCGATGGTTTGGGCCTCGATTCGGATGGGGGAGGCCCCCTCCATGCCCAGCACATAACGGGTTTGCTCCAGACGCATATCGGGGAATGCCGCCGGTCGCCGGTCTCCTGTCGCTTCTTGTGGTGCGAACGAGCAGGATGAGAAGACGATCGTCGTGATGAGGAGCAAGAGCGGCACCCCGATTCTTTTCAATATCGTACTCCTAGTTGGTCCGTGTTTCGATTACGCGGGTAATCTTGGGAACATATTCTGCGGCCTTTGCCTTGGAGAATATCCGGCTTATCATGAATCCTACGGCGATACCACCGATTCCACTTATGATGCGTACTCCTTCACCTACGTCCGCAACGAAGGCGGAGGGGAGGTAATACCCCACGGGAAAGAGCAGGACTGGTACCAATAGGGCGACAAACCCCGCCAATACGGTCTTGCCGGGTGGTAGGTACAATTCCACCATATCTCCCACGGAGATGGTCTGTTCGGTATCGTTCTGGGCGACAAACGTCTTGCCCTTGGTTGCACAGAAGGAGCCGGCCTTGCAATTCTCGCATCCGGCCGTTTGGCACATGACGGTAACCACACCGTTGTCCTGCAGCGAAAGTACTGAAGCATGTTCGTACATGTCTTAATCCTCCATTATCAAGCGGGCTTCTGCTCGGGTGTCGCGACCGATTGCCGAATCGTTTCGATTCCGGTGGCTTTTCCCGCTTCATCTATCTCGACGAGAACGCCCTGCAACTCCAGTTTGTCCCATGATTCAATCGACCGTGAGGGAATCTGGGTGAGGAAGCGTTCGATTTCAATCTTGGCATCGAATCCACCGACTCCGGCGATGCTGCCGCAATGTCCATTGTCGGTCACCATGGCTGTTCCACCTGAAAGTATCCGGGCATCCGAGGTGAGTACTTTGGTATGGGTGCCGACCATTGCGGAAATCTTGCCGTTGACATGGAAGGCCATCGTCTGTTTTTCCGCAGTGGTGGAAGCGTGGAACTGCAGGCAGATCGTCTGTGCTTCGGGTCTCAACTTTTCAACCAGTGCATTTACGGCAAGGTAGGGGTTGGCCACATGGGTGCGGGGAAAGTCGGAATTGCCCAACAGGGTGATGAAGGCAACCTTGGTTCCCTTGATATCGAAGATTCGATAGCCCCTTCCCGGATTTCCGGCAGGATAATTGGCCGGTCTGATGATATGTCCGTTCTTGCCTATGTGTTCGACCATATCTTTCTTGTAATAGGTCTTCTCGCCGGTTGTAATCAGATCCACACCAAGTTTCATTATCTGGAGCGCATGGTTCTTGCCGATGCCGAAGCCGTTGGTCGTGCCTTCGCCGTTGGCAACCACAAAGTCGATACGCTGCGATTCCTTCAATGCCTTCAGGCCATCCTTCAACGCATGGATACCGGGACGACCTACAATTTCTCCCAAAAACAGGATTCTAATGTTCATGCATATACTGTAGATGTCTTTGCAACCTTTTTCAAGTTTCCTTGCCGTCATTGGAGAACGCGCTTACACTGGTTCTCGGGAGGCCGCTATGTTCGATCATGCCAAAAGGAGCGTCCTGCAATACATCATGAACCGGTACTTTCTCACCCTACGGCATCCACCTGGGGATGAAACGGGGAAATTGCCATGGGTGGAGGGCAGCAAGGGAAGCCGTGCCAAGGCTCTTGTCGATGCCATGACGTTGGAAGAAAAGATTTCCTATATTTCTGGAATCGACGGGTTTTGTATCCGTCCAATCGAACGTTTGGGGATTCCTCCTGTTTGGATGGGTGATGCGACCAGTGGTGTCCGCGGTGTGGCGGCCCCGGTCACGATCCTCCCCAGTGCCATAGCCATGGCCGCAACTTGGAACAGCCGATGTGTACGGGAAAGCGCCGCACAATTGGCCGCGGAGTGCAGGGCGACCGGGATATCCATCCTATTGGCACCAGGTGTGAATATCGCGCGTGTCCCCGTGTGTGGACGGAATTTCGAGTATCTGGGTGAGGATCCCTTCCTCGCTGGGCGGATGGCATGCGCATATGTGGATGGAGTGCAATCGAAGGGAGTGGGAGTCACAGTCAAGCACTTCGTGTGCAACAACAGTGAATTCGATCGCCACAAGACCAATTCGATTGTCGATGAACTGACCTTGCGCGAGCTGTATCTTCCAGCCTTCGAGGCGGTAGTAAAGGGAGGCGCAACGGGTGTGATGACTGCGTACAATCAGGTCAATGGGACATACGCGAGTGCCAATGCCCATGTGGTGCAGGATATCCTGCGTAGCGAATGGGGGTTCGAGGGGATAGTTGTCAGCGATTGGAATTCGTTGTACGAAACCGAAGGCCCATTGCGCTATGGAGTGGATGTCGAGATGCCCAAGGCCCAATGGTTCACCAAGAACGCTCTCGAAGACCTGGTTGCAGCCGAGCCTTCATATGAAGCCCTGTTGGATGCCAAGATACTACGTATACTTTCCGTGTGTGAGACACTTGGCGTGTTCGATCGACAGGTAGTGGATCCGTGTGCCCGGATCGGAACGGTAGAGCATCACCATGGTGCCTATACGATGGCTTCGGGATCCATAGTGCTCTTGAAAAATGAGAAGACTTTACCTCTTGAGGGTGTTAAACTTAAGAATCTTGTCGTTCTGGGACGATTGGCCAGCAGGGAGCCAATTGGAGGCGGGGGATCGAGTTTCATCAAACAGGGATATCCAGGGAAATCAATCCACGCTGAGTTGGGCGGGCAGTTGCCCGGATGCAAGCTGTGGAAATTTCCTGGGGCATGGTGGAGATCGGCAAGGAGGCGTGCTGTCGTGGCGCAAGCCGATGCGGTGATTGTAGCCACAGGGTTCGACCACGTTTATGAAAGCGAGGCTTACGACAGGCAATGGGAATTGCCCAACGGTGAGGTGGAAACGATACGGCAGGCTTGTCTGTTGAACGCTCGCACCGTTGTGGTTCTCCATGCCGGGGGTGCGTTGGAGATGGATTCGTGGATTCATCTGCCTCACGCGGTGCTGCATGCCTGGTACTTGGGAGAATCCTCTGCCCAGGCGATTGCGGATGTACTGCTTGGAAAGGTGAACCCCTCGGGAAAATTGCCGATTTCGATTGCCAGGTCTTTGACTGACCACGAGTCGATGCAAGGGTATCCTTCCGATTACGCTTCTGTGTCGCTTGCCCGTGTCCAAGGCGGACAGGGAGACCCTTCAAGGCGAACGGTACAAGATCTGGTGTACCGTGAAGGGCTCATGGTCGGGTACCGGCAATTCGACACGGTTGGTCCCGATCCACTGTTCCCCTTTGGGTTCGGGTTATCCTATACACGATTCGCCTACAGCGAGCTCGAGGTTGTTTGGGATGGCGGGAAGTGGATAATCTCTTGTTACATCGAAAATTGCGGAGACATTGGTGGGGCAGAGGTCGTCCAATTGTATGTAAGGCCCAGCACGTATGGTCGAGAGCACCCGTTCCAGCAACTGCGTGGGTTCGAGAAAGCCTATATCGAGGTTGGAAGCTCTACCCGTATCGTGTTCAGCCTTGGAGAACGCGATTTCTCGGAGTATTCCGTTGCGCTTGGCACATGGAAGGTTCGGGAGGGTGATTATCGTGTGGCGATCGGCTCCTCTTCCCGGGATATCAGGTTGGAAGGAAGGTTGGAGGTAAAAAAATCCCCGGACCACGGGAAGATGTGATCCGGGGTGTATAACGAGATTTGGAGATTGTTATGTTCGCACTGCGGCCAGTGCTGCTTCATAGTTGGGGTGATCGGTTACTTCCGGAACGTACTGTACATACTTGACGGTGTTGTTTTCATCCAACAGGAAGATCGAGCGTGCGATCAATCCTACGTTCGGTAGATATGCCCCGAATGTGTGGGCAAAATCCCGATCCTTATAATCGCTCACGGTGATAACGTTCTCCACACCTGCGGCACCACACCATCGCGCCTGGGCGAACGGGAGGTCCATCGATACGGTGATTACCGTCACGTCTTTCAGTTTTGTCGCTTCGGTGTTGAAGCGGCGAACTTCGGTGTCGCATACCGAGGTGTCGAGCGAAGGTACGGCAACAATGAGTTTCCGTCCCTTGATTTCACTGAGCTTGAATGGGCTCAAGTCGTTTTTTACTGCAGAAAAATCGGCGATCGTGTCGCCTACATGTATTTCGGTTCCGGCCAGTTGTACTGGAGTTCCTCCAAAAGTTACTTTCATAACGGTCCTTCCTTTCATCGGGTGATATGCCGATAAGGTACTAAGAGTTTTACCTATCGGCAACAAGTTGACAAATTACACTTCTCTAGGCTATAGTCTCGAAGTGCGCCCAGATGGCGGAATTGGTAGACGCGCTAGGTTCAGGTCCTAGTGGCCGCAAGGTCGTGAAAGTTCGAGTCTTTTTCTGGGCAACGATGTTGGATGTATGTTATACAGAGAGAAAAGCCGGTTATCCCTTGAGTTGGGGAAGCCGGCTTTCTTCGTAGTATGACGAGCATGTCATGGTTCTTGGGGCGGCAAAGGAGGCGAAGCATCCTGGGTCCACCCCTTCTCCTGGGGTAGGGACCCCTTTCATTATAGATGTTGTGTTGTGGTACGAGTACGCTTATAGTTGATTCAGGGAGATGCCCATGCGCATTGCACTGCTGTCCGACATCCACGGAAACATCTCGGCACTGGAATCTGTCCTGGCCGACTGTGCGTACAATGGTGTCGACTCCTATGTGTTCTTGGGTGACCTCGTATTTTTCGGGTTGCATCCGCAAGAGTGTTTCGAGGCAGTGGTGTCCTTGGATCCGATCGCTTGCATCAAGGGGAATACCGACGCGAACCTTGAGGAGGTGGATACCTTCAAACCCTCCAGCGATTTTGAACGGCAAGTGCTCGATTGTATTGTAGACTGCGACCGCCGCCTGTCGATTGAAGCGAAGCGGGCAATCGCGGGTTGGCCGATCGTACATCCGATTGCAGCCGGTGTTTCCGATATCATCTATTGCCACGGCAGTCCCTATTCCTTCACCGACAAGTTGCTTTCAGAAGGGAATACCGAAGAAAAGCTAGCCAAGCTGATAACCGGTGAACGTGCCACCCTGGTGTGTTGCGGACATACCCACATGCCAGGCGAATTCCATATCGGACAGAAACGGGTGGTGAATGCAGGATCGATCGGGTATTCGTTCGATGGTGACAGACGACCCTCGTATGCAATCCTTGACATCGAAGAAGACCAAATTTCCTATATCATACGGCGGGTCGATTACGATTGGAACGGCTATAGGAAAGAGTTGTCGGGCATTGCAACCGATTTGCCCCTGTTCTCCAACATAGTGTATGCAGTGGAACATGGACGCCCCAAGCCCCGTCTGGAGTCATGACCGACAGACGAAACAAGCACGGTATCACGATTGCTGCTTCTTCTCCAGATAATTCCTGATGATCCGGTTTGCGGTCACGAATCCTTCAATACTATTGCCTGAAGTGACAATAAGGATATTCGTTTCCAGCGACTTCATGACTTTAAGGGCATCGTAAAGGTTCGATGAGCTTGGTATCGTAATCTGTTGCCGATGCACCATGGAAGCTATCTTCTCATCCTGTTCAGGCTGGGTCGCATACAGCTCGGCATATCCGATCGTACCCAACACCTGCTTGCCGTCCAAAACCGGCAACAGACCCAGGGCATGACTATGCATGGTCTCCAGTACCTTTGCTACCGTATCATCCGGAGAACAACTCACCATTTCCCGTTTCAAGATTTCCCCAACCGTCAGCGTCTTGAATGTCGGGATACGTTTGTCGAACTGGATCTGGATACCCCTTCTGGTGAGTTTCTTCGTATACATGGTCTCCTTGTAGAGGGATTTCGAGACAAAATAGGAGAGGACCGCACTCAGCATGAGCGGTAACATGATCGCATAGTCCCGTGTCATTTCGAACACCATGATGATTGCCGTCAGGACGCCACCGGTGACACCCGAGACAATCGCGGCCATCCCGACAATCGCATATGCCGATACCGGACCGGTCGTTTCAGGAAACAACATGTTCACCAGTATTCCAACCGCACCACCTAGAGCTCCCCCGAGAAAGAGCGACGGAGCGAATATTCCTCCCGATCCACCTGCAGCCAGGGTGAGGGTATTGGCCAAGAGTTTCATCAGAACCAGCGCCAGAGCGACGCCAAGAGCTGTTATCTTGTTGTCCAGCATGAGGTCGAGGAAATCGTACCCGACGCCATATACATGGTAATTGCCGAAACACCGCAAGGAGACATACCCGATTCCTCCGACAACCAAGCCTCCCGCGAGTGCCTTGGCTGTCGCAGGAATCCGAATCGAATCGAAGAAGTCCTCCATCCCATACACGGACCTGATGAAGATGACAGACAAGATTCCCGCGGCGAGGCCAAGCAGGGCGTAGAAGATGAGTTCATAAGGAGTGACCATGGTGTATTCAGGTACGATGAACGCCGGATGTGCTCCCATGAACAGTGTGCCGACGGTTGTCGCGATTATCGCCGAGATCACCAACGGCATGATGGTCATGATGCTGTATTCGGGCAAGATGAGCTCCAAGGCGAACATGATCCCGCCGATCGGGGCGTTGAATGTCGCGCTGATTCCTCCAGCCACACCGGCTCCCACAAGGATAATAGTTTCACGTGACGACAGTTTCAGTGCCTGCCCCAATGTCGAGCCGAAGCTCGCGCCGATTTGGACTATCGGGCCTTCCTTCCCAACCGAACCGCCAGCGCCTATGGTGATGGCAGACGCAAGCGATTTCACCAATGCCACAATCGGCCGGATCCTACCTCGATTTTCGGCTACAGCGACCATGACCTCGGGAACACCGTGCCCTTTGGCTTCGGGTGCCCAAACTTGCGTAATCTTCTGGGCTATGGCAATACCGATTGCCGGAACGAATACTATGAAGGGACCCCATTTCGAAATGGTTCCGCCACGGTTGATTTCGAAAGACAGTTCCCCTTGGAAAAAGAGATTGTGGAAGAACTCGATCAGATACTTGAATCCGACTGCTCCGAGTCCGGCAATGGCGCCTACCAGGATGCAAAGCAAACTGATGTGTATCGTACGGCGAATCTGATCGTTGTCGGCATACAAGACGTGGTCATAGGCGTGGGCTGCAGCTTCTGGTTTTATTTTGCGCATCCTCTGTCTCCAATGCAATATACGGGCTGTCTGGCATTGTAGAAGAAAGAGGCCGGGCCTGTCCACATTCATACTGCAATCGGACGGGAGGAAAAGATTTTCCATTACAATAATTTTTCTTGTGTCTTTCGTTTTATGGGATGATAATCGAAGTATCTCAAACACATTCTTGGAGGATGACGTATGAAAAGGATCGCTGTGTTCTTGTTGATAGCGTTTCTTGCGTGCCAATTCGTGTTCGCCGGCGGAAGCACGGAAAGAAAAAGCGGCGAAAAAGAGATCATCATAGGGGTTTTCGAGCCACAAACGGGAGAAAATGGTGGCGGTGGATATCAGGAAGTCTTGGGTATGCGCTATGCCAACAAGGTCTACCCTACTGTCCAAATCAATGGGGAGACCTATAAGGTCAGGCTCATAGAGGCTGACAACAAGTCCGACAAGACCGAAGCGGTTACCGCTGCACAAAGTCTTATCAGCAGTGGGGCCTCGGTCATTCTCGGGTCGTACGGTTCGGGTGTTTCGATTGCGGCCGGGGATATTTTCCTGGACAATGAAGTTCCTGCAATCGGCGCATCATGCACAAACCCACAGGTGACGTTTGGTAACGACTATTACTTCCGGGTATGTTTCCTCGATCCGTTCCAAGGGACAGTCATGGCCAACTTCGCTTGGCAAGACGGAGCCAAAAAGGCCGCTGTCATTACCCAACTCGGTGACGACTATTCCTCGGGTCTAGGAAACTTCTTCAAGCGGGCCTTCGTCGATTTGGGTGGAAAAGTGGTCAGCGAACAGCAGTTCCAGACCAACACCACGGATTTCAAATCGATCCTGACGAACATCAAGGCAACCAATCCCGATGTCATCTTCGCCCCATCTTCGATAGCAACCGCTCCTCTGATCATAAAGCAGGCCCGTGAACTCGGCATCACTGCCAAAATCATGGCCGGAGACACTTGGGAAAATTCATCCATCATCGAGAACGCGGGCTCCAGTGCCGAGGGCGTTGTTCTCTCCACCTTCTTTGACGATGCCGACCCTGCGACCGATGAAGCGGCCAAATTCATCAAGGGATTCAAGCCATACCTCGTCCAAAACAATCAGCCGGAGATCATTCCAGCGGTCTCAGCCCTTGGATACGATGCCTATCTCGTTGCACTCAAGGCAATCGAAGCAGCCAATTCCACGAAGGGGCCTGCGATTCGCGACGCTTTGGTCAATGTTTCTGTCGAGGGAGTAACCGGTAAGATCGTTTTCGATAAGAATGGCGATGCCGACAAGGACCTTGCCTTTATCAAGGTCATCGAGAACGGACAGTTCAAATTCCTGAAGACGGTCAGTGTTCTCTGATTTGGATATACAAATTTCACCGGGACGGTCGATCCGTCCCGGTGAGCCGATTCTTGTACTTCTCACGAAGGAGACTGCATGAGCATCACGACCATCTTGCAGCATAGTCTGACAGGCATATCGCTTGGTGGAGCCTATGGTTTGATCGCCATTGGCTATACGCTGGTATACGGTATCCTCAGGCTGATCAATTTTGCACACGGGGATATTTTCATGATGGCCGGGTACTTCATGATATTCTCCCTAGCCAGTTTTCCGTGGCCTATAGCCATTGGCATCACACTGTTGATAACGGTGTTGATGGGAATAGCCATAGAGCGGGTTGCCTACAAACCGTTGCGTTCATCTCCACGGATGTCGATCATGATCAGTGCGATCGGGGTCTCGTACCTGTTGCAGAATCTCGCCACCTATCTGTTCACGGCGATTCCACGGGGGTATCCCGAGATTCCGCTGCTCAAACGGATTTTCCGGGTTGGGGAATTGAGCGCATCGCTCGTGACCTTGCTGACGCCTGTCCTCACAATCGTACTGGTGGCACTACTCATGATACTGGTCAACAAGACGAAGACCGGTATGGCCATGCGGGCGGCAAGCAAGGATTTCGAGACCGCCAAACTCATGGGTATCAATATCAACCGGGTCATAACCGTGACCTTTGCGATCGGTTCGCTGCTTGCGGGGATCGGATCGATCCTCTACTTCACCGACCGGATGTCGGTGACCCCGTTCTCAGGAACCTTGCCCGGCTTGAAATGTTTCGTCGCCGCGGTTTTCGGTGGAATCGGCAATATCCCCGGGGCTGTCATAGGTGGATTCTTTATCGGTATCGTCGAGACGCTCCTGGTGGCCTTGGGATATTCGACCTTTTCGGATGCGTTCACGTTTGTCCTCCTTATCGTGATGCTCCTGGTCAAACCTACCGGCTTGTTTGGCGAAAAAACCATGGAGAAGGTATAGCGTATGCGTAGAAGCCGAAACACTGTTTTGAGTGTCATTTCCGCCGGGGTGTTCCTGGCAATCCTGTACATGCTCAATATGAATCGGGCAGGGAACGGCATGCTGATATCGATCATGCAGAAAAGTGCGATATTCGCCCTGGTGGCCGTCTCCATGAACCTATTGAATGGTTTTACCGGGCTGTTCAGCCTTGGGCAAGCTGGATTCATGTCCATCGGAGCCTATACGACGGCTATCCTGTTGATTCCCGTGCAAAGCCTCGATGGTGTGTATTACATGAACGGTATAAATCCGGGTATTCGGGCACTGAAGGTATTCCTCAGTGCGTTGCCACCATGGTTCCAAAGTGTCTATCCCTTCATGGCGTTGATCGTGGGAGCCCTGTTCGCGGCTGTCATTGCCTCCATAGTCGGCGTTGCGGTTCTTCGATTGAAGAGCGACTATCTGGCGATTGCCACACTGGGACTCTCGGAGATTATCCGGGCGTTGTTCTCGTCTCCGCAACTCGACGGTATAACCAACGGATCCTATGGACTGAACAAGATTCCGGCGTTCCCCAAGATGTTCGGTGGTTTGGTTCCTCCGATAATAACACCGTTCATCGTCTCGGCTGTATGCATCACCTTGATAGTCCTGCTCATACGGTCATCGTACGGAAGGGCTTTCATGGCAATCCGCGAGGATGAGATCGCCGCCGAGGCGATGGGTATCAGCCTGTTCAAACACAAGTCGATGAGTTTCATCATCAGTTCGTTCTTCTCCGCCCTGGCCGGCGGCATGTTGGCCATGTACATGCGTTCGATCGAGGCGAAGACCTTTTCCATCACATTGACCTACGATATCCTGCTCATTGTAGTGATCGGGGGTATCGGAAGTGTTACTGGCAGCGTGTTGGGGGCTTTTCTGGTGACGGCTTCCAAGGAATGGTGGCTGCGGTTCTTCGACCAGCCGCTGGAACTCTTCGGATGGGATGTCCCATTGTTCAGGACCGGTTTTCGGATGGTGATCTTCTCGATCCTGCTCATGGTGGTGGTGCTTATCTACCGCCGTGGACTCATGGGGACCAACGAGTTCAGTTGGGATCGGATCTTCGGACGATTCAAGTGGAAACGTAGGAAGGTGCAGGGAGGTGGGTCATGAACGGGATCGTATTGAAGACCGAACACCTCACCATGCAATTCGGGGGAGTTGTCGCTGTCGATGACTTGAATATAGAGATTCCGCAAGGGCATATCACCGCGTTGATCGGCCCGAACGGTGCAGGAAAGACCACCGCGTTCAACGTCATTACCGGCGGCTATATGCCGACAAACGGTAGGGTGGTGTTCCATGACAAGGTGATTGGAGAGAACCATCCCCGTTCGAAGATGAAGAAGATCTACAACGGCAGCGATCGGACGACGTTCCACCACCAGGTGGTCAACACCCCGGACAAGATCACCCGGTTAGGTATGGCGCGAACCTTCCAGAATATCAGGTTGTTCAAGGAACTGTCGGTATTCGAGAATGTCTTGATCGCAAAACACTGTAGGATCAAAGCCGGTATGCTTAGTGCTACTTTCAGGCTGAACCACGTCGAGGAGCGGACCATGCGTGAGCAAACGCAGGAATTGCTCAAGACGGTCGGATTGGCTGATTTGGCTCGGGAAAAGGCATCCTCCTTGCCCTACGGCAAACAACGGAGGTTGGAGATTGCCCGGGCATTGGCCACCTCGCCTTCCTTGCTCCTGCTGGACGAGCCGGCGGCAGGCATGAACCCGAAGGAGACCGAGGAGCTTGCCCAATTCATCATAGATATCAAGGATTCGTTCAACTTGACCGTGTTCCTCATCGAGCACCATATGAACCTGGTCATGGACATTTCGGATAAGATATATGTGTTGGATTATGGCAAGACCATTGCCATGGGAACACCGAAAGAAGTGCAGAACGACCCGGCTGTGATCCGTGCCTACCTGGGGGTTGAAGACGAATGAGTTTACTGGAAATACGTGATCTGAAAGTTTGTTACGGCGGTATCGTCGCACTCAACGGTATCTCCTTCGATGTGGAGGAACATGAGATCGTGACTTTGATCGGTGCCAATGGTGCCGGGAAGTCCACCACGTTGCGCGCAATCATGGGATTGATTCCGATTGCGGGAGGCACAATCATGTATCGGGGAGAGAAGCTCAACGGTCTCGATACACAGAAGATTGTCGGCAAGGGTGTGGTTCTCGTACCCGAGGGCCGCAGGGTGTTCCCCAACCTGACCACCTTGGAGAACCTGCGTTTGGGTGCTTACCTGCAAAAGGACAAGGCGGTGATCGAAGCCAACTTGGAACGTGTATATGGTCTCTTCCCGAGACTCAAGGAACGGCACTGGCAACATGCCGGTACCTTGTCGGGTGGTGAACAGCAGATGCTCGCTGTCGGGCGGGCACTTATGGCAGACCCCAAGCTGATCATGATGGACGAGCCTTCACTCGGACTGGCTCCCCTGGTGGTGAAGGAAATCTTTTCTATCATCAGGAAAGTGAATGAGGCCGGGGTTACTGTCCTGTTGATAGAACAGAACGCGAACGTGGCGCTGAAGACGGCAAACCGGGGCTATGTGCTCGAAACGGGAACCGTCAGCATGACGGGACCGGGAAGGGCGCTGCTGGAGGACGAACAGATCAGGGTTGCATACTTGGGCAAGACCCGCTAGAGGCAGCTTCTCCTTGCCCCGTGTCTTTGAATCTATTTCTCAGACGCACCAGAAAAGTTGTTCGCAGCTTTCCGAAGCCTATTGTTCACTGCGATTCCAATGCCGGTTTCCGGAAGCAACTTCACCACGATCAATGATAGTGACAGGCTGTCGAGGTTTCTCATTGCCTGGTACAATCGCTTGGCAGCCTCAGTCGGATCCGAGGATGGGCTCAGATATTCCACCGGTCCAAGAAAATCTTCTTCACATTTTCCGAAGAGGAGCACCCCTACATCAATTCTTGATGCATAATTGCTCGGATTCTCGACGATTCGAAGGGGAGTGGATGTGGCATAGTGGCTTGGCAGCATACCGGGACTCGTCGTAGAGTCCTCGGGATTGTCTTGTCGATCCGACAACACCTTGCCGATACATGCTTCTATCGCTTGCTGGTCTATGCCTCCTGGCCTAAGGATCCTAGGCGTTTCTCCAAGGAATGAAATCACTGTCGATTCGATTCCCACAATGCACGCACCACCGTCGATAATCGCATCGTATGTTCCCCCCAACTGTTGCTGAACATGTCGTGCGGTTGTCGGGCTCGTGCAACCGAAAAGATTCGCGCTTGGTGCGGCGATTGGCCTTTCCGATAGGCGGATCAGTTCAAGGGCCAATGGATTGCTGGGCATCCGTATCGCTACCGAAGGACTTCCAGCAGTCACTATCGATGGTACCAATGATGATTTGGGGAGCACGATTGTCAACGGTCCAGGCCAAAAGTGGGTTGTCAACGCTTTTGCCTTCTCGGAAAATTCAGTAACCAGGGGTAGCATCTGCTTCGTATCCGAAACATGTACGATCAGCGGATCATAGAATGGACGTTTCTTGGCTGTAAAGATTTTTTCCACAGCTGTCGGATTTGTGGCATCGGCACCGAGCCCATAGACTGTTTCTGTCGGGAGCACAACCAGGGCGCCTTCCCTGATGACCTCTGCTCCAGCACGGATGCCTTCGAGCAGGTTTTTGTAGGGAGTCGGATGAGACAGTATCCAAGACACCAGATCATTATAGGTGTGGAAACAAAGGGCAAGCATTTCTGGAAGAAAGGTTCCTGTCCCAAGATCCCTCTGGTCAGAAAAGATTGACACCTTGGTCCCAGCTTGAATGAGAAGCCTGCGCTCGGCAGGAATGCCATGGCGTAGTGAGAACTGCTCGATTTGCGTGACTGTTGAATATCCATCCAGGGTGGATTTGTCTTTTCCGGTCCTGTGTTCCGAGGTGTTGGAGAGGTCTATCCCGGATTCCAACAAAAGGGTATTCAAGCGATCGTCAGTGGAAGGTTCCGAAATTCCCGTCTCTTCTACAATCACCAGATGGTGGTGGGTTTTCAATTCAAGCAATGCAGAAACGAAGTCCTTGGCGAGTCTCCTTTGATCAACCCGTCTATCGGATGCAAAGATTTCTTCAGTAAGGGTTTTCTTTTCGAGAAAGATGACTGGTCTATCGGAATAATCCTTGTCGTTTCGGGTTCCGTTCTGCAATACCATCGATAAACTCCTCTATGTGCATGTTCTGAAACAGGTTGCGGTCAATCCAACGCATTATATACGTAATAGGGAAACCCTATCAATATAAGGGCTCTATGCAAGTGGACGACAGAAGAGGCTGCGATAGGGATAGGACGGTGGTATCGGCGTTGCGTCCGACACTCCATCCATACGGACGGATACCCAGTTTGGAGGTGAATTCGAATGCGCCGGTATTTCGAAGGTCCAAATCCTGCGGCCTGTGCGCATCGCTATTCAAAATCACCTTCACCGGATATTCAGTTGCAAGTTTCCAGAAGTTTTCCAACGGATACTGAAGCCTTCTCCCACTCTGCGTATCAATCTGTGGCTTTCGGAATCCATATCCGTTGATTTCAAGTGGCATGTCGAATTCAGCCGCACACGAGAGTATCCGTCGGGCGCTGTGCTCGGCATCCTTGTCCCATTCTGTGTAGAACATGCCGAATAGGTCGGGATGCACGCCGAACAGGAACAATCCGCTTTTCAATCCATCCACATAGGCATCGGTATACATATCCAACCATTTCTTTTGCGAAGGCAGATTCTTGATATAGGTCTCCTTACCATCGGGTCCCACCAGGTAATGGACTCCAAAGCAGAGGTAGTCGACTTTTTTCGTATCGACCAGATGTTCGGTATACCACTGGATGTACCGTGCGTCGTAATCGCATTCGAATCCGCAAAGGATATGCAGATCGTTGTTCAATGCTTGCAATGTCCGGCATTCCTGCAGATAGGGGTCCATCTGGGTAAACGTCATGCGGGAATTCTTCCAACGTCCGTCGGGAACGGGACAATGTTCGCTGAAACCAAGCACAGATATTCCTGTGTTGCGGGCCGATGTAACATACTCGGACAATTGGCCGGTTCCATGTCCGCAATACCATGAATGTGTATGAAGATTCACTAGCTCAGGTGCAAAATGTGAAGTTGCTGTGTTAACCATGGATGTATCATCTCAAATTCCGGAGAAAAGGTAAACAATCGGAACTGTCGTTTCCTAACGGAGCCAGCGGAAAGGAATTTGATGGTAGCCAGGGAATTGAAGAAGGTCGGACACAACAAGTCCGGCCTTATTTCACAATTGGCCGTTTCTCTGTTTTTCAACTATACTGTAACCATATCCAGAATAGGAGGAATCGATGATCCAGAATTTGCAAGATACAATTATGCTAAACAATGGTGTGGCCATGCCCGGGCTTGGCTTGGGTGTTTTCAAGGTAGGCGACGGTTCACCTGTGGTGAGTGCGGTGAAATCGGCGTTGCGTGCCGGATACCGGAGCATAGACACCGCGGCGGTGTACGGAAACGAGGAAGGCGTTGGTCAAGCGATCAAGGAGAGTGGTCTCGATCGGGAAAAGCTGTTCATTACCTCCAAGGTATGGAATGCCGACCAAGGCTATGAAACCACCTTGCAGGCATACGAAACAAGCCTGAAAAAATTGGGACTCGAATATCTCGACCTGTATCTCATCCATTGGCCGGTGAAGGGAAAATACCTGGATACCTGGCGGGCTATGACCGAACTTTACAAACAAGGAAAGGTACGTGCGATTGGAGTGAGCAATTTCCAGATCCATCATTTGAAGGATATTCTCGATGCAAGCGATGTTGTTCCTGCGGTAAACCAAATCGAGTTGCATCCCTTGTTGAACCAGAAGGATATCCGCGATTTCTGCCAGTTGAACAATATTGTCGTGGAGGCTTGGAGTCCGTTGATGAAAGGGAATCTCGATCTTCCCATCCTTTTGGACCTGGCTAAGAAATACCAGAAGAGCCCTGCCCAGATCGTCCTTCGCTGGCATATCCAGCATGGGGTTGTGGTCATACCCAAATCGGTCCATGACCATCGGATCCGGGAAAATGCGATGGTCTTCGATTTCTCATTGAGTGCCGATGAGATAAACCTAATCGATACCCTGCATACAGGAAAGCGGTTCGGACCGGATCCGGACAATTTCGATTTCTAGAAGATGCGTCTCTTATGAGGGGCTGCCAGCGGGTAGCCCCTTGTTATGATGTTCCATTTTCAGGATGCTTGTCTTTCCACCGTTTCAGGAACACCTGGTAGGCATAGACATGGCCTTGGATCTCGGCGTTCTTGATTTCACCCCTTCCGACCCAATCCTGGCCTTGGTAGACCAACAGATGGTGCAGTTCTTGCTCAATATCCCGGATATCGAACTTGGGACTCTTGGAGCGCAAGGCAAGATGGTCGAGCATAAGCTCGAATTCCGAATCAAGTGTATGCTGTTCTATAGACATTCAGGTACCCCTAGGTGGTTTTCCCAGACGAAGGGAGTGCAAGAGAACGGAATCCCTTGGGTCGAGCATGTACCTAGGGCTCCGATATCGTTCACTTTCTTCGATCGGACAGTTTCTCGAACATACCCAGAAGGATAGTGGAAACCTGTTCGTTTCCCAAAGCATGGATGTCCTTCAGCGCCCGTTCGGAGTATGTTGTAGCAAGAATCTTGGATTTTTCCAATCCTCCCAGCTCGATCACCCGACGGACAGCACGCGCCACATCCCGTTTGGACAGTTTCGCTTTTCCGGTGATCCGGTGCAGAAGCTGGTCCTCCAGAGGCAGGGACTTTTCAATTTCCATGGCTTCCAACAGGGGTAGGGTTGGAATACCACAGAGCAAATCCTTACCTGGTTCCTTGCCTAATTTTTCCTTGTCACCATCATAATCGAGAATATCGTCCTGGATCTGGAAGGCCATGCCCATATTGTACCCGATACGGTGCATGCGTCTTTGGACACACTTGTCCGACTGTGCAACCGCTGCCCCTGCATACGAGCTCAAGGCGAACAGCGATGCGGTCTTTCCTGCGATCCTTCGAAGATAGGTGGCAGTCGAAATGGTAAAATCTCCCTGCCCGGCATCCTGCTCCAATTCGCTTTCACATAACCTGCTGAACGCATTCGATACTGCCGAAGCTTCGAGGTCTCCTTCGCTGCCTCCGACCAACGCCATGGCTCTGGATAGGAGATAATCTCCTGCCAATACTGCTTGTTTCGCACCGGTCTGGGCATACAAGGTGGGTATGCCCCTGCGTGTCCGGGCATCGTCGATGATATCGTCATGGACCAAGGAGGCCATGTGGATCATCTCCAACACACTGGCGATACGCTTGACCTCGCCCCTTCGCTCGGGTTTCCCCAAACGTGAGCCGATCAACACCAAGGCGGGGCGTAACAGCTTGCCGCTGGTTCGCACCTGGGCGGCAAGCAACTGACGGACAAAAGAGTGGGAACGATCTATCGCGTCCTGTATCAACGAACCGACCTCTTCAAGCTCCGCGGCAATTTCCGGTTCGTCTTTCCAAAATTCGTCTTTCCAAAATTCATTCATGATTAAAGGGCTGCATCCTTCTGCTTGGCGATCCGTCGCTCCATCTGCTTGCGGGTGAACTCGGGCTCATCCATGAAGAAATAGAGTTTCTTGGCGATAGGGGTCTTGTTCCACAGTTTCTTGAGATATGGCATTACCCAATAGTCAAGACCAAAGGCCCGTCCGGCTCCACCCAGCATGACGATCGACACCGCCATGTACCAGAGGATTTCCTTTCCTGCAAGAGCTCCAATGAGGAACATGATCGACAATCCGATCGAAACGATCGCTGCGGGGAAGGTGAACAGACCACCGAGGAAGCACAACCCGATACCCACTTCCGCCAAGACAATCATGACCTGGAACAGATATGGCGCGGAGGCAACAAAGGTTTCGTTTATCCAAGTATAGATGGCAAGCGGCTGATCCAACAATGGTGGGGCGAATTGCTTGACCTTGGTGACCACTTCACCAGCGACCTCCGCACCCCATGTGCTTGCACTGCCGACTGCTTCGACAACCGGTTCCGCAGCCCACGTACTGGCCGAGCCGACTGCTTGTGCCACAGGTTCCACATAGGAAGCGGAAGCAACAGAAACACTCCCGACAGCCTCGACAACCGGTTCTGCAGCCCACGTACTGGCAGAGCCGACAGCTTCTGCGACAACCCCCGATGCGGCGGTTACGGTATCACTTCCAGCACCCGGCAACGGCCCCCAATAGACTTTCCTCCCGGTCGTGTCAGTGAGCCAACCCTCGACAATCTTGTTCCCACCTTCGATCAACCACATGACACCGAGGTACATGCGCAAGAAGACAATCCAGTATGATGGAACCTTGTAGGCTGCCATGCCACCGATAAGGGATCTGCGGTGCTTGATGTTGAGGATCTCATGCTTGAAATAGGTCCACGCCCCATTCACACCACACACGCCGAACTGGTAGTACATGTTCACCAGGTGCTTCACCGCCTGGGCGAAGAAACCGGATAGGGCCATGCCCATGTTATAGGAGACGGCATAACGACCACCGATCGACACCATGTACCCATGGAAGGCCGACTTGAAGGGTGCCACCGGTTTTGTGGGCAGACCCAATTCACTTCTGATGGCATGGATAATGCCATCTGCGGCTGTAGCTGCAGTCTGTTCGGCCGCCTCGACGATCTGTGGGAGAGCCTTGCCATCTTCCATGAACCAGATTCCGTCTCCAGCGAGGTATACATTCTCATGGTCAGGGGATTGCATGAACTCGTTGACCTTCTTGCGTTGGACTTTTCCGTCGGTCAAGGACAGCGAGTGACAGAAGGTGGTCCCGCGAACACCGCAGGTCCAGACCAATGTCTTGGTCTTGATGACGGTGCCGTCCTTTATGGTGAAACCGTTCTCATCGGCATTGACAATCAGACTGTTGGTCCGAATCTCGACGCCCTTCTTCTTCATATAGGCGATTGCCTTGTCGCGCGGTTTGTCGGGCAACATGTTCAGGATATTGCCGAGGGCCTCGACGTTCATGAGCTTCACTTCGTTGAAATCGACTCCGTATTCCTTGCAGAGGATCGGCAGCCATTCGATGAGTTCTCCAACGAGTTCCACTCCAGTGAATCCGCCACCTGCGACGACGAATGTCAACATCTCCTTGCGGATCGTCTCGTCCTTCTCGTACGCGGCAGCCTTGACCGTATCGATCAGGTGACGCTTGATACGGCAGGCATCCTCAAGACTCCATAGATAGAAGGAGTGGTCCTTGACTCCGGGGATATTGAAGTCGGTCGATTCGGCACCGGTTGCTATGATGAGCTGATCGTATGGATAGCTGGCCCCGGCACCCTCGAGCACCTGTTTCTGGAAATCGATGTTCTTGATCTCGTCGCGAATGACATTGACCATTTTTCCGGCAAATATCCTATCGAAGGAAATCTTCACCGATGCCTCGTCGACACGATTTCCGGCAACCTCATGCAATTCGGTCATGAGAATGTGGTGTCTGTGACGATCGATCAGAGTCACCTCGACTTGGTCCTTCATCTTCTTGAAAGCTTTGTGCAGCCTCTTAGCCGCATGGACTCCGGCATATCCTCCGCCAAGAATCACAATCCGTTTCTTATCCATGTGCCCTCTCCTTATCCCTTGGTCCTAAAACCGTTTAATTTTCTGCGAAATTGATCTCCGAACACGACGATTCGGTCGTGACTGGTTGCCGTTTCTCGCATAATGCGATATATCACTTACATAGTAGTACCATGAAACATACAAACATTGCAATTCAGTTCTTTTTTATCGGAATGATTTTTCTTATAATCTCAACGATTTCTTGCTCGAAGCCGAGCGGAGATGTTGTTGTCGATCCGCAATCCCGTTCCGAGCTCATGTTGGGGACCGCCTGCCGTATCACCATATACGACAAGCCGTCCGAAGAAGCCTTCGAAGCGGCGTTTGCCCGTATCGCCGAAATCGAGGCAAGGATGAGCTTGCATCTCGATACAAGCGAGATCGCCGCGATCAACCGTGCCGCCGGAATCGGTCCGGTCGTTGTCTCCGACGATACGTTTCGGGTCGTGGAGAAAGCGCTCGAGGCAGCCCGCTTGAGTCACGGGGCATTCGACCCGACCGTCGGGCCGCTGGTTAAGGCATGGGATATCGGAGGAGACAATCCCCGTCGTCCTTCCCAAGCTGAGATTGACCGGCTGTTGCCGCTTATCGGATATGATCGTGTGGTTCTCAACGAACAGGACCATTCGATCGAGTTGCTCGATGCCGGAATGATGCTCGATCTGGGTGGTATCGCCAAGGGGTATGCCGCTGACGAAGTTGCCGAGATATTGGTTGCCCACGGAATACACAAGGCGATTGTCAACCTTGGTGGAAACGTATTGACCGTAGGCTCCCGGGTCGATGGAAGCGCGTGGCGCATCGGTATCCAGAATCCTGAGGCTGAGCGGGGTGGCCATGTCATGGTCGTTGGACTGGACAGTCAGACGCTGGTTACCAGTGGACCCTACGAACGGTATCTCGAGGTTGATGGAATAGTCTACCACCATATTCTCGATACGGAAACGGGGTATCCGGTCAAGACGGATATTACCAGTGTGAGCATCATCACAGCCGAGTCCTTCTTGGCCGATGCATTGTCGACAGCTGTGTATTCGCTTGGACTACAGGAGGGAATGGCTCTGATCGATTCCATGGATGGTGTGGAGGCGGTGTTCCTGGATTCCATGAACACGATCCACCTTTCCCGGGCATTGAGGAACGGATCCGTTTCCTACACCATCTCCGATGCAAAGTTCAGCGTTATCGATTGAAATGATTCAGAGTGTGGGAAGAATTCCGCTTTGACCGAGGACAAACAATGCCCAAAGCACGATGAGGTGGAAGGCATTCACCAATAGTGCCGATCCCGTCGCCCTGGTGCCAAAAGTATGGGGGCTGTCGTCCGTAATTGGACTTCCGCTATCGGTTGCTGGCGCAGAGAGGGCTATTAACAATCGGTCGATGGCCGGGATAAACGGTCTCTTCGGGCTGATCGATCTCCAACTTGTCGTGATCCTTTCGAAATAATAGAATTGCAATGAGACAAGTTTTCCCAACCGGCCGGGAAACTGGGGTCTGCCGGTGACCATATAGTGGGACAGGTAGAGCAGGGCGATCAGCGTGAAGGCCTTGCGCGCACCCAGCAGCAATGCTCCTGCAGTTACGGGGAAGTTGCCTATTGAGAACAAGTGCAATCCATGGGGCTGCAACAGATGTGCACTGGAGACACTCACCAATAGGATGATGTTGGGAAGTAGCCGGAACCGTCTTCCGTGGGTTAGTGCCAACATGATCACATAGCCGGCTTGGATCGCAATGCCGACACTTGAGTCTTGCAGCAATATCGAGGGAAGTGCGAGCAATCCCATGTAGAGGCGGATATTGGAAGACTTCATGAGCGTTTCTCCAACTCGGCCCGATACCAGGATGAAGTCTGTACGAATTGCTGTGCGAATATCCCAAGGATTATCGAGGTGATCAGTCCTACTATGAGGAAGGGCGGCGCGATCAGTCGGGCCGCAGCACCGAACAATATGAGTTGGCTCAGCAACAGCTGGACACAATTGCTGGCCATGGCTCCACCGATGCTGACACCGACCAGACTTATCCAACGCTTTCCGAACCGATACAACAGGTACATGACCAAGGCGCTCGCGATGGTTCCTCCGAGGGAAAAGAGGATGATATAGGAGAATATGGTGCCGGTGACCAAACCCTGGCCCAATACCTTCAAGATCGCCAACATGATATATTCGCGATCCTTGAGGATTCCCAGACCGATGATGAGCGGAAGGTTCGCCAAGCCGATACGCATGAAGGGGACTGGTTTGGGTATGAGGTATTCAACTGTGGAAAGGAAGAGGGCGAAGGCAGCTAGCAGGGCGACAAATTCGATGCGTGCGTACCGGTTGGATTCAGAATGCCGTATCATCGACACCTCCCTCTTGGGCTGCCATGGTACCTTCCACCAGTATGAATACGTCGTTTGGTAGACAGATTATCCAGTCTCCTGGTCTCGAGACCCATCCGGCGGCGATACAGACCTTGTTCCTGCAATCGGAATCATGCACATGAACTTTCCCATCGCGAATTTCCATGGTTGTCTCGCCGACAGGACCGTAAAATGTGGCAAAGGTGTCGACGGACAAGTCGTAGACCCATTCCTTGTTTCCCGCACGGACATGTACCTCAGGTTTTCCCGTAAAGTCCCCGTAGGAGTTGAAGCTGGAAATGACAATCGCCAACGAGATGACCAATAGTGCGATATCGCCCAACTTGAACTGCTTCATGGGCGCATGGTAGCAGGTTGTCTTTCGCTTGTCAAAGTAATGCGACGCGCCTCTTCCGAACACCTTACGTGCCGATGGCGTGTCATGAATTCGAAGGTCGGATTATACCCTGTCTACCCGGTTGCAACACCAGCGACGAGTTGACCGGGGACGGGAAATGGGTCTCACGGAGAAAAGTCTAAAAATTTTCGTAATTCGGAAAAAATATCTTGATTAGAATCGATAAAGTAATATATTATCGATTTAACCTAATATACTACCAAATGGGGAGAGATTGATTATGAAAAAAATGACTTGGCTTTCTATGGTTGCGATCGTTCTTTTGGTCGCATTCGTTGCAATCGGCTGTTCCAAGCCCGCTCCTGCAGCCCAGGCTCCAGCAGCACCCGCTGCAGCAGCTCCTGCCGCACCCGCAGCACCCGTTTCCGATGGTTCCCAGGATCTCAAGATCAGCTACCGCTTGAACACAGCTGCTCCAGATGCCGAGAACTATTTCTCCTTTGCCGGCAATATCCGCTACATGGCAGCTGAAAAAGACCATGCCGATGCGACCACCGGTGCTTCTGCCCTCGGTTCCACCCACCTGTTCAATGCGTACCTCTACGACGTTGAAGGGAAGGCCACCTTGTCCAGCGGACTTCGCGGCTTGTTCCTTTTCGGTGTCACACCCTATGATCAGATCGTGGTCGACAACCTCCAGGCTTCCAAAGCTGCCGATGGTACGATCACCATCCAGTATACACACCGTGGTACAGCCTACCGGATCACGACCGACAAGTCGGGCAAATTGCTCTTCCCCAATGGTGGATTCGAGATGCGTGCCATCGGTTACATCGTTGGTGGCGGACCCCAGGTCATCAGCAAGGATTTCTCTGCTGATGGTACCGCGGCAACCGTCGATTATGCAAAGGTTTGGGACAGCAGCGTAGCTGGTGGGAAATTGGTCGATGACAAATCTACCGCCAAGACCGGCAACATTGTGAAGAATATCGCGGCAGCCGATGCCAAGTACTTCTTTGACGGTGCCTTGCAGGCAACTCTCGAGAACAACATCCTGACAATAAACGGCGCATTGACTGCAGTCCACCGCTAGGTCGGGCACAAGCCTCCTTATGGCCGGCCTCCAGTTTGGGGGTCGGTTTTTCTATATCCGCAGGGGATATATTTCTTGGCTTGCACCCTTGCAAAAGTAGCTTGCTCCTAATATACTATACGCCGATATCGATATATTAGGAGTGATTCACATGAGAAGATTACGTATTGCATTGTTGGTGCTTGCACTTGCAGTGACCGTGTTTGCCATGGTCGGCTGTGCAAAGGAAGCTGAACCTACAGCACAGGCACCATCTGCTGCCCCCGCCGTTGTTCCTGCTCCGGCTGCAACTCCTTCCGTGCCATCGGGCAACTATAAGGATGGTATCTATTATGCCATGGATGAAGCATTCGGTTCTTCCGGCTGGAAATATGCGGTCACTATAACCGTTGAGGGTGGAAATATTGTCGATGTCGACTGGAATGGCTTGAATGTCAATGCCGGTGTTGACAAGAAGACCTACGACCGGGCCGGCCGATACAACATGGTCAAATTCGGTGGAGCACAGGCCGAGTGGTACCAGCAGGCCCAGAAGGCCGAGGCCCACCTGATCAAGACTCAGGATCCGAGAGCGATCACCTACACCGATGAATCGGGACATACCGATGACATCGCGGGTGTTTCTATCCATGTGGTGGAGATGTTCGAATTGGCCGAGAAGGCGCTGGCCGCCGGTCCTGTAGGTGTCGGAATGTATGAGGATGGCGCCTACTTTGCGATTGCCGATGAATATCCTTCCTCTGGTTGGAAGGAATATGTCTCGCTTACCGTAATCAACGGACGCATTGCGGCTGTGAACTGGAGTGCGGTGAACAAGAACGGGGACGACAAGAAGCAATATGACAAGGCCGGCAAATACAACATGGTCAAGTTTGGTGGAGCACAGGCCGAATGGTACCAGCAGGCTGAGAAGGCCGAAGCCCATTTGATCGAGATCCAGAATCCGACGTTGGTGAATTATATCGACGACGAAGGGCATACCGATGACTTCGCCGGTGCATCGATCCATGTGGATGCATTGTTCGAGCTGGCCTTGGAGGCCCTTGCCGCAGGACCGGTCGAACTCGGTCCGTACGCCGACGGTGGCTATTTCGCTTCCGACGATGCCTTCGGTTCATCTGGTTGGAAGGGTAATGTTTCCCTCTTCGTGAAAGATGGAAATATCGTGAATGTATATTGGAGTGCTGTGAACGAAGCCGGTGACGACAAGAAGGTCTACGATATGGAAGGCAAATACAACATGGTCAAGTTCGGTGGTGCGATTGACGAATGGTATGTCCAGGCGCAGCGTGTCGAGAATTATCTGCTCGAGACCCAAGACCCCAAGAAGATCACCTACAAGGATGACAATGGACATACAGACGATATCTCCGGTGCTACAATCCACGTGAACGATTTCTATGCTTTGGTCGAAAAAGCGTTCGCTGCTGGTCCCAAGAAGTATTGAGCGGTCGGCTCTAGCCGGCTCTGGTGACTAAGATGGTCTTGGATGGGTGTTCCCGTCCAAGGCTATTTTTATGTCTATGGCTTCAGCTTAGTCCGAAGCGACGCTGCCCACTCCTTCCCCTCAACCGTTACACGACGGGAATCCCTGATCTTTTGGATAGCCATGCGCATGGTTTCTGTCGAAAAGGGCAGTTGGGCCAACCATGGTTGCACAACCTGGGGGTCGACGGTGTAGGCGGTTGCGGCTGCCCACGCAACTGCCATCCGTACATAGTAATGATCATTCTCTGCCGTCGACAACAGGGGGAGTATCCTCGGGTCCAAGGGAAAGTCCATGAATTGGAACAACAGCATTACCACAGAGAATCGGATGGCATAAGGATGCGAATCATGGATATGCCTTTCAACGAGCCTCATATAGTGCTCTTTCGCCCTGTTGGCTTTTCGCAAGGTAGCGCAGAAGCTGTCGCAGATTGCCCAGTTGTCGATGTTGGGGAGGAAACTTTCGACCAGACCGACCCGTTGCTCTTCAGGCATGTTCGCATAAGCGACAACCAAGGCTCGCAGGAGCGTTTGCTCATGGTAGGTGTCCGCTTCAGGATTCTCCAAGATAGATTTCCAATCACCACGTGCCAGTTCCTTGCCAAGCGATCGGATTTGGGGAATGCGTACCCCAAGCAATGGTTTCCCATCTGGAATCAGACGTTGGGAGAATTCCCTGTATCCGCTTTCTGCCATGAGTTCCAATCGTTGGAGTACGGATGGTTCCATGGCGCTACTCGTTGAACAGGGCGGTGGAGAGGTAACGGTCACCGTTGTCCGGCAAGACGACCACAATGGTCTTTCCTGCGTTTTCTGGCCGTTGTGCGATTTTCAATGCAGCTGCGAGGGCTGCCCCGGAAGATATGCCGGCGAGAATCCCCTCTATCCGAGCCAATTCCCTCCCGGTCTCGAATGCCTCTTCATTTTCAATGGTTACGATCTCATCATAGATCGAAACATCCAGCGTGTCGGGAATGAACCCCGCACCAATACCTTGGATCTTGTGTGGCCCCGGAATACCGGTGCTCAAGACAGGAGACCCGCTTGGTTCTACGGCAATCACCTTCAGTGCAGGGTTCTGGGCTTTCAGATAGGATCCGGCACCACTAATAGTCCCTCCGGTACCTACTCCCGCAACGAGGAAATCAACTTTCCCGTCCGTATCCCGCCAGATTTCGGGACCGGTTGTCGCCTCATGGATCGCAGGGTTGGCACTATTGGTGAATTGGCTGGGGATAAATGAATTCGGAATCTCCTTTGCCAATTCCTCGGCTTTTGCAATTGCACCCTTCATACCTTTCGTTCCTTCGGTCAGCACCAGTTCCGCACCGTAGGCTTTCAATAGGGTCCTCCGTTCCACACTCATGGTGTCTGGCATGGTCAGGACCACCCGATAGCCGTGGGCAGAACCCATGAGCGCGAGTCCTATGCCGGTATTGCCACTGGTCGGTTCTATGATTGTCGAGCCTTCAATGAGCAGGCCCTTTTTCTCGGCATCCTCCACCATCGCCTTTGCTATCCTGTCCTTCACACTTCCCGCTGGATTGAACGATTCGAGTTTTGCCAGGATTCGAGCTTGCAATACATGCTTTTGGGTGAAGTGTGGCAGTTCGACCAAAGGGGTGTTTCCAACGAGTTCGGTTATGTTTCCAAATATGCGTGACATGGTGTTCTCCTATATCATACTAATCATATATGATAAATGTATTATAATGGCAGAGACGAGGGAAGTCAAGAATCCGTATATAAAAAAACCGTCGTGGAAACATATCCACGACGGCGAAGGAAGTTCAATGCGTGTGTCTATTTGACAATGTCATGCAGTTCAACATCGAAAATCAGTAGTGTGTTGGGGGGGATCATTTCATTGCCCATTTCCCCGTATGCCAAGGATGGGTGCACATAGAAGCGGTAATGGCTACCGACAGGCATGAGCCTCACTCCTTCGGAGAATCCGGGAATCAGGTTTGAAAGGCCGAACACCGAAGGTTCGCCCCGGCTGTACGAGTTGTCGCCGGTGGACCCGTCGAGGAATGTGATCATGTAATCGAGCTCCACGGTATCCTCGGCTGTTGGAATGGCTCCATTACCGGCCGACATAACCTTGTATTGGAGCCCGCTTTCTGTTGTAACGACACCTTCGAGCTGGCTGTTCTCGGCAAGGAAAGTCTCCGCCTCGACGAGATTCTGGGCGGCATACTCCCTGACCATGCTATCGTATTCGGCCATCAGCTTGTCCTGATAGGCGGTGAACAATGCATCGATGTCCTCGTCTGTGTAGGGAAGGGGAATCTCGGCATAGGCGTCGGAGATACCGGAGTTGAAGTCCTTGAGCACAACAATGATACCTTGGCTCTGCAGATTGTATTGGACCACATAGCCGTAGCCGTAACTGAAGCGGTCGCGGAATGAAGCCAGTTCCCCGGCATCCTCCCCGATCCCGGCTTCAAGATCCGTCTCGGTGAGGACTCCATCCAGGAAGCCCTGGTATTGCATGAACAGATTGTTGATCTCTTCCTCTGTCAATTTTGGATCGGCATAATTGAAGAAATCGGCAGATCCGGAGATAAAGGGTCCAGCCGCCAAATCGATGCCTTGTCCGATAATGTTGTTGGCCAACAGGTGTCCATATACATAACTGAATTTCTGGTCGAGTTCGGGATCGTCCGCGGTGATTGCCGGAGCGGTATCTATTACGATCGTGTCGGTTTTGCTTTCAACCACAGGTGCTTCTTCGGCTTGTACGACCGGTTCTGACACTACAGTTGACTGTGCAGCGGTAGCTGGAACCGTTTGCGTACTTTCTGTCGTTGTTGTCGGTGCTGTCTCGGCTTTTGTGCCTGTACAGGAAACAATCAGGGCAGTGGCAAGCAATAGAATTGCCAGTATAGAGAATTTTTTCATGAAACGATACTCCTTGGGAAAATTGTTTTTATGTCCAAACATTCCCTAAATATCTCCTGATACCGCATGATAGTCAACACACAATCCTCCCCTGCAGGTGAAGATTGTGTGAAGACACGAATTATCGGGCGATGGGAATGGTTTTACCGAGAATGTCGGGAAAGTCCGAGGTGATGAAATCGACACCCATGGCGGCAAGGCGTTCCATGGCACTGGGCTCGTTCACCGTCCATACCCCGATGCCCAGGTTCTTGTTCCGCAATTCGGTATACAAGGTTTTGGACAGGTACGAATAGTTGATACCGACATAATCGACTCCAAGGGAGGCGATATCCGCCGCGACCGCCTTGGGGCCGCCAGTTCCGATACCCGTCATGTATTTCTTGCTTATCAGGGCCGCACGCTTGAGTTTGGGTTCCAACTGCCCGATTGTTTCCAGAGTGGGAAAATCGAAAGATATGACCACACTTCTATCGGTCAGTCCACGTTCGGCCAGTAATTCAACCAGTTTCTCCTCAATTCCCGCATACCGCGAGCCATCGCTTCTCAGCTTGATCTCGATCTGGTACCCGATCGGATACCCGGCCTTGGTCTCGACCAGATCAAACACTTGCGGGAGTGTGGGAATGGCTTGAAACCCAAATGAATGGCCCGGAGAGTACGTGGCCGCAGCATCGAAGGTGGCCAAAGTCGCCCGGTCATAGTCGGAGATGTGTCCAATTATTCCGGTTGTCCGCTCGAGCAGCGGATCGTGCATGACAATCAATTCACCGTCCTTGCTGAGGTGGATATCCAATTCAACCATGTCGGGGCGATAGTGCAGCCCGTTTTCGAATGCTGCCAACGTATTCTCGGGAGCCAGACCAGCTCCACCCCTGTGTGCCACCAACAGTGGCTGTTCGCGTCCTTTCATTGAGCTACATCCTGTTGTTGCCAATACGAGTAGTACCCACACAAGGAGACCGATGGCCGCCCAGGCGGCCATCGTCTCGCGTACCACAGCACCAGCTGCTTTCCTACTTGAACGAATCATTGTATTCCTTCAAAAGGTCGGCAGAGGTCTCTTCCATGACCCTCTTCGGATCCCTGTTTGCGATCAACAGTTTCTCGATCATCTGGCGAAGGATTTCTGTTCCCTTTCCCAAGGAGATTACGCTAGCCTGTGGACGGGTGAACTGGAGCTGGTCGACTGCGACCTTCCGTACCGGGTTTGCCTGGAAATAGGCGACCGTCTCAGGATATGCCATAGAGGATTTGCTTACCGGCATGTATCCGGTCTTGATCACAATCGCCGAATTGGCTTCGGCGCTGGTCATGTATTTCATGAATTCCCAAGCGGCATCCTGACGGAACTTGTCGGTGCTGGTCATGGCAAGGACCGATCCGCCGACTGGAACGAGATTCTGCACCTGGCCGGGCATGAAGGCGGGAATCACATCGAAATCGGCACGGCTGAGCAGGTTGCCCATGCTTCCTGTCGAACCGAAGACCATGGCGACTTTCCGGTTGAGCAGATCGTCATGGCTGTTGGATGGCATGGCGGTCTTGTCCTTGAACACCATGTCCTGCCAGAGGGTTGCCAGCTTGATAGCCGGTTCCTCGGTAAGATGGATGTTGAACTGCTCATCGGAAACCTGTCCCCCAAACGAGTAGACGGCACCTTGGAAATACCAGTGTGCACTGGTCTGGCCCATGGTGAAACCGGCTCCGAGCTGGATCGGTTCGCCAGCGGCGTTGTACTTGCTGACCTTCTTGCTGAATTCCCTGAATTCGTCCCAGGTCTTGGGGGCTCTTCTGGGCAAGCCCGCTTCGACCAGCATGTCTCCGTTCACATAGAGCAGCGGTGTGCTGCGCATGACCGGCATGGCGTACAGGGACCCGTCATAGTACCCGTCCTGGATGAGTCCCGGGATATAATCGTCCAAGTCGAATCCAGTCTTGTCCTTCTTCACGAACTGGTCGAGGCTTACCAATGCCCCATCCTTTGCGAACAGTGCGACGAACGGTGAATCGAGCAGCACGACATCGGGAAGATTCCCAGCTGCAAGGGCCGCAAGTAATTTTTGCAGGATCTCCGCATAGGCTCCCTGGAACTGCGATTCCACAATCACCTTGTCCTGGGAAGCGTTGAATCGGGCGACCAGCTCTTCCTGGACTTCTCCTGCTACACCGGTGAGACTGCGCCAATAGACGATCTTGACCGGTCCCTCGGGAGCCTTTTCAGCCGCGGCTCCCGCCCAGACGGCTGTGGTGCTGAGCGCGAGCAGCGCAATCAGCAATACGAGCACATACCTTTTCATGAAAACCTCCTTAGTTTTCTTCGGCAACCTCGACGGGTTGCCTCTCCAATCTCAAGTCAAGGCATCAACCTTTTACGGCTCCGGCAGCGATTCCCTCGATCAGCTGCTTTTGAGCCAGGAAATAGACAATCAAAGGAGGAACAAGGACAAACAATGATGCGGCCATGAGATGTTCGGGGCCAATCGCATACTCGGCCGTACGTACCATGGCCAACCCGACAGGGAGCGTCCGCATGTTCTGTGTGTTGGTCACAATCAACGGCCAGAGGTAGCTGTTCCACTTTGCCAGGAACAGGTACAGCACCAGCGTTCCCAAAACAGGCCGTGCCAGCGGCAATGCGATATGGACCATCGTCTTGAAATGGCCCAATCCGTCCAATTCTGCCGCATCGTAGAGTGCCGCCGGGACGGATAGGAAGTACTGGCGCAACAGGAAAGCACCGAACACACTGGAAACGTGTGGTATGACGATACCCTGGTACGTATTGATCCACTTGAGGTGCTTCAACACGACATAATTGGGGATCAATGCCACCTGGCTTGGAATCATCATGGCAGCGAGCATGACCAGGAACATGACATCGCGATACTTGAAGCGGATCCGGGCGAACGCATATGCCGAGAGTGCCGCGATAGAGACTTCGAGGAAAACCCCGGTGGTTGCGGTTATGATGCTGTTGATATAGAAGCGTCCGAATGGAGCCAGGCTCCAAGCTTTGGCGAAGTTGTCCCATCGTATGGTCTTGGGCCACCAGATCGGAGGAAATATCGCTACTTCTGCAGGACTCTTGATGGAAGTGGTGACCATCCAGAGGAACGGAATGCCGATGAACAGCGATGCGAGGATCAATATCAGATGGGAGCCGGCTCTTCCAAGGTACCAGCGGGCGGAACGTTTCTTGTGGACCTCTACCATGCCGCACCTCCTCTAATAGTGTACCCACCGGCGGGAGAGCCGGTTCTGGACGAGTGTCACGACCATGATCAGCAGGAACAGGATCAAGGCCAAGGCCGAAGCATAGCCGGTCTTGAACCATTGGAACGCGTTCTGATACAGGTAGAGCACATATACGTTGGAGCTGTTGAGTGGTCCTCCGTCGGTCATGATCGAGATGATGTCGAACGCCTTGAGCGCTCCGATGAATGACGTGACGGTCAGGAAGAAAGTCGTGGGACTCAACAACGGAAAAGTTATATGGATGAAGTTTTGCCATGGGGTGACACCATCCACAAGTGCCGCATCGTAGATATCCTGCGGAATATTCTTCAATCCGGCGAGGAACAGTACCATGTCGTAGCCGATTCCGCTCCATACCAACACGATGATGACCGCCGGCAGTGCCCAGTGGATATTGTGGATCCAGTCGGGACTGGTCATGCCGACTGCGCGGAATAGGAACCGGAAGAGTCCGTAGGTTGGCTCGAATATCCATGTCCACACCATGGCGACCGCGACACTGGTGGTGAATGTAGGGCTGAAGATGATTGCCCGGTATAGCGATCCGCCCCTGGGATTCCTGTTCAGTTGGATCGACAGGGACAGGGCGATACCGAGTTTGAACAGGACGGTGAAAACTGCCAAGGCCAAGGTGTTGCGGGTTATCTGCCAGAAGACCGGATCGTTGAACAACGACACATAGTTGTCCATACCGATGAAGGTCTTTTTGGGTGCGATCATGTTCCACTTGAAGAAACTCAAGAACAGGCTGTATACGATAGGCCAGAATACAAAGACACCAAGCAGGATAAAATTGGGAGCGGTGAATCCTATGAATGCCAAGGCATCCTTGCGTGCCCGCCTGGACATCGTTTGTCTGCGGAACTTCCCTTCGCGAAATACTTTCTGTGAATCTCCCCTCACTGCACAAACCCCTTTAGGCTGTTGCCGACAAGTAAAATCCATGACTAGTATATCGCACTACCGGGTAAATACAATTAAAAATTTGTGAGAAAAGGAATATTGAACATTCCGAGAAGCGACTTGATCTCCCGTTTTGTCCGAACCATGATCCGGTCCACTGTACTTCTGAGCATCCGCAGCGATGCAGCTTCCTTCCTCACCGGTACGAACGCGGTACTATCGGCCGAATAGGCTTCCCGTTCAGCCATGGATGCCCTGAACTCATCCAAATCCCAAAGGGAGATATCGAAGCTGGCTTCCAGCAGCGTTTCCTCGTCATCGGGCAATTGGGGAAAGAAATCCAAGTCCGAGATCCGTTCGATTTCATCGACGCTGGTCGCGAACCGTTCGAGTCTAGCTCGGGAACCTTCGTTGGGAAGGAGGAAGCCGATCATCTTCTTCTCCGGTTCGGTATAGTCCAGTATCACCTTATAATAGTAGTTCGGAACGGAGACTTTGTTTTCACCGATAGTCTTGTACGGACCGTCTGTCAGGATCGGCCCGGTGACGACATGGACGGCTCCCTCTGTCGAAGCGAAGTTGCGGACCACTGCTTCGAGACTTGCCCAGATCCCGCGGTTGAACGTCGGATCCTGGGGACTCATGTTGCTCATGTAGAACGAATCGCCCATCGCCTCTTCGGCCCAGGGCAAATCTGCGGCGGGAATCAAGTGTCCCCTATCATAGCCGGAGTTGCGGTAGTCGGCCAATGTCGCCGAACCTGAAGGGATCGAAGGATCGGGTCTAAAATTGTCCGCCCGCTCGTGGACACCATAGATCTCGTCGCGGGTCAGCTCGTAGGCGACCCAACGCGGTTGCTCGTGTTCCTCATCGTAGAGTAGCGAAAAGCCGGTATGGATGGTGACGACATCGCCTTCGCCGAGTAGGGGAATCTCAAGTCCCGCAATAACCCCGGTTTGCCCGCCATCACCATAATACTCGTCCACCGAAGGTGTGGCTATCCAAAGGACCACATATGCGACAAGCAGCAACACCAGAAGGACCAGGATGCGTTTCGCCTTCTTCTTCCACCTGCGTTTCATGCGACTCGACTTGCCTGCATCCGATTTTTCCTTGCCCATGGCTACCCACCCCCGATGTATGTGCTGTCCAATTATTGTAAAGAAACCTTGTGGAAGCCACAATGTTACATGTAAACTAGGATTTGTACATAAGGAGCAAGCGCATGGAACAGTATGGAAGGACTCGGGACGAGAAGTATTGCCAATCCTGCGGGAGAACAATCTCCGCGCAAGCGGACATCTGTCCGGCTTGTGGAGCCAGGGTCGGGTACCGGTCCGGTGAATCGTATATCTATGAACACCAGACTTGGTTGATTGTCCTGTTGTTGTGTATTTTCATCGGGCCTCTCGGATTGCATCGTTTCTACGTCAGGAAAATCGGTACCGGGGTACTCATGTTGCTGACCGCCGGAGGTCTGGGTATCTGGGTGATCGTTGATTTGATCATGATAGTCATGGGCCGGTTTACCGATGCCGAGGGCAACCGGATCTATTGAAAGCGTGCGTTGTTGCCGTACCGGATTATGATATGGGAACAGACCACCAGCACCATCAGGTCCAGCCAGATTACTGGAGCCTGCTGAATCAACCACGGGTCGCTGGGTAGGGACGATCCCGAATAGTTGACGACTAGGACCAGGAACAGGTTGTTCGCGATATGCGCCCCGAATGCCGCTTCAGTCCCCCCGTGGATACGTGTCATTTCCATGAACAGGACACCGGAAAGAAAGTAATACAGCAGGATGGGAAGGCTGAAGCTTGTCGACTGGACTTCGACATTCGACAGGTGGGCAATGGTGAATACAATACCGGATATGGTACCGACGATCCAGGTCCGCCGCAATCTGGGTCCCAGCATGCGCCAGAGGGTGGTCCTGAACAGCAACTCTTCCGCTATACATTGGATAGGTGTGAACACCAGGGCCAAGGTCATGAGCAGGAGCCGGTCCCATAGCCGATCGGTCGTATTGACCATGACCGCCTGTGGTTCGACGACTACCGTGACAACGGTTGCGATCCCGATACCGACCAACCAAACCAGTGCCGCGAACCAAAAGAGATTCCATCGGAATTGTGGAGCGTCGGTCACATAGCGGAGCAAGGGAATCCGGACCACAGCATGCGCGAAAAATGCGACGGCGGCAAACAATACGAGGAAATTGGCATGCTGGTTCAGATACATGGTCCATGAAGCCGAACTCCACGGGAAATCGCGCGTCCCCTCCATGCTGAGATACGTCACCGCCCCGCCGACAAACGTCCAGACCAGTTCTATGAAGAAAAATCCGGCGATCCAATAGCGGAGGGGTAGTTTCATTCCGATTGGGTCACTGGACAGGTAGGAGGTCCGCGCAAACACTTCCATCCGGTTGTCCCGACCATTCATCCTTTGAGTATACCACCAAAGATGCTATACTTGCCACCATGATTCTATATTCATATGGGGACATCAGGGCAATGGTCCATCGGAGTCTGGATGATGCGTCCATGGTCAGTGTATTCCCCACCGAGACAGCAGTCCGATTCTGGACAAACGACTATGTCAGGACCAGTGAAAAGGGAATTCTCCGCCATGACAGCACTATGGCCTGGGATACCTTCCGGTCCCATTTCCTGCCGACGGGCGATGCTGCTCCAGTCAATGGTTTCATACGGCACCTGTTCGCCCTGCATCTGCTTGGTGACCCGGATACTGCTGCATCCCTGCAATGGTTCCGCCACCCCACGTTTCCCGAGTCGGTGGGAAACCTGGCATCCACCGTGGCCT
Source organism: Spirochaetae bacterium HGW-Spirochaetae-2 (assembly GCA_002839355.1). Taxonomy (GTDB): domain Bacteria; phylum Spirochaetota; class Spirochaetia; order Sphaerochaetales; family Sphaerochaetaceae; genus UBA8525. Next base: position 184,283 of record PGXW01000013.1, read on the forward strand.
CGTTGCTGCCGAAGCTCCAGGAGATCGAGCGCATGCGATTGGTGAAGGGCGAATCCTACGACCGTTTGCCGCTTGCATATCGCAATGACGCTGCTCGGCTGCAGGTGGCCTATGGGGATTTCTTGGCGAAACGGAACCTATTCGAGCCGCGGTACCTGTTGCCCTCTGTCGGAAACCTGCCTTCCGGATTCGAACGGAACTACCGTATCTTTTTCCCCGAGGTCTGTGACGGGTGGGAAGAGTTCACCCTCATGTCCCACGTTCCCGCATGGATCGAGACTTGCTCGGCAGATGCCTCCAAGACGGAAAGCAGCCTGCAGGTGTACGAAAACGAACTCATGGAGTTGCGTGCCTGCATGCGTAGGATCGGAGAGCTTCTCGACACTGGCCAGGACTTTGCGGATATCGTGGTTACCGTCGGCAACTTGGAACGGTGGCGCCCCTATCTGGAGCACGAGGCCCTCTTGTGCGATATACCCCTCGCAATCGTCGAAGGACTCTCTCCCTTGCAATATCCTCCTGGACGGTTCTTCCAGTCGATACAGGAAGTGCACGCCCAATCGTTCAGCCTCGACGCGATGAAATCGTTCCTTCTCGATCCGCGCATGCCTTGGAAGGACGCCAAGGTGCAACGGGATCTGATCCTGCGGGGACTCGAGCTCTCGGTTGTGCAAGGAAACCCGAATCCACGCAAGGACGATTGGCAGGTGAAGTTGGCAAGATCGCTGGTGAAAACCGATGCGCAATTGTTGATCTGGTATAAAGCCTTCAAGGTTCGCATTTCCTCTGTTGTCGCAGCCAAAGATGCCGAATCGTTGATGCAAGCCGTGTATGTGCTGCAGGAGTTTCTCCTCGAGACGGGGAGCTGGAGCGAAACAGAGGGCGGGGACCTCCACTCGAGCGTATATGCATATTGTCTGCACCAGCTGTCGGAACTGGGAAAAGCCGTGCGATCCTGTGGATTCACCACCACACAAGCACTGGTGTCCCTGTTCGTGCAGTTCCTGGGTAAACAGCAGTATATCCCGAGGGATCGCCCACCAGGTATTCCCGTATTCTCCTATACGGTATCCGCAGGATTGTGTCCGAGGTATCATTTCTTGTTGGGATGCACACAAGAGGACATCGGACAACACACAGACCAGCTTCCTCTTGTTCCCGAGCCGATCTGGCGCGACGATGCTGCCAACGACCGTACCGGCCTGTTTCTCGACCATTACCGGGTAATGGCCCGACAAGTCCACATATCGATGGCACAAGCAACCTTCGGCAATTCGAGCGCATTGGCTCCGAGTTGGTTTGTCGACCACGACGCAATCGAAATGCAACGATATGTTCCTGCCGACGCACGGACAAGGGAACAGGCTGCCTGGGCAGCCGCCGGCGCCACCCCATTCAAGGCCAACGCGATGCAAAGCCGATGGTTCGACCAGGCTTGCCGTACGGCATTTCTTCCCCCAAGGTTCGATATGGCGGACAACAAGGCTGTATTTTCGGTCTGGGATAGGAGTTGTAAGGGTGAAGGACACCTGTCTCTGTCGGCGACGGCATTGGACATGTTTTTCGCGTGTCCCATGAAATGGGCTTCATCGTACCTCCTGCACCTGGGGAAGGGGACGTTCGATACGGTATCGCTGGACCATGCGGCCGTTGGAATCCTCCTGCACGAAATACTGGCCCGTTTCTTCCAGCGGGTACGTGAGGAAAGCGGTGTGTTCCGCAAGGAACTGGTAGACCGGTACGAGGTGCTTCTCTCAGCCAGTATCGACGAAGTCTTCACCCGGTTTGCGCACAGTCCCCAGGCTCCCGTGCACACGACTGTCCAGTATATCGCCGAACGCTACGGGACAGAACTCAAGGCGATCCTCAACGCGGAGGGCGACATGTTCGACGGATTCGCGAGTTGGGGCTTCGAGATCTCCCTGGAACACCTGTATGCCCAAAGCGATTGCCTGCTCAACGGCCGTATCGACCGCATCCTGGTGCAGGATCATGCCGACGGAACACAGACGGTCGCTGTCGTCGATTACAAGAAAACCTACCGGGGAAGCAGGAAAGCCTACGACAATTATGCACAGGGCCTTCCTTCGCACCAGCTTCCGCTATATGCCAAGCTGATTCGCGACTCGGATTCGACGGAATTGGGGCAAGTCGGGACCGCCGCCTTCTACTCGATCGAAAAAGGCAAGTACATTCCTATCTGGGAAGAATCGCAGGAGGAACGCCGTGATGGGATGATCGCGATCCTGGAGGAGCACATGCTCCATATGGTCGACGCCCTTCGGCAAGGCAGATTGGGTGCGACCCCATCCAAACAAGCGTGCGCCAATTGTGACTATCGGCAGATATGCAGAAGGAGATATGCACTGGTATGATCGATTCCTCCACCTTTGCCACATTGCTTGAACCGCTGAACGAAGAGCAGAGGGCAGCAGTCTATTGCGATCGCAACTGCGTGGTGACCGCTGGTGCCGGTTCAGGCAAGACCATGGTCCTCTCCTACCGCTTCCTTCGCTTGATAGTCGAACAAAAAGCCCATGTCGATGAGATATTGACGCTGACATTCAGTCGGATGGCGGCTGCCGAAATGAACACCCGCATCCACGGCAAATTGCACGAGTTCAGTCAGGACGAGGATATCCATGCCGAATTGGTTCGCTTCAGCGAGGCGACGATCACCACCATCGATGCCTTTTGCAACCGCATCGTCGCAGCCGACCCCACGCGCTATGGAATCGGACCCGATGTCACCATGGACGAACAGAGCAACCGGGAAATGGCTGCACAGTGTGCCCATAATCTGTTGGTGGAACTCGATGGACATCCCGGTGTCGCCTTTCTTGCCACCATGTACCATCCCGACGAATTGGTCGATTCGCTGTTTGTCGAGTTGGCAAGCACCCATTTCCACCCGTCCACGACCTTCGATGCCGCTTCTTGTGCCCGGTCGGTGCTGCTCCGAATAGGGGAAGTGTACCGAAACAGCATCGCACAGGTGTTGCAAGCCTACTCGGCGATCACGGGAATCGATGGGGAAGGCAAACAGTTTGAGGACAACAAGCAGAGTGCCCGGATGCTGCTCGCTCAGGCCAGGGTCTTGGAAGCGGCAGAGGATCAAACCGCGTGTCTGGAAATTCTGCAAGCCGCTGTCACCAGGAAGTGCTCCAGCAAAAAGGACTTTGCCCAGAATTGCAACGAACAGGTGGAGATACTGAGGGAAGTTTTGCCGTTGGCACGCAAAGCCTGTGCCGCATTGAAGGACCAACACCTATTGAAGCCGATTTACGAAGTCCTTGCCCTATTCCATACGCGCTATCTGGCGACCAAGCGGGAGCGGGGAATCCTTACCTTTGGTGATATCGCCCATATGGCTTGCGATATCCTCATCCACAACCCTGTCGTGCGACGTCATTTCCAACGGAAGTTCCGCTATATCATGGTGGATGAATTCCAAGACACCAACCGGCTTCAGAAGGACCTTGTCTACCTGTTGGCACAGGATCCGCAGAAGGAAGTGTCCGGCATTCCCAAGGCAACGGACCTGCTTGGGGACAAGTTGTTCTTCGTCGGCGATGAGAAGCAGTCAATCTACCGGTTCCGGGGTGCCGACGTCAGCGTATTCAAGCAACTGGACTTGGAGATTGCCCAATCGGGAGGATTGCAGCTCACGTTGTACCGAAATTATCGCAGCGAACCGCAATTGATAGGTTTTTTCAATACCGTGTTCGAACGGATCATGGGTGATGCCTCCACGCTGTTCGAAGCGCAATTCAAACCGTTGACGGCCCGCGAGGCGTCACAAGGGGTGTCCCCCCGCATCACGTTCCTGTGGAAAGGAAAAACGTCCACCGATGAAACGGAACCGGACGATGAACCCTCGGAGGATTCGGTCGATGCGGTCCAAGCCGAGGCGTATGCCTTGGCGTCGTTGATCGAAGAGATGACCCAAACCGACGGATACCTCCTTCCAGACGGTGATAATGGTACCCGCAGGCCATTGTTTGAGGATATCGCGATCCTCTTCAGGACCAGCAGCAACCAGCTGCACTACGAGAAGGCGCTACGGATCGCCGGTATTCCCTACACACTGTCGGCTGTCCAGTCGTTGTTCCTCGAAGCTCCCGCCAACGACATCTACCTGTTTTTACAACTGCTCGTATATCCCGAGGACACCCTGGCCTTTGCCGGTTTGCTCAGGTCCCCGTTCTGCCGGTTGTCCGATGACGCGTTGTTGTCCGTACTCGATGCCATGGATACCGACAAGACAGCTTTTCCCCTCGTCGACCTGGACAGTGGGGAACAACTTCGGTACGAGAGCTGCCGCTCGGTGTACCTGCGGTTGCGGGAGTTGGCGAGCAGTGGTTCGGTGGCGGCATTGGTCTCCTTCCTCTGGCACGACGGTGGTTACCGTTACTACCTGCTCAGCGACCGGTTGTACCAGGTGTATCTCGAGCATTTCGAGTTCCTGCTCGAGTTGGCGATCCGCTTCGATACCCGAGACCAGGGATTGCCGGCATTCCTCGACTTTCTGCGCCCGCGCCTTGGACAGAAGGAGAAGTTGTCCGAGGTGGAACCGTTGCGGGACAGCATGGAAGGAGTGCGACTGATGACGGTCCACAAGTCCAAGGGCCTGGAGTTCCCGATAGTTATCCTGGCCAACATGGGAACGGCATCGCGCAACGCTACGACTCCAGCGTGGCATGTTCTCCACCAAGCCTCCGATACCCTGGTTGTCCCCACCCATATGCACCGTTACGATAAGACGACCAACTTGCTGTACGAAATGGACAAACCGACGCTGCAGGCAATGGAGACCGCCGAGATGAAGCGGCTGTTCTATGTCGCCCTCACACGGGCAAAGACGCACTTGGTGCTCTCCGGATGCGAGAATTCACAGAATATGGGAGAGAAGGCAGCCGATAGGAATTTTCTCGCGCTCTTTTTGCATCATACACAGGCGTTGGAACAAGGTTCGACCCTGGGAGATTCCTTCAAAGTCGTGGAAATTGGTGATGCCCCGATATCGGTCCTCCAAGCTTCGGTATCACCAAGGAAGGTGGCGGGTACGGTCCTGCATATGAAACAGGCGTATGCAGACCCGATTCCCAGAAAGGCACTTGTTCCGACATCGTTCTCGGTCACACAGTTGGCACACGCTGAAGAGGTTGCCGTCGACTGGGACTCCCTTGATGAGAACTTGGTGTTGCCATCGGTTCCAGCCGATTCGATAATTCTGCAACACTCGCTCTCGGCGCAATTCGGCACCTGGTGCCACGCCCTGTTGCAACATTCCCTCCAAGGTTACGTACGGGACAACCGGGTGGTACTGCCCTCGGTTGACGATGCGTTTGCGACCCTGCCTGTCGATTTTCCCCAAGGTGTGTTGCATGCGAATGAATTGCGTCTGGTTGCCGAGTCTGTCGTTTCGCTTGCGCATGGATTCCTATCCTCGGAATTCTTTGCCAATCTAGTTGATGCGAACCCGATTGCAATGGAAAGTGAGGTAGGATTCTCGCTTCGCATGAAGGTCGGAACAAACGAGCGGGCTGTGGTGAACGGGTCGATCGACCTGTTGGTCAGGTATGCCGATGCGGTGTGTGTCATCGATTTTAAGACCGATGCAATTCGTATGCCTCACCTGCATGGTGAGCAGCTGGCCATGTACCGCCAAGGTGCTGAACGCCTGTACGGGTTGCCGGTTCGTAGCGCACTGTGCTATTTGCGCCAGGTCGGATCGGAGGTCTGGATTACCAGGTAGCAGTCTTCAGGACAAGCGGTTTACTGCGGCGACCATAGCTTCGATCGCTTGGACAACCGCTGCCTTGGTGGTGCCATAATTGAACCGGACAAAATTACCGTAGTGTTCACCGAACCAACTACCGTCATTCATGGCTATGCCGGCACGCTGACCGAAGAACCGGGACAGCAGTCCACCTTCGGGACTTGTCGCAACCCGGTACAGTTCCGGGTTCCTGGCGGAATCGGCTTCGACTTTCGTCAAAATTTCAGTACAGTCTATCAATCCGATGAACGAGGCTTCGGGGGCAACAAACTGCAATCCGGTGCCACTGTGTTCCAAGAGTTCCCCAATGAGTCGGGCTTGGGAGACCAGATGTCTGTTGAGGTGTACCAACCATTCGTATCCCTGTCCATATGCGGCAAGGGCGGTGACGGTTGCCAGCAGATCGGGAGCGATATGCAATGCCCGCAGCCTGTGCTGCAATCGTGAGCGCACAGCCGTATCCGAGCAGACGACGATGGAAAAATGTTCTCCGGCGATATTGAAGGTCTTCGATGGCGCCATGCAGGTGGCGCATGCGATACCGTATTGCCGGGCCACGGTGTCGAACGGGATGTGGTTGGATGTCGGAAAGCTGAGGTCGGCATGGATCTCGTCGCTGATTACCATGGCTGCACAACGGGCGGCTATTTCGGCGATTGCATGCAGTTCCTGTTCGCCAAAGACCCGTCCTGTCGGATTGTGGGGTGAGCAGAACAACAGGATCGGAGTGTTGGGACGGGACAGCAAGGTCTCCAATGAATCGGTTGCCAAGGTGAAACGGGCATTATCCGGATGGTACTGCATCGGCCATTCGACAAGTGTTCTTCCCAATCTTCTGACGATATCGACAAACGGCTTGTAGGCCGGCATGGGGACGACTATGCCGTCTCCCGGTTGGGAATACAGTTCCACCAACGTGGCAATCGAAGCCAGCATACCCGGGACTGCCACCACCATCGAAGGGTCGACGTGCCAATTGTGGCGTTGTTCCGACCATGTGGCGAATGTCGAGGCGATGGTACTGAAAGCCGGGTATCCAAGTACTCCATGTTCGGCTTGGGCATGGATTGCGTCCAATACTGCCGGTGGTGCAGGAAAATCCATGTCGGCCACCCAATGCGGCGTGGCATCCGCATTGTTGCAGATACTGGCTATGGCCCCGCGGTTCCATTTCACCGATAGGGATTGCGATCTACGGATAGGAGTGTCGAAATCGAACGTATCCATGCAGAGCTCTCCTATGCTTTGAAACTCTTCGGCGGGGTGTACCAGCCGTACCCTCTCAGCGGTTTGGGATCGAGGGCAATGGCATGCTCCGGACAGCGGTGGTAGCACCCGAAACATTGTTCGCATGCATGTAGGAAGGTCGGCTTTCCCCCTTCCATGGAAATATTCTTTACCGGGCAGGTTCGGGCACACAAGGCACAACCGGTACACGCATCGGTAATGACAAAATGGCGGTCCTTCTCTCCCCTGAGTTCCAACGACCGGTCCCACATGGTGTGCAGCAACCGTGACAGGGGAAGCCGAGTGGCGACTTTCAGTTGTTGTTCGAGCAGTTCCTTTCCTATCTTTTCGATTCGTTGGGCTATCTTGGCATGTTTCACCGTTTGTTTCTTCGAATCGGGCATACGGAACAGCGGGACGTAGGTGTCGACCATTGCGATTGATCCTACATAGCTTGCCGCATATCCGGCTTCTGCAAGCAGGCGGTCGGTGATGCTCGCAGCGTAGAAAGGCATGCCGCCATGGGTCAGAATGACGAACAGATAGTCGAGCTGGAGATCCAAGGCGTGCAGGGTCTCCAGGATAAAGCGCTTCATGAGTGCAGGTGGGCCGTAGAAATATATGGGAAAGACCAATCCCAGGGTATCGGTTCCCTCAAGCAGCGACGGGTCCTTCATGGCATCTGCGATGGGAAGGATCGAATCGAGCGGGAGCATAGATCCCAAATCATGTGCGACTGCTTTCGAGTTTCCTGCACCGCTGAAGTAGCAAAGTGCCGATTTCACTGGACGAACTCCTTGGGATCAATCGCATCGATACGACGGCACACATCTGCGATATCCTCTGAGGAGAGGTCGAGGTTGGTCACCAGACGGATTGTATCGCCGTCACCACTGCACAGCACCCCGTTTGAGCCGAGTACCGACACGACTTTTTTCCCTGGGACTCCGGCAACAGAGAAGAATATGATGTTGGTCTCGACATCGGTCAAGGCTACGCGTGCCCAACCGGTCTTCACCAAGGCTTGCGCGATCAACTTGGCATGGTCATGGTCTTGTGCCAACCTGTCGATATTGTGTTCCAAGGCATATATGCCGGCTGCCGCCAGTATTCCCGCCTGGCGCATGCCGCCTCCGATCATTTTCCTCACCGCACGGGCTTTGGCGATGAATTCCTTGGAACCGCATAGGACGCTTCCCACTGGGGCTCCCAGCCCCTTGGAAAGGCAGAAGGTCATTGTATCGGCATTTGCCGCGATTTCAGCGATATCGACACCGGTCGCTACGGCGGCGTTGAACACCCTCGCTCCATCGAGATGCACCTTCAAGCCGTAGCGGTCTGCCAAGGATCTGATATCCTTGAGCGACTGCAGCGGGTAGCAGATACCTCCTATGGTGTTCTCAACCTCGATCATGGCGGTGCGGGCCAAATCGTAGGCGACAGGCTTTATATACGGTTCGATTGTCTTCGCCTCGAGCAGTCCCCGTGGACTGTCCACCGCTATCGGCAGGGTTCCGGCAATCGCCGACATGGCACCGACCTCATGCTGGATAATATGGCTGTTCGCGTGGGTGATCACCTCGGTGCCGCGACCGGCGTTGATGAACAGGGGTATCAGGTTGCCCATGGAACCGGAAGTGACATATAGGGCTGCTTCCTTTCCCAGCCGTTGTGCTGACATGGCTTCCAGTTTGTTTATCGTAGGATCCTCGAAATAGACATCGTCGCCGACTTCGGCTTCGGCCATTGCCTTGCGCATGGCTGGAGTCGGTTTGGTCACCGTATCGCTTCTCAGGTCGTAGGTTTTCATAATTGGTTCTCCTCATGATGTTCCGATATCTGTTCCAGGAGTGAAAAGAATGTGGGGAACGTGACTCCCACGGCATCGATTCCCTTTATTGTCACTGGTTCAATGGCTCCAAGGGAGGCTATGGCCATGGCCATGATAATGCGGTGGTCGTCGTACCCGTCGCAGCTCCCGCCGTGCAGTTTGCCCCTGCCATGGATGATCAAGGCATCCTCGCGTTCCTCGACTTCGGCGCCGCACGATGCCAGGTTCTCATGCATGACCGCAATCCTGTCGGTTTCCTTGATACGGGCTTGCGGTACATTGCCCAGCACCGTCGTTCCATGTGCAAAGCAGGCCGTGACGGCTAGGATGGGTAAAGCATCGGGAATCGCGTTCAGATCGAATTCCCCACCGATAAGCTTGTCACGCCCAGGCCCACACACTGTCACTGCGTTTCGTTCGTTCCAGGTGACCGAGCACCCCATGGCTTGGAGAATGGATAGGATTTCCTTGTCGCCCTGGGGATCCTCGGGATCCAGTCCGGCGACCGTGACACAACCGCCTGCAACCGCCGCAGCGCAAAAGAAGAAGGAAGCCGATGAGTAGTCTCCATTGACAACGGATTCGAACGGTGTGTACCGCTGGTTCCCGGTAATGGTGAAGGTATCCATGGATTCGCTCGTTTCGTAGGTAACGTGCTGGGAATCCAACCAGGAGCGGGTCATGTGCACATATGGACGTTCATTGAGCAACGGCACGGCGATACGGCTGGTCCCGGTTCCCAATGGACAGCCGAGCAACAATGCCGAAAGGTGTTGGCTGGTATGGCAGGTTATGCTGGTGGATCCACCTGTTATAGGTCCTGTGATGGTGAAGGGAGGATATCCCGGTCTTGTATACTCTGGTGGATAGTTGACACGTACGCCCAGATCGGAAAGGGCCTGGAGCAACTCTCCGACCGGCCTATTCCTCAATTGGGTATCGCCGGTGAACGTGACTGCCGATCCGGTTACGGCCGCCATGCCGGCGGCAAGATACAGCGTGGTCCCAGAATTGCCACAATCGACTGTGATTGAAGCAGGGAAGATAATGGGGGCTTCGACGGTGAGGGACGTCGATCCTTCTGTCGAAACGTCTGGAACGATGGTTGCTCCGAAGGCACGGCACACCTCGATACACGAACGGGTATCCTGGGAATCCAACGGGTTGTGGATAATACTGCGACCTTTGGCGAATGTCGCTACCAACAGAGCCCGGATTGTCTGCGACTTCGAAGCCGGAACAGTGATCGTACCCGATACGGGAGTGCTGGTAAGCGTCTTGTCCATGTGGCGACTATAGCGTCTTTTCCCGCAGTTTGCAATGGAAAGGCGGAAGATGAAAAAGCTCCTGGCAGAACGCCAGGAGCTGTGAAAAACGTGAAAGGGGAACAACTACTTGCGGTAGATATCCTTGGTCGGATGGTAGTCCATGGTGTTGGCATACCAGCCACCCCACTTGGTGGTGTCGACAAGGTTGTCTGTGGTGTAGTAGTAGATCGGCATGACTCCCTGATCTTCGTTGATGAAGATGTCCTCGGCAGTCAACAGGACTTCCAGACGGTCTGCGCCGCCCATGGTTGCTGCTTCCTTGATCAGGATGTCATAGATTTCGTTCGAGTAACGGCCGCCATTCATACCGGCGCCAGTGATGAACATGTCGAGGAATGTGTTCGGATCCTGGTAGTCACCGACCCATCCGGCACGTGCGACTTGGAAGTCACCCGCGTTTCTGGACGAGAGGTAGGTTGCCCATTCCTGGTTTTCAAGCTCAATGGTGATATTGAGGTTGTTTTTCCATTCCTGCTGCAAGAACTCGGCGATGGCCTTGTGGGCTTCGTGGGTGTTGTAGAGGATCGAGGTCTTCGGGAATCCGACACCGTTGGGGTAACCGGCTTCGGCAAGCAACTTGCGGGCAGCGGCAACATCCATCTTTGGTTCGCCCAAGCTTGGGTAGCCTGCCATTTCGGGAACAATGCCCCAAGCAGGAATCTGTCCGCCACGGGTAACCTGGTCGACCAACGCCTGGCGGTCGAATGCCATGGAAAGGGCCTTTCTCACACGCACATCATCGAAAGGAGATTTCTCGGTCTGGAACACATAGTAGTATGTGGCCAATTGTGGAGCCCTATGGTAGTCGCGGCGCAAGGATGCGGCTTCGAGTTGATCGAGAGGAACGTTGGTCAGCCAATCGACTTCACCGTTGAGGTACATGTTGTAGGCGGTATTGTTGTCATCGATAGGATAGAAGATGACTTCATCCAACTTGACATTGGCTGCATCCCAATACTTTTGGTTCTTGACAGCCTTGATGTGGGACTGCGGAGCCCATTCGGAAAGTACATACGGACCGTTTCCAACGAAATTCTTGGGAAGGATCCATTCGCTTCCGAATTTTTCAATTGCATGAATAGGAACGACTCCAAAGGAGTAGTGGCCCAGAGCACCAATCGCATACGGAAGTGGTCCAAGCAGATCCATCTGGAATGTCTTTTCATCGAGTGCGCGGATACCAACGGCTTCCGGACCGGCCGAGCCACTGTTATAAGCTTCCGCTCCCTTGAGGAACATGGCGGGGAACCAAGCGTAGGGGCTTGCTGTCGCGGGATTCAATCCACGAAGCCATGAATCCACTACAGTCTGGGCTGTGATCTTGACACCGTCACTCCATACCGCATCGCGGAGTGTGAATGTGTATTGTGTCCCGTCATCGCTGACAGTCCAGCTTGAAGCCAATCCTGGAATACCCTCTGCTGTCTCGTGATCATAGATGATCAGGCCCTCGAAGATGGTCTCGAAGATTCGGTGTTCGGGAACGCCTTGGATCTGGTGTGGATCGAGGCTTTCGGGTTCGGCACCGTTCGCAATCCGGAAGACGACCTTGTCAGCAGTGGCAACAGGTGCCGGAGCGGCTGGAGCAGGTGCTGGTGTTACAGCTGCGGGAGCGGCTGGGGCAGCAGGTGCGGGAGCGGCTGGAGCGGCTGGGGTCACAACCTTGGCGGCCTCTTCTTTCTTTCCACAGGAAACAAATAAGGCACCGACAAGGAGAATGATTAATGCAATTGATAGGACTTTTTTCATATACATATCTCCTTATGAAAATATATGCGTTCACCATAGAGTACAGTAAAGATATGCAATAATCAAGAAAAATAAAAGAAACGATAGGATTCGGGAAGGGGTGGACTGTTGCGGGCTGCTACAGTATTTTCACAGGCCGGACCTTTCCTTCTCCAAT
>PGXW01000014.1 GCA_002839355.1 Spirochaetae bacterium HGW-Spirochaetae-2
CTGACGTACTACAGCAATATTCTAAAGAGGTGTCTGAACAAGTTCTTGCAGAACAACTTGTTAGCACCTCTTTTTCGTCTATTTTGGTGAAAACTCAGGCTATTAGTCAATCACATTGCAGGCAAGAGTACGATCAATATTGTATCGATATTTTTATCGCAAGAATTTTCGCACCAACATGTGTTTGAAATCGGTGTAGGGATGGTATCGGAAGGGAAGGTCTATTCGATTGGATTTCTTTACCATGCCCTTGTAATGGGTGAATGTGTCGAAACTGGCTTTTCCATGGTACGAGCCCATGCCGCTTTCTCCGATTCCACCGAACCCCATATGCGAAGTGGCCATATGGATTATGGTGTCGTTGATGCACCCGCCACCGAAAGAGACTTGACTTGTGAATCGTCGCTCGGTCTGCTTGTCAGTGGAAAAAATATACAATGCGAGAGGTTTCGCCCTCGACTGGATCAGTCCGACTGCCTCATCGATCGAAGTGAATGCGATGATCGGCAAGATCGGACCGAATATCTCCTCCTGCATGATCGCACAGTCAAACGTAATCCCATCGATTACAGTCGGGGTAATGTGGAGAGTCTCCTCGTCCCCAGTACCGCCAAAAAGGACCTGTCCCTCCTGCATGAGATTCATGAGCCGGTGGAAATGCTTCTTATTGATGATTGACGGAAGTTTCGAGAAGTCACCTTGTGGAAAGAAATTTTCGATTTCCTGTTTCAAGTAGGTAATGAACGAATCCTTTACCTGCCGATCGACCAAAACATAGTCGGGGGCAATACAGGTTTGTCCGGCATTGAGGAATTTCCCGAAGGCGATACGTTTTGCAGCCAATGCGACGTCTGCAGTCGAATCCACGATAGCAGGACTCTTGCCCCCGAGTTCCAGACTAACCGGTGTCAGGTGCTTCGAAGCTTTCTCCATTACAATTCGTCCCACCTCCACGCTACCTGTGAAGAAGATGTAATCGAATCGTTGTTCCAGCAACGCCTCGTTTTCCTTGCGTCCTCCTTGTACCACTGAGACGTGGCCCTTGTCGAATGTATCGGAAATTATGTTCGCAACCACCCGGCTGGTAGCGGGTGCATATGCTGAAGGTTTGAGCACGACAGTATTACCGGCACAGACTGCTCCTATCAGCGGAGCCATGCATAGTTGGAACGGATAATTCCACGGTGCCATGATCAACACCACGCCATAGGGTTCTGGAACCATGAAGCTTTTTGCCGGAAATTGTACCAATGGCGTTTTGACCCGTTGGTTCTTGGACCAAGTTCCCATATGTTTGAGCAGATAACGCAATTCGTCGAGGACGATACCGATTTCTGTCATGTACCCTTCGAAATCGCTTTTATGCAAATCCGCATGCAAAGCCGCAAGTATATCCTGTTCATGTGCGAGAATCGAAGTCCTGAGTTTTTGAAGCGCTATTTTGCGCACAGCAACCCCAAACGTGCCCCCTTGTGAAAAGAAGGCACGTTGCTGTTCTAGCAGCTTGTGATAGTCCATCGAGGTCATTCTTGAATCTGTGTGATTCCTGCGAGGACGATCAAGTGCAATACGACCTGTTCGATCCAGACAAACCAACCCGATCCGTCGAAACGACCGAAATCGATCGTGAGGAAATCAAGTATGACGATAAGTGCAAGCCAGATTATCCACACACTGGTCATGGCGATCTTCACGAAATTCGCTGGCATGCTGGGAACGAAGAACGCGGCTCCGAGGAATATGCCGCACACAAGTTCGACCGTAGAGAGGACATACAGCAAGAACTCGCGGTCTCCCCCGAATATATTTGAAATTTCCCGGGAAAGCTCTCCACCCGTACCTCTCCCGGAAGAGAAGCCTATAATGCCCATCGCAACAAACAGCAGTGCGATCAATATCTGCAATGCTTTTTTCGATGCGATAAGTTGTAACGATGCCCTAGGTCCCTTTGCCATATCCAACCTCCTGAAAATACGTAGTGATATCTAAGAGTTACATCATCGCACGAAATGTAATGGAATACCATTGTGTCAGGCGGGGACCCCGGCCATGGCTTCCATCCCATTGTACATCGCGTGCATGAGCTTGAAGTACCCACAGATCACAACCAGTTCCGCGCTTTCCTCGACCATCGTCATCAGGGAAGACCTGATACGTAAGATATTGTACAGATAGGCCTCTCCCATTTCCAATACCAGGATGGTTCCGATTCCCACTGCGATAATAAGAACAATTTGCATCAGCTTGGCCCGGCGGGATGGTATGAAATGTTGTAGGGTATCCCGCAGTGCATACACGAAGAGCACCAGACCGAATAGGGCGATCGGCCCGTATATGAGGACCCATGCGAACCCTTCGAGAAAAGTTCCTGTTCCCAAATTGGTAGCATTTCCAATCTTTTCACCTATCCTCTCATGTATACCCAGCATTTCATCCGCTGCCAGGAATACGGCGGCACCGGCAAGTACCTGGAAAAACAGTTTTGATAACCGGGAAAGCCGTTTGTCCGTGTCGATGCGTACAATCGCATAGGCAGGCAAGAAGCACAGGAACATACCCATCGATTCCAACCAGCTGGCGAACGAGCCTTCGATTCGTAGATCGAGCTCATACCACAACCCGGTGAACCCGATCGCATCGTACTGGGTGAATTCGTTGAGGATCATCCAGAGGACCAACACCACGCTGAGGATCAACAGGATCCTGTAGATATCTTGGAGCAAACGGTTCATCTTCATAGGGTTATAACTTCTTTTTTGATACCAAAGCCAGCAACTTGTCCGTAGACCTGAGCCTTCGACTGATATCCCTTGCCAGATTCATGATTATCATGGTGTAGATCAACAAGTGTGATTTGGAGAGCTTGTACAGATCCCGGTTTGTCAGGGTAATGGCCTTGACATCGGTCAAGCAAATTACCGAAGCCGCGCAGGGTTGAATATCGATCAGCTCCATTTCACCAAAGGAGTCGCCATCGTGCAATATCGTGATTTCCCGTTCTGAATCGTTGCCGTTTTCGGGATGCTTTTGGATAGAGACATTCCCTTGTACAATAAAATAGACCGTATTGTTTGGTTCTCCCTGGTGGAGAATGACTGTTCCCTTCGGATACACCGACTCGTCCAGCAACGGCTTCACCTCATTGAGGTCGGCATCGCTCAAGCCACCAAACATGCTGTGCTTGCACAAGAATTCATTGCTCAACGTACATTCGGACATACGTTATGATACCCTGCCTTTCAGGAGTACGCAAGGTCTTGCATGATAAGATCTTCTGACAGGAATCCCGAACGCTGGTATTAAATAAATTAAAATTGAAATTATTTTAATATTATATGTAATGCAAAATCGCCTTGACGTTTGCCATGCCCCTTCGTATCTTAAGTTTATAACTAAACTATTTAATGGAGTGAAACAGCATGAGTGTTCCAAAAATTGGCATTATCATAAGCAGTACCAGAGCCGTTCGAGTGGGCGAACAAGCGGCAAAATATGTACAGGAAATCGCATCCAAGCGCACCGACCTTTCCTTTGAATTGATCGACTTGCGTGATTTTCCCATGCCGTTCTTCGATGAAGTGGCATCCAACGCCTATGTGCCCTCGACAAATCCAGTCGCGCAAAAGTGGCAGAAGAAGGTCGCCGAGTTCGACGGATACATTTTCGTCACCGCGGAATACAACAATAGCATCACTGCTGTATTGAAGAACGCGCTCGACTATGCCTATCCCGAATGGGGTCGTAAGCCGGCGGCCTATTTCGCCTACGGCAGCGCAGGTGGGGTTCGTGCCGTACAACATCTGAAGGACATATGTGTAGAATTGCAGATGGCCCCGGTTCGACAGGGCGTCTATATCCAGGGCAGTGAATTCTTCCCGATCATGAACGGTCAGAAACAGGTCAAGGAACTGACTTATCTAGAGCCTCTGGTCGTGCAGATGCTGGACCAGCTCTCATGGTGGACCGTGGCGTTGAAGAATGCCCGGGAAAACAACTAGTCCTTATATCGTATGCAAGCTCTACTAAGGGGAAGGCTATTGGTCTTCCCCTTGATGCATTATCCCCCGCATGGGGTTTCCCATACGGGATTTACCACATGGTGTCCCAGAGGATTCGCGTTGCGATTACTACCTCGAATCCTCCCAGTTCTCCTGTACTGATTCCCATGGTCTCGGTATTTCCGGCGAACGACCATCCGCCTTGTACGGTGACCCGGAATGCGCGGGTAACGGCAAGTTCTCCTCCGACATGTGCTGCGGCATGGAAAAACCGTTGAACATGTGCAGTCTCATAGCCTTCCTCACCATCGGTATTCTCCAGATATCCGGTAGTGATACCTCCGACAGACAACCGGACCAACGGGTGGAGCCGCTGCCCGGAGAATGGTGTGAACGTGAGTTCCGTTCCCGTGGCCAACGAGAAGGCAGCTTCGACATCGGCGGTCGATAGACCGAATTCGGTATGCTCGAAGTCGGAGAGCAAGGTGAGTTTGGTATAGGCTCCAACGGCAACCGACGAGCCCAACTGTATGCCAGTGTGCACACTTGCGGTCGGAAGCAGGTCCCCTTCGATACCGGCGGTTCCCCCGCCTGCCTCCAGGTACCAACGCAATGGTTTGGCACCGGATGTACCGGCGGACACTTGGGTGGCAATGCAGCAGAGTAGGGCTGCAAGAACGATGATCGCGATTTTCTTGTTCATGGTATTGGATTCGCTCCTTGGCAATAATGTGATATGCCAATCATGCTCCGTCACTCGTAGCCGAACCATCGGACAAGTGTTTGATTTCTTCCTCCGGCAGCTACGAACTAAGTATGAGATGGGATGGAATTTTTTCCGTACCCTCTTGACAAGCGTTCGAAAAATAAATAACATTTGTTATATAACACATGTTATATATAGAAGGAGGTTGGTATGCCACCAAGAGTGAACGTCACAAGCAATCAAATCCTTGAAGCAGCTTTCGCCCTCACTCGGGAACAAGGGTACGAATCGGTGAACGCTCGAAGCATTGCCAAAAGGATCGGGTGCTCCACCCAGCCGGTATTCAGCCGGTTTACCTCGATGGATGAGCTGAAACATGCCTTCCACACATACCTCGGCGAATTTTTCAACGGATATGTCATGAAAAGGATGGTAGGGGAGAATCCCTTCCGCCAAGTGGGACTTGCCTACATTGCGTTCGCAAAAGAGGAACCAAATCTGTTCAGGGTCCTGTTCATGTCCGACATCCGGAAACTCGACGGTTTTACCGGTTTTTTTGGCGATGCCGACAACGTGGAAGTCGCCGCGCAGCTTTCGAAGGGCTTGGGCATATCCTTTGAAGGGGCCAAGCGGCTCTATATGAAATCTTGGATTTTCGCGCATGGGATAGCTTCCATGATCGCAACGAATAGCATCCAGCTCTCCGATGGGGAAATCCTGGAGATGCTTGGATCTTCTTATCGCGCATTCCTAGTACAGGAAACAATGGAGAAAGGGGTAGATGGATGATCGCTTTGGTGGTTCTCTTCGTGTTGGTGGCTGTAGAAGTGATTTTCTTGGTAATCGAGCGCACACGCGCCGTATCGGTACGGCGAAGCCTGCGCCTGACGTGGCTGCTGCTGGGGGCAGTGTTTCTCGCAGCCATGGTGTCACAGCTTCTCGATTGGCGTTCCAATTGGATGGGAATCGCCTGTATCCTGTCGGTCCAATCGGTATATTCGCTGGTTGTCCTTCTGGGAAGAGCCAAAGAACACCAGGTGATGCCCAAACGACGGAAAGTGGGGATGTTGGTATTGAGGCTGTTCCTGTATCTGGTGCTCGTTGCTCCACTCTTCTTGTTTCCCGGATCCAGGCACATGCAGGTAACCGGATCCTACGCAGTTGGTACCCAAGCATATACATGGACCGACGAATCCAGGGATGAGACATTCACGGATGAAGCCGACCATCGTACAGTGACAGTCCAGTTCTGGTATCCCGAGGATGGGGAGAGACCCTATCCCCTGGTGGTATTTTCCCATGGCGCCTTCGGGTACCGCATGAGCAACCATTCGACATTCATGGAACTGGCCAGCAATGGATATGTGGTCTGCAGTATCGACCACCCATTCCATTCCTTCATGACGAGGCAGGTCGACGGGGATAGGGTGATTGTCGATATGGATTTCCTGCAAACTGCCATGGCAGTGGAACATGGGAAAATCGAGGGCCGTCGACTCTACGAATTGGAACAATCCTGGATGGCTTTGCGTACTGCCGATATGAATTTCGTGTTGGATACGATTCTTGAAAAGGTCCACACTGCATCGGCAGAAGGCGTCTTCACCCGTATTGCGGACGATTCTATCGGGGTCATGGGGCACTCGATGGGAGGAGCGACCGCCGCTGCGATCGGACGGGAACGTAGTGAGGTCGACGCGGTGGTTGTGTTGGACGGAACGATGATGGGTGAAACCATCGGATATTCCGACGGGGTGGAACAGTTCGAACTCCAAATGTATCCCAAAACCATTCTCAATGTGTTCAACGAGGACCATGCCAAGCAGGCAAAAGCACTAGGCGATTCCTATTCGAACACCTACATGCACAACCGTTCGGACCTCTCGTACCAGACGGTGGTGTTGGGCTCCGGACACTTGAACTTCACCGACCTTCCACTGGTATCGCCTGTTTTGGCGAACCTATTGGGAACCGGTACTGTAGATGCCGAATACTGCATGCGTTTGACCAATTCCCTGGTCTTGGAATTCTTTGACCAGACCTTGAAAGGGAAGGGCCTGGCCGTAGCGCGTGAACGAATATTCTGAGAAGTGGGAAAGTTCGGTTAGAGGGCGCTTTGGGGTACAACCAGGCGCTCCACACCGTCAATGACGATATACAGGCCAAGGCCGAGCAGACTGAGCAGCACGATTCCCGAATACATGCCGATGTAGTAGGCCATGATCCAGCTGTTCATGATGTAATATCCCAATCCATAGGTGGCGGCATAGTTTTCGCTGATAAAGAGCACCGACAATGAGATGCCCACTGTTATGCGAAGCGAAGAGAATATCCGGGGCAAAATTGCCGGCCACAGGATGTCCTTGAGGATTTGCCGTGGTTTCAAATGGTAGGCGCGTGCAAGTTCCAGAAATTGTAGCGGTATCTCCTTCACACCATCCCGAATCGTTACCGCCGCTGGAAAGAAGATGATGACGGCGATAAGGATGATTTTGGAAAGGTCCCCGATTCCAAAGAGCACCATGAAGATGGGAAGGAAAGCGATCTTGGGTAGCGGATACAGCAAGTAGAGCACCGGAGAGACCACTTGGTCCAAAGCCTTGAACCGGCCCGCCACCATACCGGTCGGAATGGCGAAGAAGAGTGCGAGCATCATGCCCATGATAATCCTGTACAGCGAGAATAGCAGGTGCAGATACGTTTTACCCTCTCCCAGGCTCTTGACCAGATGGACAAGGACAAGGTGCGGAAATGGAACTATGGGTGATGCCAATACCCAGGCGAGGGCATACCAGAGGACCAGCACAATCGAAGTACCTCGTAGATATTTCATGCCGGACCTCCAAGTTGGGCCCTGAGCACCTTTTCCAATGCGAAGAATTCATTCCGACTGCGCAAGTCCCCGGCTTTATGGTACGGATTCTCCGTTTCGAATCGTATCCCGTCCGATTCCATGACCAGAATCCTGGAACCCATGAATATCGCCTCCTGGATGCTGTGGGTGACCATGACCATGGTGATGCCTTTGGTAACCACGAATTCCTTGATCTCTTGTTGCAGCAGTTCCCGATTCTGTTCATCGAGTGCGGCCAGCGGTTCGTCCAGCAACAGCAACCGCGGATTCCTGACGAGGCTTCGGACCAGCGCGACCCGTTGCTTCTCTCCGCCACTGAGCTGTTGCGGATATTTCTTCATGTGTCCGTACAGTCCCATACGATCCAATAGCATTTCAGCTTGCCCCACTGATTCCTTGGTAAGTCCAAGCAATACATTGCCGAGGACCGTTTTCCAGGGGAGCAACCGATCCTGTTGGAACATGATGCTGCAGGCCTCGGCTCCACCGGTTAGCGATACCGTCCCCTTGGATAATGGCAGGAGACCGGCAATGGCGTAGAGCAGGCTGGTCTTGCCGCAGCCGCTTTTTCCGATGATGCTGACCATCTCGCCCGGTTTTACTGCCAGGGTGAAATTGTCGAACGCCTTATGCTTCGGATAATCGAGGCGGGCATGGGAAATGGTGAGCATCACTCGTGCCGCACAAACCGTGGATCGAGCATCGCAGCCGGTTCGAGGTCGTATTCCCTTCCGGTGATTGCTGCTGTCCATACAATGATCTCCCTGGTGAATCCATCGCTTGGCAACCGTGGAGCATGATAATCGGGAAGATGCATCATATCGCGTACCGCCGGAGGGAGATTCGGAATCACTGCCATAAGTACATCGCGCGCCAGCTCTGGATTCTGTTGCAGATCGGTTACCGCACGACCATAGGCGATGTGGAATGTACGGATTGCCGATTCTTTCTCGGCTATCGCCGATTTTGTGAAGGCAATGATATTCAGGCTCTCGCTGGGGATTCCCTCGAATACGATCTTCTCCAATCCGCGCAAGGCGCCGATCGATGCGAACGGTTCGGGGAATATACCGGTGTCCAATTGCCCGGATACGACCGCCTCCAGCCGAGCCGGTATTTCATTGATATATACCTTCTCGATCTCGTGCTTCGGGGCAAGGTACTGTTCCAACAGGTAGTTGGTGACACTGATTTCCATGGTTCCCGCCGAAACCGACTTCTTTCCGTCCAACGGCCCTTTTGCAAGCAATGGGAAATCCCCGTCGGTGGAGAGGGTTCCTGTCAGTGCGAAATCGCTCTTTGTTTGAGTTATCAGCGCGACCAGATCGGTCATTGCTCCGTCGACCTGTCCGGTCTGCAAAGCGGTTTGCCTGTTCTGTCCGTTGGTGAAGAGGATCAATTCGACATCGACTCCCTCTTGTTCAAAGTAGCCTTGCTGCAAGGCATGGTAGAATGGTGCCGAATCGACCGCACTCATCATCCCTACCTTCAATTTGGGCAATGGTTCGTTACGTATGGATTCCCCGGTGACAGTATGTGGAACGTCGTCGGTACTTGTTTTGGTACACCCGGTGAAAGCCAGGATTGAAGAAAGAATGCAGAGTGCTATGATGATCCGGTTGCGCATAGGGAACCTCGTACGTAAGAGTTGGCCTACTGTATCACGACTACGTGTTTTTCGACAACAACACCGCTATTCAATCGTTGCCTAGGACCAGTTGGGTCAGCAGTGTCGTCAGCTCGGGGTCGTACTTGGAGCCAGCTTCCATGGAAATTTTTCCGAGGGCTTCCCGGTCGGACAATCCCAGTCCGTTCGGTTCTGCGGTTGTCATGAGAGAATAACTGTCGGCCAGCGCGAGAATGCGTCCCTGAAGGGGAATGGCAGGTCCTTTCAATCCACTGGGATATCCGGTTCCGTCCCACCGTTCATGGTGTGCAAGGACGAATTCCGCAATCGCTCCATATTGCGAGGTTGCGCTCAAGATGTTGTAACCGACTTCCGGGTGGCGAAGCACCGTGCTCCCCTCGAGCTCATCGACGAGGCTTTCGGTTGCCAAAAATTCGGAGCCCAAAGCGACCTTGCCGATATCGTGCATGACCCCGGCCAATTGCATCTCATCCACTTCATCATCCCCCAACCCCGCATGTTCGGCGATCATGCGGCAGAGCCTTCCCACCCGTTCACTATGGACTTGCTCCTCCGGATTTTGGCTGAACAGTGATGAAAGCAATTGGTCGATGATCCGTTTTCTGATTTGCGGTCGCTCGGCGACTTTTTTCCGGTACATTTCATGCTCGGCTTCCCTGAACAACTCATCCATATTGTTCGAGCGGACCAGTTTGACCGATTTTCCAAACGAAACCGATACGGGCATGTCCTTCACCCGTGCGGTGGCGATGGAGGCATTTATCCTGTCGATGATCACATTCGCATGCTCTGCATCGGTATTGGGCAAGAGGATTACAAATTCATCGCCCCCGATTCGCGCCACGATATCGGTTTCCCTGCATTCCTTGCGAAGAATTTCCGCGACGGTACGCAGCAAGGTATCACCCGCATCATGGCCGAAGGCATCGTTGGTGAGTTTGAGGTTGTTGACATCGGCAATCACGAGCACCAAAGGACAATAGCGGACATGATTCAATCGGTGGACTTCCTCTTCGAATGCTCGCCGATTCTTCAGTCCGGTCATCGGGTCGCTGTAACTGAAGTGCAGGATCTGCTGTTGTTTGTTCCGTTTTTCGGTGCAGTCCCTGAAAACAAGCACCACGCCGTCGACATTCCCCGAAGCGTCGAAGATAGGAGAGGCGATCGCTTCGATTGGAATCGATTCGCCTTGCTTCGAAACCAACACTTCGGTGGTACCGGCTTCGACCGACTTCTTGGCTTCGATCGAATTCTCCACAATATCCTCTTCACCAAAATTCAGTACTTCGCGATAGAACTTACCTACCGCATCGGCATACTCCCATCCGGTCAGATTTTGTGCCACACTGTTGATCACATCGATATGTCCGGTACGACCGAGCGCGATGACCCCATCGCCAACGGACAACAAGGTTGTTTCCAGACGGGCTTTCTCCAAGGCAAACTGGTTCTGCACCACTTTCGATTGTGTTATGTCGTCGATGATCGCGGCGAACAGCAACGGTTCGGGAGAATATGCCGATATCCTCAGGTGCTTGCCAAGTTGTGGTGTATAGCGTTCGACGATCTTCGGTTTGCCCGATTCCACTACGCTTCTGAACAATTCGATCCACTCGGTCCTGCTGCCGCGAAAGATAGTATCGACCGAATTACCCAGTATGCCCTCAGCAGATTTCTCGATTATTTCCTCAAACCGTTTGTTTACGCTGAGGACAATCGCATCGACCATCCGGTGGTCGGTATCTTCCTCGACCCTACACACCAGAAGTCCCTGGTTCATCTGTTCAACCAACTTGCGGTGGCTGCCTTCACTCTTCTCCAATGCCGCCTGGGCCTGTTTGAATCTGGTAATGTTGGTATGGGTTCCGCTCATGACCAAGGGTTCACCTAAAGCCGACCATTTGGTTACCTTTCCCCGGTCAAGCACCCACACCCACGTCCCTGTCTTATGGTGCATCCGGAATTCGACTTCATAGAAATCCTGCTTGCCGGCCAACACTTCCTGCATGCGAGCTTCCGCAACTTTCAGATCATCGGGATGGGTGAGGTTGCGCCACGTATGGATGGAGAAGGGAGACAATTCGTCTAGCGTGTACCCCACAATCTCGGCCCAGCGGGCATTGATCTCAGATATGCCGGTAGGGATATCCAATACCCACGTGCCGACATTGGTACCCTCGATGACACTTGACAGCTTGTCATTGATGGCTCGCAATTCTTCTTCTATATGGTCGTGGGAGTTCTTTTCCTCTTGAGTATGCTTTAGTCCACCGATGGTCATGAGGAAGTTGATGAGAATCAACACCAATGAACCGGAAATCACCGTGATGCTGCTGGCAAGTGTGTCGGTTTCCAATATCCGGTTGGATTGTTCCAACGTATCGGACGGTAGGTCGGTGAACAGCCCCAATTCATCCTGCAAGTCGGCCGTGGTCCGATTGATGCTGACCAGACTGATTGCCGCAACAAATATGATTATGCACGAAAAGGCAATGAACGATAGGATGAGTCTCTTTTCTGTCGATCGTTCACGATCCATTGTGACTTCCTCATTTCCTTGGATAGATTTCAATTTATTTGTTGACCAGTGTAGTTATACGGCAGGTTGGACAGTTTGGCAATGATGGGACCCGGTTTCGGAAGTAAATAAATAATAACTTCTCATTCTAATTGAAAAATCATACAATTTCAACACCTGGCTGAAGTTCCAGTTGTACGTCAAGTTACTTGCCTATCCCCTGTTTCCAGGATTATGCTGTACAGTAGGAGTACATACCAGAGCATGGAAGAAGCAACGGTACAAAAACGGAATTTCACTGCATTTCTGATCCATGCCCTGTTCCTGGCATTGACACTCAACTTCATCGATATAAACACCGTGGTCCCGAACATGCTCGCCGAATCCGGCGGAACCGCCGTCCATATGGGAATTCTGTCGGCGATCATGGTAGGTGGCACCAAATTCATGCAACTGGTCTTCGCCGGCATGATCGTTCCTTTGCGAAGGAAGAAGCCGGCCTTGCTTGCGGGTATCTACATCCGGGTAGCCGCGTTGCTTGCCCTTGGCCTTTTCTTGGGAAACCTTGGCGGTGAGGCACTTTGGAAAGTATGGACCATCATCCTGGTGATGACGGTATTTTCGTTCAGTGGAGCGTATGCCAATATCTCCTACACCGATATCATGGGGAAGGTGATCCTGCCGGAAAAGCGAAAGAAACTGCTTGTGGTCAAACAGTTGATTTCCAGTGTCGGAGTTATCGTTTCTGCCCTTCTGGTAAAGGTGATCCTCTCCCAGATATCGTATCCAGCCAACTACAGCCTGCTGTTTTTACTTGCCGGGTTGCTGCTGCTCTTGGGTACCATTGGATTTTGGTTGATAATCGAACCGGTGGCACCTGCTCCTGTGCGGACACCGCTTCGTGAAAAGTATCGCGAGTTCTGGAAGGTATTGAAAGATGATCCCAATTTCCGAAAATATCTGTTCCTTATAAATACGAGCGGGGTGATCGTTTCAACCCTGCCGTTCCTTCTGCTGTATGGAAGATCCCGGTTTCCCGTCGACGGGGGAATGACAGGAACATTCCTGCTGGTGCAAATGGTTGGAGCCTTGGGAGCCAATATTGCCTTGACACTGTTTTCCAAAGGACAACGCTACCGTTCCATGATCTATCTGTTTGTCATCGTCAGCGCATTGACGCTGTTGGTGGCACTGCTGTTGCCAGCGGCCCCCCGTTGGTACTCGCTGGTGTTCCTTCTCAGCGGCATTTCGTTTACCATCAGCCAAATCGTATCCTCCGGTGTATTGTTGGAGATTTCCACCAATGAGAATCGGGCGGTCTATACGGGACTTTCCGGTGCCGGTTCGATCATGCAGGTGGTGTATCCCCTGCTCGCCGGGTATCTGGTGGGTATCATCGGATTCCCTGCGGTATTCATCATGACCAGTGTGTACATAGTGTTGGGGCTGTATACGGCCAGGACAATCCATTGTGAACGTCTCGTCGGCGCCAATTGAGGATATACTATGGAAGTTGTCGAAAGGAACGGAAAGACGATTGCCCTTTTCGATACAAGTACCCGAATCGAACAGGCCTCCGACATGCTGGATCTTATGGCGACCACGTGGTACCAAGGCCACTGCGTAGGCATGGTCATGGAAAAGGACAGCCTTCCAAAGGATTTCTTCACATTATCCAGTGGTGTTGCCGGTGAGATTTTGCAAAAATTCTCGAACTACCAGTTCAAGATCGCCATCGTCGGCGACTTTTCCTCCTATGGGAGTAAAAGCCTGCAATCCTTCATATACGAATGCAACAAAGGCAATTCAGTGGTTTTTGTTCCTACCGTTGAAGAAGGTCTCGATAGACTGACGCGATAGCCGATATTGTGGTTTCCAGGCTCTCCAAATTGTGCATGGTAAGAGAGGATTCGATTCGTACGGTCGTGTATGTTCAGAAGTGCCAGGAGGTAAAACATGGAATGGATCGCCAGACTGAATGAAGCTGTCTCCTACATGGAGAACAATCTCGATAAGGAGATCAGTTACGAGCGCGCGGCACGGATCGCTTGTTGTTCGACCTTTCACTTCATACGGATGTTCACGTACATCGCCGGAATCCCTTTGTCCGAATATGTTCGGCGCAGACGGCTGACGTTGGCTGCATTCGATATCCAGCGTGGTGACGGAAAGATTGTCGATATCGCGTTGCGATACGGATACGAATCCCCAACTGCATTTAACCGTGCATTCCATGTGGTCCATGGCATGAGTCCATCGGAAGCGAGAAGAGCCGGGGTCGTACTCAAGGCGCACCCACGGATGATTTTCAGCATGGCAATCACAGGAGGAGCCGAAATGCAGTATCGAATCGAGAAGAAAGAGAGTTTCACCATCGTTGGAGTAGGACAACATTTCTCCGTGAAAATGGAAGAATGCTTCGAGGAAGTTCCCAAGTTCTGGCAACGCACGATCCAAGCGGGGACGATTCCCCGGATCATGGAATATTTGGATAGGGAACCACAGGGATTGCTTGGTGTCTGTGGAAATATGGAGGGTGATGATTTCGATTATTTCATCGCAGTGGCATCCACCAGGAAGGCCGGGGACAGCTTTGTCGAGTACAGGATTCCCGCAAGCACGTGGGCGATATTCGAATGCATCGGTCCCATGCCGCACGCCATACAGGACCTGCAGCGAAGAATAATAACCGAATGGTTGCCAACTTCAGGATATGAATACAGCAATGCACCCGATATTGAGGTGTACTTCGCAGGGGACCAACAGGCGAACGATTACCGATGCGAGGTATGGCTTCCGGTTACCAGAAAGTCCGATTAGGACTGCACTTCGGTGGGAGATTCGGCAATGTCCGGAGCTCCCGCCGCCACCAGTTTCTTGTTTCCCAACATGGCCCATCCCAGGATTGTCATGAGTACGCTGGTTACCAACAGGAGCCATTCGATCTCGATGGCATCGGAAAGGGGACCGAACACCAACATCGATAGCGGCATGACCGAACTGGAAATCATGCTGAATACACCGAACACTCGACCCAGGTATCTTTCCTCGACTTTCTGCTGGAGAAGGACTGTGAAGGGCGTGTTGAACAACGGCATGGAAACGCCGATGACCGCCATGAAAGCCAAGTAGATCCAGAATATGGGGATGATTCCGAGAGCCAGGGTCGCCAGACCCGTTATGATCGTACTGAATGCCATGGTATGCAATTTGTTTGCGAAACCGCCCCAGGATGCAATGAGCAATCCTCCCAGCATCATCCCGCCTGAGAACGCCACCTCGATTGCCGTAAGACGCCACACATCGCTACCGAAACTTCGGGTCACTTGCAATGGGGTCAAGAAAGCCAGCGGTGTCACGAATACAAAGAATGCGGCACAAAATGCGAATAGGACTTTTATAAACCCATGGTTGTTGATGTAGCGTATGCCGTCACGCATATCGGAGAAATAGCTGAACTCCTGATGCTCCTTGGCTTTTTCATGGATAGGGATTTTCAGGAAGAACGAGAGGATCACAATGGCGATCGCAGCTGTCACGACATCGATGGAAAAGATCGATTCTATCGGACTGAGGGTGAGCAGTGCCCCACTGAGCATCGGTGTGACAATGGTTACCAACGATTGTACACTTCCGTTTAGGCCGTTTACCCGGGTCAACTTCTCCTGTGGCACAATCTGGGGGAGCAGGGCACTTACCGCTGGTGTTTGGATACCAGTCCCAAAGGAACGTATCAACAATACAGCGAACAATTGCCAGATCGCATCCTGGCCGAGATAGAAGAGAATTGCCATTCCAAGGGTAACCAGAGCAATGAGCGCATCCGCGAAGATAATCAATCGCTTGCGGTCGAACCGGTCCGCCCACACCCCCGCAAACGGTGAGATGATAAGTGTCGGAATGAACCCGCACAGGATCGAGATGGTCATCATGACTCCCGACTGCGTCACGAGTGTTATGTACCACATGATAGAATACTGGACCAGCATCGAGCCGAACAAGCTGATGTTCTGACTTACCAAAAAGAGTATCGTATCATGTTTCCATGTTTTTTCATGTTTCATAGCAAACCCACCCGTAGGACAAAAATATACCAACCGACACTTTGTGCGGCTAGTGGCAACCTGGAATTTCTAGAAAAGTTATGCCTCCGATACTTTTTTCCGAATACCGATATCCCGGAAACGGTTCAATAGAATCCTTTGCCCGGAATCACATGCCGTATGCCACCCCGTGGATCCTCGACATCTCCTGTCCGGCGTGGAATCAGATGGATGTGGCAATGGAAAATCGTCTGTCCGGCAGTTTTTCCAACATTTATCCCCACATTGAAAGCCCGGACGGAAGGATCATGGGCTTGGATTTCTTCTCGCATCAGACGCAACAGCTCGTGGCAGTCGGACAATTCCTTATACGACAAGTCGAAGTAGTCCGGAACATGTCGTTTCGGTATGACCAGTGCATGGAGTGGTGTAACCGGTGAATTGTCGTACATGGCATACGCAGAGGTGTTTTCATGCACGATTGGTGTGGTATTTCTATCGCAAAAGATGCAGGCATCAGGATAGTGGTCCATGCAAGTCTCCTCTTCCTGCATATAACAACAAACGAAGCTGAAATGCAACAGCATGGCGACTGTATCGATTATTTATTCCCCAACGAAACGAGGGTAGCGGAGCAATTACTATTGGTCCATTACCGAGTGAGAGCAGGGAACGTAGGGTGAGATACGTGAGCTCCTTGGGGCGGCAGCGGAGGCGAAGCCTCCACTTTCCGGCTCTTGCCCTGGGATTGCGATACCATTCATTTAACTGATTACAAAATTTGCACCAATACAACAATTGGCGTTCTCAGAGGCAAAATTTTCCTGAATATTTTCTTGTTTCGCTGTGTGCGGGTGATGCAATTTCCCGACATGCTGTGTAAAATCCAAGGTGGTGTTTTCCCTATCTTTCCATCCATTGCAACAATTGATACAGGAGGAAATAGTATCATGAAATATATGAAGATGCTTCTGTTCGCATTGCATGTGGTGATCGGTGTCGGTGCTTTGGGTGGCGGGTATGCCTGTATTGTCGAACCCATGGCTCCCCTTGGTGCTCCACTCTCGATGCTGGAAGGATCGCCGTTCGACTCCTTTCTCATACCGGGTCTGGTCCTATTCGGACTATTCGGGATAGGCAATATTGTCGGGGCGGTGCTTCTGGCCAAAAAGTTCAAGTGGCATGGATATGTCGCCGGAGTGTTGGGTAGTGGCATGGTGATTTGGATTGTGATCCAAGTCCTTGTGATCGAGACAATCGCATTCCTCCATATTTTGTTTTTCTTCATCGGGGTTGTCGAGGCGACCATTGGCTTGGCCATGCTGTTGCAAGCGGATCTGTTTCCTGCTCCATTGGTCCGGAAAGTTGTATTGAAACTGTTTGCACCATCGAAAGCAGCCCAGGGGTGATGGTACCAAATCGGAGTCAATTATGAAAAAGCGATATATTTTCGTATTGGTATTGTTGGTGGTCATAGTTGTCGGAGTTGTGGGTGTCCGCAGTTTTATCCGGAAATCGGAAGTTGCCTTGAACCAGCTGTTGGTCTTGTCGATTGAAAATCCGGACCTTTCCAAGATTGCCGACGGCATATACGAGGGTTCATATGAAGCTTTCCCCGTCAAGGTGGTTGTGACTGTCGAAGTCGCCGACCATAGGATTGTCACGGTCGAACTGAAGGAACACCGCAATGGCCAGGGAAAAGATGCCGAATCCTTGCTGCCGCACATAGTGGCGACCCAGAGTGTGGAGCTTGATGCGGTTGCGGGTGCGACCTACAGCAGCAAAGTGATTCTCAAGGCAGTTGAACAGGCTCTGCTTCTAGGTCGATAGTGGGGCTGGTACTAAATACGTAGCTGTCTCGTGATTTTCTCATACGTATTACCGATGGTTGTCTTTCGGTATACGTCCTATGATCCAGTATATGGAAAGGTACTTGTGAGCTGTGAGGACAACATGTTGGGGAGTTTTGGAATATGTTTTTAAAAATTGTGATGAACGATGTGCGGCGAAAGAAGATCATTACGGCGACTGTTTTGGTGTTCATTGCCATGGCTGTCGTCCTGGGTTCCAGTGCGACGAATATCATTGCGAATCTGATGCAGTCGATCGCACAGCTTAAGACCCATGCGGTTCCATCGGATCTGACACAAATGCACATCGGTTCCTACGACCAAGGGGCGGTCGATGCATTGGTTGCCGCACTGGGTGAGCATATTGCCGAACAGGAAACGATGTACCTCCTGAATATCGAGGGAAGCGATATCCATTTCGGTGCGAACCGGACAATGGTCGACACGGTGCAAGATATTTCCTTTGTCGTACAGAACCAAAAATTCGACTTCATCTTGGATTTGGACAACCGGAAGTTGGATATCCAGGCGGGAGAAGTCGCAGTTCCCATCTATTTCATGAAAACCTACGGATTGAGCCTTGGCGATGTACTTAGGATAGAATCTCGGGGATTCCGGAAGGAATTCGTCATTTCCGAGTATGCCAGGGATTTCGAGATGAATTCGGCACTGGCTTCCTCGAAACGGTTTGTCATCAACCAGGCCGATTATGACGAAATGCTCGAACACCAGGTCGGTGAAATGGAATACCTTATCGAATTCAAGCTGCATGAGCATGGCGACCTGCGGACAGTCAGGAACGCGTATAGGGAAGCCGGATTGCCATCCAACGGACCGACTATCGAGGGAAGGCTCTTCTCCCTGTTCAATGCCTTGTCCGATGCGGCTGTTGTCATGGTGATCGTTCTCATCAGCTTGTTGCTGGTGGTGGTGGCCTCCCTCTGCATCCGACTGACTTTCCTGGCGACAATCGATGAAGATCTCAGGGAAATCGGTGTCATGAAAGCCATGGGCATATCCAAGAAGGACATCAGGAATGTCTATCTGACGAAATACAAGGTTGTTGCCACAATTGCTGGTGTTCTCGGATATGCACTTTCCTTTCTTGTTGTCCGTGCCTTCAATGGGAATATGCGATTGTATCTGTCTTCGGATCTGTCGGGAAGCTTGCAATATGTGCTCTCCCTTTTTGCTCCCGTAGCGATTTATCTGATTGTCGTACTGTACTGTCGCAGTGTATTGGGAAGGATCGATGGAATCTCGGCGACCGAGGCATTGCGTTCCGATATCATGCAACGGGGAAAGCACAGGAAATACCGGTTTCCACTCTTGAAAAACAGGTTTCTCGATACAAGTATCTATATGGGGCTGCGGGATGTCGCCACCCGAATCAAGCTCTACCGGTTGTTGTTCTTTATTTTCATCGTGTGCACCTTCATCGCTATTCTGCCGTTGAATGTGTTCAACACCATGAATTCACCAAAGTTCTCGACCTACATGGGAATCGGTCAATGCGATGTTCGGATCGACCTACGCAAAACCGACACGATAACTGCCGACTTCGAACGGTTGTTGGCCGAACTTGAAAACGATTCCGATATCGAAAAGCATGCGGCTTATATCACCTGTTCATACCCGGCCATGACAGCGGATGGCAGGTGGGACTACATACTCATCGAAACGGGAGATTTCTCGGTATTCCCCTTGCAGTACTTGGAAGGGACCGCTCCTGCTGAAGCTGGAGAGATTTCCCTCTCGTTCGCGCAAGCGTCTGCGGATGGATTGGATAAGAAGGTCGGTGACACGGTGGTCGTCCAGGTCGGTGGGGTAGAGAAGCAGCTGAAGGTGAGTGGTATCTACCAGGACATCACCAATGGGGGTAAGACCGCGAAAGCCGGTGCTTCCCTCGGCTTGCAGCACGATGCGATCCTCTGGTACATGGTGAATCTGGATATCGCTTTACATGCGGATGTGTCGGCGAAAATGGCACATTACCAATCGACCTACGCATCTGCCCAGGTGAATGGGATCAAGGAATACGCCAGGCAGACGATGGGGAATATCATCCGGCAGATGGGTGCTATCGTGATCGGCGGACTTGCGATCGCAATTGTCGTCATGGTGTTGATTACGGCGTTGTTCCTCAAGATGTTGTTGTCGAAGGACATGTCCCAGATTGCGATCATGCGCAGTATCGGGCTGTCGGCCAAGCAAATCGAGCACCAATATCTGGCCGGAACGATGGCGGTCCTGCTCCCTGGTATCATCTTGGGAATCCTGGCGGCCGATTATCTGGGTGAGATACTGGTCAGCATGGCCATGTCCTCGATGGGTGCGGCTAGCATACGTTTCGTGGGTATCGCGTGGCAGACCTGGCTGGTATACCCGCTGTTGATCATTGTTGTTGTGGGCATCACCCTGTCGTTGAGTTGCAAGATTGCTGTCGCCGAAGACCTTTCGGTAGTGCTTAGAAGTTGAGCAACGTGTGAAAAGAATCGAATAGAGACCAGTTGGTGGAGGATTATATGCGTACTATGTTGGAAGCAAGGAATGTTCATAAGAAGATAGCGTTGGATGAGGACAATGTCCTGCACATCCTGAGGGATGTCGACCTGCGGATCGGGGAAGGGGAGTTCGTCTCCGTCATGGGGCCGTCGGGCAGCGGCAAGTCGACGTTGCTCTATACGGTGAGCGGCATGGACAGGATCACCAGTGGCAGCGTGAGGTTCATGGACCAGGAAATCGGCTCATTGAAGGAAGAGGCACTTTCGAAGCTGCGTTTGGAGCATATGGGGTTCATATTCCAGGATATCAACCTTCTGAAGAACCTTTCGTTGATAGACAATATCATGTTTCCCGCGCTGCTGGAAAAACATGTCGACAAGAAGGCGGTGCATGACAAGGCAAAAAGGCTGATGGAAATGACCGGTATCGCAACCCTTGCCGACAACAGCATCACCCAAGCGTCGGGAGGACAATTGCAACGGGCTGGGATTTGCCGGGCTTTGATCAATGAGCCGGCCATGATCTTCGGTGATGAACCGACAGGAGCACTGGATTCCAAATCGGCGGCGGAGATCATGACGATACTTGCCGAGATCAACAGCCAGGGAACAACAGTCATGTTGGTGACGCACGATATGAAGGTTGCTGCCAAGACACAGCGGGTCCTCTACATGGTGGATGGGTGCATAATCGCCCAAAAACATTTGGGTCCCTATGTGGAATCGTCGGACACCCTTGTCGATCGGGAACAGGAACTCATGAATTGGTTGGTGACAAATGGATTTTAGACACATGCATGGTTGCATTGTATAGACAAATTGCCCTATCCTACGATCAAGGGAGGGGCTAACCATGAACACATTGGCCCGTCTATTGGCAAGGCAGCTGTTGGCAGCCTTGAGAACCGTACAATTCTGCATTGAAAGTTGTCCCGAGTCGGAATGGCAACAGGATCACGGAGACTATCCATTTTCACAAGTAGTGTTCCATACACTTTTCTATACCGATTTCTACCTTGGTCGAGATACCATTCCTTTCAAGCAACAGGTATTCCACCTCGAACACCAGCAGATTTTCAAGGATTATGAGGAGATGGCGGATGTGCTGCCAACCGAACTGTATTCCTGTGAATTCTGCATGGAGTATCTTGGGCATTGCCGGACCAAGATCAGGGAGGTCCTGGCCTCGGAATCTGCAGGTGTCTTGGCAGCGGGGTCGGGTATATCCTTCAGGAACATGAGCCGAGCCGAATTGCATGTGTATACGACAAGGCATATCCAGCACCATGCGGCACAGCTGGGTTTCCGTCTGCAACTCGTTACGGGAAAAGAAATGCCATGGATCAGTGGGGAGTCCGAATCCCTGTGAGGGTCACTGCGATGGTTGGTTCCGTGCACAGATGAGTTTCACCGCATCTTGGATGTCGAAGAACGCATCGACCACCACAGGATCGAAATGCTTGCCACGTTCATCTGACAGTATGCCCATCGATTCGGTATGCGAGAAGGCTTTCTTGTATACCCGCTCGCTGGTGAGTGCATCGTACACATCGATAATCGCCATGAGTCTGCCGGGCAAGGGGATAGCGGTGCCTTTCAGTCCCTGCGGATAGCCATTGCCGTCAAACCGTTCATGATGGTACTGGATTATCGCCCGTGCGACCTCCATGAAGTCGACGATCGGATGTCCCTTTTCCTGTTGGTAATACAATGCATTGACACCGTATTCGACATGCCGTTTCATATGCTCGTATTCTTCGAAGGTCAGTTTGCCCGGTTTCAACAGGATGTTGTCGGGAATCCCAACTTTTCCGATATCATGCAACGGAGCAGTCCGTACAAGGTCTGCCTGGAATTCAGGAGTAATCCTATAGCCGGGCATGTCCATGCTTGCGATCTGTTGGGCAAGGACCTGCATGATCTTCGCTGTCCTGCGTATATGGGCACCGGTTTCGATATTCCGTACTTCCAGGAGCTGGACAAGTGCCTGGACCGTAGCTTCTTGGGTCTGGTCCATCCGTTCCTGGTTGCGGGACATTGCCGCCTGGAGGACCTGGTTATGGGCTTGTATGACCTTGGTCGCCTTTGCCAGGCGCAAATGCACCTCAACCCGTTTGAGCAACGCAAGGAAATTCAACGGCTTGCGGATATAATCGACAGCGCCCAATTCCAAAGCCCTGACTTCACTTTCCACCTCGTCGAAATTTGTCAGCACAATAATGGGAAGTGTCTGATTGTTGCTTTCCATTGCCTGCAGAAACTCGAATCCATTCATGTTCGGCATATGGAGGTCGAGGATGATCATGTCGATATCGGGATATGCCGACAATTTGTCAAGCGCCTCCAGTCCGTCAACAGCTGTAATGGTGATGTAGTTGGCAAGCGCACCTGTAATTATTAATGTATCGGTTTTTGAATCCTCGACTATGAGAATCGTATCCATGAAAGTATTCTCCCCTTCCCCTCGCAGAGTTTTCAGGCGACTCATATACTAGACCTACCGGTAGTATATGACACCTCAATTCCGGAGTAAATAAAAATCCAGTATAAATATTAC
This sequence comes from Spirochaetae bacterium HGW-Spirochaetae-2, assembly GCA_002839355.1. Lineage (GTDB taxonomy): Bacteria > Spirochaetota > Spirochaetia > Sphaerochaetales > Sphaerochaetaceae > UBA8525. The sequence continues at coordinate 22,679 of PGXW01000014.1, forward strand.
AGGATTCCAAAAGATAACCGAGTCGATCAATGTGAAGATTCTTCAACCACTTCGAGTTTCGTGCCACCGTATACACTGGAAAAAAAACACATTGTGTCATACCATGGGAGACATGTGCGGTTATGGATACGGGAACGCGAATGAAACAGTATAAGACCCCCATAACACGGAAATTATCCATGTACGGGTTCGATCTCGTCGCGGGTGGGCATATCTACCATGCATTGCTCGATTTCGACATTACAAACCTCAGGTCAATCCTCCGGCAATGCCGGCGGGATGGATCCGGGGGGTCATTGCTCGCTTTTATGCTCAAAGCCATAGGGAAATGCCTGAAGGATGTACCCGAGCTCAATGCCATGATCAATTACCGCAAGACCACCCGGTTCGACAGTGTCGATATCAATATCCCCATCGAAGTCGAGTACAAGAGTGGGCTGATTCCAAAACAACTGGTTATCCGCGACATCAACAGCAAGTCGATTGGAGACGTGGATGCACAGATCCATGCGTCCAAGCACGACGACGAAGAGACAAGTGGATATATTTCCTCCCCGGTTGTTCGATGGTTCTTGGACATGCTTCCCAAATGCTTGGTCCTATTTCTATTCAGAAGAATCCTAGGCAACCATAAGACCGTCCGGAAGCTCTCGGGTACCGTATTTGTCACATCGGTGAGTATGTTCTCGCACATTCCCGGATACGCTGTCCCCTATGCTGGTGGTCCGAACGCCGTTTCCTTTGCGCTTGGCAGTACCATCAAAAAACCGGTTGTGGTGAACAATGCAGTGGAGATCAGGGAAATCATGCACATTTCCGTGAGTTTCAACCATGATCTGGTCGACGGTGCTCCGGCCGCGCGGTTCCTCAACCGGTTCAGATTCTATGTGGAAAAGTCTCCACAGGCAGTCATGGAAAACTGAGGGGAGGATATTTCGGGTCAGCTCTGGTAGTGGTCGATGGCCTGTTTGGTAAAATCGATCGCATCGGCGAAGTCCTGTTTGTTCGGATGTCCAAGACCGACGAAAAGAAAGTTGCCCCTGCATACGAACTCCTTGGGGAATACCTCGATTCCATTCTCGAACAATACCGCACGGACCTCTTTCTGGAAAAATTTCTTGCTCGCACACGAGGTTATGAGAACTGCATGCTTGACCAGGGTGGAATCGATTCTTTTCATGAATTCAATCAGTTCAGGATTGCTCCTTCCGGCATAGATACCCCCTACGACAATAAGCAGGTCGGTGTTGCTCAAATCGGGATTTGTTTTCGCATCGAGTGCCTCGAGCTCCAGCGTATCCGCAATTGCATGCGCAATCTTTCTTGAGTGTCCTGTCTTGGTCATATACAAGATTTTTCTATCCATGTAGTGCCTCCTTGTTGGAAATTTCGGTATTGCGACATTTGATGCGTTTATGCATATACATGCGGTCATCGGCGATTTTCAAAAGTTCGTCAACCGTTTCACCATCTTCGGGGAACATCGCTGTTCCGATGCTTACCGAAAAATGCAGGTTGAACTCGCCGAGCGTGGTGGGAGTTTCCATGGTTCGCACCAACCGTTCGCGTAGATTCCCCATGCTATCCTTGTTTCCCGCGCAATCTATCAGCAGGATGAATTCGTCGCCACCATACCGGATCGCGGAATCTGTGGGTCCCAAATGGTTGTTGAGGATATCGGCTGCCTTCCTGAGCACTTCATCACCTAAGATGTGTCCACGGGTATCATTGATAAGTTTGAACCCGTTGATATCGATGATAGCCACACAAAAAGACTTCCTTGTCCCATTCTGGTTTCCGCCTAGACGGGTTGAGAAGGTCTCCATCATCCACAATCTGTTGTACAAACCGGTGAGTGGATCCCGACGAGCTGTATCCCAGAGGGTCTGTTGAGTGCGAATATTGAGGATGACCACAAGCCCGAACGTCCAACCGAGCGACCATGGGGTCAAGGTGAAGAAAATTACCGTGGTCATGGAGGTGTTGATCTGTTCCGAATCGACCATACCCGAAAGCGCCATGGACCAGCGGTAGCTGAAAGCTGCCAGCAAGAGTACGAACATTCCGGCGATGATTCCATAGATCACCCCTTCCATTCCCTTGTGTCGGATCAACAGCACATAGATGATTACCAGGAGGATCACACAGAGCAGGAGGTCGTTCACCAGGTACCGTGCACGGGCGTTCTCCAGATTGATCGTGGTCGAGGCCATATAGACAAGGAAATAGAGCAACTCGGCGATAAACCGATTTCTGTATCCGAAGGAAAACCGACGGAACCGAAGGATTCCCTCAAGAATCAACAGGAGCGTACCGATTGCCGATATGTTGTTCAGGATTATCGCAATATTTCCGATCTGGGGTTCAAGCCACAGGGGAACATAGCCGAGCGTGCAGACGATAGATGCCAAAGCCCAAATTCCGGGTCCTTCAACCTCACGGTTGATACGCCAGAGGAAAACCAGAATAACTGACGTCGTGAATCCAACAGTCAACAGGACCAAACCAAGCGTAGGAAAATGAAGCGGCACCTATAACCCCCGGTATTTGATATCTCTCCGAGTATAATATGCGCTTCCGGATACTGCAATCTCCGGGCGGTAATTCCTCTGGTTTGTTTGGAGAATCTGTCTGTCGGGTACGGCGAAGAATCGGTTGTATCTGGACCGAAGCTGTGGGATACTTGTTTGGTATAAGGAAGGAAGGTTGGTTTGGCACTAGGAGAGACCGACACTAGGATTACACGAAAACTTGTCAAAGGCATAAGCGTTGTTGTCGTGGTGATCGTGTGCATCGGCATCGCCAATCTCATCAGCCTTCGAATGGCCACCCGGACGTATGCGAGACGTGAACAAGCGCACAGTGTTCTTGACAGTACCCATACCATGTATTCTTCGATGCTTGGAATTGTTTCCGCAACCCGTGGATTTGTGATTACCGCCCAAGACAAGTTTTTGGACTCGATAGATCGGGAAATTATCAATTTCGAACAAGCCTATGATTCCTTGGATGGAGTGCTGCAGGATACTACAGTGAATCTACGGCGAATGGAATTGATACGATTGAACTATAAAACCATAGTACATGAATTGGAAGAGCCCCTCATCGATTTTCGTTCGTCGATCGGAACGAACCAATTTTCTCCCGAACTTATGGAATTATTCATGGAGGTATCTACAAGAAGTCGCTATGTTATCGATGAAACCATTCGTTTGATCGGTGAGATCCAGAACAGCGAAAACCAACAGCTCACCGAGATGGAAACTCGGTTGGAAACGGTTCTCGGCTTAGTACGCCTGCTCAACATATTCGGTCCAATCGGTATCCTCCTTGTAATGTTGGTCATGGCCCGCGCTGGTCTGAAAAAAGTCGATGAATTCCAGAAGGATCGGCAAATATTCGAACTCGACATGGAAAAAAGCAGGAAACGACTTGCCTCGGTGATCGAAGGGACGGATGTCGGTACCTGGGAATGGGAAATCGACAGCGGAAATCTGATACTCAATCAACGCTGGGCCCAGATTCTTGGGTTTCGTTTGGAAGACCTCCTTCCGACGACCGCGAAGACGTGGGAAGATTTTGCGCATCCCGACGATTTTCAAGTTGCCCAACTCAGGTCCCGACAAACTCTCGATGGTACGGTCGACTTCTATGATACGGATATGCGGATGCGACATGCCGACGGGCATTGGGTGTGGATGCATATCCGGGGAAAAGTCGTGGAGCGAACACAGCAGGGTGAACCGTTGAAAATGGCGGGAACATGTTCCGATTTGTCCGCCCGAAAAGAGATGGAGGACTTGCTCTCTCTTGAGAAGGATCGATTGCGGGCAGTTTTGTTTGCGATAACCGACGGAGTCGTCGCTACCGATATTGCCGGGAATGTTCGGATGATCAATCCTCTCGCGGAGCGTCTGACCGGATGGCAACAAGCCGATGCGGAGGGCTTGCCATTTTCCACAGTATTCAGGATCAAGGGACAAGCTGCAGGCGAAGCCGAAAGAAATATCGTGCAGGAAGTTCTCGCATCCGGCGAATCCAGTGCAATGGCTCCCGACACCATCCTGCTTGCTCGCGATGGCACATCGTTTTACGTGGAATGCCTTCTTACCCCAGTGGTGAACAAGCATGGAGAAGCCGACGGTGTTGTGGCGGTATTCAAGGATGTTTCTGAAGAGAAGAAACAACAGGATGCCCTGGCACACTTGGTTTTTCGCGATCCACTGACAGGTTTGCATAACCGCAGGTTCTATGATCAACAGAAGGAACTCCTGGATAGTGAGGAATATTTCCCGCTTGCGTTCGTTGCCGCCGATGTCGATGGGTTGAAATTGACGAACGATGCCTTTGGGCATGAAGCAGGGGACCGGTTGCTCCAAATTGTCGGGAAGACCTTGGGCAACAATTGTCGTGATGGCGATGTCGTCGCAAGGGTGGGAGGCGATGAATTCGTCATGCTCTTGCCAAAAACAACCGCAGACAAGGTTGAACGGATTGTACAACGTATGGCATCGTCATTGAAGGCTGAGAAGAATTGCGACCTACCTGTTTCCGTCTCATTCGGATTCGCCGTGAAGGAAAATTCCCTTGAAGACCTGGTGGAAGTGGTCAAGCAGGCCGAAGATTCGATGTATCAGCAGAAGATAGCTGAAAGTCCAAAAATGAAAAAGTTGGCGGTGGACCACCTGCTGGAGGTTCAGTTCCAAAAGGATGCCTGGGAATTTGAGCATTGCATGGCAATCAGCAAATATAGCGAGGAGCTGGCACGGGCGATGGGCTTTTCCGATGAAGACGCAACGGAGATGAGAATCGCAGGGTTGTACCACGATATCGGTAAGATTGCCATAGATCCTTCCATACTCAACAAGCCGACAGCATTGGGCTCCAGTGAATGGGACGCCGTGAGGAGGCATTCGGAACTCGGCTACACCATAGTGCGGACAGTGAACGAATATGCAGCCTTCGCGAACCATATACTCCACCATCATGAACGGTGGGATGGGCGAGGGTATCCCCACGGATTGTCCGGAGAGGATATTCCGATACAGGCACGCCTCTTGTGTGTGGTGGATGCCTATGTTGCCATGGTTTCGAATAGACCGTATCGGGAAGCCTCTGACAAGGATACAGCGATCGAGCAACTGCGTATCCATGCAGGGAGTCAGTTCGATCCACGCATCGCGAGATTGTTCGTGGAAGAGGTGCTGCATAGGGAATGGGTGTGAACCTCTTGCCTTTCCAGATTTCCCGAAATCACTTCTATCAGGCGAACACCACCATATTCCGTCCTTGATCCTTCGCCATATACAATGCCTTGTCCGCAGCCTTGATAAGTGCGTGTTCGCTCTCGACATTATATTCGGGATACGCGGCAACTCCGATGCTGATAGTGACGCGAATCTGGATATCACCCATCTGGATGATACTCTCTTCAACCATATGCCGAAGGCGTTCCGCGATATACGCGCAGTCCTTCTTGTCGGCTCCCGGTAGTATGACTATGAATTCCTCACCACCATACCTGATAGTCAGGTCGCCTTTTCGTGCAGCCATTGCCGTGATCTTCGACAGATTGACCAGGACCTTGTCCCCCATGGTGTGTCCGTATGTATCGTTCACCTTCTTGAAGTGGTCGATATCGAAAATCAACAGTCCGAGGGGAAGATGGGTTCGGACCGAACGGGAGAATTCCTCTGTCAACCGCGTCATACCGAATCTTCGGTTATACAGGCCTGTCAATGGATCGTTCGCAGCCAATTTCTGCAACTGGTCATAAGTGATAGCGTTGTTCAAGGCAAACGAGAAGGATTGGTTGAACATTTCCAAAGTTTGCAACGCCCTGTCCGCCAATTTGATCCGCGATGCAACCAGCAGAAGACCGATGGGAACATTCTTGTACACAATCGGCAATGTCAAGACTTCATCAGGTCGGAAACTCAGCAATGTGCAATCGATGGTCAACTTGCCATCGAACACAGTCCGTTGTGTGGCAGAGGATTCGAACAGTTTCCAGAGATTCTCGTTGGCGACGATTTCCGCTGGATTCTTGACACCATAGGAATAGATGACTTCGAATTCTCCACCCCGTTCAATGATCACCGCTCCCGCATCAGCGTCGAGATAGTGGAGGATTCGTTCAACAGCGTTCTTTGCCAGGATTTCCAACTCCAATTGTGAGGATAAAAGACTGTTGAACGACCGCACCGCGGCTTCGGAGGCAATTGAATTTGACAACGCCTGCAATAGTGTGTTGTAGGCTTGTGCACTTTCACCCAGTTCGTCAGTGGAGTCCACAGGAATTTGGCATTCCTGGGAATCACAATCTTCCAGATCCGAGAGGCTCTTGGCGTCGTTGAGCTTTCCGACTATGAACTGCATCTTGTTGGCCAGCAGTCCGATCCGTTTTCCCACGACTGTCTTTGCGAGGAGGATATTGATTGTACCGACAACCACTCCGGCAACAATGCAACTGAGAAAGAATGGTACTGTCATGACATAAGCACCGGGAATGCCCATTACAAGCATGAAGAATGGAAACACGATTCCAATCAATAGTCCGAAACTCGACATGTAGATGGCAAGATCAAGAAATACTTTTTTTGTAAGTCGCATAGGTCCTCCACTTATTGAGAATCCGTGTATCAAATGATGTTTTTGATGAGACAGCATATCATATTTTGGACGATTGGCAATAAGGGAAATGACAAATTCATTGCATTCGGATTGTCTTGGGTATCGGAGTCTCCGAAAGCTTTTGGATGTGTCATACGTTGTAAGATATGATCCATCTTTCGATATAAAGCCGAACGATTTTGCACTGTGTGAAAACCGTGGAGAAAGTTAGCTCGGCGAATCGATCTTCCGGTGAACGGCTCGTACTCCATTCAACCCATGGTGTTCCAGTGGGTATCGACACGCCGATCATTCAGGGTATGCCTTCTCCGACACAAAACTACCCGAGCCTTCGAATTTTCGCTTGCATCGGAGTAATAAAGTGAACTGAGATTCTTTGATGTAATTATAAATCGTTTCAAGTATTGTAAATATTGTGATTAAATGATAGTATTTGATAGTAAATAATTATTAATATGGAGTAGTTAATGAAAAAAGTATTAGTCTGTGTTCTGCTGTTGTCTATTGTCGTTGGAAGTATATCTGCTGTTGGATTTGTCGGGGGCAATGTGTTTGTCGGCAACGATTCGTTCGAAGAAGATAATCGGGAAACATCCATCGATCAACTTGGGTTGGTCTTGTCTGGAGCCCATTATGTAGGGGAAACGGCAGGGATTGGTCTCGGGTATACCATCGGTGTTGGATTTGCTTCGGCATCGTATACATCGGGTATTTTCGAATGGGATGTGGAAACCGACCCGGTTTCGTTCAATGCTTCTGTAGCAGCCCAGTACATGGTGGGACTGAACGAAACCGCATACATCGAGTTCGGAGTTGGATTGGGATACCTAGGGGTAACCTCTACCTATTCCCTTCTTGGTGAAGAATATGTAGCATTGCTGAATATCATAAAATTCGAAATGAAAGCCGGTGGAATCATTACGATCTCCAAGAGCCTGAACATTGGGGCAGGTGCAGTATTCTCCTTCCCCCTGGCCGTTACCGGAACATTTGATTCCTCTTCCGAATCGTCGCCTCCCGACCTCTCTTTCGATAGCGGATTTGGCATAAAAGGGTACCTCGGGACATATCTCAAGTATTGAGAGCCTTGATCGGGAATTCCCATCATGGAAAGGGGAGGCATGCAGGTGCCTTCCCGTTGTTGTGTCCAAGGTTTGGTCGCGACCGATACTGTTGGCCTGTGTTCCGGTTCAGGGCGGAATTTGACCGGTTCGGAAGTTGTCTGACGCTGTTCATCGGATTCTTTTTGAATACGATTGCGCATGGATATACAATGCGGCATCATCTTCAGGAGGTTTAATGATGAAACGTGTATTTGTATTCGTGATGTTCATCGCATGTGCCACGATGGTTTTTGCAGCAGGCGCCAAGGAAAGTGGAGCGCCAGCAGCAGATGCCGGTCACGGTGAAACAGAGTTGGTCGTCTATAGTACGATTTTCGCAGAGTATGCGGAAGCGATGAAGGCAGGCTTCGAAGCCCTGCACCCCGGAGTCACCGTCAATGTATTGAACCCGGGCGGAACAGAAGCCATGTTCAAGAAATTGGAATCCGAATCGGCCAATCCACAGGCGGATGTCGTGCATGCCGGTTCGATGATCAATTATCAGCATGCCATTGAAATGGGTCTATTGGAGCCCTATGCTCCCCAAGCACCTGGTTTCAAGTCTTCCATTCCCGTAGGCGGCAGCAGACTTGAGCTGAGCCACCCGGAAAATTACTACCATGTCTGGTCGTTGATGTTCACTGGTGTCATGTACAACACCCAGGTACTCGAGCGGTACAAGCTTCCGATTCCCAGGACCTACAAGGATCTGACCAATCCGGTCTACAAGGACCAGATTATCAGTGCAGACCCCTTGAAGTCTTCGACCGCGAGCTCGAATATCGTCGCAATTCTCCAGATCTATGGTGATGAAGCTCCCGCGCTGTGGAAAGGCATCAACGCCAACCTGCCGTACTACTCGGGTTCCAGCTCACGTATCTACACCTTGGTAAGCAAGGGTGAGTTTGCCATGGCAATCGGCCTCTCTCGTCCAGCCCTGGTTGCGATGGAAGAAGGCTATCCAGTCGATTTCCTCTTCCCCGAGGACGGAAGCCAGGTCTATGACAACTCCATGGCTTTGGTGAAAGGTGCCAAGCACCCCAATCTGGCAAAGGAATTCATCGACTACATCTTGAGTGATGAAATGCAGCTCAAGGGTGCCGAATATCTCTATATCCCCGTGAAGCAGGGCGTCATGGATCCCTCGTTGCCAGTCAGCCTCGAGAGCGTCACAAAGGATATGGGCACTATCTACGCTCCGGACCCCGCGCTCGCAGAAGAGAATCGTGAACTGATCCAAAACACCTTCGGTGAATACATCAGAACCAAAGGCACGAAATAATTCAAAAACCCGGCCCGCACCACCGATCGTGGTGTGGGCTTTCGAATTCACTGGAGCACATGATGAAGAAAACCTACGTATTTTCCTGGTTCCATATAGCCTATGCAGTAGCAACACTTTTTCTATTCATGTTCCTATTGCTGCCGATCGTCAAACTATTCACAGGATCATTCAGCATGATCTTCGCAAGTGAGAATCCCCTCCCATCCGGTTTCTTCACCTATCTCCTGCGTGTCACGAGCAACACCCTTCAAATGGCGTTCCTTACCACAGGTTTCGCGGTGCTCATAGCTCTGCCCTTGGGGTTCCTGATCGCCAAGCTGCAGATTCCGGGTGCCTCCATCTTTCTGGGAATCCTGTCGATACCGTTGATAACCCCAGCCTTCATCTCCAGCTTCGCCACCATCATATTGCTCGGCAATAGTGGTGTGCTCACCATGTTCTTCGAGTTGTTCGGTATCGATCTTCCATCGATCTATGGACTTCGAGGTCTTGTGATCACGCAAGTATTGCATGCAATGCCCTATGCATTGCTGTTGATCATAACCGGATTGAAGACAGTTCCCCGTCATCTTGAGGAAGCTTCCATGTCCTTGGGAAACAGCGCGCTGAAAACCCAGTTCTCGATCGTGCTTCCCTACATTTCGCCCCATATACTTATGGCAGCCCTCATGGTTTTCCTCACATCCATGGGCGATGTCGGTGGTCCGTTGATCATCGGCGGCAGTTACCAGGTCATTTCCACCGGAATCTACAACAACTTCATCACATATATGGGCGATGAACGAATTCCCATCATCTTCGCAGCATGGACATTGGTGTTGTCGTTCATTCTGTTGTTCATCGTCAGTCGTCTGATGAAATTGACCGAGGTCAAGCACCGCTTCAGGATCGGCCAGATGACCTATGATCGTCCGAAGTCCCGCAAAGCCGGATTGGTACTGCTCGTATTCGTTTCACTGATATTCATGGCACCCTATGTCGCCATTCTCATCCAATCGTTCGGAACCATCTGGGCATACGATTGGTTGCCCCGCGAATTCACCACCAACAACTATGTGAAGGCACTGAGTGACATCTTGCCGATCAGGAACACTATCATACTATTGATGACTGTCACTCCGATCCTGGTGGTTCTCAGTGTGATATTCGCCCATATGTTCAAGAATCGGAAGATGCTGCGCTGGATCAACTATTTCACATTGTTGCCTTTCACCATCCCTGGTGTAATCATCGCGGTAGGTTTGTTGCAGACCTATTCGGGAGTCTCCTTGGGACGACGGGATTTCATTGCGTCGATCTACATCCTGATCATAGCGATCGGTATCCGGCGGCTACCATTCGTATTGAAGATCATAGAGGCAGGGTTCACGAAGATCGACGATTCACAGCAAGAGGCGGCATTCAGCTTGGGTGCCACGGACGTCAAGGCCTTCTTCTCTGTCCTGCTCCCGCAGTTGAAACCCGCCATATCCATGGCTATAGTCATCGGTATGATCAAGGTTGTCACGGAACTCTCGTCCAGTCTGATGTTGAATCCACCCGGGTGGAGAACCATGTCGCTGTATATCGCCTATTTTGTCGAAGAGGGGTTCCTTTCGCGGGCGGCTGCCATGGGTGTCGTGCTCATAGCGATCGTCGGAATCGGAACGGCCATATCAAACAGTATGAAGAAAAAGGTAAGGTAATATCGTATGTCTGAAATAATCATCGAGCGTCTGCAAAAGAATTTTGGAAATACCGAGGCTGTCAGGGACTTGTCGATTTCGATCGAGAAGGGCGAACTGGTTTCCCTGCTCGGACCTTCGGGTTGCGGCAAGACGACATTGCTGCGTATGGTGGCCGGTTTCGAGAGTCCTACCAGTGGAAAGATTTTTCTCCGGGAACGCAACCTCGTCGAAGTCCCACCGCAAAAGCGGAATATCGGGATCGTATTCCAGGATTATGCAATATTTCCGACTATGAACGTGTTCAACAATGTCGCTTATGGGCTGAAGATCAAGAAATTCGACAAGGCGCAGATTGCCTCCTTGGTGGCCGAATATTTGGAATTGGTAGGACTGACCGGTTATGAAAAGCGGATGCCGGCCCAGTTGTCGGGCGGGCAGCAACAGCGTGTCGCACTGGCGAGGGCATTGGTGATCAAACCCGATGTTCTATTGCTCGACGAACCGTTGTCGAATTTGGATGCGGCCTTGCGACTCAATATCCGCAAGGAGATCCGGAAGATCCAACAGGCTCTGGGAATCACTACGATCTTTGTCACGCATGACCAGGAGGAGGCGCTTTCGATATCAGACAAGGTGTTTGTCATGCGGCAAGGCGAGTTGATGCAGGGAGGAGCCCCGGAAGTGATATACCGCCGCCCGAACAATGACTTCGTGGCCGGTTTCATCGGGAAATCCAATATCATGTACGGTAAGGTTTTGGATTATACCGACGGCGTGACCAGTGTCGAGGTCAATGACAAGACCTTCCATGTGAAGACCGACGAAGTTATCGCGAAAGGCACCGAAGTCTGGGTTTCCTTGCGACCGCAATATATTCGCCTCAACGAACAACCGACCGACACCTATGACAATACCTTCCACGGAACGATTAACTATATCGAATACCTGGGAGGTCTTGTAAAAGGCGAAATCCTGATGTCTAATGGACTGACGTTGGAATTCGAGCAGCCGATCAGGGGGAATTCAGCTCCCGATCTGCAGAAGTCCCAGCAAGTATCCGGGATATTCTCTTCCGATGACCTGGTGGTGGGGAGAAATATCCGCAGGATGGACTGAGATTCACGATACCGCATGACAGAGAGGTCCAGGAGCAGGTGAATAGGGTAGCGGCACGTATTCCAAGAATTCTACTCCTGCTTCCACCGATCCTATTGGTGGTAGGCTTCCTACTGGTGCCTATCGTACACCTTTTGACAAAGGGGCTGGGTTCGGCTTTGACAGCAGCCGAACCCTTGCCCGCGTATCTGTGGCCCCATTTGCTCAACGTGACGAAAAACACCTTTATTCTCGGTTCCCTTGCGACATCGATCTCTTTGTTGGTCGCCTTGCCACTTGCTTTTCTGCTCGTGCGGACCAATATCTTCGCTTCCCGTTTCTGGCTGTCGCTGTTGACCATCCCCATGATCACACCACCGTTCATCATGGCCTTCTCCGTACTTTCGTTGTATGGCCGGAGTGGTATCGTTTCCCTGCTGTTCCAACGCATCGGTGTATTCTTTCCCCATATATTCGGGCTTCCCGGACTCTTGATCAACCAATTGATCGTTTCTATCCCGTATGCCACCTTCATTATCGCTGCCGGATTGCAGGGAGTGCCGAGACATATCGATGAGACTGCTGCTTCCTTGGGCACACCGAAGGTGCGTGTCCTGTTCGACCTCACCATCCCGTGCATCTCTCCGCACATAATCATCTCCGGACTCATGATATTCCTCATGGCTATTGGAGATATCGGCGGCCCGTTGGTTATCGGCGGTGGCTATGCGGTCCTATCATCGGAAATCTATACGAATTTCCTTTCGTTGCTGAACGATGAGCGCGTCGCCTTGATATTCAGTCTATGGATCATCCTGCTGTCGTTTTTGCTGCTGGCCGTCGTCAACCGTCTGATCAGATCCACAACCCGTGAATACCGAAGGGGACTATTTCCTGTAATATATAGGCTTGGTTCCTACAGAGTGCCCGCAACCCTGTTCGTTGTTCTTGTTTTCGCTCTGTTGCTGGCACCATTTCTCATGACGTTGGTGCAATCGTTCATCACAATCTGGAGTTACGACCTGCTGCCACAAGGTTGGACCCTGTTTAATTACAAGAGGGTATTCAGGACTCCCGGTATGCTGATCGATACATTGCGCATGTCGGTGGCGGCGACCTCGGTGATTGTGTTTTTCGGGCTCATCCTGGGGCACACCATGTACTTCAAGCGGACCTGGCGGTTCATCGATTATATCCTCGTGATTCCATTCGTCCTTCCCGGTATCGTATTGGCGGTCGGGGTCTTGGGTGCCTACGCGGGATTCTTTCCACAAAACCATCCCATTCCATTCTACACCCTGTTGTTGTTTACCATAATCGTCCGACGGTTGCCTTTCAGCTTGAAGACACTCGAAGCGGGGTTCCTTGTCGCCGATTCCCGCCGGGAGGAGGTTGCAAGAAGTCTGGGAAGCAACCAATTGACATCATTTCTCCACATCACGCTTCCCCAAATGAAATCATTCATCTTTGCCGCGTTCATAATCGGTCTGGTGAAGACTTCCACCGAGTTGTCGGCATCGCTCATCCTCGCTCCACCCAATTGGAAGAGCATGTCGCTGGGAATCATGCATTATATCGACCAGGGCCAACTCTCCATGGCCGCCGCCCTCAGCATCATGTTGGTAGCGGTGGTGGGATTGGGAACCGCTCTGGTCGCCTTCTGGTCACAGAAACCGGTGGGGGTGGAGCAGAAGCAATCGCAGGATGCCCTTGAGCGGTTGATACTCGGCAGGACTCCCATGGCGCTATACGAGGGATCCCCGAAGCCGAGGAAACAAAAACAGGGATTCGGACTGTACCGTCGTTCACGGGAACCGTTTCTGGTCATAGTGGATCGCAAGGGAATTGTCGATGCCAACAGATCGTTCTTGAGACTCGTCGGAGCCGATTCCTTGGCTCAAGTACAAGCGGAGAGCAGCTTCTCGACCCTGTTCTTCGGAGACAGGGAGGTGTTGGAGTTGTTCACCTCCATGGAGTCGATAGAGAATAGGGCGACCTCCATGCTGGTCTTGGACGGTAGCCGTATTCCCATTATCCTGAACGCGTATGTCATGTTGACCACCGAGGGGTTCAAACGGGTTGTCTTCTACTGCCGCAAGGTAACGGGACGATCGAGGAGGGTCAAGGAATACACCCGGTTGCGGGAACGGATGATGCTTGCCCAACAGATGGCGCTGAAGGCCCAGATCACTCCCCATTTCCTGTTCAATTCGCTCAACAGTGTCATGCAACTGGTGGACAGCAATCCCAAGGAAGCGAATGAAACGTTGCAGAATCTGGCGGACCTCTATCGGTATATCCTCTCTTCCACAAAACTGGACTTGGTCCCTGTTGCCGATGAGATTGCTTCCATGCACCATTACCTTGGGGTCGAGAAGGCTCGGTTCGGGGAAAAGCTCACCTATACGGTCGAGATGGATCCGTTGGTCGCAAATTTCCAGATTCCTCCCATGTTGATCCAACCGATAGTGGAAAATGCCGTCAACCATGGTGCCAAGGCTACTGGTGAGATAGATATCACCGTCTCGGTGTATCCCAGTAGGGATGGTGTAAAAATACGTGTCGAGGACAGGGGCGACAGTGTGTTCGATCCTTTGGAAGTCGCTACCGGGACAGGAACGGGACTGAAGAATGTTGAAGGAAGATTGTTCGCATTGTATCATAGGAAAATCGCGTACGAGCGAAAGAGTGGTGGTGGTCTCATGGTTACCATGACCATTCCAAGGAATGTGCCATGAAGAAGAGCATATGTATCATAGATGACGAGTTCCGTTCCCGTGAACGTATCAGGGATATCTTGTCCGATAGTGAGCAATATTCCATTGTCGGGGAGGCCGACAACGGCAGGGCTGCAGTGGAGCTCATCGACCGGACCTTGCCAGATATTGTCCTTCTGGATATCAAGATGCCAGGTCTATCGGGTTTCCAGATATTGCAGGAGGCAACCCACAAACCCTCGGTGATCTTCATAACCGCCTATAACGAACACGCGGTGAGGGCGTTCGATGTCCATGCCGTGGACTATGTGCTCAAGCCGTTCCAGGACAAACGGTTGTTCGATGCGCTCGCACGGATACCAAAGGTTCCTGTCCCTGGCGATACGATACTCCAGCAATTGGGCACCATGGTCGAAGGAACGGTCCAACCGAAACAATATCTCAAGCGGTTCACTGTCAAGGACCGGTTCGAGTTCAAGGTCATCGATGTCCAGGACATAGATTTCTTCTCCACCGAGGACAGCTTCGTTTTCCTGCATACCAGTGGGGTGCGGTACGTTGTGGAGAAGAGTTTGGCCCAGATCGAGGAGAGTGTCAGTCCGGAACTGTTTTTTCGGGTGCACAGGAAGTCGTTGGTCAACCTCAATCGGGTGGAGCGTATCCTTCCCTGGGGGCGTGGACGGTATGTCCTCAAGTTCTCCAACGAGGAACGGGTCCACGTGAGCAAAGAGAAGACCCGCGAGCTCAAAATCTTGATGGGGTTGTTGTGAATTTGAGTTGCCGATACCTGCGACCAACTGAATTTCACAGAGATATTGCACACCTCACGTGTGAGTGATACACTACCGCCCATCATGAGAACTCCGATGCGGAAAACGCTTCCGCCAAGTCAGTATCTGATTTCCGGGTTTTTTGTTATCATACTCGTGGGATCAGCATTGCTTTCGCTTCCCTTTGCCCACCGTGAGGGCATCCAACTTGCATATATAGACGCACTGTTCACATCATTCAGCGCCGTTTGTGTGACCGGGTTGGTCACCGTCGATGTGGCTGCGACGTTCACCCTGTTCGGCAGGGCCGTCATAGCCGTATTGATCCTGTTGGGTGGCATGGGCTTTGCCGCGGTCATCATGTCCATCGTGTTGATGTTGGGGTGGGATGTCGGTATCTCGCAACGTACCATGCTCAGCGAAGCCTACAACCTGGGCACGCTCCGGGGCACGTTGGTAATTGTGAAGACCGTCGTATTCGCCTCGGTGATGTTCCAGATTGTGGGCACTGTGCTGGGATATCTTGTCTTTCGTCTGGACTATTCCCCACTCGATGCGTTGGGGCATAGCCTGTTCCATGCAATCTCAGCCTTCAATAATGCGGGATTCGATCTCATGGGACATTTCGACAGCATGATGCAGTATCGACACAACGTCTTGCTCAATGTGCTTACCATGTTCCTGATTGTTTCAGGAGGATTGGGCTTTTTTGTACTCAGCGATGTCTTCCGCAAACGGTGGCATTTTCGGAAGTTCACCATGCATACCAAGATTGTATTGAGCGTGACCGCATTTCTCATTGTCTTTGGCATGGTGGTCATAGCCCTGGTCGAGCGTTTGGATATCCTCTCGGCGCTCTTCCAGAGTGTCACGGCCCGTACCGCAGGATTCAATACCGTCGATACCGGTTCCCTTTCCACGTTCAGTCTCTTTTTCGTAGTGCTGCTCATGTTCGTGGGAGCCTCTCCCGGTTCCACCGGTGGTGGTATCAAGACGACCACGACGTTTGCGATCTGGCTGAGTCTCATGAGCCTTGCCTTTGGAAAACAACCGGCTGCCTTCAAGCGTCGTATTCCCGAGGACAGCCTGCTCAAGGCGTTCCAGGTCCTCATGCTGGCTTTGTTGACCGTTACCATCGGGTCCTTGGCATTGGCCCTGTTCGAAGGACAACACTTTTCCTTCATGCAGTTGATGTTCGAGGGGGTCTCAGCCTTTGCGACGGTCGGATTGTCGACAGGGATCACAACTGAAATAGGCTCCGGGGCGAAAATGGTACTTATGGTGATGATGTTTGTGGGCAGACTCGGACCGATTACGGTCGCGACAAGTCTCAAGACCCGCGAAGCGCGACTCAAACATGTTGAGGAGCGGATATTCATTGGTTGAAAAATTCTAGAGGTGAAACGATGAAGCATTCAGGACATGATTTAAATTCCTTCGGTATTATCGGGCTCGGGCGTTTCGGGACTTCTTTGGCCTTGGAGCTGGTGAAGGCTGGCAAGGATGTGGTCGTGCTTGAAATCGACGAGTCCAAACTCAACGCCGTCAAGGATATCATCGAACATATCTATCCAATCGATGAGATAACACAGGATATCCTGATAGACTCCGGTATCTCCCATTGTGGAACCGTAGTCGTCTGTATTGGAAAAGATATCGAGAGCAACATTCTCGCCACTTTGAATGTATTGGAACTGGGAGTCCCGCGCGTGATCGCGAAGGCGAACAGCGACGACCATGGCCGGGTTCTGAGGAAGATCGGTGCAGAGGTGATCTATCCCGAAGTGGAGATGGGCGTCCGATTGGCCAAGTCCCTGGTCACCTTGAGAACCTTGGATTTCCTTGAACTGGATGAGGATATATCGATATCCGAGATCCTGCTTTCCAAGCATTTCGACAAAAAGACGGTGGACCAGCTTAATTTCCGCAAACGGTTCAAACTCAATATCATCGCGTTAACCCACAATGACAAGACCGAGGTCGACATTGCTCCCGATACGTTACTGTATGCAAATGATGAGATTGTGGTTATCGGACGCAATGAGGACCTGAAGCAATTCCAGGATTACAACTCGCGTCCCTAGAACCACTCAGGTCATTTAGTGGCCAAACCTTTCAAGTCTCTCTACACATCACCACAAGCCCAGGAATCCTCTCGGGCAAACTGTCGTGCGACAGCCAATCGATATCGATAAATCTGGTTAAGAAAAATGTTGACAGATACATTTTATCATTTTAACATATGCTAAAATGATGAATTGAAAATCCGATACATCGTCACACAACAATCCCATGAAAGGGG
The DNA here is from genome assembly GCA_002839355.1 of Spirochaetae bacterium HGW-Spirochaetae-2. Classification (GTDB taxonomy): domain Bacteria; phylum Spirochaetota; class Spirochaetia; order Sphaerochaetales; family Sphaerochaetaceae; genus UBA8525. The sequence continues at coordinate 40,251 of PGXW01000014.1, forward strand.
CATACTGATGAAAGGTTTTCTTGTCCGATTGAAAGCACTGCTGGTTCTGTACGTGGTGTGGCTCGCTCTCATGGCTCCGCTTTCGACCCAGGATCTGGCGGCAGGGTTGGGTATAGTCCTCGTATTGGTGTTGTTGCCGTTGCCAGGATTGTCGGTCTACCGTGAAATATCGTTGGCCCCGAAGCGAATCCTGTTTTTCATCCTCTATATCGGTGTCCTGTTGGTTGAGATATGCAAATCGAATATCGACGTCGCATTGCGTGTGGTTCAGCCGGTCATTCCTATCCAACCGGGAATCGTCAAGGTATCCACAAGATTGACTTCGAGATTGGGCCGTTGGGTACTAGCCAATTCCATCACCCTTACTCCCGGAACCATTACCGTCGAAACAAAGGGGGGGGACCTGTATATCCACTGGATTTCAGTAACCGCCGACGATGTCGACTCCGCAACCAAGAAGATCGTGACCCAATTCGAGAAATATCTGGAGGTAATCTTTGGCTAATACCATATTCCTCATCGCGGCTGCCATCATGCTGGTAGCCATGACCATCGCATTCTTCCGTATCATCCGGGGACCTGAACTGGGTGATAGGATTGTCGCACTCGATGCCATGACCATAATGGCGCTATCGGCAGTCGTATTCTTGGCGCACTACCTGGGACGAGCCATCTATCTGGATGTGGCGCTTGTGTACGGCTTGATCAGCTTTCTCGGGGTCGTAGCGGTCGCCAGACATATGGAAAGGGGGCTGTGATATGGAAGTTCTTGCCATAATCGGTTCGTTCATCTCCCTGATAGGGGCGTTCTTCCTGCTTCTTGCGGCAATAGGAATCATCCGGATGCCGGATACCTATAACCGCATGCAGACAGGTACGAAGGCAACCACCCTGGGAAGCATGCTCTTCTTTGTCGGGATAGGACTGGCACATCCATCGTGGTGGACCAAACTCCTCATCCTCACCGTGTTCGTATTCCTTACAAATCCGCTCTCTTCCCATGTGCTGGCCAGGGCGTTGCACTTCATTGGCAAGAGCCCCCTGGTCGAGCCGTATTCCGGGCTGTCGGTACGGGATGATCTCGCTTTCGATGAGGCACAAGTCTTGTTGGCCACCGAAGGTTCCCGGCAGATGGAGAAGGGGGAAGCCGAATGAGTCAGCTCATGCTTGTCCTGTTCGGACTGTTGATGCTTGTCGGGGCCGTCGCCGCCCTCTACCTGAAGGATACCGTCTCCGCAATCCTGGCCGCCGGATCGGTATCGTTGGTGGCTAGTCTGGTATATCTGCTCCTCGGTGCCCCGGATGTCGCCATGACCGAAGCCGCTATCGGATCGGCTTTGACGACAGTGGTCTTCCTATTCTCGTGGGCACGGATACAACATCGTCCCCAACCGTCCAAAAACCCGCAATCCGAGGAATCCGATTCGAACCCTGATGATCAGGAGGACCACCAGCTATGATGAAACGTCTGATCATAATCCTGGCATTGGCTGCGATTGCCCTCGGATTCTTTCCCCTGGCGATGCGGATTTCTGGAGACTCCGGACTCACTGCCCTTGCCACGCACTACGTCGAAGCGGGGGCGGATGAATTGGGAGCTGCGAACCTCGTGACCTCCGTGGTTGTCAGTTATCGCGGATTGGATACGTTGGGCGAAGTAATGGTCCTGTTCACGGCAACGACTGGCGTAACAGCACTGTTGGGCGCCGGGAAATCCAAATCCCACAAAAAGGAAAAGGAGTCGGAACGTGATGGTGACGGACGTCGTGAAGGTTCCGAACTCCTTGCAACCGGTGCCGCCTTCCTCTTTCCTATCCTGGTCCTGTTTGGCATCTACATCTTTCTCAATGGACACCTTACACCGGGAGGCGGATTCCAAGGTGGGGTCGTGCTGGCCTCCGCGTTCCTGTTGCTGCTGTTCTCGGACTGTCGTCTGGAGCTCAACCATGCCCTGTTGAAAGGTGCCGAAGCCATCTCTGGCGCTGCATATGTCGCTGTTGGGCTGCTCGGCCTTTGGTTGGCTGGTGGATTCCTGGACCCACGGTTTCTTCCGGCAGGAGAATTCGGCCAACTGTTCAGTGCCGGTGCGATTCCCATCATCTATATTCTGATCGGTATCAAGGTCGGATCCGAGTTGACCGGCATTGTCGATGCCATGCGGAGGTGTTCCTGATGACACACATAGTACTGGCACTCGGTTTCCTGTTGGTATGTATAGGATTCTGGGGACTGATGACTCGAAAGGAAGTCTTTCGCTTGATAATCAGCTTTTCCCTGTTGGACACCGGAGTCCATGTGATCATGGTAGGTATCGGCTATGTGCGCACAGGTACCGCTCCGATTTTTGACGAAGCACTCGCAGTCGCGGGAGCTGTCGGTAAAGTGGTCGACCCTGTTCCGTCGGCATTGGTTTTGACCGCAATTGTCATTGGATTGGCAGTGACAGCACTTATGCTCAGTTTTGCCATCCGTTTGCACGCCTCCCGTGGAAGCCTGGCAGTCGATGACATGAAGGAGTTGAAATGGTAAGCCCACTATATCTCATCGCGATGCTGTTGGGTGCGGCATTTCTCCATCCACTCATCCAAAATCGCAGCAAGCTGGCCGGACAGTTGGTGGTGCTGGTGGTACTTGGGGCAACCGTAGCGATACCCCTGCAATGGCTGATGGCCTTGGATATCGCAACGATGCAAACAGTGGTATTCCAGACAGCCGGATTCACGGCTCCCCTTTCCATCAACCTGCAGGTCGGAGTCGAAGAGTCCCTGTTCCTGGTCATCATCAATGGTGGGGCTTTGTTCAGCGCCTTGTATTTTTTCCGTAGAAGGACCCGGGAGTGGGAAGGCTCAGTACAGATACTGTTGATGACGTTGGTCTTGGGGGTGAATGGGTTGGTGCTGGGAAGGGACTTGTTCAACCTATTCGTATTCATGGAAATCTCGTCACTCTCACTGTATGCCCTGGTTGCGACCACGAAGACCGCGAATTCCTACGAAGCGGGAATCAAACTCATGGTTGCAGGTGGGATCGCCTCGGCATTGTTCCTCATAGGTGTCGTTTTCCTCTACCGCATGACAGGCACATTGAATCTCGATGACATGATCGCCAACAAGCAGCTGCTGGACAACAAGGCGGGAATCACCGCACTGTTTCTCATAACCGCCTCCCTCTTGATCGAATTGAAACCGTTTCCGGCAAATGGCTGGGGCGCGGATGTCTACCAGGCCGCAGATCCCGGCGTATCGGCATTGACCAGTGGAACAAGCGCTACAGCTATCTTCTTCGTGTTGTATAAGATTACCCCGTTGTTTGGATTCGAATTGCTGCAGGTCGTTGCCGCGAGTGGAGGAATCACCTTCATATTCTCCCAACTGTTGGCCTACAAGCAGGATTCGGTACGACGCATGTTGGGATACTCGTCGATTGGACAAATCGGACTGTTGATACTCGTGGTCGCGTTGGGTTCACTCTATGGGGAAGCTTTCACCACCACGATGTTCGGGGGCATCTTCCTTCTGGTCCTATTGCTTGGTGGCAACCATCTTTTCAGCAAAGCCGGTTTGTTCTGGATGAGTGGAATCACCGGACAACACTCCCTTGGCACCATGCGTCAGTCTAAAACCGTTCGGTTGGGTCCCGTTGGTGCCGCCTTGCAGGGAATTCTCACTTCGGCTTTGGCGGGATTCCCACCGTTTCCCGCATTTTGGGCCAAATGGATTGTGATTACAGCGTTGTTGGCGTTCGGTTCGTATTGGTGGGCATCGATTATCCTGATTGGATCCTTGATCGAAGCTGCGTATCTGTTCAAATGGTTTTTGAATGCAGTCAAATCTCCAGTCGATCCGGGGACTGTCCACGATGAAGTGATTCCAGAGGATTTCCCCGAAGAGCCCGTGAAGGAACCAATGGCAGGGGCTTCCCCGGCTGGTATCGTTGCACGTATAGCTCGACAATCTTCCGGCGGATGGATCGCCCCGTTCATGGCGACAGCAGTGCTGGTGGCATGTGGAATGCTGCTCGCCACAATGTTCATACTCCGTGGTCGAATCTCCGGATACCGGGACATGGTCCTGTTGCTGCCTCTCGCGGTATTGGTGCTTTGGACGGTATTCGACGTGATTCGCGTACCTTTCAAACTGCAAATAGGATTGGCGATCATATGTTCTGCCGGGTATGGATTGGTTTTTCTCCCCGGTTTGGATGGTATCAGGTTGGTATTCGGCCTGATATTCATTGCCGGTTCAGCCGTCCAGATGGTACCGCTGCTCAATCGTCGGGGGCACCACCGTGGACTTGCGGGAATGCTGCTCGCGCTGGTGTTTTCCTTGGGGAACCTGCTTTTCGCATCTTCAGCCCTGGAATTCTTCTTCTCTTGGGAACTCATGACGATCACCTCTTTCTTCCTTGTCGTACGTGGCAGGCAGGCCTCGGGAGCCGCATTGCGATACCTGGTATTCTCGTTGGGAGGAGCCTTCAGTATCCTGGCAGGATTGTTCTTCGGTTCCAGTCCCTTGGCGGCACTGTTGCTCGGTATCGGCTTCCTTGTCAAAATGGGCACACTCGGGCTGCACATCTGGCTTCCCGGTGCCTATGCCGAGACCGATGACGATATGTCGACGTTCTTCTCTTCGGTTACGAGCAAGGCGGGACTATTCATGCTCTTCCTCCTTGCCGGGCTATTCGTACAGGAGGCGATTCCTGCCGGATTCGCCGCGGGAACCCGTTTGGAGAGCCTGTTGTCGGGCATTGCCTTCACCGACCTGTTGGGTTGGTTGGGGGTAGTCACCGCCTTTGCCGGGGCATTCCTTGCCCTGTTCAAGGAGGATATCAAATATACGCTCGCCTATTCCTCTATGGGCCAGGTCGGCTATATGTTGCTCTCCTTCGCCCTCATGTCCCAATTGGGTTGGATGAACAGCCTCTATCTGGCGGTCACTCACCTCATGTTCAAGGGGATGCTCTTCGTGGCTATCAGCGGGGTGGTGTACCGCACCAAGACCCGTTTGATGTACCAGATGGGTGGCTTGATCACCCGTATGCCGATTACGTTCTTTACCGTGCTCATCGGCATTATCGCAGTCTCGGGCGTTCCTCCATTGACCGGCTTCGGTGCCAAATGGATGCTGTACACCGCTTTGATCGAAAAAGGATGGTATCTGCAGGCCGCTCTCGCCATGTTCGCATCGGGCATCGCCTTCCTCTACCTGTTCAGGCTTATCCACGTGATATTCCTCGGACAGTTGAAGGATGAGCACCGGACAGTCACCGAGGCTCCGATCTGGATGCTGATTCCGCAAGTCGTCGGGATTGCCGGAATCATGTTGTATTCCATGTATCCTTCGCTCCTGTTGAAACCGCTCGAGGCGGCTGTCGCTCCGTTCTTCGAAACCACCATTTCGTGGGACGGGTATACGGTGCTCTCAACGCTGGGGTATTGGAACGGAACAGCGGTCATGTATGTGACCATGGGAGTCTTTTTGGTGCCTTTGCTCTGGTTGCTGATCGTCCAACGCAAGAACACCCAGAAAGTCGGACAGTTCAATATCGTATACGCCGCCGAGCGTCCGTATCGTCCCGAGACCACCCATTTTGGATACAACTTCTTCGCTCCCTATGAGAAGGCCCTTGGATTCCTCCACAAACCGCTGGCAACACGTTTCTGGTACCGGGTCGTCTCCGTGGCGGAGGTTGCCGGAAGCATGGTCCGCAAATTGTATACGGGAAATATCCAGACCTATGCACTCTGGATCGTGATCTATACCAGTATCCTGTTGTCGATACTCCAGAGAGGGATGTGATCGTATGAATGAAATTATGACCAAGGCATGGTACACGCTCATCTCGTTGTTCGTGATAACCAATTACGGATTGCTGCTCGGTGGCACGATGGCACGGGTTCGGGCCAAAGTACAGGGAAGGATCGGCCAACCGGTCTGGCAGCCGTATATCGATATTCTCAAGAACAATTTCAAACGTACCGGAATCTACCACGGTGTCATGTTCTATCTTGGACCGGTATTCCGCCTGGCAGGTGGACTGGGAACCTACCTGTTCATCCCCGCGGTATACGGATCGCTTGTGTTCTCGAACTTCTCCTTCTCCGGCGACTTGCTGTTGGTCATGTATTTCATCTTTTTCGGCCAATTGGGTATGGCTCTGGGTGCCGGTCAAAGCGGACATCCCTACAGTCCGCTCGGGGTTTCCCGTGGATTGGCCCAGATGACGGCCTTCGAAGTGCCCTTCGCACTCTCGGTAATCGCAATCGCCGCGCAGTACCAGACCCTCTCGATAACGGAGATAGTCGCCGCCCAACAGGGAGGAATACTCAATTGGGTCGCATTCACCAATCCGCTCGCCATGGTAGCGGGAATGATCTCGTTCCTCGGCATGTCGATGGGCAATCCGTTCAGTGTGGTCATCGCTCCCCAGGAGATACCGATCGGACCGCCGACAGAAATGCAGTCGAGCTTTCTTGGGATGCTCCAGACCAACAGGGCCATCTTCAACGGTGCCAAGCTGGTGCTGTTCATGAACTTGTACTTTGGAGGAGCCACGAATATCTGGATCATGGTCATCAAGACTTTCCTGATCTACCTCTATACGGTGATTGTCGATGCATCGTTCCCACGATTCAGGACCGACCAGTCGATCAGGTTTTTCCTGGGGACTCCCGCGCTGATAGGAATTGCTGCAGTCGTACTGCAGATGCTGTAGGAGCACAGACATATGAAGGAGTCGAATATGGATGGGTTGCAGACAACCGCGACAGAAACGGAACAGCAGCTGGAGGATATGGCCAAGGAGATGCGGTTGGCCAACGATGGACTTTTGGAGCAGGACAAGGGCTATTTCTGCGATGTGCGGCCCCATCGCGTGGAACCGTACAAGGGGATCATGGAGTCCTTCGCCAACTGGGCACGTTCGCAATCGCTCTGGATCCTCGGATTCGGGACCGGATGCGGCGCCATAGAGTTGCGGCCGCTCATGACGTCGCGGTTCGACATGTACCGCTATGGTATCCAGGCCCGGCCGACACCACGCCAATCCTGTGTCTTCATAATCGGCGGCTATGCCTCGGTGAAGACTCTCAAGCGGATCGTCAGGAGCTATGAACAGATGCAGGGACCGAAGTTTGTCCTCGGGTTGGGCAGTTGCACGGTCAACGGAGGCATGTACTGGGACAGCTACAACACGATCAATCGGATCGACCAGTATATACCGGTGGATGTCTATATCGCCGGTTGCATGCCGCGTCCCGAGGCGTTGCTCGGCGGGTTCATCAAGCTCAAGCAGATGATCCGTGAAGGCAAATGCGAGGGGATGAACAAATACATCGATGATTTCGATTGGTACAAGGCAAATCAGAAACAGATTATCCACGATTGGAACATGCCGGATTACAACTGGTGACCAAGAGGAGCACGTGTGGCAACTGAACGACAGGAAAGGACAATACAGGAAGTGAAGGACTCGGACCCGGTGTGCGATGCACAAACCGGATTGAAGTTCGTCCACGTGGAAGCCGACCAGGCTGTGGCATATATCACCCGTCTTCGCGATGTGCAGGGGTATACGCATCTGGTATTCTTCACCGCCATCGACTATATCGAGGATTCCATTTTCCGTCTTACCTATATGGTGCACAACTATGCCAGTAGGCAGGATCTGGGGGTGCAAGTCGACATTCCACGCCATGGGACGACCATGGAGTCGATCCATCACCTGTGGCCGCATGCTGCGACCTACCAGAGGGAATTGAAAGAGATGTTCGGCATCGATTTCCCCGGCAGCCCGGGACTCGACGACAGCTTTATCCTGGAGGGTTGGACCGGGATTCCTCCCATGCGTCGGGAGTTCGACACCAAGCTCTATTCCGAGCAGACCTATTTCCCGAGACCGGGACGGGTCACACACGACACTACGGCATATATGAAAGAAAAACTGTACCCCAGCGAGGCCGAGACATGGTAGAAACGGTGAAGCACGATCCAAGAAGCAAGTTCCCGCCAGTAGATGCCACCAGCGGCAAGAGTGTGTACAACCTGCAATCGGGAAAATATATGAAGGTCTGGCAGGGTCCGCAGCACCCTGGCATCACCGGAAACATGTCGCTCGAGCTCACCGTGTGCGGCGACGAGGTCATCGATTGCAAGACCCATGTCGGGTATCTGCACCGGGGATTCGAGAAATTGATGGAACGGCGCAGATATATCCAATGCTTTCCCCTGGTGTGCAGGATATGTGTGCCTGAACCCGACTTCAACGAATACCTGTTCGCCGAAGGTGCCGAAGAGCTTGCGGGAATCGAAATACCCGAGAAGGCCCGCTGGTATCGGGCCTTGACGTTGGAGATGGCGCGGCTCGCCTCGTTTCTGATGTGGATAGGAGGGCAGGCGGCGGCATTCGGCATGGGAACGATCGGACAATGGACTGTCACCATGCGCGACTATGTGCTCGATCTGTTCGAGGAACTCAGTGGAGGACGCATCTACCACATGTATATAATTCCCGGAGGAGTCAGGGCAGATCTCCCTGCCGGTTTTGCGCTTCGGGTGGAGCAGACGCTTGCACAGATTGGGAAGGTGCTCGACGATGTCGAATTGGCACTGATGTACAATGCGGTCTTCAAGAAACGGGCTATGGGACTTGGGGTGATCACGCCGTCGATGGTCGACGAATACGGTATCACCGGTCCGAATGCGAGGGGTAGTGGAATCCAACGGGATATCCGTAAGGACAATCCCTACCTGGTCTATGACCAACTGGAATTTTCCATCGTCACCGAAACTGGTGGGGATGCGTATGCACGCACATGGGTCCGGTTGCGTGAGACAAGGCAATCCATCGACCTGATTCGCCAGATGCTGGAAAAAATGCCGACTTCCGGTCCCTTCTTCCAGAAGCTGCCGAACGTGTTGCATTGGAAGATTCCTGCCGGACAAACCTACAAGAAGGCTGAATGCACCCGTGGTGAATATGGATTCTTCATGGTCTCCGATGGCACCGAATTGCCGCGAAGAATCTATGTCCGGGGTCCGAGTTATACCCATGCGGTCACATTGATGGAGAAGCTGGCGATCAATGTGAATATCGCCGACACCGCGGGGCTTATGGTCTCCCTGCATACCTACCCGCCGGAAATAGAGAGGTGAGACGATGAGTTTGAAAGATATCATAGCTCCGTTTTCCGTATGGAAGCGGGTCTTCGAAAAACCCTACACGAACAAGAAGCCGATCGATACCCGTCCGGGAGCTCCCCGATACCGCGGGTTCCATGTGAATGACCTGGATACCTGCATCGGGTGCGGAACCTGTGAGGAAATTTGCCAGAACGCTGCGATCGACATGGTCCCGGTACGGGAAACACGTCACGGTGATTCGGGATTGCGTCCGAAAATGGATTATGGCCGGTGCTGTTGGTGCGCCCTCTGTGTCGACATTTGTCCCTCGGGTTCCTTGGGGATGAGCAACGAATACCTGTGGGTCGACGAGGACCCCGAGGTTTTCCGATTCATTCCGGGACATGACGAGAAATCGTGGAACGACAGCGAACTCGGATATCGGCGGGCGGAGGGCTACGACTTGCTCGAGGGAAATCGTGTTCCCATGCCGATGCTTTCGGTCGAAGAGAGCCAGAAGAGTTTCGTTGAGATGGTGCAGGGGTATTCCAAAGAACAGGCGAAAGCCGAAGCGGACCGGTGTATTGCCTGTGGCATCTGTGTGGCGACATGCCCGGCGCATATGCGGGTTCCCGAATATATCAAGGCCATACGGGACGATGACATGGTCGAAGGCCTGAGGATCGTATACCAGGCCAATCCCTTGCCGGCATCGTGCGGGCGCGTTTGCTCGCATGCCTGCGAATATGTCTGTGCCATGAACCATAAGGGTGAAGCGATTTCCATCCGATGGCTGAAACGCTATATCGTCGATCAGATCTATCTTGGCGACTATGCCAAGATCCTGCACGAACGCGAGCCGGACAACGGAAAGAAGGTTGCGATCATCGGTTCGGGTCCCGGCGGATTGAGCGCCGCCTATTACCTGCGTCTGCTTGGATATGCGGTGACAATCTACGATGCAAACGAGAAGGCCGGCGGTATGCTCCGGTACGGTATTCCCGAATATCGACTTCCCTACGATCAAGTCGAGAAGGATATCGAATTCATCGCATCCTTGGGTGTCGAGTTCCGTCAAAATACCCGCATAGGAGTCGATGTCGATTTCCTTGAAGTATATGGACACAACGATGCGGTATTCTTTTCCACCGGTCTTTCCGATCCCTTCGGGTTGGAAATTGCCGGTGAGGACCTTCCGGGTGTCGTCTCCGGGCTCGACCTGTTGGCCGATGTCACAAATGGCAAGACACCGGATATTGGCTCGTCCGTTGTCGTCGTCGGTGGCGGCAATGTCGCCATGGATGCGGCCCGGACTTCACGTCGCTATGGTGCTCAGGTGACGATCCTCTACAGACGCCGGGAGGCCGATATGCCCGCCGACAGCGAGGAGATCCATGAAGCGCGTGGAGAGGGATGTGAAATCGTGGTGCAGGCGATTCCCCTACGCATCGAGAAGGGAGAGCATACACGGTTGAAGCTCTACTGGGGAAAAGCGGAGATGGTGTCGGACGGCCCGGGAAAACGCCCGAGGCCGGTATTGATCGAGGGTTCGGAGGAGATGATAGCCTGCGATACGGTGATTCCGGCGATTGGACAAGCTGGGGACTTCACCTTCCTCCCACAGGATATCGCATCGAGGCTCGTTGTTAAACGAGGGCAGGTTGAGGTCGATGAGTTCCATAGGACATCGGTCGACAAGATCTACGCCGGAGGCGATATCGCAAATCCGAAACGCGATGCGATCAGTGCGATCGCGAACGGTCATTCGGCGGCGAAGGGAATCGACATATACTTGGGCAATTTCCAGGATTAAATCGGTCAAATGGACAAAATCCGGGGATTGGGGTACCATACCGCGAGATACGCAGGGAGTGGGAATGGAAAACGAAACGCATAAGGCCGAGATACTGGCACAAGTAATGGAAAAGTTCGACAAGAACCAATGCGCATTGGTCGAGAGGATGCTCTCGATCATGTCGAATCCGGTTCGTTTCCACATTCTGTGTGCCCTGGAAAAGGAATCGTTCTCCGTGTCGGAACTGATGGTCCTGAGCAAAAGCCGTGTGTCCAACGTTTCCCAACAATTGAAGATGATGACCCTCGCCGGGTATATCAGCAAGGAACGGCAAGGCAAGCAAATCATCTATACGCTCAAGGATGGGCGTATAAGGGAGTTGATCCACAAGCTCGAAGAGTTGTTCGGCGATACACGGTAGTGCCTGTTGGGAGTATCTCAGGCTGAGAAGAACCTGTGTATCATGGATACCAGCATGTCCCGCTCGGCCGATGGTGCATAGAGACTGTCGATTTCTTGCAGGGCTTCCTCGAACAGCGCGAATGCACGATTCCTGGCTTTGCCAAGGGTTCCCGATGCCTGGATATTCCCGAGAAGTTCCTCGATAGATGATATCGAGTCATCGTATCCGTCTTTCCGGGCTTGTTGGAACACGCCTATGAGGTACTCGACCTGCTCGGGATTCTCCTCGACATACATGATGATGGGCAGGCTCTTCTTGTTCTCGACTATATCGTCACCATGCTTCTTGCCCGGATTGCCTTTCTCGAGGTTGATCACATCGTCCAATATCTGGAATCCCACACCGATGGTTTCGGCGATATGTCCCGCACGCCAGATTACCTGCGGGTCGTCCACCGCGACCGCGGCACCGATCTCGCATCCCATGGCGGCCAGACACCCTGTCTTCAACCGGCACATCAATTCATATTCCTGCACCGAGGGAAAGGTCCTGTGCTGGTGATGCCAACAGATATCCATGCCTTGGCCCATATGGACCCTGCGCATGTACTTCGCGTAGATCTGATAGATCTGTAGTTTCACCTTGTCGTCGAGAGGGGCCTCGTCTATGGTCTTTGTCGGCAGGAAGTAGAGGAAATTGCCGGCATTGATCGAAAAATCCTCGCCATACAGGATATGCATGGCAGGCCCACCGCGCCGCCAATCCGACTTGTCCTCTATATCGTCGACAATCAGACTGCCGTTGTGGGGCAATTCGACCAGCGAGACAAGACGTTCGGCCAATGCCAAGGCCGTATCGCCACCGAGCATCTTGGCAGTCAGCATCATGAACAGTGGACGCCACCGCTTGCCGCCCCGGCGGATAAGGTCCCGTGCCGGTTCGCTGAACTGGTCAATTGCAACGGTGTCCGTCGGTGGGGCGGAACTGCCGAGCACCCATTCTATCCACGTCTGGTCGGACGATTCGGGGAGCACCCGTTTCAACTCATGTTCAATTATGTTCAACCATCGATCCATGGGCGGATTATATGGGGACAGGCCGATACTTACAATACAAAAGGATCCGCGAAAGGATTTTCACCGCTTGACTGTACTTTTGTCACAGTACATTCAGTGTGAATCAGTTGACAATAGTGGCGGAACATGGTTAATTGCTAGTAGCAACAATTGCTATGTGCAACTAATAGTCCAGGCGGTTGTCCAAGGAAAGGAAATGATTGACGAGATTCTGCAAATCAAGAAACGATGCAATTTCAGCGATGAAATCGGGAAGGAACATGGCCTCACCCCCAACGAGGTCGAATGCATCTCCGCCATCGCTTCCCACACTACCATCTCCTCCAAGCACCTGTCGTCGATCATGAACCTTTCTCCCTCCAGGGGCAGCAGGATCGTGAACAAACTCATCGACCGGAATTTCGTCTCGGCATCCCCCGACATCCATGACCGACGGTATCTCTCGCTTTCCCTCACCAACAAGGGGGAAGGGTGTTATGTCGATATCCAAAGGGAAAAGCAGCTGTGTGCACAGCGTCTGCTCGCTTCGTTGGATGCCGATCAGATACATGCTGTGGAAAACGGACTCAAAATTCTGTTGCAAGTAATGTAAAGGAGAACCCGTAGTATGGAATCTACTGTCCAACAAGCAATAAATCTGCGCTATTCGGAACTGGCACAAACCAGTTGTTGCCTGTCCTGTGGGGGTGCGATCAACCACAGCAAGGCCGTGGCAGGCGAAAGGTGTGTCGATCTCGGAAGCGGAAGGGGCACCGATGTGCTTCGCCTCGCCGAATCGGTCGGACCCACCGGATTCGTCTATGGTATCGACATTTCGGACGGAATGCTTGACAAGGCACGCCACCATGCCGCTCAATTGGGAGTAGGGAATGTGGCCTTCCTCAAAGCGAACCTGGAGGCACTTCCGATCGAAGACGGAAAAGTCGATCTTGTCATCTCCAACTGCACCATAAACCATGCGGATGACAAGCAGAAGGTTTGGAACGAAATCTTTCGAATCCTTGGCAATGGTGGCCGGTTTGTCATAAGCGATATCTATTCCATGACCCAAGTTCCCGAGGAGCACCGAAACGATCCCGAAGCCGTGGCAGAGTGCTGGGCCGGGTCGGTGACGAGGGACGAATATGTCGATCAGCTCGGAAAGGCTGGATTCACCGATGTGCAGATACTTGAAGAGAGCGAACCCTATGCAAAGGGTAAAGTAGAAGTTGTCAGCTGGACAATTCTCGGGACCAAGCGTTCCAAGAAAACATGCAGCTGCAAAAATAATTAGTAAGGAGGTACTGCTTATGAAATCTCTCATCAGCAAGAAACCTGTCGCGAAGAAAGCCGTAGCCCAGTGCTGCGCGAAGAATTCTGTTGTAGTGGCAGGTTGTCACGACTGAGAATTCGGATGTTTCCGGCTGGGAGCGATCCCAGCCGGAGACTCCACTGTTAGAAGAAGGGAATGAACAGCATGCAATTGTCCAAGCACAACATCATAGGCCGGTTGAAGGATTCCGACGAATATTTCATCGTGAACCCCCTGAGCCGTCAAGCCGATATCCTTACCGCCAAGAAGGCCCAGGAATTCTCAGCCCAAGTGTTTTCCGATCCGGCGGAACTGGTCGAGAAGGGGTATCTGGTCGACCCTGAGGAAGAACGCAAGCGGTACAACCGCGAATACCTCGATTTCCTGGACAACCGGGATGCCGACGAAGTGCAGATATTCTATGTGCCCACCTATTTCTGCAATTTTTCGTGCACCTACTGTTACCAGGAAGGGTACGAGCATACGACAGAGATCGAACATACCGAGGTTATCGACGCCTTCTTCGCCTACATCGACCGCGAATTCGCGGGCAGGAAGAAGTATGTGACGGTGTTCGGAGGTGAACCGCTCCTTTCCGGCTCGGCACCGAAGGCGAATATCGTCTACCTGATCGAGCAGGCGACCAAACGCAACCTGGCGTTGGCCTTTGTGACGAACGGACACACCTTGAAGCAGTATATCCCGATCCTCAAGAAGGGCTTCATACGGGAAATCCAGGTCACCTTGGATGGACCCCAGGAGATCCACGACCGACGGAGGATGCTCAAAGGTGGTGCGGGAACCTTCTCGCAGATAGTCGAGGGAATCGATGCCGCGCTTGCAGAAGGCATGCCGATCAACCTGCGCTCTGTCGTGGACCGTTCGAACATGCCCTATCTCGGGGAGCTTGCGGACTTTGCGATCGCGCAAGGGTGGACCGCGAACAAGCTCTTCAAGACCCAGCTTGGCAGGAACTACGAACTGCATGTATGTCAGGCGGAACAGCAGAAGCTCTATGATCGTGCCGGCATGTACGAGGATATCTACAACCTGGTCAGACGACAGCCTTCGTTCTTGGAATTCCATCGGCCCGCGTTCTCGATTTCCAAGTTCCTCTTCGAGAACGGTGAGCTTCCGAACCCGCTGTTCGATTCCTGTCCCGGCACAAAGACCGAATGGGCCTTCGATTTCTCGGGAAGGATCTTCTCCTGCACCGCCACGGTCGGCAAGGAGGGAGAGGCGCTCGGAACCTTCTATCCGCAAGTCACCAGGAAGGACGAGATTATCCGCGAGTGGGAACAACGCGATGTCACCACCATCGAGGCCTGTGCGGCTTGCCCGATGCAGCTGGCTTGTGGAGGCGGGTGCGCCGCGGTAGCCAAGAATGCGACCGGCAAAATCAGCTCCCCCGACTGCCGGCCGGTAGGGGACCTCTTGGGCATGGGGCTTTCGCTTTACTTCCAAACTGGTACAGATCACTAGGTTTTGTAGGGCACATCTGAATGAAATTGCAAATAACAGGAGATACAGAAAATGACAGGACATATCAAAGAAATCAATGCCGATGAATATCAGAAGGTAGTATTGGACGCACCGCGTGTGGTAGTGGACTTCTATTCCACCGAGTGTCCACCATGTGAAGCCTTGGCTTCGAAGTACGATGCGTTGAGCGAAATCTATGGAGAATTCGTTCCATTCATCAAAATCTACCGCCAGGGAAACCGAGATTTGTCCTTGGCCTTGGATGTCACAGGATCCCCCACCGTCCTTTTCTACAAGGATGGCAAGCTGGTAGGCGACAAACTCACCGGTGGTATCAAGCGTTCCGACCTGATGAAGAATATCGAGGCGTTGCTGACTACCGATGAAATTGCCGCGGCGCGCAAGAAGATCGTTCCCTTCGAGACCGAAACCGATGTCGTTATCCTTGGAGGCGGTCCCGCCGGACTTACCGCCGGAATCTATCTCTCCCAAGCCCACGTGAAGACCATTCTGGTCGATACCGCGCTTCCCGGCGGGTATGTGGCCACAACCCATCAGGTCTCCAACTACCCGGGCTTCATCGAACCGCAACAGGGCTTCATGTTGTCCCATTACATGAGCGAGCAGGCCAAGGCCAATGGTGTATCGTTCCGCGCCGCCGTCGACGTGAATTCAGTCGATTTGGAGACCAAGACCGTCATTGTCGACGGAGTGGAGACCATCAGGGCCAAACGTGTGGTGATCGCCACCGGTTCCCGTCCACGTCCGCTGGGACTTCCCGGCGAAGACGCCTATCGCGGAAACGGAATATCCTACTGCGCCACGTGCGATGCGAAATACTTTCAGGACAAGGAAGTGGTGGTGATCGGTGGGGGCAACTCCGCCATAGAGGAGACCCTTTTCATCGCCAAGTTCGCCAAGAAGATCACCATAGTCCACCAGTTCGACCATTTCCAGGCCAACAAGGTCGCCCAGGATGCCTTGCGCAAACTGCCGAATGTCGAATCGCTGATGGAGCACGAGCCGCGCGAGTTCAAGAAGTACGCGGCCATGGACATGGGTGTTGTCGTGGAGGACCTCAAATCGGGCGAGAAGAAGGAGTTGCGCACCAACGGCATCTTCGTGTTCGTCGGATTCCTCCCGAATCTCGAAATGTTCAAGGAAGGATTGGAACTCGACCAGTGGGGGTACCTCAAGGCCGACCACGACATGGAGACCAATATCAAGGGTGTCTACGCCATTGGCGATGTGAAGACCAAAGCTTACCGCCAAATCACCACTGCGGTTGCCGATGGTACGATCGCGGCGATCTCCATATCGAAGAGCCTGTAACCGGTGAATTGCTTGTCATGCAAGTCAAAGTCCTGCAGGAAAACCGTTTCCTGCGGGGCAGAATCCTTCGGCTTGGCCGAAAGCCTCGAAAACTACCACCGTCCTGAAAACCAACAGGTGATCAGAGCCGCGGCAAGACTCGTCGATGGCGGACGGGCGGGCACGTTGTCCCGTATCCAAGAAATCGTGGAATTTGCCCGGGACATGGAGTACCGCAACATCGGCATAGCGTATTGTTACGGTATGGAGGACACTGCCCTGGCAGTGCGTGACCTGTTCGCCTCCCAAGGGCTGAAGGCCACCGGCGTCTCGTGTACGGTGGGAGGTTTGCGGCAGGACCAGGTCAACCCCGACAGTTCCCTTCCCGGTGTCTCCTGCAGCCCCTTGAACCAGGCTGCGCAGTTGAATGCCCAAAAAGCCGACCTGGCAGTGGTTATCGGCCTGTGCATGGGACATGATATCCTGTTCAACCGTGAATTCGACGGTGATATCACCACCTTGGTGGTCAAGGACAGGACCAATGGGCACAATCCCATGCAAGGGATCACCAAGTCCTCCCCAAAAGCCAGCAGCTGAACAGGCGATTGCTTTCGATCCCGACCTCCCGTATGATATGCCTATGCAGGGAGGATCAGTATGGAAAAGGAAATCACCATCACCCAATTTGCCAAGGAATTGAAACAACGCCTTCAGGAAGGCAGGACGGTGGATTGTTGCAAGGAAGAATTGCTTAGGTTGGCCGACATGATCACCGAGAAGATGGGGTCCGAAAAAATCCGGGTAACCTGGAAAGACTGAAGGTCTCATGACGAGCTGCACCATGGCGTGCGGCTTGCCTAAGTCTGTGGCGGCAACTTCTCCAAAGAGCGGGCAAACGCTGTGACCGCTTGCGCAAATTCATCCATTGCCTGTTCGTATGTGCCGCTGCTTCCGATAGGACAGCCCGCGGCGGCCAGGGAATCCACCGGATAGCGCGAACCACCACGTTTCAACAAGGCCAGGTAGCTTTCGATGGCCTCCGGGTCACGTGCAACCAGTTTGTCCGCCAGTACCAGCGAAGCTGCAGCACCCACCGGGTACGTGTAGACGTAGTATGCCTGGTAGAAATGGCCGATAGTGAGGAATTCCAAGTCGCTGAGCGGATCGAAGTCGACATCCGGACCGTAATAGTGCACAAGTAGATCCCGATACAGCGAGCGCATGGTCTCGAGGGTAAACGGTCGTCCTTCCTCCTCGCCACACTGCACCTGGTGCTCGAAATCGGCCAGCATGGTCTGCCGCAGCAATTTCGCAAGCATGCCTTCCACCTGTTGTTCCAACAGAAACGCCTTTCGTTGCACATCGGTTTCCCGATCGATCAGGTACGATGCGAGCAACCGTTCGTGGACATTGGCCACCGTCTCCGCCTCGAGGATCGAATAGGCATACCGCGAGAATGGATTGTGGCGGATGCTGTACCACGTGTGCATGGCATGCGCACCCTCATGTGCCATCGTGAACAGGCTCTGCAGCACATCTTCCTTGTAGTTCAGCAACACGGCGGGATCCGACAGGTAGCATGAGGCGGTGAATGCACCGGAGTGCTTGCCCTCATTCCCGTACCGGTCGACCCACCCGTCGAGCAGCCCTAGCTCCAATGTATCGCAAAAATCCCGTCCCAGCATGGAAACCGATGCGCACACCAGACCGACCGCCTCATCATAGGGAATGTGTACGGGTGATGCCTTCACGATCGGCACAAAAAGATCGTATGGCTTCAACCGGTCCAATCC
>PGXW01000056.1 GCA_002839355.1 Spirochaetae bacterium HGW-Spirochaetae-2
TCGCAGGAAAACAGCGACAAGGCCCAGCAACTCGCCAGCAACACTGAAGGAGTCAAGGAGGTTAAAAACCAGCTTGTCGTCAAGGTAGAGGGTTAAGGCCCCGCTCCAAGGCAAATACCCATTAATCTCCGGCATGGGGCAGCTTTTCAGGCTGCCCCATTTTTATAACAATAGGGGCGGCCTGAGCCAACCCGCATTTTATCTTAATTTATATTTCACGCATCGATCGCGCCGATCAGGCGCAAGGCATCGAGGAACATCTGGATCGCGATGATCACCAGCACCATACCCATCAGCCGCTCCATGGCCAAGATGCCTTCATCACGCAGAATACGCTGCAAGCGCGGGGCGGAGCTAAGAATTACGGCGCTGATCAGCCAGGCCACGGTCAGCGCGGCAAACAGCGTCATGCTATCGCCGGGGTTGGCCTCGCGCAGCAGCAATACCACGCTCAGCGCACCGGGGCCGGCTACCGCCGGAACGGCCAGCGGCACGATCAAGGGCTCAGCGTGTGTGCCGACGTTGTCCGATACACCCTCCTGAATGGGCAAGGTCATGCGCAGGGCGATCAGGAACAGGATCACCGCCCCGGCGATATTCACCGCCGCAATATCTAGCGAGAGCAGTTTCATGAAGGCCGAACCGGCAAAAAAGAAAAACAGCAGCAACAGGTAGGCAATGCACAACTCGCGCAAGGCGACGAAGCGCCGCCGCTGTTCCGGCACCACCCGCAGCTGCGAAAGGTAGATCGGGATATTGCCCAAGGGGTCGAGCACGATGAACAGCAACAGGGTGGTGGCGATGAAGTCCATGGTTAAAGGTACATCAAATGAACCTTTAGGAGAAAGTGATTATTTGCGAGGCTGTTGGTAACAGTGAAATGTTGAAAAAATCCTACATTTTTTTGCTCACCTAGAATGCTGAATTGCAAGACCTGACCCCATCATTTGCGTAAATAAGCCAGGCGTTTTTGCGACTTGTCATTCAGTTACGCAGCTTGAGGGAATCGCTCAATATGCCTGCGGTGTTTTTGTTTTGCTTGCCATATATCGTATTGCACCCAGCGTCAGTAATGCTTAAGTTTTCAGGCAGGTACTCTTTTAACACTTCGCCCGGGTGTGCAGGGTTATGCATGTCCATTTCATTCTCCTAAGTTCTGCTAGTGATAATCTAAATAATCAACTAGTTCTACGTCGCTTTCATCAAATCTAAAAATTATTCGCCAGTTACCATTGACGGTGAGTGACCAGAAGCCAGCCAGTTCACCGGTTAATTGATGCAAACGCCAGGCAGCTGGCGATCTTAAATCATCTGGCGATTCAGCAGCACTTAAAGCGGTGAGCTGAATCTTAAGCTTTGTTGCGTGGTGTGGCTGTATACCTGCCTGGGTGCCGGTTGTATAAAATCTCTCCAGCCCCTTATGACGGAAACTTTTAATCATGAGTAATTTTAGACTGTGTAGCATAACTATACAAGTGGGTTTGTAACGGGAGTGTCTTTGAGGTTGGATCTAGCAAAATAGCATTTATCAATGCATTTGCTACATTGCTAGACCTGACCCCGTGATTTGCTCAGGGTGTTAGATTGCTAGACCTGACCCCGTTCGGTGCCTCTTCGGGAAACTTGGGATCACTCATTTGACGCCCGTTCCAATGAATCATGGTTTTATCATTTTCTAGCCCCCAAAAGCCGCTAAAGGCCCCACCATTACTATCGAAGAGCACACGAAGTCCACCTGTTCCATATTTGTCTTGCCATGTGCAGACCATTGACCATGGGCTTTCTACCTGACAATCCTTTATAGTGCCGTCCGTGATTACATCTCGATCTTTGAAGCTATAGCTACCTACAATTTCTCCCTTCTCCACACGGAATTTAGTAATAACAGGTGAGTATGAGAAGCCACTTTGCAGCGTTCCCATGTATGGCATGCCAGAGAGATATTTCGCCGAGGATAATTGGGTTGTACAGGCAGTCATCAACAGAAAAGCAGATAATCCAATAAATCTTGCTGTAATGCCACTAGCTTTATACGCGTTAATGTTGCTCATTCCCTTCTACTCCTAACGGAATCAATGGAGTCTGACCCCATTGGTTCCTGATGAAATTGGCCTATGGTATTAATTTAAGGCAGTGCTCCATTGCATCGCTCAGTGTCACTTGCTGGAGAGCTTCTAAATCATCCCAGCCACCATCAACGGGAATTTCAGGTCTTTCCAATAGTTGATCACGGTAGATTTCGATTGATTTTAGTAATTGGTTTTTATATGACTCATCTACGGGTAAAGCATTAACCTGTTCCCTAAGTAGCACAATACGGGGGTGATCATCGATGTGATTCATAGGTTATCCTGCCTCCAAGTAGCCAGAGCCTTTGAGATGGATTTTTCGCTGCTACAGTAAAAAGCTTGATAATCTGAAGACTGTCCAGGGCCTCCTTCAAATTCGGAATAACTTTCAGCATCGGCCAAACAAGCTACGTGATCCAGTAATGCTGAAAATGCTTCCCCTTCATCAAAATCAGCACTCTCAGCGTTCTCATCCAAGATATCGCCCCATTTGGCTCGGAAATCATCATATAGGGCGCCACTTACAGCATATCTAAACGTCAGATCAACCCGCAATAACAGGTGATTACAATCATCTTCACTATTGCAAAATGGGCATGCGTCATCTTCGTTCATAACAAATGGTCCGTTGTTCTTAATGAATATAATCCATCGAACTCTGTTTCCAATCTACTATTCGTCCCACGCACACCATCTATAACTTGTTTTGCCCAATCAAAATATCCAAGCTTTCTCTCGATAGGCCAATCGGCAGGCGGGTTATTCAAAATGTCACGAAGATTGGCAATCTTGTCAGCAATTTTGACTAGTTTAGCTTGATGACTAAGTGTCTGCGCATGGTCGATCTCAAGCTGTTTTCGTTCTGCATCTCTACTTTTATCAGCTTTGATATTCAGGTCATCGCTGACTTCCCATACTATGTCCGCGATCTCTTTGCCAAAGCGTTCAATTAACTCATCTTGGCTAGTTTGAGTATCTTCCAATGTGTCATGCAAAATTGCGCCACATAAAACCACTGGATCAACAACTCCACCTATGTGCTTCAGTATATGAGCAACCGCGATTGGGTGATTGATGTATGCTGTATCACCATCTTTGCGTTTCTGACCTCTGTGCTTTTCTGCAGAAAACTGTAATGCGTCGAGAATGAATGCAACTGAATCCAATTTGTCTATCCTCTTTTGAATCTTACGATTTAGGGTCTAGTGGATCGTCCTGATTTTGTAGGCTATCTATTAAACTTGCAGTAGCTTCAGCTGGTTGAGGGCCCCTATAAAAGAATGCGATTTTCTTACTCCGACTAGAAGCATTTGGTCCCTCAATATTTTCAATTTCAAATAGCCTTAGACCAGCATACCCATTGTTGAAAGCAGAAGCGCCGACAATTCCGTAGATTTGCCCAATACGCTTAAAGTTATCCAAATACTTTTTGGCTGCTAGACCCATCGAATGGCCCCAGCTAATCCATACAATGCTTGGATCATCCTGAGTTAATTTTTCTAGAACAGTCATATTCGTAAAAATTGCTCTGTCATATACCTCTAGAAATTCAGGGTGACTACATGGATATATATTTTCACTTAGCCTCTTAACTGAAGAATCGCAAACAGGGATTAGGTCCCTTTTTCTAAGAAACTCCATACATAACGATAAATCATAACCAAATAGCGCATTCTTACTACAGAAATCATATCGAGGCGGAGGATTGTCGCTAACAAACCCAGGCACATTGAGCTTGCTACGAAACACTTCTACTTCAGACAATACTTTTAGATACTCTTGTCGATTCATTTCACACCTAGGCTAAAGGATAATGTCGTTCGGTGATCTGCTTCACTGCTTCTATCTTGAATTCTTCTGCATAACGCTTGCAGTTCATGACATCTCCTATTGACGCCTTCGTTTAAGGGTGAAAGGTGTCTACTGCATTAGGGGCGTTTCAGAAATGTTCATAAATCAGTTGATAAGATGCGACTAAATTAGCTAATAAAGAAACTGCCCCCAATAATAAATGTACATATGTGAGATACACCCATATTTTGCGTCCAGAGTAAATCTGGGTAGCATTCCAAATACCGACTAGATAAACGATGCTATATGGAACCAAAAATGTATTTAGAATCATTAATATACCAATATCATCAATTTCCCTTATTAGAAAACCAAAAAACAGAGAGACTGTAAATCCATAAAGCCAGAAAGTTTTTGCCAAACCATATTCACCACTGGCCAATTTTTGAAAAAACCATTTCTCTGTTTTAGTTTCAACGTGCGGTGTATCTGACTCTAACTCCTGATGCTTTATCAATGATTCATCTAGATGATTCGCAGGTTCAGTGAAAGTATTTTGACCAAACACAAATCTTTTAATCCAGAGATAAAGAACTAGAACAAAGATTGGAGGGATTAAACACCATAACAAAATATTAATTAACTCATCATCGTCGTAGTAGGAACCATATGGCTCTACAAGCAGGACGAAGGAAATTACTGCAAAAATCCAAACACCGAAACCACTAAAAAAGCCCTTCTTAAAATTACTCATTTGGCTGATTTTTTTCGATTGGACAATTTTAAAAATGTAAAAAAAGAAAAGAATTAAAAAAACAGAAATTAGAGAATATGCAATCAGATTATCAAAAGTAGTATCCTTTTGTTCCGGAGGTCGATATTCGGGACAAGACTCTGAGCTCCCACAGCATTCTTGTCTTTCCTCGAAGTCTTCAATTCCTGAACACATGACTTCAACAATGTACTTACCATACGAATCATTTTTGGTAGCCATCAGTTCTTCCTATTTTCTCACTCAGTCCCATTTATTTTGTTCAAATTGGATTAAACGCCTTAATGTTTTTCCATTGCAAGTACATGGGTTTAACCGATTGATTCTCAACGTTTGGCTTTCGGTTTACTTCTCAAACTCGCCTCAAGCGCTTTCCTCAACCACACAGCCGCCTCATGCCGATCTTCCAGTATGAAATCCGGTGCCTGAAAGTAGGGCAGGGCTATGGTTTTGTCTTTTTTGCGGTAGGTGAATTGCGGGAGTTGCAGGGCTTCGAACGCCTGCTGCGTTTCGGCGTCCGCTTTCAGGTAGAGCGTATCATCAAAGACGATGCCAACCGGCAGGCCGTCGAGGTAGAGGGTGTGGCCGCTGAACATGCGCCGGGTGGTGATGGGGCCGGCGAGTTCAAAGACTTCGTGTAGGTATTCTGTAAACTCACTCATGCCGTCATCACATCAGGAGAGTTCGAGGATAACCGGCGTATGGTCAGATGGCCGCTCCAGTTTGCGTGGCCCCTTGTCGATCCAACAGCGCTGGCAATTGTCTTTCAACGCATCGCTGACCATGATGTGGTCGATGCGTAAACCGAGGTTGCGGCGGAAGCCGGCCATGCGGTAATCCCACCAGCTGAAGCTGCCTTCTTCCTGTTCGAACAGGCGGAAGCTGTCGTGCAGGCCGAGCGCTTGCAGTTTTCTGAAAGCTTCGCGTTCCGGTTCGCTGACCAGCACCTGGCCTTCCCACGCTTTGGGGTCGTGCACGTCGCGGTCTTCCGGCGCGATGTTGTAATCGCCGAGCAACGCCAGCCGCGGATGCTGTTGCAGTTCGGCCGCAAGATGGTTGGTGAGTGCTTGCAGCCAGTTAAGTTTGTATTGGTATTTTTCCGATTCCAGGCTTTGGCCGTTGGGGATATAGGCGCAGACGATGCGGATGCCGTTGATGTCAGCGCTCACTACGCGCTTTTGTTCGTCGGCGAATTCGGGGATGCCGAAGGCCGGGTTTTCGATGTCGTGCGGGCTGAGGATGGCGACGCCGTTGTAGGTTTTCTGGCCGCTGTGAATGGCGTTGTAACCGGCTTCTTTCAATGCGTCGTAGGGGAATTTTGCATCCTCCTGCTTGGTTTCCTGCAGGCAGAGCACATCGGGTTTTTCGGCGGCGATCCACTCCAGTACATGGGGCAGGCGGACATTGAGCGAGTTGACGTTCCAGGTGGCGAGTTTCATGGCGGTGTTGTCGTTGCTAGACCTTAAATTGGCAGATGCCAAAGTTTATCATTGCCTGCGCTGGGCGATTTCATTCCGCTACAGAATTTGCCGGGGCCTGATTTGGTATTGGCGGAATAGTACGGCGTATGGCCTGCGAGAAATCGGGGTCGCGATCTGCGGAAAGGGCCCGCCCGGTGATGCGACCCTGCTGGCGCAGTGTTTCCAGCGGTTGCGTGCTATCCAATCCGCCGATGCTGTAGATGTATTCTGGCAGGTAGCCGGAGAGCAACAGGCGGTAATCCATGGGCAGGCCGGGAATGATCTGGCGCACCATGTGGTAGACGATGGTGGTGCAGTTGGCGATGATCGAGTGATAGTAGCGAGGTTCTTTTGCCAGCAGGTTGGCTTCTTCGGCATAGGCCAGGAAAAGTTGCCGCATGGCATCCTGCGACATATCAATGCGGTAGAGGTAGACATCTTCACCGCGTATATTGGTGCGCAGGCGGACGATGTCACGTTCATCGGCGGCGATGATGCTGGTTTCGAATTGTTTGAAGAAGCCGCCGATCTCTGAAAATTCTTCATGGCGCTCTTTGCGGATTTCCACCGAAAACACCAGGAAGCGGCCATCGTCGAAGCCGAAAGAAACCAGCGTGTGTGCAATGGCGGGGCCGGTCCAGTAGGAGAGCAGCATATCGACCGTGCGCAGCTGATCGAGGTCATACTGTCTTGATTCCCAGTGCGCGGTGTAATCGGTCGGGCTGCGCCAGTCGAAATTGCGTACATGGCTGATAGTGGCGATGGAGCCTTCTTGCGTGACCGTGGTGGTTTCGGCGACATCATCGGCCCAGTCGCGCTGGTTGGATGGCGTCAGGGTTTGCCACCATGTGATCAGCAGGGCCAGCCCGAGCAGGTAGGCAATGCTGCCTCGCAACGGGCGATGGCGCCATGCGGCCCATGCAGTCAGCCCGGAAAAAACCAGCCATGCGGCAATCGCTGTACTCTTGACGATGGTGCCGGCTGGCAATTGATACCACAAGGCGAGGGTCGCCCAGCCGGTGGCAAGCAGAAATGCCGGGATGATCAGGATGCAGGCGAGTGTGCGGCGCATGGGGCAGGGTCTGGGGTTCCTGAAAATTGGCGGGTGGCGGGCTATTTGCCATCAGCTTGAAATACATGGCGCAGTAAGCGTTTCGCTGCCAGTTTCAATACTGTAGCATCACATATGCTTGCAGCAAGTGTGAGTTGAAGCAAAGCCGCAATGCGGCTGACCGAAAATCAAGGATATGTTCATGTTCCGTGCAGTTGATCTTATGGCATCAGGCAAGGGCTATTGCCGTTTTTGCGTAACATGCATCTTGCTGCTCGCGGGCTGCAAATCCATGGCGCCGGAATATCAGCAACCTGCGGCCCCGGTGCCGGAGAATTTCCCGCAGCTGGAAAGTCCGGCTGGTGTGGTTGGCGTAAATGCCGCCAGCCTGACATGGCAGGAATATTTCGCCGATGAGCAGCTGCATGCATTGATCGTGCAAGCGCTGGAACACAACCGCGACCTGCGTGCGGCGGTGCTGCGCGTGGAGGAGGCGCGTGCGGCTTATGGCATCGAGCGCGCCGGTTTGTATCCGCATCTTGATGCGATTGGCACCTACAACCGCTCACGCACACCGGCCGATTTGAGCCTTACCGGCAGGCCGCTGATCGCCGAGGATTATCTGGTAGGGCTGGGTGTCAGTAACTGGGAGATCGATTTCTGGGGGCGCATCCGTAGCCTGAAAGATGCGGCGCTGGAGAGTTTTCTGGCCAGCGATGAAGCGCGCCGGGCCTTGAATATTTCGCTGATCGCGCAGGTGGCGGACAGCTACATGATTCTGCGCGAACTGGACGAACGCATTGTGATTGCGCGCAAGACCATAGACAGCCGTGCCGAATCCCTGCGCATCTTCAAGCGGCGCTTTGAAGTGGGTGCCACTTCCAAACTCGATCTGATACAGGTGGAAACCCTGCTCGCACAGGCGCAGACGCTGGAATATCAACTGCAGCAGGCGCGAGCCAACCAGTACAACGCGCTGACCTTGCTGGTCGGCCGCGAGTTCGAGATCAGCCCGGCCAGCTATGAGTTCGACGACGGCAGGATTTTGCGCCCGCTCAATGCCGGTTTGCCTTCCGATTTACTGCTGACGCGGCCGGATATCGTTGCGGCGGAACACCGGCTGAAATCGGCCAATGCCAATATCGGCGCAGCGCGGGCGGCGTTCTTCCCACGCGTCAGCCTGACCACGACCTACGGCAGTGCCAGCAGCGAGCTACAGGGCTTGTTCGATGGCGGCAGCCATGCCTGGAAATTCTCGCCCAGCATCAGCCTGCCGATCTTCGATGCCGGCCGTAACCGTGCCAGCCTGAATCTGGCGGAAGTGCGCCGCGATCTGGCCGTGACCAATTACGAAAAGACCATCCAGACCGCGTTTCGCGAAGTGGCTGATGCTCTGGCCGCGCGCCAGTGGTTGCAGCAGCAGATCGTGAGCCAGCAGCAGACGCTGGATTCGCAAGCCGAGCGGGCCCGCTTGGTCAAACTGCGTTACGATAGTGGCGCCACCTCGTATTTCGAGGTGCTGGATGCCGAGCGTGACCTGCTGACGGCAGAGCAGCAGCTGGTGCAGACACGCCGTGCGCTGCTTTCCAGCCAGATCGGTCTTTATGCCGCGCTTGGCGGCGGTTCGCAGTCGCTTGCAGGCCAAGTATCGCCTTAATGGAACCCGAGTCATGAACAGAAAAACAATCCTCGCTTTGGTTATCCTCACTATCGTTGCCGCTGGCGGTTTTTATGCCTGGGACAGGTTCTTCAATACCAACCATCTGCAAGGCTTTGCCAGCGGCAATGGCCGCATCGAGGCGACCGAGATCGATGTGGCGACCAAATTGCCGGCGCGTGTCAGCGAGATTCTGGTGCGGGAAGGCGATTTCGTCGAAGCCGGGCAGGTGCTGGCCAGCATGCAGGTGGAGACACTGGAGGCACAGCGCGATGAAGCGCGGGCGCAGTATCAGCAGGCGTTGAATGCGGTGACCAGCGCCGAGGCGCAAGTGGCTCTGCGTGAGAGCGACAAGATGACCATGCAGGCCATGGTGGTACAGCGTGAAAGCGAACTGGATGCCGCCCAGCGGCGTCTGGCGCGGACGGAAATGCTGGCAGTGGAAGGTGCTGCGCCGATTCAGGAGCTGGATGACGACCGTGCGCGATTCAGTAGTGCGCGCGCAGCAGTCAATGCGGCAAAGGCGCAGGTGAGCTCGGCACAGGCGGCGATTGATGCAGCGAAGGCGCAGGTGGTGGGTGCGCGCTCTGCAGTGGCTGCGACAGAGGCAACGATTGCGCGCATTGAAGCCGATATCCGCGACAGCCAGCTGACCTCGCCGCGCGCCGGGCGTATCCAGTACCGCATCGCCCAGCCGGGTGAAGTGCTGGCGGCGGGCGGCAAGTTGCTGAGCCTGGTCGATCTGGCCGATGTCTACATGACCTTCTTTCTGCCGGAGACCGTCGCCGGCCGCGTGGCATTGGGTGCCGATGCGCGCATCATTCTAGATGCCGCGCCGCAGTATGTGATTCCGGCGACGATCTCGTTTGTCGCCAGCACTGCGCAATTCACGCCGAAGACGGTGGAAACCGAGAGCGAGCGGCAAAAGCTGATGTTCCGCGTCAAGGCGCAGATCGACCGCGATTTGCTGCAAAAACACCTGAAACAGGTGAAGACCGGCCTGCCCGGCGTGGCCTGGGTGCGCATAGACCAGAACGTGGAATGGCCGGCTGAACTGACGGTTAAAGTGCCGGAGTGAGTTTGGCCACGCCGCAGCCGCCCGCAAGCCTGCAGCCAGTTGCAAGTGCGCAGTCAGTCGTGAGCGCGCAGTTTGTCGTGAGCCTGAAGCAGGTCAGTCTGCGCTACGGCAAGACCATGGCGCTGCAGGATGTCAGCCTCGATATTCCGGCTGGCGGCATGGTTGGCCTCATCGGGCCGGATGGTGTCGGCAAATCGAGCCTGCTGGCGCTGGTGGCCGGTGCGCGCATCATCCAGAGCGGTACGGTCGAGGTGCTGGGCGGCAATATGGCGCACAAGCGCCATCGCGACGCGGTCTGCCCTTCCATCGCCTACATGCCGCAAGGTTTGGGCAAGAACCTCTATCCCACACTTTCCATCGAGGAGAACCTGCAGTTCTTCGGCCGCCTGTTCGGCCATGATGCCGCCGAACGCCGGCGCCGCATCGATCTCCTGACCCGCAGCACCGGCCTGCATGAATTCCTCTCACGGCCGGCCGGCAAGTTGTCCGGCGGCATGAAGCAGAAGCTGGGACTGTGCTGTGCGCTGATCCACGACCCAGACCTGTTGATCCTGGACGAGCCGACCACCGGCGTCGATCCGCTGGCGCGCGCGCAGTTCTGGGACCTGATTGCCCATATCCGCAGCGAGCGGCCGGGCATGAGCGTCATTGTCGCCACCGCCTACATGGATGAAGCGCAGCGTTTCGACTGGCTGGTGGCGATGGACGAAGGCCGCATCCTCGCGACCGGCACGCCGCAGGAGCTGCTGGACAGAACCACCTCGGAGTCGTTGGATGCAGCTTTTATCGCCCTGCTGCCGGAAGAAAAGAAGCGCGATTATCAGGAGGTGAGCATTCCGCCGCTGGCGGAAGACGAGCGGCACGATATCGCCATCGAAGCGCAGAACCTGACCATGCGATTCGGCGATTTTGTCGCCGTCGATCATGTCAGTTTCCGCATCCGCCGCGGCGAGATCTTCGGCTTTATCGGCTCCAACGGTTGCGGCAAATCGACCACCATGAAGATGCTGACCGGCCTGCTGCCCGCTAGCGAAGGCAAGGCCTGGCTGTTCGGGCATGAGGTGGAATCCACCGATATCGCGACAAGGCGGCGCGTGGGCTACATGTCGCAGTCTTTTTCCCTGTATGCCGAGCTCAGTGTGCAGCAGAACCTGGTGCTGCATGCGCGCCTGTTTCATGTGCCGAATGCCGAGATCCCGGCGCGGGTGGATGAGATGGTGCAGCGCTGCCGCTCGGCATTCGCCAGCGCCTGTCCCTGGCGGTGGCTATGGTGCACAAGCCGGAACTGCTGATTCTGGATGAACCGACATCGGGGGTGGACCCGGTTGCACGCGATAACTTCTGGAATTTGCTGATCGAACTGTCGCGCCGCGACCGCGTGACCATTTTCATTTCCACCCATTTCATGAACGAGGCCGAGCGCTGCGACCGCATTTCATTGATGCATGCAGGCAAGGTGCTGGTCAGCGAGATGCCAGCCAATATTGTCGCGGAACGCGGGGCTGAAACGCTGGAGCAGGCTTTTATCGATTATCTGGTGGAGGCCGGCGGCGGTGCAAAAGGCGGGCACGAAGCGCCGGCAGAGAGTGCGGCTCCGTTGATTGAGGCTGCAAGTCGCCGGCCGCGTTCCCGCTATTTCAGTTTCAGTCGCATGTACAGCTACATGTGGCGTGAGGTGCTGGAGCTGCAGCGCGACCCGGTACGGGCGGCGCTGGCGCTGATCGGGTCCATGCTGCTGATGTTCGTCATCGGTTTCGGCATCAGCATGGATGTGGAAGACCTGCCCTATGCCGTGCTGGATCGCGACCAGACCGGCTTGAGCCAGAATTACACGCTCAATCTTTCCGGTTCGCGTTACTTTGTCGAAAAGCCGCCGGTCAGGGATTACGCCGAGCTGGACCGGCGCATGCGCAATGGCGAACTGTCGCTGGTGATCGAGATACCGTCCGGTTTTGCTCGTGACCTGCAGCGCGGCAACCAGGTTCAGATCGGTGCGTGGGTCGATGGTGCCAATCCGCAGCGGGCGGAGACGGTGCAGGGCTATGTGCAGGGCATGCATCAGGGTTGGCTGCAGGAACAGGCGCGGCAACGATACGGCAACAGCATCACTACCAATGCCACGGTCGAGAACCGTTTCCGCTACAACCCGGATGTGAAGAGCCTGCCGGCCATGGTGCCGGCGGTCATGCCGTTGCTGTTGCTGATGTTGCCCGCCATGCTGGCGGCGCTGGCGGTGGTGCGCGAGAAGGAACTGGGTTCCATCATCAACCTCTACGTGACGCCGGTGACGCGCAGCGAATTCATCTTCGGCAAGCAGATACCTTATGTGGCGCTGGCCATGCTGAACTTCCTGCTGATGACGCTGCTGGCGATCACCGCCTTCGATGTGCCGGTCAAGGGCAGTTTCGCCACGCTGGCGCTGGCTGCGCTGATCTATTGCGTGGTGTCCACCGGCATCGGTTTTCTTGCCTCGACCTTTACCCGTAGCCAGATTGGCGCGCTGTTCTTCACCATGGTGGTTTCCATCCTGCCGGCCGTGCAGTTCTCCGGCATGATGAACCCGGTGTCGTCGCTGGAAGGCATAGGCCGCATGATCGGCGAGGTCTACCCGACCACCTACATGCTGATCATCAGTCGCGGCGTGTTCGGCAAGGCGCTCGATATCACCGATCTTTATACCTATTTCGTGCCGCTACTGTTGGCGGTGCCGGTGGTGATGGGCTTGACCATAATGACGCTGAAGAAGCAGGGCAAGTGAACGGCATGCGACGGCTAGCCAACATCTATCGACTCGGCATCAAGGAACTCTGGAGCCTGGCGCGCGACCCGGTCATGCTGGTGCTGATCAGTGTCAGTTTCACAATCATGATCTATTCGGCGGCGACTGCCATGCCGGAATCGCTGCACAAGGCGCCGATCGCTATTGTCGACGAGGATGCCTCGCCCTTGTCGGCGCGCATTGTTTCGGCTTTCTATCCGCCTTATTTCCTGGTGCCGAGCATGATCAGTTCCCAGGAGATCGACCCGGGCATGGATGCGGGGCATTACACGTTTGCGTTGCATATCCCGCCGGATTTCCAGCGCGATGTGCTGGCGGGCCGGTTGCCGTCCATCCAGCTCAATATCGACGCCACGCGCATGAGCCAAGCCTTCACCGGCAACTGGTATATCCAGCAGATCGTGCTGACCGAGGTCAATGAATTCGTGCAGCGCTATCGCGGCAATGCGGCGCTGCCGGTTGAGCTGGCGCTGCGCATGCGCTT
>PGXW01000015.1 GCA_002839355.1 Spirochaetae bacterium HGW-Spirochaetae-2
GAGCTATCGAAATACTGCGACCGTGTAGAAAAGGAAGCGTTCTCCCTGCACCCCAAGGCCTTCCTGGGATGGATACGCATCCTGGTGACCTTGTATCCTGTGGCATTGCTGTTCATATGGTTGTCGTTGCCGTTGTTTTCCCTTGTCCTCATGGGTGCCGGCTTGCTGATCATGGTTTACGAATTCTTCCTGTACAGGGAAGTGATCGACCGCTGGTATCCCAAGGCGACTGGATTGAATGTATTTGGAACTGTAGAACCGGAGCAGGAAGTCCGACAGACGGTCGTGTTCAGCGGACACCATGACAGTGCCCGTGTGTTCAATTTCTATACCCATAAGCCACACCTCTACATGCTTAGGATTGGTACGGGGCTCGGAGCGTTCCTCGTATTGTCCGTTGTCTCCCTACTGCAGACGGTTGTGGAGCTCTTCACCGGAGGATTGTTCGCCGCAGGTCTTCCCGGGAGGGCCTTCGTCCTGGCTGCCATCCCGCTGACAATCGCTCTTCCTTGGGTAATCAAGCTATGGTTCTTCGCTTCGGAGGAGGGGACACCTGGTGCCGGTGACAATCTGATTTCCTCCGCTATGGCTGTACAGTTGGCGCGGTATTTCAAGCACAATACGGAAAACGGGAATCCGTTGCGCCATACCCGGGTCGTCTTGGCCAGTTTCGACGGAGAGGAGGCCGGCTTGCGGGGTGCCCGCGACTTCTATGCACGGCATCGCAATGATCCGGAAGTCCTTTCGGCGAAGACCTGGAACTTCAATGTGGATTGTCCGTATCAGGCGAAGGACCTGTTCTTCCTGACCAGCGATATCAACGGCAGTGTCAAACTTTCACAGGAGATGGCGACCAAGTGTGTCGGTATCGCACAGTCGATGGGGTATGAGGCCTTCAGCCAACCGATTGCGTTCCTGACCGGGGGGACCGATGCCGCCGAAGCCGCGAAAGCTGGATTTGAAGCTGTTTCCCTCATGGCGATGCCCTGGGACAACAAGGAACGGTCGAGTGTCTACCATACGCCGAACGATCTTCCCCAAGCCATAGATCCCAAGGCGGTCGAGGAGACGTTGTCCATTGCGATCAGATTCATCGAGCAGGCAGATGCTGCGGTTCAGCATTCGTGATGTACTTCAATCGTGGCGCTACCTGAACTGAGATCGGTGATCCTGTCTATGATTTCCTGGACATGGATGGTTGGAACCGTTGCCCCTATGGTGATGCCGGTTGCGAAATCTTCGGTGGACCGGCCATCCTTCTCCACTAGCAGATTTCGGACTTGCTCATAGATTTCATAACCGATCTGTATGGTAAGATTAGATTTTTCAATGAGTTCTTCGGTTTTCAAGGTATCAATGACGACTTTGGCTGCATCCCCATATGCTTTCACCAATCCGCCGGTACCCAACAGCGTTCCGCCAAAATACCGGACAACCATTACCAGTACGTTTGTGATTCCGCTTCCCTTGAGCACTTCCAATACCGGTCGTCCGGCGGTGTTCTTCGGTTCATGGTCGTCGCTCTGGCTGAATTGGGTGCCATCGGGACCAAGTACCGCTGCATGGACGACATGGTTTGCCTGCGGATGCAGGGCACGGGTCGCAGCGATTTTCGCCTTGATGTTCTCGATTCCATCGAGTGGCTCGGCGATGGCGACGAATCGGGACCGCTTGACTTCAATCTCGACTTGGTTCTCGGCAAGGGGAATTCTCATGCTTTGATGATACCACGGATATGTCTCAACTAATAGATTTCCAGGAATCCAACGCTTTATATGCAAAAAGATAAATACACTTTAACTTTAACATGCAATATGTTAGAATTGTAACAACTTGGGTTGCCTTGTCAAACGACTGGAGAGTGTTGTATTTTATTCGGGGCTTATGAAAGAACACAAGAGCAGATTCCACATGCACTTTTTTAATACGGGTCGTGCGGATATTGAGGTAAAAATGATAAAGAGAGAAAAGAGAATACAGGATCTCACAAATTTTATAAAAGTGAATAACGCTTGTTCAATAAGTGAGTTGTCTACCAAATTCAACGTTTCGGAAATGACGATTCGCCGTGATTTGGCAATACTGGAATCCAATGGGATTGTTCGTTATCTTCACGGTGGAGCTTTGTATAATCCTGGCTTGGATTCGCAGCAATCGAATAATGAAGATGTAAAAGACTTCAGCGACTCGGATTACTTGTTCAATCAACAAATTGTCAAGCATAGGGATGATAAAATTGCGATCGCCAGGAAAGCATCGACACTCTTGGAGCCAGATGAGTCGGTTATGATCGATTCTGGAACGACCATGTCGTATTTATGTCGGGAAATTGAAAATACTTTTTCTTTTACTGCAGTCTGTTGGTCGTTGAATGTATTGGTGGAGTTAAGTCGAAAACCAAACTGCAAGCTGATCAGTTATGGTGGGTATTTCCATTCGCAAACCAAAATGTTTGAGAATCCTTACCCGTCTGATTTTATGAAGTATACCCGGGCTTCGAAGGTTTTTATCTCGGCGGGCGGGGTACACCCGCAACTTGGAGTGACTTGCCCCCTTTCCTATGAATCGGAAACAAAAAGGAAAGCAATCGAATCAAGTAAAACAAGCATCCTTTTGGTGGATGCCTCAAAATTCGGAAAAGTATGTCCTACTCATTTTGCGAATATCGAAGACTTCGATATAATTGTTACCAACGATCATCTTGAAGAGTCGATGAAGCAGGAAATCGTTGCACGTGGGGTCCGCTTGATACTTGTATAAGCTTTCAGCGCATCGACGAACGATGTGATATAATTGTTAGAAGAATTACAAAAATCAATTATTGTTGACAATGTCTCATTCAAGCTGTATGTTAATGTTAAAAATATAACATAAGAGAGGCTTGTATGCTTGCATTCATATATGATTCGAATAATAAGTTGGGTTTGAAGCAAATTGAAAGACCGACTTCAAGTAATGCCAGTGCTGTCGTCAAGATTGAAGCGACTTCGATTTGCGGAACAGATTTACGGGCCTATCGATTTGGATCTTCGAAAATCAAGGCACCACGGACTATAGGTCACGAGATGGTCGGAACAATCGTGGAAGTCGGCAAGGATGTCAAGAACTTCTCGATTGGGGATCGTGTTCAAGTGGCACCGGCAATTGGATGTGGCGTGTGTCCTTCGTGCAAGAAGGGCAAAACCAATCTGTGTGATTCCCTGAAAACGATCGGTTTTGAATTTGACGGTACTTTTGCCGAGTATATCCATATCCCGGAAGAAGCCTTTATGCAGGACCACGTTTCAAAGGTTCCGGCAGGGCTCGATCCTCGAGAAGCTGTTCTGACCGAGCCAATCGCATGTATAGTGAATGCCCAACAGTATCTGGATATTTCAAAGGGAGATATTGTTGCGATCTTTGGATCTGGTTTCATCGGTACGATGCATGCACAACTTGCATATCATCAAGGAGCAAGCAAAGTGTTCATGATTGATGTAAACGATGCAAGAATTGCCAAAGCAAAGGAAATGCTGCCTATGCTACATGGTATCAACTCAATGAAAGAGGACCTTTTCCCTACAATTATGCAACATACAGATAACTTCGGGGTGGATGTCGCCATAACTGCATGTTCGGTTGGCAGTGCCCAATCGGATGCTTTGAGTATTATCGCCAAACAGGGAAGAATCAGCTTGTTCGGCGGGTTACCCAAGGAATCAAAAGGATTCCTTGATAGCAATATAATTCATTATAAGGAAATTTCCCTATTTGGGGCCCATGCTTCGACTGTTTCCCAGAATAGATACGTACTGGATTTGATAGCAAGGGGAAAACTGGATGTGAAACCCTTTATCGAAAAAACCTTTCCACTTTCACAAATCGTGGAAGCCTTCGAAGCCTTGAATAATGAACTCATTGTAAAAGCGGTCTTGATACCTTAGTCACGAATAGTTCAACTCCCCTGGAATGGAAGGATTTCACATACTTTCCCAATTCGTCGATCGACATTCGGGCACCCCTGTTATTCCGATAGGGGAAAGCCAAGTTGTTTCGGGGCACTACCCCTTCGGGGATGCGATAAAACCTTGTTGGAAAAACCTTCAAAATGTTTGAAAAGTAACATACAGTATTAATTTATCAATATATGTTCATGGACAAAAAAAATTTTAATTAGTTATATTATATATAATAATTAACGCATTTCCTAGTGAAAAAACATATATTGGTGATGATTGCAAAATGTTGTCAAATTATCATAAAAATGTTGACAACGGTATTTCCTTGATTAATAATGAACATATGTCACAGATCGAGTGGCGGTTTTTAACATGACTGAGTAAACCGATAAGGAGGTTGTACGTATGAAGTCAAGATTGTTAGTAGTTTTCATGGTTTTGCTTCTTGTTGTATCTGTTTTTACAGTTTCTGCAGGGGCACAAAAAGAGGCTGTCGCTGAAAAGCCATTGATTGGATTCATCACCAATGGACCCTACGAATTTTGGACTTATTCTGCGGCGGCAGTCGAGATTCTGAAGAAGGATTTGAATATCGATGTTGAATTCCTGCTTCCTCCAAATGGTCTTCCTGAAGAGCAAAAGCGATTCATCGAGTCGTTGGTCACCAGGGGTGTGGATGGTATTGGTATCAGTGTAACCGATCCCGATAACGTAACACCATTTTTGAATGAGATTATGGAAACAGTTCCTATGGTGATGTTTGACAGCGATGCGCCGAATAGCAATAGGTTGGCTTATGTTGGTATGAGCAACTATGCTGCTGGAAGAATGGCTGGACAGGCTGTCAAGGAAGTGCTTCCAAATGGTGGCGAGTTCATGATTATTGTTGGCCGGCTGGATGCGCAGAACGCAATCGAACGACGTCAGGGAATGATCGATGAATTGAATGGCGAGCCGTATGTTGCACAATATCCCGGCAAAATGACTCCCAACACGCCGAATTTGAGATTGGGTGGAGGAAAGTGGACCTTGCTTGAAACGAGAACCGATGGTGGTGACCAGTCGAAAGCAAAGTCGAATTCTGAAGATGCTATCTTGAAGTTCCCCCAGATGGATTTGATGGTTGGTATGTGGAGCTACAGTTCCCCTGCCATTATCAGTGCTGTGGCAGATGCCGGACTTCTTGGCAAAATGAAGATAATCGGCTTCGACATGGAAAATGAATTGTTGCAGGCTGTGAAAGACGGACATGCTTATGCGGCTCTCGGCCAGGATCCTTTCACCTATGCTGTCAGAACAATAGAGATTTTGGCAAAGAAAGCACGTGGTGAAGCGGTTTCCATCCCAGCCGACAAGTTGATCGATGTCCCCGCATTGAAGATTACTGCGCAGAATATCGATGAAGTTTGGGGCAAGTACAAAGCCCAGCTTTCCGATGGCAACAAGTATCTTGAAGCAACAAAATAATTCTATAGGCCAAATCGGGAGCGAAGGTATGTAGCTCGATGAATAGAAACCGGTCGGGGCTCACTCTGACCGGTTTTTAAAAGACTGGATGGATTGGGACCGACCGTTGATATAGATCACTGGTACATTATGCAACTTTTGTTTGTTGGACCGTAAGAAGGGTAGGATGGTTGTGGTTGATATGGAAAAAATAAAAATACACGAAGTAGGGACAACGACGATGGTGAACGAACTACCGGAGAAATATGTGCTTCAAGTAAGGAATATTTCAAAATCGTTTCCAGGTGTTCGAGCTCTGAACGATGTAAGTTTCAACCTCAAGGTAGGTGAGACTCTTGCATTGGTTGGGGAGAATGGAGCAGGCAAAAGTACGATGATGAAAATCCTTGCAGGAGTATATGTACCTGATGCAGGGGAAATAATCATAGAGGGAAATGCCGTATCCATTGGCTCTGTCGAACGGGCAACCCAATTTGGTGTAGCGTTGGTCCACCAGGAGTTGAACCTGTGCGACAACCTGTCGATTGCAGGAAACGTATTTTTGGGACGAGAGCCCAGGCGTCCGCATTTTAAGAAGATAATTGATTTTGATAAGATGAATAAAGATGCAGCGGAGGTATTGAAAAAGGTCGGCTTGAATACCAATCCCTCAAAGATTCTGAAAGAATTGCCAATTAGTGCTCAACAATTGGTAGAAATTTCAAAAGCACTTTCAATACATGCAAAAGTGGTTATGTTTGATGAACCCACAAGCAGTCTCTCTGAGCATGAGACAGAGCAATTGTTCAATGTTATCAAGGATTTGAATTCACATGGCATTAGTTGTATTTATATTTCCCATCGACTTGGCGAAGTCAAGGACGTGGCCGACAGGGTAATTGTGTTGCGTGACGGGAAACTTTCCGGTTCCCTTGATAAGGATGAAATTAATCGCGATAGGATGATTCGATTGATGGTTGGTCGCGATATAGAGAAGATGTATGAAAAACGACATCTGGTGACGGATAAGGTGCGGCTGCAATTGGAGGACTTGATTGTTCCGAAACAAGCCCGCTTCCCTGTCAATCTAGCTGTCAAGGGGGGCGAAATTGTCGTTCTCTCCGGCTTGATAGGTGCAGGCCGATCGGAGTTGCTCCATACGATATTTGGAGTTGACAAGAGCTGGGGGGGGAAGATTCTTCTTGATGGAAAAGAAGTGACAATCAACAAGCCGATTGATGCCATCCGCGCAGGTATGGTTTTGGTTCCTGAAGATAGAAAATTAAACGGGTTGGTTGTCAATTTGGAGGTTGATAATAATATCGCACTGCCTGGTTTGTGTGACAATCTATCAAATAGAGGTTTCATTGATAAGAAGAAGGTAATCGAATTGGCTGATACAATGGTGAAGAAGCTCGATATCCGATTATTTAAAACAACACAACTCGCAGAATCCCTTTCAGGGGGCAATCAGCAAAAAGTTGTCTTGGCAAAATGGTTGGCAATGAATCCTACCCTGCTTTTGCTCGATGAACCTACTCGTGGAATTGATGTTGGAGCCAAAGCAGAAATCTATAAATTGCTTGAAGACCTGGCTCAATTGGGAGTTGCGATTTTAGTGGCATCCAGCGAATTGCAAGAAGTTCTTGGAATTGCCGACAGGATTGTCGTGATGTGCGAAGGGCGGATAACAGGCGAATTGGATCCTGCTTCATGCAGTGAGGAAGATATCATGAAATTAGCAACGGAGCGTTTAAAATGATTAAAAGCAATAAAATGGTTGAGTATGTTCGAAGTATGAAGCGGATTGGAGGAATTACTTTCTTATTGTTCCTTATCATTTTAGTTACGGCAATTATCAATCCACAGTTCATAAGTTCATATAATATTAGAAATATTCTCCGTTGGACAGGACTGTTTGGTCTATTGAGTCTTGGAGCCGCTTTTGTTGTCATTACTGGAGGAATAGACTTGTCCATTGGATCTGTGGTTGGACTCATTGGATCCATTGCAGCTTATCTGATGGTTCATGCGCAGTGGCC
Source organism: Spirochaetae bacterium HGW-Spirochaetae-2 (assembly GCA_002839355.1). GTDB lineage: Bacteria > Spirochaetota > Spirochaetia > Sphaerochaetales > Sphaerochaetaceae > UBA8525. The sequence goes on from PGXW01000015.1 coordinate 7,427, forward strand.
TGTTTGGATGGTATTGATTTTTATCATATTGTTGTCGGCAACCATAGGACTGATTCATGGGTTGCTCATTACCAAGATTCATATGCAAGCCTTCGTTGTCACTCTCTGCGGGCTGTTTGTGTATCGGGGCCTGGCGCGCTATCTGATGGATGATCGGACGCAAGGGTATGGAACCGGATTCCAAAATGTAAGATTTCTGGCTGGTGGACGTCTCCCATCTGCATTCTGGCCAGCAGGGCAAGCTCCAAAATTTATCCAGAATTGGTCGATTCCAATGCCGTTCCTGTTGCTGATCGCTATAGCTGTCTTGATGGCGATTGTTCTAAATAAAACAATATATGGGCAACATCTGAAAGCTACAGGAAGAAATGAATGTGCTTCCCGGTTCAGTGGAATCCACACTGATAATGTTTTGATAATTGCCTATGTGATCAGTTCAACACTTGCAGGACTTGGAGGATTGCTATTTTCCCTCGATTTGAACACCGTGCAGCCTTCCTCGATGGGAAACATGTATGAATTGTATGCCATTGCCGGATGTGTTGTTGGAGGTGTGAGTCTGAGAGGTGGAGACGGCTCTATCCTAGGCGTGATCCTTGGAACGGCAATCGTCCGTGTCTTATACAACGCGATCAATGTAGCTGGTGTGTCGACCCAATTGGAACAAGTGGTCCTTGGGCTTGTAATTCTGATTGGTGTCGCCGCGGATGAAGTCGTACGGATGATCGCTGCCCAACGAAAAGTGCGTGAATCTATGATTCTAGCCCAAAAGGCATTGGAAAAATCCAAACAAACGGAATCCTAGGTAAAGTAAAAGGAGAAGACAATGGCAGACTATTTGGGAAAAAGTTGGACCAGGGAAGGTCTAAGAGCCTATATTTCGGATGAATCGGCCATAGCTGGTGCCAGTCCTTTTGTATTCAATGATGGGAAAGCTGCAGGAGTTCAAGGCATCGATGTCTATACTGGAAGTGGCCTTGCATTTCAAGTGATTCCTGGAAGGGCTATGGATATCTATGGATGCAGCTATAAGGGCATTCCCCTGCAATTCACATCTGCGACTGGTATGACTTCACCAGGTTATTATGAAGAGCCGGGGTTGAATTGGCTGAGGACGTTCTTCGGTGGACTACTTTCCACATGTGGTATCACCAATAGTGGAGCACCCTCCACAGACAATGGAAATGCATTTGGTCTCCATGGTCGGATTGGAAACGCCGGTGCTGAGCATGTTTCGATTTCTCAAAAGTGGATTGGGGATGAATACGTTATCTCGATTTCGGGAAGAATGCGAGAAGCCTTTGTAATGGGCGAAAACTTGACCTTGACCCGAACGATATCGACAAGGCTTGGATCCAATACGATACGTATCGAGGATGCGATTGAGAATCGTGGTTTTGAGCCACAACCGCTTATGATGCTGTACCATTTCAATTTTGGGTTCCCGTTGCTTTCGGAAAAATCAAGAATTGTAATCCCAAGCAAGGCAACAACGCCTCGAGACAAGCAATCGGAAGTGGATAATGGTGTATCCGAGTGTTTTGAATATCCCAAGCCGACCCAAGGATATAAAGAGAAAGTGTTTTTCCATTCCGTTGGAGCTGAATCCGACGGGAAGACCTTTGTGGCATTGGTCAATCCGGATATTCAGGGAAAACCCTTGGCAATCATGTTGCGTTACAATCGCAATGAATTGCCCCAATTGACCGAATGGAAAATGCCTGGGAAAGGCTGTTATGTTTGTGGTTTGGAACCTGGTACAGTCAATCCGATAGGTAGGGCGAAAGCACGCGAAACCAAACTCCTACCAATGCTGGGTCCACAAGAAGTGTACAATGTTGCAGTCGAATTGGAAGTTTTGGATTCAATCGACAAGATCAATGGATTGGACGTGTATGCCAAGTCGTTGAGGAACTCTTAAGTATTCCCATACGGAGGTTTGTAATGGAACAATCAGAGATTTCCCACATAGTTAAGGAAGCATTGAAAACCCATGATGGTTTGTTGCGGATGCGACCGAGCTGGGTAGCCAGGACCTTTCTCGAACCGGGAAAGCGGTTGGGGTTGAAGGAACATGAATACCCTGTGGGCAAACGGGGTTTTATCTGTGAACGATGGTTGGGCTCGGAGACAGAAGTCGACAACGAGGTGAAATTTAAAAACGAAGGGTTGTCGCTGTTGGATATCCCCGGTCATGATATTTTGCTTCGGGATGCGGTTCAGGCTACAAAGGCGGAGATCTTGGGAGCTGAATATGCAAAAACCCACAAGAACCTCCTCAGGCTTGCCAAGATCTATGACTACAAGGGAAGGATCTTTTACCATTTTCATCAAACACAAGAGGAAGCGTCAAAAGTGGGTGCTACCTCGAAGGAAGAAGCCTACTATTATCCGGAAGGTGTTGATTTGGGACCACATCCAGAGACATTCTTCGGGGTGCATCCATATATTGTGGAGCAGAACAAGCAATATGAGATATTGCTGCCTTGTCTCAAAAAGTGGGATAGCGAATTGATACTCCAGCATTCAAGGGCATATTTGAACGTTCCTGGCGAGGGTTTCCATCTGCCAGCTGGTGTATTGCATGCTCCGGGTTCTGCCCTAACAATTGAATTGCAGGAACCTTCGGATGTCATGTCGGTTTTCCAATCCAATGTTGAGGGGAAGCAAATTTCCAAAGAGTTGCTGTTCAAGGATGTGGAAAAGAAAGTTGTGCAGGAAAAACAGGAGAAGGCTGTTTTGGACCAGCTCAATTGGGATATCAATGGGGACCCGTATTTCTATGAAAATCGTCATACTCCCCCAATCCTGATTGAAGAGACGGCGACCGATGAAAGTCAAGAATATTGGATATACTATAATACTACACGCTTCAGCGGGAAAAAGTTGGTAGTCAAACCCCACAAGAAGGTTTTAAGCAAAGATATGGGTGTCTACAATATTCTTGTCTGGAAAGGTCGTGGCAAGGCTGACGAGCTGTTGGTCGAAGGGCAGAATTTCGGGAAAGATGAATTGTTGGTTGTAGACGAAAAAGCCCGCAAGGGAGTCGTATACGAAAACACTGGCGATACCGACTTGGTGATTCTAAAATTCTTTGGACCGGATATAAACAATTCGGTTATTCCATTCATTCCAAAATACCCGGAACAAAAGAAATCTTAATAAGGAGAGGATTATGAAAAAGCCAAAAATTGGACTATTGGGAATCATGCATGGACTTTACGATGAAAAGCAACCGGAAATTACCGCTCAACAGGAAAAATTTGCTAGAGAGGTAATTGGGAAACTTTCTGATAGAGCCGATATCACTTTCAAGAAAGCAGCAAAAACCAGAACCCAAATAGAAGAGACTGTCGCGGAATATAATAACGGTGGATATGATGGCATCATGATTATTATGCTTCTGTATAGTCCAGGCTTTACGTTGATTGGAGCATTGAGGGAGAACAGACTTCCTGTGATGCTCGCAAATGTCCAACCATTACCAGTGGTGACTACCGACTGGGATTGGAGTCGATTGACTACGAACCAAGGTATCCACGGAGCACAAGACACTGCAAATATGTTGTTACATGCGGGAATAAAGCCAGCGATAATTACTGAGGATTGGAAAAGTGACGCCTTCAAGGAATTTTTCACCGATTGGGCGAAAGCAGCTCAAACCCACAACGCCCTTAAGAAAATGCGCTTGGCTGTTTTCGGTAGAATGAAAGGGATGGGAGATATAGTCGGCAATGATGAGAAATTCTATCGGATGATCGGCCCCGAGGTCTTTTTTGAGGGTATTGGTGACATCTACAAATTGATGCAAGAAGTGACTGACAAACAGATTGCGGAAAGCATAGCCGAGGACAAGAAGAATTTCCAGGTTGATCCCAAGTTGACACTTGAAAGACATCAGTATGCGGCGAGGATGCAATTGGCCTTCGAGCGGTTCCTGATAGAGAATCGTTTCAATGGATTCAGTGCGAATTTTGGAGTTTTCGCTGAGGATGGAAGGTTCAAGCAAATCAATATGTTGGCTGCCTCGAACCTCATGGCAAAAGGTTATGCCTATTCGAACGAAGGTGATGTGCATACTGCTGCCTTGGTAGGTGCTGGTCACATACTTGTTGGGGATGCACATTTTACGGAAATGTATTCTCTTGACTATGAGAAGGATTCCGCTTTGATGAGTCATATGGGAGAAGGAAACTGGAAAATTGCCCGAAAAGATCGCCCGATCAAATTGATCGACAGGGAACTGGAGATTGGCGGATTGGATAATCCGCCGACAGTAGTCTTCAGCGCTCAACCGGGACCTGGGACTTTGGTCTCTTTGGCTCCTCTCGATGATGTTGATTACCGTCTGGTGATTTGCAACGGATCAATTCTCGATACACCCGAGTATAAGAATGTTCCAATGACATATTTCCATTTCAAGCCTGACACTGGTATCAGGAGTGCAATGGATAATTGGATGCGATACGGTGGAACCCACCACCAGACCCTTACTCTGGGGACTTATGGAAGAAGGTGGGAAATGTTGTGTGACATGTTAAAGATCGCATACGAGAAAGTGTAAGCGGGAATGGGTTTTGCAGCGTGGATGTCTGGGCTGGTAAGAAGCCGACATCCACGTTTTTCTATTGGACATAAGCCCTGTTCCTATTATGGATGGAGATTTTATCGATTGTATTCGGGAGGAATTGATGGAAAAGAAATATGTGATGGCGATTGATCAAGGAACCACTGGAACCCGAGTCATCTTGTTCGATCATGAGGGACAAGTCCATTCGACAGCTTATCATGAGATAAAACAGATATATCCGCATCCTGGTTGGGTTGAGCACAATCCAGTGGAGTATTGGGAAACAGTACTGGATTGTACCCGGGAGATATTGGCCGAAGGTAGGGCGAAAATTGAGGAAATTGCCTGCATCGGAATAACAAACCAGCGTGAAACAACAATATTATGGGACAAAATTACCGGTGAACCGTACTATAATGCCATCGTTTGGCAATGTAGAAGGAGTGCGGAAATCTGCGAGACCTTGAAAGAGAAGGGATATGAGCCAACAATCCGCAAGAAGACCGGTCTCGTGGTGGACGCCTATTTTTCTGGAACAAAGATTCGATGGATCTTGGACAATGTTCCCGGAATAATGGATCGGATCAGGGAGAACCGTGTCTGCATGGGCACAATCGATTCGTATCTTATCTGGAAACTGAGTGGAGGGGCTTCCCATGTAACCGATTACAGCAATGCCTCGCGAACAATGCTTCTTGATGTACACAATCTTTCTTGGGACCAGGAGTTGCTGGATATGTTGGATATTCCCGCTTCGATCCTCCCCGAATTGAAACCGAATAGCGGGCATATGGCAACAACATCTGCCAAGGTTTTTTTCGGACAGGAAATTCCAATCTCCGGATCAGCTGGCGACCAGCATGCGGCTACTTTCGGGCAGACCTGTTTTGAAAAGGGAATGGCAAAGAATACATATGGTACCGCTCTGGCCTTGATGATGAATATCGGCGAGACGTTTGTTCCTTCCAAGCATGGGCTAACCACAGATTTGCTCTGGAATATACATGGCAAGACCTCGTATGGATTTGAGGGTGTGATTTTTATTGGTGGTGCTGCTGTACAGTGGTTGCGGGACGGATTGAAGATCATTGAAAGTGCATCCATGTGCGATCGGCTTGCCGAGAAAGTTCCGGATACCGGCGATTTGTACCTGGTTCCTGCATTTACGGGACTTTGTGCTCCGTATTGGGATATGTATGCGCGAGGTCTCCTCATCGGAATAACCCGCGGGACCACACAGGAACATATCGCCAGAGCTGCTTTGGAATCGATGGCCTATCAGACGAGAGATGTTGTCGATGCAATGGTGAAAGATTCCCGAGTCACTCCCGAAACCTTGCGGGTGGATGGTGGTGCCTCGAAAAGTGATTTCCTGATGCAATTCCAATCCGACATCCTAGGTATCCCTGTAGAACGTCCTGTGGTTTCGGAGATGGCTGCACGTGGAGCCGCATACCTGGCAGGACTGGGGATAGGCTTTTGGAGTGACCTGAAGGAATTGAGTCGACATTGGAAGCGTGAGCGTCTTTTTGAGCCAACGATAAGCGTCGATCAACGGGAAAGCCTGTACGACGGATGGCGAGAAGCAGTCAACCGATCCCTACAGTGGGACAATAGGAGCAAATTGAAAATAAAGTGATAATTTTTTAACATAAAATGATAAGTATTATTACTATTTACGTAATATGAGATAATATTAACAAAATAGTATTGACATTGTTATAAAATTAACTACAATTAGTTAAGTGGTGTTGGATAAGACTGTTGTTTACTTAGGAGGAATGTATGCGACCTGATAGGTTTGTTGATAAGGTTGCCTTTATTACTGGTGGCGGGCAAGGTATGGGGCAACAGCTGGCAATCGATATGGCGAAGGAAGGCGCACGGGTTGTTGTCGTGGATATCGATGTTCAAGGTTTGGAGGAAACGAGAACTCTTCTCGAAGAACAGAATTCCGATTATTTGATTATCGAGTGCGATATTTCGGACGATGTCCAGGTTGCAAAAGCAATCGGAAAAACTATTGGGAAGTATAGTCGATTGGATATCCTGGTAAACAATGCCGGCTTGTTGCGGAATGCAACAATCGAGGAAACAACCAACGATTTGATCGATAAGACGATCGATATCAATATCAAGGGGATTCTATACGCAATTCGTGAAGTAACTCCAATCATGAAGCGTCAATCATATGGACGTATTGTAAATGTTTCCTCGATCACTGGTTACCTGCAACGCGATCGCCCCACATGCAGTCATGACAAAGATGATGTACTACTGGGACGATGCGAAGAAAGATGCGATGGCAGAGAAGATTCCAGTGAAGCGACTTGGTACTGTGAAGGACATGTCCAATCTGATGATGTTCTTATCCTCGGATGATGCTTCCTTCATAAATGGAGAGGTCGTCAATATAAACGGTGGATACTATATGGACTAGGATGGTATTTTTTTAATGATAATGTTTATGAATTATCAGAAAATGTGAAAATGTTATAGAAGTTACAATAAAAATTGACTTTGGTGCTTTTCGGATGGTATAATGGTAGCAAATCTAGTGCAATGGAATGGAACGGGTAACTTCTGAAGTTAAAAATGAAAAGGGGTAAAAGTATGGGGGTAGATCTTAGAACTTATGTTTTTCTGGATTCGCTTCAATCGCAAATGGCATCGTTTATTTCAACAATCTCAAAAGGATATTTCCCTGTAGCGGAGCAAGCATGCGCCATCTTGGAAATATCACCGGGAATCGAGATAAACCGAGTAACCGACATTGCTCTCAAAGCGACTGATGTCAAGCCAGGGATTCAAATTGTAGAACGATTGTTCGGTTTGCTGGAAGTTCATTCCGATAGCCAGGCAGATGTCAGACAAGCAGGTGAAGCGGTACTTAAAGCCTTGGGGTTGAATGAGGAAGATCGGATAAAGCCACAAATTCTGACTAGTCAACTAATCAAGAATATGAGTGATCACCATTGCCAGTTGATCAATAAAGTTAGACACGGAAATATGGTGCTTCGTGGCGATACCCTGTATGTCCTTGAGTTGCAGCCCGCCGCATATGCCTTCTATGCCGCCAACGAAGCGGAAAAGGCCTCCCATATCAATATTGTCGAGGTGGTCGGTTATGGAAGTTACGGCAGGGTCTATATCTCGGGGAATGAAGCGGAGGTTCTTATTAGCAAAGAGATTGTTGAGAGTAGGATCGCTTCGTTGTCTGGTAGGGTTTTGAGTGATAAGAGCAAGGAATAACTAGGAATAACTTAAAAGGAGAACATGGTATGGCGGAAATTTTTGATAGCGCATTGGGTATGATCGAGACAAGGGGCTTCGCTGCGATGGTCGAAGCATCGGATGCAATGAGTAAGGCTGCGAAAGTTCAGCTGGTTGGATATCAACAGATTGGAGGCGGTTATGTGACTGCGATTGTCCGAGGTGATGTCGCTGCTGTCAGGGCCGCTATAGAGGCGGGAACTGTTGCCGCCCAGAAGGTTGGCGAAATTGTATCCTCCCACATAATTCCGAGACCGCACGCGATGGTCGATGAAGTATTGCCATTGGGTCGGCCCGAGAAGAAGAAGTAATGGATTTACGTCTATGATGTCAGATGAAATGCGTCCTTCGGGACGCATGTGTCTCTATCTGGAGGAATACTACAATGGTGTTGGGGAGAGTTGTTGGAACGGTGGTGTCTACTGCAAAAGCTGAACAGCTTGAATCACTCAAGTTGCTCCTAGTCGAAAAAATATCAATTCCGAGCCTTGCAGGAGTCAATGATTTTGTTGTTGCGCTGGATTCTGTTGGAGCCAATGTCGGCGAAATCGTATTTTATGTCACAGGTTCCAGTGCACGGCTGACTGCTGTTTCCAAGGGGAAACCTTCCGATGCAACCATCGCAGCTATTGTCGACAATATTGACTTGTATGGGAACATGATCTATCGGAAGGATCAAAATCTTGAGGATTAGTCTATGAATTTTGCCAGGGTGTGCGGTTCGGTTGTCAGCAATACTCGTGACGAAAGCTATATCTCTTCGAGATTTATGCTAATCGAAAGTTGTGATTCGGAAGCAAAGGGTAGCGGAAGCTATCTGGTGGCTCTTGATATTATCGATTCCCGACCGGGAGACATGGTGCTCGTTTGCCAGGGCAGTTCATGCAGGTGGACATTCGAGACGGAGAACTTGCCGGTCGATACGCTGATTGTCGGGATTGTCGATAGGGTGTACTCGGGGAATAAGACATTGTACCTCGGGTAAACCATAGAACCAAGGAGATGTACTTGTGAGTCAAAGTATTGAAGAAACAGTTCGTACATTGGTTGAAAAATTGGTCTTGGAGTATAGCGCTTCCTCTGTAGGAGCGGAACATATCGCACCATCCCAATATGCGAGCGGTATCTTTCCCACTATGGATCTAGCCGTAAAGGCTGCCTATGAAGCTCAACGACACCTTGTCGAGCTCCCGCTTGAAAAGAGGAAAGAGATAGTCCAGGCCATGCGGGAAACCGCTGTGGATCATGCCCAGGAATTTGCCGAGATGGCTGTCCAGGAAAGTGGCCGAGGAAATGTTGCCGATAAGATTGCAAAAAACATGCTGGCAGCAAAGAAGACTCCCGGGGTTGAGGATGTTGAGACCTCGGCATACTCCGATGAGCACGGACTTTCTCTCGTGGAGAGAGCTCCTTATGGTGTTATCGGATCTATCACTCCCGTAACAAACCCCACCGCCACTATTATCAATAACGGTATCAGCATGATAAGTGGTGGCAACTCGGTTGTGTTCAATCCTCACCCTGGAGCGAAAAATGTTTCCTGCTTTGCGATTGAAGTCCTCAATGCGGCAATCGAGCGAGTTGGAGGACCAAGGAATCTTTTGGTTTCACTGGCCCAGCCGACGATTGAATCCGCAAATGAGATGATGCGACATCAAAAGATTTCCCTATTGGTTGTTACCGGGGGTCCTGGAGTAGTCAAGGCTGCAATGAATAGCGGAAAAAAGGTGATAGCTGCAGGGCCGGGTAATCCTCCTTGCGTAGTCGATGAAACCGCCAAGATACAAAAAGCTGCGAGAGATATAGTCGCAGGTGCTAGTTTCGACAACAATTTGGTTTGTATCTGTGAAAAGGAAGTACTCGTTGTCAAGAGTGTTGCGAACGAGTTGATAAGCGAGATGCAAAAGGTCGGTGCCTACTTGTTATCCGATCAGCAGACCAAATCGTTGTTGGACCAAGTGATTGAAGTACCCGGAACGATGAATGTCGAGGGTGTGATAAAGAGGGAATACGTGGGGAAGTCTCCAAGCTTTCTCGCTTCCTTGATTGGTGTTACGGTTCCTGAAAGCACCAGGTTGCTTATTTGTGATGTCGATGCGGGAAACCCTTTGGTCTGGACGGAACAATTGATGCCCTTCTTGCCGATTGTGAGAATGGAAAATGTAGACCAATGCATAGAATTGGCAGTCCAATGTGAACATGGGTTCAGGCACACCGCGATTATGCATTCGTTGAATGTGGAAAAGCTGAGCAAGATGGCTAGACAGATGAATTGTTCACTATTTGTCAAGAATGGCCCTTGTTATGCGGGTTTGGGAAATGGTGGTGCGGGGTATACTTCGTTCACAATTGCCAGTCCCACAGGAGAAGGGCTTACGCGCGCTCGTACCTTCACTAGGGAGAGACGATGCACTTTGGTTGATTATTTTAGGATCATCTAGATGTAAGAGGAGTCATTGCGTGAAATTAGGTCGGGTAATCGGAACGGTGGTCAGTACGAAGAAATTGGAATGTTTCGATAGGAAGAAGTTGTTGTTGCTTCAGCCGATTGATGAGAACGGACAACCGGTGGGAAAGCCAATTGCCGCTATGGACACCGTACAAGCCGGAGAAGGCGATACAGTGATGTTCGAAGGTGGCAAAGAGGCAGCTCAAGCTTTGGACAATTGGTTCAATCCCTGTGACGCCACTATCATCGGTATTGTAGATGGGATATCAACGGGAGAGTAGTATGATTCTTGCTAAAGTCCTTGGTTCGGTGACCTGTACCATAAAACATGAACATTACAAAGGGAAGAAGATTCTTATAGTTCAGCCGGTAGGTCCAAACGCGACACCATCGGGGAAGTCTTTCCTTGCTCTCGATGGGGTGCAGTCGGGAATTGGAGACTTGGTTTTGGTTTTTGATGAAGGTGGCTCGGCAAGGGATATTCTCGGTGATAAGGATCTCTTGACAATCAGGACAATAATTGGTGGGATTGTAGATTCGGTATCGAAGGATTAGGAAATAGTGGATATGGTTAAAAACGTTGCTTTGGGTTGTGATCATGGGGCATATCAGCAAAAGGTCTTTCTGAAGACGTTCCTGGAGAATCTCGGGTACAACGTCCTTGATGTTGGTTGCGACATAAACGAAAAAGTTGATTATCCCGATATCGCATATGCAGTATGTAGGAAAGTTGTCACCGAATCATGTGATAGGGGAATTATGTTGGACGGGGCGGGAATCGGTTCGTCTATGGTTTGCAATAAGGTTAGGGGTATACGTGCTGCATTGTGTTATGATTTGAAAACGGTTGTAAACAGCAGGATGCATAACAATGCGAATGTGCTTACATTGGGAGGTCCATTGCATAAAGCCGACGAATTGAGCTTAATGGTAAGAACTTGGCTAGAAACTCCGTTCGAAGGTGGACGGCATATAGTAAGAATCAATAAGATGATGTCCATAGAGAGAGGGGGATTGAATTGATGGATCAAAATTCACTGGTTGAATTAATCACAAAAGAAGTTTTAAAGAAAATTGAAAGTTCCAAAGAAGGACTCGGTGCTACAGCGAAAGAAGACGCAATGAAAATTGCCGCTGCGAAAATCAATATAACGACTCCACGGGACATGGCAAAATATATAGACCATACATTGTTGAAGCCTGAATCCAGGGCGGAGGAATTTGATAAACTCTGCAAGGAAGCGATCGAATACCAATTCAAATCGGTGTGTGTCAACTCTTCTTGGGTGTCGTATGTGGCGAAGAAACTACAAGGAACCAAAGTTCTTGTTTGCTCTGTCGTTGGCTTTCCACTCGGGGCAATGACAAGCAGGAGCAAAGCATTCGAAACACGAGAAGCCATTGAGCATGGAGCCTCGGAAATCGATATGGTGCTCGCAGTGGGCAAATTGAGGGCCGGAGACTACAAGTATGTTGAAGAGGATATTCTATCGGTCAGGAGGGCAACGCGTAGTTCCACCATACTCAAGGTGATTCTCGAGACCTCGATGCTTACCGATGAGGAAAAGATAATTGCGTGCCAAATCGCCAAGCGATCAGGTGCTGATTTCGTTAAGACAAGTACTGGTTTCGGGGGCGGCGGTGCGACAGTTGCCGATGTGCTGTTGATGAAACAGACTGTTGGCGAAAAAATTGAAGTGAAAGCTAGTGGGGGTATCAGGGACTTTGCCACAGCATTGGCCATGTTGGAAGCTGGTGCAACCCGAATTGGAACGGGATCTGGCGTTGCAGTGGTGAGTGGTATGAAAGGTTCTGGAGGGTATTGATACCTTTTGGTTTAGAAGGCTGATAATCATGTAAGGAGGACTATCAATGTTAAATTTTTCCTATTGGAATCCAACAAGGATCATCTTTGGTAAAGAATCGATAGCAGATGTCGGCCAGGAAGCCGCCAAATGGGGGAAAAGGGTTCTTTTCCATTTTGGTGGAGGTTCTATAAAAGCGAACGGGGTATACGATGCGGTCACAAACTCTCTGAAGGAAGCCGGGTTGGAAGTGGTATACCTGGGGGGTGTTGTTCCAAATCCGCATTTGTCCCTGGTGCGTCAAGGTATTGCCCTATGTAAGAAAGAAAAGATCGACCTGGTTCTTGCGGTTGGGGGCGGTAGCGTGATCGATTCTGCCAAAGCCATCGCATTCGGTACGAAATTGCAGGGCAATGAAGACGTATGGAATGATTATTTCATGAGGGCGCAATATGATATTCAGGATGCGCTACCAGTTGGTGTTGTATTGACCATTCCCGCCGCAGGATCTGAAAGCTCGACCGCTTCTGTGATAACCGATGAAAAAGAAGGGTTGAAGCGAGCGATCAATTCTGAAACCGTAATCCCAAAATTCGCTGTCATGGACCCTGAGACCAACTATTCATTGCCCAACTATCAAACAGCTTGCGGTGCAACCGACATTCTTGCCCATCTTCAGGAAAGATACTTCACCATGGTCGGAGGCAACGATTTGTCCGATCGCCTGCTCGAAAGCTGCATGCGCAATATTATTGCCAACGCTCCGTTGGCTCTGAAGAACCCGTCCGAGTATGTGTATAGGGCTGAGCTTATGTGGACAGGAACCATCGCACACAACAATCTTCTTGATAGGGGAAGGCTTGGAGATTGGGCGACACACGACATCGAGCATGAACTGAGTGCCCTGTATGATATCGCCCATGGCGCAGGCTTGGCGATCTTATTCCCAGCGTGGATGAAGTATGTGTACAAGGACAATATCGATCGCTTTGTGCAGTATGCAATTCGGGTTTGGGATGTCAGTCTCCCGTTGGAGGACAAGGACAGTATTGTGGAGGAAGCGATCACTCGTCTCCAGAATTTTTATAGACGGATTGGCATGCCCACAAGTCTGACCGAAGTAAAAATCGGAAAAAACAAGCTGCGGTTCATGGCCGAGAAGGCCTTGTTCGGTGAAAGGACCCATCTGGGGAATTTCAAGAAATTGTATGTCGATGATGTTGAGAAGATCTACCACTTGGCATTGTAATCGATATTGTTACCATCTATGAAAAAACACATTGTCTTCATCTGGTGGGATGAGGTCGTCCAGGTTGTCCGCAATCAGACGTAGTGCCACCAGGTGGGACCCTGCTAGGGGTATGATCTTTCCGCGTAGGTTGGCATTGAGTTGATCCTTTGTCCGTGCACCCGTCAAGACGATATCGACCGGTTGCGCAAGGACCCAGGCAAGTGCGACTGTCGCCATATCTGTTGCATATTCCAACGCCGTTCGTTCCAATGCATGTAATAGATTGTGGAACGTTTCCACATACTGCGTATCGAATGGAAACAACCCTCGCCTGAGATCCTGCGCATCCAGATCCTCCCGACTCCTATAGCGTCCGCCGAGAAGTCCGAGCCCAAGGGGGCTGTATGCAACTATCCGTAGACCATGGGCAGTGCACAGCGGAGCAAGGTTTCGGAGGCTTCTGGTCCACAAAAGGGAGAGGGGAATCTGGCAATAGGAGATTTCCGTTGTATCAAGTGCCTGTTGCAACAAAGGCTGTGTGAAATTGCTTACACCAATATGTTTTACCAAACCTTGGTCCCTCACGCGACCCAAGGCCTGCAGATACGGACGGCAATCCTTTGTCGAATCGGGCCAATGCACATACAGGATATCGACATAGGATGTACACATCCTTCGTAGCGAGGTCTGTACCGAAGCCAGGATATCCGAAGGTGAATTGGGTAGGAACAGCTTGGTCGCCAAGCAGTATTCCTCCCGGGGAACTTCCTTGGAAAACCGTTTCAGCTGTTGTCCGACCAGCTGTTCGGAAAGCCCCTTGCCATAGCCTTGTGCCGTGTCGAAGTGCCGTATTCCTCCCCGGAGGGCCGCATGGAGAGTCCGTATCGAGTCGTCACGTTGTTGATCGAGCCAATATCCACCACCAAAGGCCCAACATCCGAGGCTCAAGGTGGCTTTCCTTGTTTCAGGATCCATCAAGCTTCTTCGTCCAGATCCTCTATCAATGTGCTGCTGAGCATTTTCTCACCCTCGAAGATGAACCTGCCAGTGAATCGGCGTCCTTCCAATGCCAAGGGGAACCACAACCGGTCGTCCTCCCACATCTTGTCATAAGGAAGATCGGAGACCGGGCACCAGAATGGTCGGGCCTCATCGGTTTCACCAAGTTCACCCGAGTGTTCGTAGGCGAAGAATACATGGCCGCGCATCGCCAAACCGTCGGTGAACTGGAATTCCAGCACACCTTTGTGTTCGACCTTGGTGACGCTGATTCCCGTCTCCTCGGCGATTTCGCGCATGGCCGCCTCGCTTGCCGTTTCGTCTTCCTCGATATGCCCGCCGGGAGCGTTGACCAATCCTTTGCCGAGTCCGGTCTTCTTGTCTATGAGCAGGACGTTGTCGCCGTCGAACAGGTAGCACAGTACTGCAGTTTCGGTCGGTTCCCAACTGTCCCAATCGATCTCGTCCACGGTTCGGGCAGATGCCGGTGCCACAACAGGCTCCAATTCGGCGACCTCGACCACAGCTTCTTGCGGGTGGTCTTCCGCCCAGCATGTGTCACAGAGGTTGTCATCGTAGTTGATGATGGCGGTATAATTCAATTTCGCATCGCAACGGACACACTTGGTCCTGAACAGGAGGACGCGGTGGCGAAATGGAATACCGACCGCCATGGCGAGGAACAGGGCTGGAACCGCAAGCCAGTGTGGCCAGCCGCGGCTGAGGATAATCACGATGAAGATCTGCCACACCATCGCCAAGGAAGCGATGATCAGTGTCGCTGACCGTTTCTTGTAACTGCGGGGGGCAAATTTCCTTTGATAGAGGTTTACCACAAGGATTGCAACGAGGAACCATAGGTATTTGTCGGCTATTGTTTCGAGTATCATGGTGTTGACAGTAGCCTGTGGATAGGGAAAAATCAAGGCCGATCGAATGCGGTTGCCGGGAATGTCCAGTTGCGTTGGCCTGCAGAATACGGTAATCTGGACAAGTCTCTTGTTTGTGAGGAGAATCCGATGTTGAAACCCGAAGAACTGGCCGGTTATATTGACCATACATTATTGGCAACCAATGCCACCGAAGATAAGATTACCCAATTGTGCCAGGAGGCGCTGCAACACAATTTCGCCTCCGTGTGCGTAAACAGTTGTTGGACCGCAACGTGTGCCGCCCTGCTGAAAGGGAGTCCAGTGAAGGTCTGCACAGTCGTCGGATTTCCCCTCGGGGCCATGAAAAGTGAAAGCAAGGCTCTTGAGGCTGCCCAGGCAGTTGCCGACGGAGCAACCGAGATCGACATGGTGGTCAACGTGGGTTGGCTCAAGGAGGGGCGGTTGGATGCCTTCGAGCAGGATATCCTCCTGGTGAAGGAAGCCTGTGGAGATTTATTGCTCAAAGTCATTATCGAGACGTGCCTGCTTTCCGACGAGGAGAAGCAGACGGCCTGTCGATTGGCAGCAAGCGCGGCGGGAAGGTATGTCGAGACTTCGACCGGCTTCTCGACCGGCGGGGCAACCGAACAGGATGTCGCACTCATGCGCTCGGTTGTAGGCGAGCATATCGGTGTGAAGGCCTCCGGCGGTGTCCGAAGTTTTGAAACGGCTGTTGCCATGATCTCCTCCGGAGCGTCCCGTCTCGGAACCAGTAGCGGAATCGCTATTGTCCAGGGAGCCGCATCGCATGCCGCGTATTGAGGAACGGGACAAATTGCCTGACGATTTTCTCAAGAGCCTCGGCTTTCCATCGATAACAGTACACCAGACGTTCACCCACTTCGATTTTACCCTTCCAGGCCGTCGCGTCCTGGTTATCGGTCCGATGGGCTCGGGCAAGACCGAGTTCTCGGCACGGGTCTGGCGGGATGCCGCGATTGCCCAGAAGAAAAGCGATGTCATCCGTCGCTTGACCAGTACCAACGGGGTCGATCGTCGCAAGGTGTTTTTCGTCCGTTCCGAAATCGATGGACAACGGTTCCAGGAATATCCGGGTGATGCGCTCGCGTACCGCAACGGGTATATCCGGTGTGGAGAAAACATCGCCCGCATCCGCGATTCCTTCGGATTGGAACAAGTTTTGGCCGACAATCCCGAAATAGGAACCTTTATCATCGACGAGGCCTCGTTTTTCGATGAGAGGATAGCCTATGTGGTGCGCAACCATAGCTTGGAACGGGGTATATTGTTCATTTTTCCCACGCTGATATTGAATTTCAGACGGGATATCTTCAACTCCACCGCACGCCTCATGCTCGACATCGCAACCGATGTGATACCCCTGACAGCCTATTGCGAACATCCCGACTGCATGAAGGATGCCTTCTACACCTACCGGTATTATCGTGTCGATGGACAGGAATGCCCTGCCCTCTATTTCGACCCCCTGATCATCGTGGGTGGTGACACGCAGAAGGACGATCCGCTCAATCCCAACTATTGTTCACGGTGCGACGAACACCACTACCTCCCGGCAAAGGAGTATACGTTCTTCCACCTGAAACCGTTGGGGGAGAGGGCTTCCAGAGGTGATACCGGCCCGCTGCGCGACGAGATGTATGCGTTGAAGCACCATATCTGTGAATCCGCCCTGTACCAGCACATGGACCAGCGCTACGGCAGTCGTCCCGATGCCGAGATATTCATGAATGCGATAAAACCCGGGTGCCTCGCGGAGAAGGCTTTGATCTACCTCTTCTGCGAACAGAACCTGCTTGCCGAAGATCTGCTTGTCCGTCTGGTATATGAACTCGAGCTCGACAGGGTGTACATGACCAAAGTCCTGAGCGACAACCTCCGTCCGGTCTCTTTCGAGCAACCATTGTTGACGGTCGTGGACTGATTGCAGGCAACGTAAGGTGCCCGAAGGAACCTTTCATAGTCGGAATAATCCAAAAAGTGGGCGATTTCGGCACTTGAATCGCTTGTATCCTTGTTCCACACTGATCCCATGGATAGTATGGCAACCATTCCTTCAACTCGTAGGATCCACCATGCGGCGAAGCGTTCCTATCGTCTGCGGTGCACTACGCGGATCACAATTCTCCAACAGGATGTCGATATCCGGTCGGTGGCGACCTACAAGTTCGAGCAGTCCCGCCGTATCGAGATCTCCGGCCAGAGGAGGCATACTCCCTTGTTTCCACCCGTCCACGTAGCGGAAATCCTTCACATGGATTGCGACGATCTTGTCTCCAAAAGCCGAGAAGGCCTGGGAAAAGAAGATGCTTTGGGCTTGTGCGCTGGGAACCGCACCGATCGACCCGTCGACTTCGGCAAGGCCTTCCCATGGCAACAGGTTCACCGGATCGTAGATCACCTGCAGGCTCGGGGAATCTATTCGGTCGAGAAGCCTCACCATCTTGTCGCAAGAGTCTATGGTGTGCTGTCGGGCCACCGCCTCCACCCCCACAACCGCACCATGGCGCTCGGCTGTCCGCACAAGCCGCTCGACCGATCGGCACAACCGGTCGAAGTTCCGTTCGGAGGACGTCTGAGGATGGAAGGAGCAGTCGGCATTGGCCGAGCCGGTCTCGGTGCCTACTACCAAGCAACCGAAATCGGACGCATACCGGAGGTGCTCCTCGAATTTCTGCAACGCGGAGTCCAACAGTCCGTCATCCGGATGCACGGGATTGATATAGCAGCCGAGGACTCCAATCGAAATACCCTGCTGAGCCAGGGTGGTGCGGATATTCCTCGCATACGCCGGACTTATGGTTCCGGTATGTGGCGGATCGACCAGGGCCTTGTGCAGTGCCAGTTGTATGGGGACCGGGGCGAAAGCCGCGAAAGTCTGGGCCAAGGTGTCGATTGTCATACGACCGAAATCGTGCGCACGAAATCCGAATTGCATCATCCGACAAGTATAATCGGAGCACATCGGAACTGTAAAGGAGCGTCTCGTTATGGTTTGTTGTACGCTTGATGAATTCTCCGGCAAAGCCGATGGGGTTTGGGACAATTCCGCCGCCTTCGCTTCCGCACTGGCCCATATCGCCGAAGCGGGGGGAGGAACACTCTCCGTTTCGTCGGGAACCTGGCTGACCGGGCCGATCGAATTGTGCGACAACTGCACATTGGAACTCGCAGAGGGTGCACGCATCAAGTTTATTGCCGATTTTACACGATACAAACCGGTGTGGACCCGCTGGGAAGGTGTCGATTGCTATGCCATGCAACCCTGTATACAAGCGCGTAACCGTACCAATGTCTTCATAACCGGACTTGGAACGATCGATGGGGGGGGAAATCCCTGGTGGGATTACCGCAATACGATCAAGGCCCAGACAGACCGGGGACCGCAGACCGAACTGGAGAAGACGTTCGCCGGATTGAACCCCGATTACCTGAAACAACCGGGAGGCGGTGGCGGAAGGGGGTCCCAGTTCCTCGCCCCACCGACAATCCAGTTGTACCGGTGTGAGGATTGCCGCATAGAGGGAATCACAGTAGTCGATTCACCGTTCTGGACTATCCACCCAGTCTATTGCAATCGCTTGGAGATTCGGAACGTAACGGTACGGAATCCCTACGAGGCACCGAATACCGATGGCCTGGACATAGATTCGTGTCGGGATGTGGTCGTCGAAGATTGCTTTTTCGATGTCGGTGACGATGCCATCGCCCTCAAATCGGGATCAGGCGCAGATGGCATACGGGTAGGTATTCCCACCAGGAATGTTTCGATAGCACGCTGTACGGTTCAACGGGCACATGGTGGTATTGTCGTAGGAAGTGAGACGGCTGCCGGCATCTACCAGGTAACAGGGACCGATTGCACGTTTATCGACACCGACCGGGGACTCAGGATCAAGACCCGGAGAGGACGGGGTGGCCATGTGGAGGATTTGACCTTCACCGGAATCAGGATGGAGAATACCCTCTGTCCCATAGCAATCAACATGTATTACCGTTGCGGGGTCTCTCCGGACGAAGGGGACACCCCCTTCTCCCTGCATGCACTCGAGATTGGTGAGGCGACCCCCAAGATACGCCGGGTGACTATCCGGGATCTGCACGCGACCGGCAGCCGGGCTTCGGCCGGGTTTTTCGTGGGATTGCCCGAGTCCCCCATTACCGATTTGCATCTGATTGGATGCCATATCGATACGCGGACACACGAACCCGTCCCTACGGAGGATTCCGAAATGTACGACGGGTTGCCGTTGGCGGCGGGGCGGGGCATGCGGTTCCGTCATTGCAGCGGTATCCGTTTGGAAGATGTCCACGTCGAGGGAACCGACATACCCTACCATCTGGAAGAGGGTGTGGATTTCTCGTGAAAGACATTTCGTGATGCCGCCACTGATGGTATGATGCCCATATGGTTGTGAGCAAAGCAAAACCATTGCGATTGGCTCTTATGCTCGCCTCGATCCACACAGGATCCTCGGAGGCCTTGTGGACAGGTATAGCCGATACGGCAGAGGCCTCAGGCCAAGCGCTTTTCGTCTTTCCTGGCGGTCGGCTCGATGCCCCGGGTGAGTTCGAATACCTGCGCAACAGCATCTACCGGTTGATCAACCATGAGACGGTCGACGCCCTTGTCAGTTGGGGGTCCAGTCTGATCGGTACCGTCGACTTCACCCAGGCGATCGCTTTCCACAGGCAATTCTTGGATCTTCCCCTCGTAACCATTGCCCTTCCGATGCCCGGTGCACATGTTGTCTCGTTCGATGCCTATCAAGGGATGAAATCGCTCGTGCTCCACTGCATACGGACCCATGGTGCGTCACGGTTAGCTTTTGTCAGGGGTCCGGAAAACCATGCTTCGGCCGAGGACCGCTACCGGGCATATCTCGACGCACTCTCCGAATCGGACCTTCCCCTGCTCCCGCAGCTGATCAGTTCCCCCTATCCCTGGCATGAAGGGGATCTCGCGTTGTCGGAGTTGATCGAAGAGCGCAAGCTGGTTCCCGGCCGGGACTTCACCATGGTGTGTTGTGCCAGCGACATGTTGATGCTCAATGCCGCCAAGGTCCTGGAACGCAAGGGTTTCGGCATCCCCCGGGATGTCGGTATCGTGGGGTTCAATGATTCGGTTGAGAGTAGATTCCTCTCCGTGCCGGGTACCACCGTGCGGGTTCCCTTTTCCGAACTGGGGAAAGTTGCCCACAAAGTACTCATGGACAGCTTGACAGGGACACCGGGATCCGAAGATATCGTACTGCCCGCGCAACCGGTAATCCGGTATTCCTGCGGCTGTTCACAGTCGATGCAAGGAGCGTTATCCCACAATGGATCTTTTGGCAGGCGGGAGTTGCACGCTTGGGCAATCCGGCAATTTGCCCTGGACCAGGAGCGGCAAAACGCCTATCTGGAACCGTTGCTCGATGCATTGTACCGGGGAGTGGGAAACCAGGGGACCTCCTTGTTTCCGTTGTTGGCGAAAGTACTGGAGCGCTACTTTCAGGACGAGCCCGACACATCCGCATTCCAACAGACCGCCGAAGCCGTCTCGGCCTTGGAGGACCTTGATCCAAGGTACCTGCAGGCTATTGTCCAAAGGGGCAGGACGCTTGCGTTGGAGACCCAATCGAGGCTGGCCAACAAACGTAGTTACGAGTTTATCCAGCAGGCAGAACTGCTCAATGCCTTCAAATGCGATTTGCTGAAAGCCTGGAACCGGCAATCGTTGGTGGCGATCATGGTGCAACATCTGCCGAAACTGGGTGTCGGCCAAGCATTTCTGGTCATGAATGAGAACGACGCCTATTCACGGTATGTCGGTGGATACAGGGCCCAGGTACCGATCGGGACTCCCGATGAACTGTTTCCATCGCATCGGCTGCTTCCACAGCAGATCGACTCCACCTGCGGTCCCGGCGTATATCTGGTCCAACCCCTGTTCATCGAGAACCAGGCACTCGGCTATGTAGTCACTGCCATTGCAGATCGGAATGCGCTCAAACACGAGGAGCTCCGTTCTTCCATAAGCAGCGCACTCAAGGGCGTCCTGTTGTTCGAAGAGATGGCGAAGGCAAAGGATGTCGCCGAACGGGCCGAACAGGCGGAGCTGGATTTCTTCGCTTCCATGGGAGCGAGTTTGAAGGAGCCCCTATGCGATTTCATCGGACGCATGGATATGTTGCACAAGCTGGTTGCCGAGGAGCAGGTGCAAACGGCAAGGGTTGGACACACCATAGCCTCCCTCTCGCACGATATGAGCTCATATCTGGAACATACGAAGCTGTTGTTCGACCAGACCCTTGCCCAAGCCGGCTCCCTGGAACTTGACCGGGTCCTCGTTGCGGTCGAACCGTTGCTGACCGATGTGGCCAGGTCGACCGGATGCCTGCTCACCTTGCCCATGCGGCTGCCGCTGGTCGTCGGGGACAAGCGGCGGTTGGAGCAGCTGCTTTCACTGGTCATATCCTCCTTTCCTCCGGTATATGGGCCTGTGCATATCCAAATCGGCATCGATGGTACGGGGATGCATTTCTATTTCCAGGGTTCACAGACGGCAAACAGGGCTGTCAAGCCCATAACAATAGTTCCCTTTATCGAAAGTCTCATCCTGTTGCACGGCGGTTCGTATACCCGACAGGAGACTTCATTCGAAATGGTGTTGTCTTGGCCCAACCTTGGAGAACCTGGTGTCGCCCGTCCACAACCCACCTCGAAGGTGATGTTGGTGGTGTCGGGTGGTACGGAGCTAGGTTCGGAGGCGCAAAGGGTTGCCAAACTCTGTCAGCTGGAACCCGCGGGCCTGTCTGTCGAACAGCTGCTCCAATCACCTGCGGATGTTCCGGAGGGTGCTTTGCTCTATTGGGATGCCGATTTGGCGGATACCGCCCAATTTCTTGCGATGGTAACGGTTTCTCGGCATTACGCGCTGTTCAGCATCCCCTTGGTTGTATTTGGAACCGTTCTTGAAGGGGAGCCGACACTCCTTGGTGCGATTGAAAAGCATTTGCGGTCATACCAGAGGGGACCGATCCTCGTTTGGAAGGATATGCGGCATCTGCCGCTTTGCAATGCCTTGCATCTGCAACCGATCGTGGTATCCGAGATCGAACAGCTTACAGGAATTCTTGAAGAAGTTACCCCGTCCTGCCTGGTTGTCCGTGGTTTCGACCCCGAATTGGTCAAACTTGTTCGCCATGCGGTCCCAGGATCCGTCCTGCCACTTGTTGCAATTGTCGATACGTTCCCTCCCGAAGAAGAGATGGCTGCAGTGGGAGCCATTCCCTACTTGTTGCTCTGCCATGGTGCCGTCAGTGGCTATCCGGAGTTTTGCGAACGGATCCGTGAAATCGGTTCGAATGGTGAAATCCTGTCCGCACACACGGGAATTCTGGTAAAACGGGCCCAACGCTATATCGAGACGCACGCCAAGGGAATGGTGACCCGGTGGAAGATCGCCGAATCGGTGAACACCAGTGAAGATTACCTGACCCGCATTTTCAAGAAGGAGCTTGGGATGTCCCCGTGGGAGTATCTCAGCCGGTATCGGGTCGAGCTTTCCGTGAAGTTGCTGCAGGAGACGGATTTGCCGCTGTCGGAGATTGCGCTACGTTGCGGGTTCCAGGACCAAGCCTATTATTGCAGGGTCTTCAAGAAGCTCAAGCATGCCACCCCCGGTTCACTGAGGCTCCCATAGGTCGGAAAAGTACAATCATTGCTCTGAATAGTCCCCGAAGAGAAGAGTATTCTTGTAAACAGAGAGGGTTTGTGATGGATGCATCCGTATCGGTCCCATCGTCCGGAAAAACATTGGTGCGCAGGATACAGCGGCATCGGGCCATATATATCCTGCTGGTCATTCCCATCACCTACTTCATCATATTCAAATATATTCCTATCTGGAACGGACAGATCGCCTTCAAGAATTTCATGCCGCGACAGGGAGTGCTTGGTTCGGCGTGGATCGGATTCGCCAATTTCGTCGAATTCTTCGATTCGTTCTACTTCTGGGAATTGTTGCGAAATACTGTCATGTACAGCGTCGGCAAGCTCCTGATCAGTGTTCCCCTTTCCATCATGTTGGCGATCATGTTGTACGAATGCCGTATAACGGTCCTGCGCAAGACCGTGCAGACGTTGGCGTATCTGCCCCATTTCCTCTCCTGGGTCATCATGTACGGTATCCTGTTGGGGCTGCTCGCCCCTGGTGACGGATTGCTCAACGATATAGCCAAGGCCTTCGGCGGTCGGGGAATCGACTATCTTACCAATGTGCGGGCTTTTCCCTGGGTAGTCCTCCTTTCGGACGCATGGAAGGAGATGGGGTGGGGAGCGATCATATTCATAGCAGCACTCATGGCGATCGACCCGACACTGTTCGAGGCGGCGATTGTCGAAGGTGCGACAGCTTGGCAGCGGGTACGGTACATCACCCTTCCGTCGATACTTCCGGTCATCATCATGGTGGTGCTGCTCCGACTCGGCACGATCCTGAGCGGTGGGTTCAACCAGCTGTACATGCTCTATTCGCCCTCGGTCTACAGCGTCGGAGACATCATAGACACTTGGGTATTCCGTGGTTTGCAAGAGGGCAAGTTCGCCCTGGCGACAGCTGTCGGGCTCTTCAAGGGTCTGATGGGCCTGTTCTTGCTCACATTCTCGAACCGCATGACCAGGAAGGTCAGCGGATCGTCGTTGTACTGAGGGGGGGGGAAGCATGGCAAAATCCCATATGAAATCCCCAGTCGTGGGAATCTCCGCAACAGACAAGGTCTTCTACCTGCTGGTAAATACGGTGCTTGTCTTCCTGTTCATCGTCATTGCCATTCCGCTTTGGAGCACCATAACACTGTCGTTCCGTCCGAACCATTTCATCGGAACCAATTTCGAGGGGATGTTTCTCGCACCCTGGAATTGGTCGGGAGCCGCGTACAAGGCACTGCTGGGAAACAACGGTTTCATCATGGCTTTTTTCAACAGCATCAAGATCATGGTCTATGGCGTTGCCTCGGCACTGTTCTTGACCGTACCCCTGGCGTATGCGCTCTCCATACGGACTCTCCCTGGACGGGTGTTTTTCATTGTCATCATCCTGATCCCGCACATGTTTGACGTCGGTATGATCCCATCGTTCCTCATGGTCAAGGATCTCGGCCTGATCGACAAGCTTGCCGCTGTCTACCTTCCCACAGCGGTGAGCACCTACAACTGTCTGATCATGAAGGGGTTCTTCGAAGGTATTCCCGACGAATTGAAGGAGTCCGCCCGTATCGATGGAGCTTCCGAGTTCACCTTGCTCCTGCGGATCATCCTTCCCCTGTCGAAACCGATCGTCATGTCGGTGGGACTGTTCTATGCGGTCTCCTTTTGGAATGACTTCTTCCACCCCATGCTGTATTTGAACTCGAACAACCTCATGCCGTTGCCGATACTCTTGAGGAACATCCTCATGGCAAGCGGCATGAACGAATTTGTCGAAGTGAGTGCATTCGGCGAGGCTCCGATCCAAGCGATCAAGGCCGCCAGTGTATTCCTCGCTGCAATACCAATGGTAATCGCATATCCCTTCATCCAAAGATATTTCGCCAAGGGGACACTCCTTGGCAGTGTGAAAGGATAATGTTTCAAAGGAGGAGACATATGGGAACGAAACGCATGTTGTTGGTGGCCATGATGGTGGGACTGTTGTTGTGCACCCCATTGATGGCACAAGGACAACGGGAAGCCGGTGGTGCCGGACCTGTCGATATCGAACTCTGGTACGGAGCGGCAATTACCGAAGCTGGTCCTCCACCCTCGGATTGGGTGGGATTCCAGATCATCAGGGACAAGCTGGGGATCAATCTCAAGCTCACGGCATTGCCATCAAATGAAGCCGACCAGGATGTCAAGATTTCCGCAGCGGCAGCCGCGGACAATCTCCCCGATATCTTCATGGTGCGCAGGGAAGTCTGGCTACGTCTGGTCAAACAGGGAATGCTTGCACCTGTCGACGACCTGTATGCCAAGATGCCGGTGCGTACGGCCCTGCAATACGATGCCGACAGTATCGGGTTCACCACATTCGAAGGCGTATCGTATGGTCTGGCATCACCCGGGTCCATTGCTAAGAACGAGGGTGTCCTGATCCGCAAGGATTGGCTGGACAAGCTGGGACTGAAAGTCCCTGTGACGCTCGACGACTATATGCAGGTCATGAAGGCCTTCACCTTCAACGATCCCGACGGAAACGGCAAGCACGATACCTACGGCTTTGGTGCGTTCATCGAGATCAACAATTTCGAGGAAGGTCTGGGCAGAAGGATGGATCCATTCTTCGGTGCGTTCGGTGTGGCCGGGACCTGGAACATGACCAAAGCCGATTTCGGTCTGAATGTACGCAAGGGCAAGTACTACGATGCCATGGCTTTCATCAAGCGGATGGCCGACGACGGTGTTGTCGATCCCAACTGGCTCGCATACAAGAAGGACGATTTCAGGGCGGCATGGAAACAGGGTCGGTTCGGTATCATGCGTGAGCAGAATGCCGCCTTCGCCGCAACGAGCAACTATGCCCCGTTCGACAAGAACTTCCCCAACGGCGAGTGGATTGTCATAGATCCCCCGAAGGGGCCGGAAGGCAAGCAGTCCGTCGGCGTGTATACCAGCCAATATCGGGTATATGCGATCAGTGACAGGGTCACGGCCGAGAAGAAGGATGCGATCGCGCGTCTGCTGGACTGGATGTCGAGCAAAGAGGGGTACTATCTGCTCGGATGGGGTGTTGAGGGTGTGAACTATACCCTGGACGATGGAATTCCCGTTGCAGCAGGGGTACCCGATCCCGAATACGCCTTCACTGGTCCGAAGGGACAACCGTATACGCAGTTGCGCAACATGGTCTTCTATAACGGTGAAGTCGAGCTGACGAGCCGGTATCCGACCTACATAACGGCAACCAGTGGGAAGGAGATGAGTGCATTGCGTGTCCTGGTCGATATGCAAAGCAGGCCTTGGACCGCAGCGATCGCCTCCGATACCTTGCCACCACCGAGTACCGACCTGAAACGGTTCTACGAGCAGGGTGTCACCGAATTCATCACCGGTCGCCGCGCATTGAACAAGGCGAACTGGGATGCTTGGGTAGCCGAGTTCGACAAGCTCGGCGGGAAGGCATGGGAAGAAGAGGCACGGAGTGTGGCAGTGGCCAATGGCCTGTTGCGCTAATTCCACATCGACTGTCGTTTGGGGTGGTCGGAACCACAGGTGACCCGGCTACCCCCCTTTCCTATAGGTGTACAGATATGGACTCTACAGAAGCATGCTCGATCGCACGATGTATGGTCGACAGTATTCTCACTTGGTATTCCCCGGACAAGATGCGTTGGCATTATGAAGACGGGTTGTTCCTCTTCTCGACCTTTGCGGTTGGTATCCATGACGGGGATGACCTCTTGTTGCAACGAGTGAAGGCGACCTATGACACGTTGGTCAATCCTGATGGAACGATATCCTCCTATCGCATGGATGATTACAATCTGGATCAAATCAATGCCGGCAGGCTATTGTTCGACCTGTACGGACGCTTTGGAGATGAACGCTACCAAAAGGCTGTCACCTTGCT
This sequence comes from Spirochaetae bacterium HGW-Spirochaetae-2, assembly GCA_002839355.1. Taxonomy (GTDB): domain Bacteria; phylum Spirochaetota; class Spirochaetia; order Sphaerochaetales; family Sphaerochaetaceae; genus UBA8525. Next base: position 34,258 of record PGXW01000015.1, read on the forward strand.
CGCGGACCAGTTGCTCTACCAGATGCGAACCCTTGGCGGCGGGTATTGGCACAAGCGGATATATCCTCGCCAGATATGGCTCGACGGATTGTACATGGCCCAGCCGTTCCGTTGTCGGTTTGCCTTGGATCGGGGTGATGCCACCATTGCGGCGGATGTGGTCCGGCAGATGGTCGCCATAGAATCCCGGACCCGCGATGCTTCCACTGGGTTGCTCTACCATGCATGGGATGAATCCTTGCAACAATTGTGGGCGAACCAGAGTACCGGTTGCTCTCCCCATTTTTGGGGACGGTCCATGGGCTGGTATTGCATGGCGTTGGTCGATGTCCTGGACTACCTGGGCCCAGACGTTCCCGGTAGGGAGGAACTGGTCGATATCGTCGGACGCACTGCCGACGCGGTCTTGCAATGGCAGGACAGATGCCATTTGTGGTATCAGATACTGGATCAGGGTAGCCGTGCCGACAACTATCTGGAGACCTCCTGTTCGGCGATGTTCAGCTATTTCCTTCTGAAGGCCCATCGGCTTGGCCTGTTGGAGGAAGACTGCTACCGGAATGCCGGAATCGCCGCTTTCGAGGCTTTGGTCGACCGCAAGACCAGCACCGATGCGAATGGATTGCTGCATTTGCACGATATTTGCTCGGTCGCAGGACTGGGAGGCACCCCATATCGTGACGGATCGTACGGTTATTATGTGGGGGAGCCGGTGGCTACGGACGACTTCAAGGGCGTAGGGCCCTTCATTCTCGCGGCATTGGAAATTCCCGATTGATATATTACCGGGCAGTTTCCCTGTCTCAATATAATTTTATATCATGAATTCTCGGTTTGGTTTGACAGACCCTCGGGAGAGGGCTAGAATATCATATCATACTAGATGATAAGGAGAGTTCACATGAAGAAGTATGTTGTTGTACTGTGTGTACTGTTGCTCCTTGGCTCGGTGATTTTTGCACAGGGTCAGGCTGACACGGGAAAGAAGTTGCTCAAGGTCGGAATGGTTACCGACGCGGGAACCATTGATGACAAGTCGTTCAACCAGGGAACTTGGGAAGGAATTCTCAAGGCACAGAAGGAAGGTTTGGTCGATGCCAAATATCTGAAGCCGTCGGGCACCACCGAAGCCGATTACCTGAAGGAAATCGGTAACTTGTTTGATGCCGGTTACAAATTCATCATCACCCCGGGATTCAAGTTCGAGACCACAATCTATGAAGCCCAGGACAAGTATCCTACGGCCAAGTTCGTCATTCTCGATGGCGAGCCCCACACCGCCGACTATTCGATTTTCCGCATCGAGAAGAATGTAGTCGCGGTCTATTGGGCAGAGCACGAGTCCGGTTTCCTCGCCGGTGTCGCTGCAGCCTTGCAGATGAAGACCGGTAATTTCGGATTCATCGGTGGAATGGAAATTCCCGCAGTCCAGAAATTCAACTGGGGCTGGCAGCAGGGAATCAAGTATGCCAACGAGAAATGTACGACAGGGGTGTCAATGTAATCTTCGCGGCAGCTGGTGGTGTGGGTGTCGGGGCCATAAACGAAGCGAAAGCCCGTGTTACAGGCGGAAAGAATGTTTGGATCGTCGGTGTCGACGTCGACCAGTATCCCGAGGGAATGCTCCCCAGCGGGAAGTCGATTATCCTTACCAGTGCCATGAAGTATCTTGACCGTGCCTCCTATGACATGATCAAGCACGAGCTGGCCGGAACATTCCCCGGTGGAGAGGTCCTGCATTTGGATGCGACCAACGACGGAATAGGTATTCCTGTCACCAACCCGAACCTCTCGGCCGATGTGGTGGCCAAGGTCCAGGAGCTCTATGGCAAATTGAAGAGTGGTGAAGTCAAGGTCGCCGACTCGCAGATTGCCGGTCTGTTCAAGTAAGAGAGATCGCATAGTTTCGAACATGTACAAGGGCCGCCCCAGGGCGGCTCTTGTCAAATACAGTTGTGAACCGATGTACGGAAATATCCGTGCCCTCGAGGAGGCTTTTGCCCAATGAGTCATGTCATAGAGATGTTGAATATCCGCAAGGAATTTCCCGGTATCGTTGCCAACGACAACATTACCCTACAGGTCGAGAAGAGTGAGATCCATGCGATTCTCGGTGAGAATGGAGCCGGGAAGTCTACTTTGATGAGCATTCTGTTCGGTTTGTACCATGCCGATCGGGGAACCATCAAAGTACGGGGTCAGGAGGTGCATATCGCATCGCCGAACGATGCGACCGATCTTGGTATCGGTATGGTGCACCAACACTTCCAGCTGGTCCAGACGTTCACCGTCACCGAGAACATCATACTCGGCAAGGAAGGTGGGTTTGTCCTCGACAGGAAATCGGCGGCACGGAAGATCAAGGCCTTGTCCGAGCAGTATGGGCTGCGTGTCAATCCCGATTCGGTGATCGAGGATATCACGGTCGGCATGCAACAGCGCGTCGAGATCCTGAAGATGCTGTATCGCGATGCCGAGATCCTGATTTTCGATGAGCCGACAGCCGTTCTTACTCCACAGGAGATCGAGGAACTGATGCAGATCATGCGCAACATGGTCAAGGAGGGCAAGTCGGTCATCCTGATTACACACAAGCTCGATGAGATCAAGGCTGTCGCCGACCGGTGCACGATCATCCGTCGCGGCAAGATGGTCGGTGTGGTCGATGTGGCCTCCACCTCCCAGGCAAAGATGGCTTCGATGATGGTCGGCCGGCCGGTCAACTTCAAGGTGGTCAAAGAGGATATGGAAGCAGGCAAGCCGGTACTCGAGGTCAAGGACCTGCATGTGCTGAACATCAAGAAGACACCGGCAGTCAAGAACTTCTCATTGCAGGTGCGTGCCGGAGAGATTGTCGGTATCGCGGGTGTCGACGGCAACGGACAATCGGAATTGGTCGAGGCTATCACCGGATTGCGACCCATAGTCTCCGGTTCCATATACATAAATGGAGCCGATATCAGCCAGGCTTCGATTCGCGAGAGGAACGAGTCTGGTGTGGGACATATACCCGAAGACCGCCAGAAGCGGGGATTGGTCATGGCTGCGTCGCTCAGTTCGAACATGGTGATCAAGGAGTACTACCGCGAACCTTTCAGCAAACATGGGATATTGCACCAGGATACGATAGACAAGCATGCACAGGAAATCTGCGATGCCTTCGATGTCCGTTCAGGCGAGGGGATATTCTCCCATGCCGGCAAACTCTCCGGAGGGAACCAGCAGAAGGCGATCGTGGGGAGGGAGATGGCGTTGGAACCCGACTTGATCATTGCCGTACAACCCACGAGGGGTCTGGATGTCGGAGCAATCGAATATATACATAAGCGGTTGGTGGAACATCGGGACAAGGGCAAGGCGGTCTTGTTGGTCTCCTTCGAGTTGGATGAGATATTCAACCTGTCCGACAGGATCGCAGTCATGAACAGCGGTGAACTGGTCGATGTCGTGGAGACGAAACGTACGAACGAGGAAGAGGTCGGCCTGATGATGGCTGGCGTCAGGAACAAGGAGGCCGCATTGTGAAAGTCAAGATCAAGAGCAACGCCTTCCTGATCGCTGTCTCGGCGGTAATCCTTGGATTGCTTGCCGGTGGGTTGTTGATGATGTCGATCGGCAGCAATCCGTTCGAGGGATTCTATTACCTGTTCCGCGGCGGACTTATGAACATGGAGCGTATCGGCAACACGATTTCGACGGCGATCACCCTGATGTTGGTGGGATTGTCCGTAGCCTTCGCCTTCAAGACCGGCTTGTTCAATATCGGGGCTGCCGGACAGATGTTGGTCGGTGGACTCTGCGCGACACTGGTGGCCCACTATGTGTTCATTCCCAGACCATTCTATCTGGTTGTAATCATATTCTGTGCGTTCCTGGGGGGAGCCTTGTGGGGTGTCATCCCAGGAATACTCAAGGCAAAGTTCAATGTGCATGAAGTGGTCGCGACCATCATGATGAACTGGATCGCCTATTGGTCCATCTATTATTTTGTGCCGGCATATCTCAAGGGTCCTTCGTTGGAGACGGAGTCGAAGTCGATCGCAATCGGGCAAACCCTTCGGTCTCCCTGGTTGACAGGGATCTTTGGTGGCGGCTACATCAATCTGGGTATTTTTGTCGCTATCGCTGCGGTATTCGTCATCAAGTATGTACTCGACAAGACCACATTGGGCTTCGAACTGAAAGCGGTCGGATCCAACAGGTTTTGTGCCGAATACGCCGGTATAAAGGTCAACCGGAATGTCGTCATCTCCATGATGATCGCCGGCGGACTCGCGGGCCTTGCCGGTATGGCCTACTATACCGGATACTCGAGAAACATCCAGATCGGGGTCATGCCATCCATGGGGTTCGACGGCATCGCGGTCGCACTCTTGGGAGCAAGCAATCCGATCGGGGTCCTGTTCTCGGCCCTGTTCTTCGGGATGTTGCAATCGGGGAAGGGGTTCATGAACGCCATGACGGAAGTCCCTCCCGAGATAGCCGATACGATTATCGCCACCATCATCTACTTTACGGCTACCAGTGTGCTCTTCAGCCGCTTCTGGGATTCCGTAGGGCGAAGGAAACGGGACAAGGCCCAACAGAAGAGCGACCAGGACGAGAGCAAGGAGGAGGTGAGCCATGAATAATACGACAACGAAGCAGAGTCTGTTCACCAGCCCGCTTGGAATAGCCATATACATAGTGGTCGGCCTGGTCTTGCTGGCTGTGATGGCGACCAACCACCTGATCGGGATGATCCTTCCCTATGCGATCGCCTATACCATTCCCTTGCTCATGACTGCCTTGGGTGGGTTGTACAGTGAGCGTAGCGGAGTGACCAACCTCGGTTTGGAAGGCTTGATGCTGGTGGGATATTTTGCCTCGGCCCTTACAATCAACCTCACCGAGCAAACGTTGCAGGCGAGTGCATTGCCTCTGGGTCTGTTGGCCGGAGTGCTTGCGGGAGCCTTGTTCTCCATGTTGCATGCATTCGCCTCCATCAATTTGAAGGCCGACCAGGTAATCAGTGGAACCGCGATAAATATGCTTGCCAGTGCCCTTACGGTGTATCTGGCACGAACGATAGCCGGTAGCGGAAATGTCCGTATCATGCTGGGCATTGTCCGGAGGGATATTCCAGGGCTCTCCAAGATTCCGGGTATCGGGACGCTGTTCTTCACCCAATCCTACTGGAGTACTTGGGTTGCGCTGATAGTCTGGGGAGCCTCATGGTTCCTCCTCTACAAGACTTCGTTCGGGCTTCGCCTGCGTGCGTGCGGCGAACACCCGTCGGCTGTCGCTTCCGCCGGTGTGAATGTCTATGGGATGCGCTATTTTGGGGTCGGCATGTCGGGAGCCCTCGCCGGGCTTGGCGGCAGTATCATCCTCATAACCTATTCCGGGGAATTCAACGGTACCGTAGCCGGACTTGGATTCCTGTCGATCGCCGCCTTGATATTCGGGCAATGGAAGCCCCTGGGGATCTTGGGTGCGACCTTCTTTTTCGGTACGGCCACGACCATTGCCAACGTTTCGCAGGTCATTCCCCAACTCGGCGTGATTCCACCGGTGATATTCAAGGTGTTCCCCTACGTGGTGACACTGTTGGCCTTGATTGTGTTCTCGAAACGTTCCGCAGCCCCGAAAGCTGTCGGTGAAGCCTTCTAGTGGTCTGTAAAGCTTACAGACCACAAGTGAGGAGGAATGTCTATGAATGATGTGATGGTGCGGTTGCGAGAGGCAGCCGAATACGTGCAGGCGAAAATCGGAACAGAGCCCGTTTCGATCGGCATGATTCTCGGATCTGGTCTTGGTGATCTAGCCAATGAGCTGGAAAATCCGATTGCGGTTCCCTATGTCGAGATTCCCCACTTTCCCGTTTCCACAGTTCCGGGACATGCCGGGCGCCTGGTTGCCGGATACCTCGGTGGCAAGCGGGTCCTGGTTATGCAAGGGCGGTTCCATTTCTATGAAGGCTATGGCATGGATACCGTCGTGTTTCCGGTCCAGATGATGCGTGTCATGGGAATCCTGGACCTGTTGGTCACCAATGCGGCAGGATGTGTCAATACGGCATGGTTGCCCGGCGATCTCATGTTGATCAGCGACCACATCAAGTTGATTCCTGAAAATCCCCTGCGGGGTGCGAATATCGGAGAGCTTGGCGATCGTTTCTTCGACATGAGTACGGCCTATCCTGAAAATCTGCGGGCAATGGCCCGCAAGGAGGCCGATCGTCTGGGTATCGTCCTGCGTGAAGGGGTATACCAGCTCTTTACCGGACCTTCCTTCGAAACACCTGCGGAGGTGCGGTTCGCTCGAACCTGTGGAGCCGATGCCGTGGGCATGTCCACCGTACCCGAGGTGATCGCCGCACGTCATGCGGGCATGCGCGTGCTGGGTATTTCTTGCCTCACCAACATGGCGGCCGGGATTCTTGACCAGCCGCTGAACCATATCGAGGTCTTGGAGACAGGAGAGCGGGTGAAGGCTACATTCTCGGCACTGGTAAAGGCGATAGCATCCTCATGGCCGCATTGACCGCGAAGCAACTTGTAGCGTATCTCGGTCTTGAGCCGTTGGAGGGAGAGGGGGGTTTTTACCGGCGTGTGTTTCTCGATACGCAGATAGTCGGAACCGCTGGGCTTGGTCCTTTCACCAAACCGCAACTCCCCCTAAGCAGTACGATCTATTATCTGGTGACTCCCGAGAGTTTCTCCGCTTTGCACAAGCTTGCCGGCAGCGAAGTCTGGACATGGATTGCCGGTGATCCGCTGGATCAGTTCCTGCTCTACCCCGATGGGGATATCGAGTTGCGGGTAGTGGGCTTGGCAGGTGGCGCAATGCCTGTCTCCGTTGTTCCGGGCGGGTGCTGGCAAGGTACCCGGTTGGCCAAGGACGGTTCCTTCGGTTACGCATTGTGCAGCACGGTCATGAGCCCGGCCTATGATGCGAGTGATTTTGTCTTGGCCGATGCGGGGCTTTGTACGCTGTTTCCCTCGGCCGCTGCCCTGATCCAACGATTCATAGCACACGATTGCCACTAGTTTGCGGGAGGTTCCATGGATTTTGAGTTGCGGGGTAAAAAGGCTCTGGTTACCGGTGCTTCGGGTAATCTTGGCAGCGCCATAGCCACTGTCTTGGCCATGCAGGGAGTCTCCGTCGGTTTGTTCTACGGCTCTCGGAATTCCGGTGAAGCTACCCAACGGTTGGCGCAGCGGTTGTCATGTCTCGATTTTGTCGAAGCGATCGCACTGCATGGCGATGTCCGCAGTGAGGAAAGTCTCGAGGAGGCGATCGCAGCTTTCCTCGCCCATTTCGGGCAGCTGGATATCCTGGTGAACAATGCTGGGATATTCACCTCCTCTTCCCAGGAAAACCTGCCGGAGGAGGATTGGGACGCAGTCATGGATATCAACGTGAAGGGAATCTGGCGGATGTGCCGGCTCTCGTTTCCCCATTTGATACAAAGCCGTGGTACGGTTGTGAACATCTGTAGTATCAATGCCTTTCGTCCAGGGTTTGGTGGTACCGCCCATTACGATGCCTCCAAAGGAGCGGTTGCCGCATACACGCGGTCGTTGGCTGCCGAATATGCCCCCTATGGCATCCGGGTCAATGCTGTGGCACCGGGGCTGATCGATGCCGTTCGCCTGCGTGACGATGCCCCCGACCTGGTTGGCCATTATGAGAACCGGGCAGCCCTGAAACGGTTGGTCGCACCGGAAGATATCGCCCAGGTTGTCGCGTTCCTCGCCTCCGATGCCTCGCGGGCGATGACAGGAGAAATTGTTGCGGCAGATTGCGGGTATGGTATGATGTAGCGATGAAAATCCTCTGTGTTTCCGATGAAAAGGATCCGTTGGTGTACTCGAACAACGTGGTGGAGCGGTACGGTGAGGTCGATATGGTGATATCCGCGGGCGACCTGCCGTTGAAATACTACGAGTTCATCGTTTCCTCGTTGAACAAGCCGTTCTACTTTGTCTTTGGGAACCATCATGTCGAGGATCTCCACAAATTCTCCAAACGCTGTTGTGCCGAGGATTCTCTCGATATCAGGTTCGACAGATCCCGTTTGGGATGGGGAGTCGGGGGCGATTTCATCGATGGATTGGTGCTCCGCGACACTTCCACCGGATTGCTGTTGGCCGGGTTGGGTGGTTCGATGCGTTATAATCGCGGAGACCATCAATTCACCGAATTCGAGATGTATCTCAGGATATTCAGGATGGTTCCCAAACTGCTCTATAACCGCCTGCGTTTCGGCAGATACCTGGATATCCTCATTGCCCATGCTCCTCCCCGAGGTATCGGTGATGGGGACGACAAGTGCCACACCGGCTTCAAGGCGTTCCTTTGGTTCATGCGAACATTCAAGCCGGCGTACCTGGTACATGGACATGTCCATCTATTTGATCTAAACTCGCCTAGGATCACGCGGTACCACGAGACGGATGTGATCAACATATACAGCAGTTATCTGCTGGAGAAGGATTGAGGGGTATGGGTGTCTCCAGTTTCACCAGCCGGGAGGATTTCTCCAAGGCTCGTGCGAAGGGTCGGATGCAGGATCTGCTCTCGACATTGCAATGGAAAAACAACGAATTGCTGTCATTCTATGAAGTGACGAAATTGCTCAACCCGAAAGTGGAGACCTATCGTGGCCTGAAAGCTATTCCGGTCGACAAGGTTATCGGAAGCGAGGGGCGGTACCACGATTTCACCCTGGCGTTCTACCCGCGCAAGGAGATGCTGCGTTCCCGATGGCAAAGCATAGACGAAGCCCATCTCAAACAGGTCATATTGCCGCCGATCAGCGTCTACAAATTGGGAAGCTGCTACTTCGTCCGCGACGGGAACCACCGTGTCTCTGTCGCCAAGGCCCAGGGAGTGGAGTTTATCGATGCGGAAGTGGTTGAGCTGGATTCCGAGATTCCGCTCGAGCCCGGTTTGACCAGGGCCCAACTGGAGCGGAGGGTCGTCGCCTACGAGCGCCAGCGGTTCATCGACGAGTTCTCCCTGGACAGGTTCATGGATATGGATCTGGTCAAATTCACTTCACCCGGCATGTACCCTGAAGTGATAAACCATATCCAAGTCCACAAATACTATATCAACCAACACAAGAAGGGTGAGATTCCGTTCGATACCGCCGCCCGGTCATGGTATGAACAGGTATTCCTCCCCATTGTCCTGCAGATCCGAGAGGATCGTCTGTTGTATTCTTTCCCTGGAAAGACCTATGGGGATCTGTACCTATGGATTGTCCGCCACTGGGACAACCTCAAGCATGGTGTGGAGGAAGAGGTTACGATTGAGAACGCTACGAAGGATTTCAAGAACAGGTTCGGCAAGAAGTGGTTCAAGCGCTGGACCGGGTGGGCGAGGCAACTGTTCAAACATTCATGATATGAGCGAAGGGATTAGAGCCCGGTGAATGTGAAGGTAATCGTGTCCTGGTAGTCTCCGGCAAGGTATATCTCTGCAGCAGGTGTGACGATCACGAAGGTTCCCTGCAGGTCGTAGCCGTTGTCATACCCTCCGAATGAAGCTTGCGCTGCATTCACAACAGGGCTCTGGCCCGCCGGTCCTGCTCCATCGTAGTCGAAGGTCATGGAATAGGGTATATGGGCATTCACCTCGAGGTGCTTCAGCCGCATCTGTGAACCAAGTCCGTTGGTACTGGTTATGGTGAGGTACACCGTCTGGTCTCCCGTATGGGTGAAGGTGTACCCGATCGGATAGGGCGTTCCCAGGGTGATGGTGGCTGCAGTCTCGGCAAGGGTGAATTCGCTGGTGGACGGTATTACTGTATTGAGGTACAGGTAGTCGGTATCGAGCAAAGTCTCGGCTGCATATAGGTTGAAGGCTGGAAAACACATGGTTGCACACAAGACCAGAGCCAACAGGCCAAATATTTTTTTTCGTGATGGTAGATGTTTCTTCCGACTTTGTACTGTAAACATGGGAAAAATATAGCAATCACCCCTACTTGTGTCAATAGTTATGAATCAGATAATTATTGCATGAGTTCTTGGTAAGTTTTTATTAGATTGATAGAAACTCTTTTCTTATAAAAAATTATGTAGTATATTTCTATCAAGATACCACAAGAAAAGTCTTTTACAATGAATTTCCATTTGTGTACGAGTTTTCTGATGGAATTACAATAGACCTTCTTATGTCAAAAGATATAAGCTGATTGCCCGTCGATGCCCGAATTTCTTTTATTATATCCTTTTGTGGGAAATTATGGCATTATGTAAGAAGTTGGAGGAGGATGAAGAGTCATGATAACATCATTTAGTTCGGAGACCAAGTCTGCCCAGATCGCCCGGCAGATAGAGGAGATGATTCTTAACAAAGTGTACCAGGTCGGACAGCCGTTGCCGTCCCAGCAGGAATTGGCTAAGGATTTCAATGCAAGTTCGCGTTCCATCAGGGAGGCTTTCAAGCAGTTGGAGGCAAAGGGTCTGGTGGAAATCAGCCAGGGAAAACGGGCAATGGTCAAGTCCAACAATCTTGAGCAGTTTGTCGCCTCTCTTTCCTCCACCTTGATCAGCAACCACACGACCGACAAGAAGTTGTTGCTGGATCTCATGCAGGTACGTACGACTGTCGAAGTATCGGCCACCAGGGAACTTTCCCGCAGTGACCAGCGCAGCATCCTGGTTCGTTCGCTGGACAACCTGACCTCGAAGATGGAGCAATTGTTGCCCCGGCTGCAGGCAGGGGACCAAGAGGCTATCACTCAGTGGAACGGGCATGATTTCAATTTCCACAAGACATTGATCGATTCCAACGACAACGTGATCCTGACAGCGATCTACGAGAACTTGTCGCCGTTGCTCTATACAAGTATGGACCAGATTACCAATACCTATGGCGAGCTGGAGAAAAGCACGCGCGAGCACCGGTACTTGGTTGAAGCCCTCGAGCAGGGCCAGACCGACCTTGCCGTAGCCCTTGCTCTGGTACACCTGACCGCGATCAGGGGAAAACTGGAAGCCTCCGTGGTCTGACCTCCTTATATATTAGACAATTGCCTTGGCTTCGGACTTCTGCTTCCGAAGCCATTTTTATGCACTTTTTTCCAAAGATATGTTCAAAGTGACACCGTACTTTGTACATAACTCATGTCACCAGATAAAATATTTGTAGTGCTATTGCCAAACAATACCTGATATAGTACACTAAAGATAGCATTATTGACTTTTACTTATGTCAGTACCTAATTTTATTCTGTCATAAGTTTTGAAAGAAGGAGATCCAATCCATTGGACACCATAGAACGTATTCCACAACAAACTCTCCCTGGCCGCACGAAATCCGCCAGGATTGCGAACTATTTGGAGGAGTTGATTCTTTCCAAACAGTTGAGTGCCGGAGAGTTGTTGCCCTCCCAGCAGGAACTGGCCGAGAAGTTCGACGCCAGCTCCCGTTCTATCCGGGAGGCCTTCAAGCAGCTTGAGGCGAAAGGTTTGCTCAGCGTCAGCCAAGGGCGCCGGGCCTGTGTAAAGTGCAACAACCTCGACCAGTTTGTGGAATCGCTCACCGATTCTATTATACGTAGCGGTTCCAGCGATGCCAAACTCATGCTTGATCTGGTGCAGGTCCGTACCAGTGTCGAGGTTTCCGCTGCCCGTGATTTCTCACGCAATCCCCGGCGCAAGGAAGTTGTGCGGGAGTTGCGTTCCCTTTCCGACATGATGGGCAAGACCTTGGTGGGAATCGAAGCCCATGAGCAACGTGCTATCGACGAGTTCCGTAGAACCGAGGGCGATTTCCATAAGGTGCTTGTCCGCTCCAACGACAATATCATCCTGGACGCCATCTACGAGAACCTTTCTCCGTTGTTGGATGAAAGTCTTTCCTTCTCTGCCATCAACTTCGAGGAATATGAGAAGAAGGTCCGTGAGTACCAATACATTGCGGAGGCGTTGCACAATGGCCAGACCGACCTTGCGGTCGCCTTGGTATTGGTCAACTTGACGAACCTGAAGAAACGTATCGAAGAGTATGCCGAGCGAAGGAACAAGTTCGCGTTCGCATAAATCGGTTCTGCTCTTGCATGAAGCCTCCACTACCCGTATCCTGATGGGAGTGTGGAGGCTTTTTCATGTCTACTGATCCGATCATATCCTTGAAGAACATTACGGTCCGCCGTGCCGGCCGGCCGATTCTCGATTCGGTGTCCCTCGATATCTTCGCTGGCGAGCATGTGGCGATCATCGGCGCCAATGGAGCGGGCAAGTCGACGCTTGTGCAGGTGATGAGCGAAGAGGTGCATCCGATCTGGTCTCCCGACAGCCAGAGGATCCTTTTCGGCCAGGACCGATGGAAGGTCCTGGAGCTGCGCAAGCGCATGGGAATCGTGTCGGCCGCACTGCAATTCCTCTGCACCACTTCGTACCCGGTCCGCCATATCGTACTGTCGGGTTTCTTCAGCAGTATCGGATTGGATTTCCACCATCAGGTGACCGTCGACATGGTGGAAGCCGCGAACCGGTATCTGGATGAGCAGGGAGTGCTGCATCTGGCGGAGAAATCCATGCGGACACTCTCCAGTGGTGAGGCGCGCAGGGTATTGCTGGCCCGTGCGATGGTACATGATCCCGAGGTCATGCTGCTCGACGAGGCTGTCTCCAATCTCGATTTGCCGGCGAAGCGATCGTATCGGGATGCCCTGGAATCCTTCGCCCGTGCAGGGAGGACGGTAATCCTGGTTACCCACGACTTGTCCGAGATCATTGGAGAGATAGGTCGGGTGGTGGTGTTGAAGCACGGACAGATACTGGCCGACGGACCCAAAAGGGAGATACTGAACGAGAAGTTACTCAGTGATGCCTATGGGACCAGGGTATTCCTCTCGGAGCGGGAGGGAAGATTTAACGCTTGGTGTTGAGGGCCGCGGGTAGTATATTGGACGTATACCTTGGCGATTGACGCCAAACAGGGAGGGTGCCATGAATCGGTGTTCCATAATTGTCCACAGCGTTAACGGGAACAGTTACATTATCGCGACCTATCTGCAGGAGCTTTTGAACCAGCGGAATGTCGATGCGAGACTGTATCGGGTAGAAGATGCCGATTTGCATATCTGGGCGAACAAGTCCGATACGGCAAACGATTTTTACGAAGATATCCAGGCTTTGCCGGTAGCTAGTGAGGAAACGCTCCTCAAGAGTCGAATGGTCGTCCTCGGGTGCCCCACTACATTCGGAAATGTGTCGGCTGAGATGAAGGCGTTCATGGATTCGACCTATTCCATGGCGGAGGCTCGTAGCATGGAAGGAAGGTTCTTCGCCTGTTTCACCAGTTGCACGCATAGCGTGAGCGAGGGAGCCTTCTGCATCGACTCGATGGTACACTATGCCCAGACCATGGGCATGATCCATATTCCCCTTGGGATCCATGACCAGCTGGCGTGGGCCAACCAACCGGTAAGCGGTATAGTCCACTTGGCGGGTATCGAAAATTCGATCCGTCCATCGAAGCAGCTGGGCGATGTCCTGGCGGTCTATGCCGATACATTGGCGGCGCACGTGCAAGAAAGATAAACAAAACATAATCCATGGAGACCGCTGTCGAGTCGAAGAGGCTTGGTGGCGGTCCTTTTTTGTCGCAAGTAGGTCAGAAGTTTGACCAATCCTTTGACATAAGATACCGAAAACAACATTTATAAAGCCTTTATAATAGAATCATGTTACAAGTAAAAAGTGCAATAATCGCCTGAAAAGGCAAGAGAATGTCATAAGATGAAGTAGTAGATAAATATATAAAATATTATAATATAACGAAATGAAAAATACTGAAAAATATTTCGTAATTTTTTATCCATTTTTTTGTTTAGCTATTGACATAAGTTTAGAGTGATAGTATTGTAAGTCCATGCACCGGAAGTGGTGTAGGAAATAGAATAACAAAACGACGATAAAGTCGAATAGGAGTTTATGATATGAAAAAGGCGATTGCAATCTTGTTGGTGCTTCTCGTGGCTGGTGTGGCGTTTGGGGCTGATACTTTGACATTGGAATCTGTAGTTACAGGAGTGTTAAAGCACGGGTTTATTAGTTCGGAAATTGCGGATGTAACTTTTGCAAATATTAGTACTGGTGTAGGTGCCGCAGGGGTTGATAATTCCATTACGGGGATAGATTTCCTTGAAGATGACGATCAAGATGTAGGTTATTATTACTTTGCTTCAAATACTGCCAATACGGGTTATAAGGTTTCTTTTGTTGTAAATCCTTTTTCTAGCACTACTACGGGTGTGAATTTCAAGGTTCCTTATACATTGAATATGACTGGAACTGGAAATAGCACAAATGTTACACTTACAACTGCCGCAATATCTACGACTGGAACTTTGGGTGGAACTATAACGGCAAGTTCTCCGGTGGATGTAATTGCGACGCCAAGCAACGCTGTAAGTCATAAATATGCTGGTCTTGCTCTTTCAATAACCGTTGATGGTACTGGGAATGAAACCTATGGTCTTCCAGCTGATACTTATGTTGGATCGGTTGTTGCAACAGTAACGACACATTAATAATTATTTTTAGTGAAAAGTGTCTGGGGTTCGGTTATTCGCCGAACCCCCTTTTATTATCTGTAGGTTTTTTGTCTCAGTGCAGAAATCTGGGGGACCGAGGCTTGAGAAACGGTCTCCTGGAAGCTGCCATGAGCTTGAGGAAGAAGTATTCGTCGGCGACAAATCCATAAGCGTTGCGTTTGATGACCTTGGCGAGGTTGTTTGTCCCCTTCAGCTTTCCCGAACTTATGGGGTGCCGAGCATGGTTGACGATACCTTCCAGATGGTTCTCCACGGTCGCGGTGAACGAGACGAGTTCGAGGAGTCCCGACTGCCTGGCGACCCGGCACCACTGGCCATCCCCGATTCCAGCAAGTTCGGGTGACGCACCGCGTAGGCCAGCTTGAACTGCTCCAACAGAACCTAAGCGACATTAATGTCCCAGCTTTCTCCCGGATCAGTTGTTTCTATGTTTCCTCCTAACTCCAGAAATATTCACTAAGCCAATTTATCCACCAACTTATGTACTAACTGAAATTTCCATATGATCTTACATATAATTATAATGTAATAAATTAAAAAATATTGTGAAAAGTCTGATATAATTTCTGTTGATATATTACATCAGCTGTTGACATAAGTTGAAGGCGTAAGTACACTTTACCCATGTTGAAAAAGAGTGTTGTCTTGATCGCTATTTATGCGGTCCTTGCTACATCTTTGCTCTTTGCCGAATCTATATCAGTTGGTACTACTACGCTCAACCTCAATGGAGTGGTCAGCCCCAAATCCCTCCTTGGCATAACCCAGCTTCTGGGTGCATCTCCTGGACTTGAGACCGCCATATCCCTTGATAGCGGCGACATCCTCTATGAAGCTGAAGGTTTTGGGGTTGAAGTCGGAATCTGGACCGTTTCTTCAAACAGTTCCTCGAACTTGGTACTCTATATAGATTACGATGCCTTCACGGACGATACACTCTCTGGTGTTCAGATTGGGTACGATGTATACAACGGCACCGACTGGATCGATTCCGGAGATCTGTTTGCGACACTCGTGCGTGTTGGCGGGACCTATCCTGCCTCGGCAAATACAGGCCCGATCTTCATCAAGCGAACCGACTCGTCCACCTATCCTCCCAGCACCAACTACCGAACAACCATTCAATTCTCATTGACAGCCCAATAGATACATCCCCAGACCAGTGCCGGGATTGCATGACTACATGCAATCCCTCTTGGAGTGAAGAAGAGGCAAAGTCTCCAGGATTCAGGGCTTGCCATGGGTTGTAGAAGCCTTTCATTTCTCAGGCAATGAATCATGGGCCGATCAAGCCATTATTCTTTTGACATATGATGGACATTACCAATAGCACACATCTTTGGTAAAAATCCCTTTACCTTAAAAATCCATTGAATTATTGTTGAAAGTAGCAGAGGTGACACATGATGAGCTCGTATCAAGCATGTATAAATATATATAATTAAACAATATAAACATATATTATAATAAAATCATAAAAAATATAGAAAATATTAACTCATCTATTGACATAAGTAATAAGCGGGTTTAAATTATACGTACAGCTTTTGCTGAGAGAGGTATTGATATGAAAAAAAGATCTATCACCATAATTCTGATTGTACTGATTGGTTTTACCCTTGCTGCCGATGTTACAACTGTTGGTTCGGGATCTCTGAACGTGTATGGTAGTGTCGGTTCTGGAACTATTGCATTCACAGTGCAACAGACCAATACCACAAGAATTGACTTGGTCAATAATACTGCCATCCAACCAACTGGAGATGGCATCGTATTGGGAAACTGGGAATTTTCTGCGAGTAACCAGGGCTTTACTGTTCCCTATACGGTAACCTATGCTACAACTCCATTGACATCTGGATCGACAACCATTGCTTTCGAAGTCATTGAATTGAACGGTACTACAGTAGTAACCCAATCGAGCAATTCAACTTCTTTCACGGCTGCGGCGGGAAGCCCTCTTGTTACCCGGGATATCGCAGTTCGTTTGGAAGAGACAGTTCCTTCTGGAGCCCCTGCAGCGAACAACTACAATGGTTCGATCACCATTACCTTGACAACAGGGACTTGATTTTCTTGTTATACATAATGTAAGCACCCTCCGGGGTGCTTTCTTATATAAGGTTTTAAGGAAGGAAGCGAAAATGAGAAAACATATGGTATTGATGCTCAGTTTGATTTTCATCTTCATGCTTCCTTCCCTGTGGGCGGATACTACTCCCCAGACTCTCGGTTCGGATACCATCACCTTCAAGGGTTTTATAGAATCGGGCCTCTACTTCTCTGTATCCCGTCTCACAGAGACCTCCTATAACCTGCTTTCGGATGAGTTGCAACCCGATGGGGATGGCGTAGATATTGGATCTTGGACACTTCGCGTAGATAATCCTCCCGTTACCGAAACCACCTTTACCATCACATACAGCTTTGCACCGTTGCGTAGCACTATAACCACCATAGAGGATGAAATTGACTTCATTCTCTTAGAACGACCTGAAGACAATTCAAGCGAACCGGTGGAGAAGAACAATATCATTGGAACCGAAGTTTCCATTGTCCTGGGATCCGGACTGAACACCGTTACGCGTGTGTTTTCCGCTCGGTTGACCAACGCTGGTGCGAATACTGCAATGCGCGCCGCAGCTACCGACACCTATCAATCCGATATAACCGTATCGCTTGCGGCAGAGTGAAAAAGCATGCTGGAAAGCGCAAATAAAAGACTTGAAAAAAAGTCTTTTCAACTGACTGAAACCATGTAATAATCAATCTTGTGGTTGCTCTTGGGCAGGGCGGAAGCTGCCTAGGGATGCATGGACATAAGGTCGCTCCTTATGCTCTGAAGGAGGTGCCGCTTTCCCCACCGGGGAGGCGGTTTTTTTTATGCCTGGTGGTGTTTGAGCTGCTCCAGAAGTGAACGCTTGAAGACAAATTCATCCAGACCGATCGCTGCCGTACCCAATATCCCGGCCCGATCACCCAATTGCGTCCGTTCAATACGAGTCGTGGAACTGACAAGCGGTGGAGCCTTGCGCTGGAACGCCTCCCTCAGCGCAACGAAATAGCGTTCCGGTAGGGCCGATATTCCGCCTCCGACTATCACCTTCTGTGGCCTGAGGATCGCAGCGGCGTAAATGAGTGCGTGTGCCATGGCTTCTGCAGCTTGCAGCAGATCACCCGCCACAGCACTGTCGGACTCGGCCATGGTGCACAACTGCTTCACAGAAGTGATCCCGTCATACCCTTCGACCAGAGCCCAGCCCGCGGCCAAGGTCTCCAGACACCCGAACGCACCGCAATGGCAACGCCCCGATTGTCCGATCGGCATGTGGCCGAATTGGCAATCCTGCAACAGGAGTGTTCCCTTGGACAGGAATGCCGCCCCGATATGTTCTCCCCAGTTCACATAGAAACAAGTGGTATCGGCTTCCAGGTTGGCGAACCAGCGCTCACCGAGGACCATCGACTTGACATTGTTTTCGACAATGACCGGAAACGGCACATGCTTGGAAAGCGCATACGCCAATGGAACGGATTCCCACCCCCACTGGGGAACCTGTAGGATCGTCCCGGTCGCAGGCTCCACTGTCCCATTGATCGAAACCGCCATTCCGGTCACAGCCTTCGGATCTTTCATGCGGGAAAGGAACTTGTTCGTGCCCTGGATGATAAGGGCTGCCAGGTGTTCGGGAGTAGGCTTCTTCTCGGTGGGGAAGCGTTCGAACCGGAGCATTTCCCCGGCGAGGTTCACCAATGCGATTGCCGTATTGCGGGTGCCGACATCGATTGCCATGACCATGTTGTGGTCCTTCTGCAACTCGAGCGCAACCGGACGACGTCCGGCTGCAGTCGTACGGGTACCACTTTCCGATACCATACCCTCGGCGATGAGCAGATCGACTATCTCACCGGTGCTCACCTTGTTCAGACCCAGCAACCGCGAGACGTCGGCACGGGAAAGATCCTCGCCCGTGGCGATGAGATTGAGCGTCCTGAGCCGATTGAGTTGGCGGGCAGAAGAAGGTTGGGTGAAGCGCATGCCCTAGCATAGCCCAGATTAGCCCAAATGTTAATCAAAACGTTGCCGCTAGCCTTTTTTTTGACTATGTTATCTCTGGTACATACACACGTTTCGGAGGAATTCATGGAACAGAAGAAATTCAAGACGGAGGTGTCCGAACTACTGCACCTCATCATCCACTCGCTCTACTCGCACAAGGAAATCTTCTTGCGTGAGCTGATCAGCAATGCATCCGATGCATTGGACAAACTCAAGTATCTGACGTTGGTCGATCCAGCCTTCAAGGACTTGCAGTTCACCCCTCGGATCGACATCGCCTTCTCTGACGACGACAAGAAGAAGACCCTGGTGATCAGCGACAACGGCGTCGGCATGGCCCACGACGATCTCGCAGACGACCTGGGGACAATCGCCCGTTCGGGAACCAAGAACTTTCTCAAGAACCTCACCGAGGACCAGAAGAAGGATTCGAATCTCATCGGGCAATTCGGCGTCGGATTCTACAGCAGCTTCATGGTAGCCGAGCGGGTGGAAGTAGTCAGCCGCAAGGCGGGAACCGAAGAGGCTTGGAAATGGTCGTCGACAGGCAAGGGTACCTTTACCCTCGAAGAAGCCCAGCGCGATAGCCAGGGAACCACCATCACCTTGCATCTCAATGAGGAAGGGGATGAATATGCGAACCGATGGGCATTGGATCGCCTGATCAAACGATACTCCGACCACATCGCATTCCCGATCTTCCTCGAATATGACCAAGACGAGTACGACGACAAGGGCAAGAAGAAGGGGACCGAGCACAAGGTCGAGCAGGTCAACAGCGCGGCCGCCTTGTGGAGACGCAGCAAGAGCGAACTGACCGCCGACGACTACAACGAGTTCTACAAGAACACCTCGCACGATTCCGAGGATCCCCTGTACTATGTCCACACACAAGCCGAAGGTGCCAACAACTACACCACGTTGTTCTTCATTCCATCCAAGGCACCCTATGACCTCTACCATGCCGACTACAAGCCCGGGGTGAAGCTCTACGTCAAGCGCGTCTATATCACCGACGACGAGAAGGAGCTGCTTCCATCCTACCTGCGCTTTGTTCGGGGAGTGATCGACAGCGAGGATTTGCCGTTGAACGTCAGCCGCGAGATCCTGCAGCAGAACCGGATCATGAGCAATATCAGGACCGCCTCGGTCAAGAAGATCTTGGGGGAACTGAAGAAGCTGGCAGAGCAGAATCCGGAACTCTATGCGAAGATCGCCGAACAATTCAACAGGCCGCTCAAAGAGGGCTTGTACAGCGACTATGCCAACCGCGAGACGCTGCTCGACCTTGTCAGGTTCAAGAGTTCCGAAGTCGAAGGCTACACCAGCCTAACGGCATACAAGGAGCGGATGAAGGAAGACCAGAAGAACATCTACTACCTTGCGGGAGGAAACGAAGAGACCATCCGCCGCTCGCCGTTGCTTGAAGGCTATCGGAAGAAGGGGATCGAAGTCCTGTTGATGACCGATGATATCGACGATATCGTTGTTCCCTCGATCGGAACCTACCAGGAGAAGACGCTCAAGGCTATCAACAAGTCGGGAGCCGTCGACGAACTGGACAAGGACGAGAGCAAGAAGAAGAGCAAGGAAGGCAAGGACGTCGTCAAGAAGATCAAGAAGGCCCTGGGCGAGCGCGTGAAGGATGTCGTCGTATCGACCCGCCTGGTCGATGCCCCGGCCGTAGTGGTTGTGGATGACGACGACATGTCGGTGCAGATGCAGCAGATCCTCAAGTCCATGGGGCAGAGCGACATGCCCGAGAGCACACCGATTCTGGAGATCAACCTCGATAGTCCGGTCGTGAAGAAGATCGCCGACACCGATGACGAGACCTATATCACCGACCTGTCCCAAGTGTTGTTGGACCAGGCATTGCTCAACGAAGGGGTCATGTTGAAGAATCCCGCCGATTTCGTCAAAAGGCTTACGGCGTTGCTTTCGCGATAACTGCAACCTTATACATGGGGGACTTCTGATACCTGTACACAAGGATATGGGAAGTATCCCTGCACTAGTGATCTGTAACAACATAAACCACGCAAGAGGAGACTCGGGCGTGGTTTCTTACGTTTCCTGCACCCGCTCGGAAAAGGTGCCGGTGTTCTGGTTTCTATTTGCCCGCTTCGTTTGGCAAACATCTGCATGAAGGACTTACCCCGGTACCGTACTGGTCGAATATATACATTATTCCGATAGCGGTATATAATACGTGCATGAGGTGATGGCGATGAAGTATGTCGGTACCAAAAAAGCCAGTGAAAAGTGGGGAATCAGCGACCGCAGGGTCCGGGTGCTGTGCAATCAGGGTCGTATCGAAGGTGCGATAAGGTTCGGGCGGAACTGGTCTATTCCCGCGGATGCCCCAAAACCTGTCGATGCTCGGGAAGGAACTGGAAAAATGTATACGGGACTGGATGTTGATTTCAGCCAAATCGATACCCTCAAGCAATCAATCGACCGGTACCGCCCTTTTTCACAGGGTCTTGCGGATTCACTGCATAAAAAATTGATTGTGGAGTGGACCTACAACAGCAATGCGATAGAAGGAAACACCTTGACGTTGTCGGAGACGAGAGTCGTTCTTGAAGGAATCACAATCGGTGGAAAGAGTGTTGTCGAGCATCTGGAGACAATCAACCATCGTGATGCGATTCTCTTTGTGGAAGAGCTCATTTCCGATAGGCAGCCTCTTTCCGAATGGAATATCAGAAACATCCATGCTTTGATATTGAAGGGAATCGATACCATGAACGCCGGGACGTACCGAACGGAAAATGTTTTGATAAGTGGTGCAAGACATATTCCTCCAAAGCATCATGAGATCGGGGATTTGATGCAAAAGCTTATTGGGGAATACCATACTGAGTGGGAAGGCTTGCATCCTGTTGTACGGGCAACACTGTTGCACGGGGAGTTTGTAAAGATCCATCCATTCATCGACGGAAATGGCAGGACTTCAAGATTGCTTTTGAATTTTGAACTGATCAAGCATGGGTACACGCCGATTATCATCAAGAATGAGGAACGGGCAAGATACTATGATGTTCTCGATTTGGCCCATACTACTATGGATTATGGTCCTTTCATACGACTGGTATCGGCCCTGGTGGTAGAATCGGAAAAGCTTTGGCTTTCGGTACTAGAGTAGTAGCCGGTTCCCTGTGGAGGGTCCGGTTGCATCGGCATGCGATAGGCCGTATGATAGGAAAAGTGAACACAGTGCAATAATTTGGAGGAAAGAATGGACGCACAAATGGAAATACGCTCTTTATGGGAATCGATGCAACTTTGGTTCAACGAAGAATCCGTAAGCCTGCTTTTCAGTGTCATTGGAATACTGCTGATCCTCATAGTGGGGAAGATCTTGATTGTTGTCCTACGCAAGGTGATGGGGAAAATGTTCACCAGAAGCAAGAAGATCAACGAACTTATGGCGAAGTTCCTCTTGAAGGTGGTGTCTGTCGTAAGTTGGACCTTTGTGTTTCTGATTGTACTGACCCAAATGGGCATCAATCTCGCCCCGATTCTCGCAGGTATCGGCGTCACCGGCTTCATTCTCGGATTCGCTTTCCAGGAAACGATCGGCAATCTGCTTGCCGGAGTCATGATCGTACTCAACGCTCCCTTCAGGATCGGCGACTATGTCGAGGTCGGCTCCATGAACGGAACGGTCAGGGATATGGATATGATGAGCGTCACCTTGGCCACACCCGACAACAAGCGGGTGATCATGGCCAATAAACTGATATGGGGCCAGGCGATTGTCAACTACTCCTATACGGAGACCCGTCGTGTGGAAATGGGCGTCTCCATTGCCTATGACAGCGATGTGGTCAAGGCCAAGGAAATCCTATGGGAAATTCTAAACAGTTATCCCGAAGTGCTGCCTGAACCGAAACCTGTCATAGCCGTCAACAAACTGAACGATTCGTCGGTCGATCTGGTGGTCCGGCCTTGGACCAAGCCTTCCGACTATTGGACAGTCTATTTCCGGTTCCAGCAGGAAGTACTGGAGAAGTTCCGCGCCGCCAAGGTCGAGATACCCTTTCCTCAGCTAGACGTGCATATGCCCGAACACGCACCGGTTCCAGGATTGGATGCGACAGTGCATGTCAAAGAGGCTCTGAAGAGCTGACTGGTTTTGGAGGAAGCCGGTCCAACCCGACGAGGAAAATCTCGAAGGAGTCGGATCGGCTTGCTTTTGGCTTGAAAGGTTTGGCTTTGGTGAACAATTGGCGCATCCGCTTGAGGATCTCGATCTCGCCTCCGCCTTGGAATATCTTGATGACCAGGTTTCCATGTACCTTCAGGTGTTCCTCGGCCAACGCCAACACGCTCTCCGCCAGCCATTCGCTGCGGGAAGTGTCTACCGAACGGTTGCCGGTCGTCATGGGGGCGGCATCGCTGATTATGGCATCGTAAGGTCCGTGGGACACCAATTTTTCCCTGATCTCGGCACTGAAGGCATCCCCTATATAGCTGATTACCGTCGGTGGAACCGGGTGCAATCCCAGGGGATTGAGGTCTACCGCCACAATGGTTCCATTGCCCTTGATCAGCTCCCTGTGGGTATAGAGTGTCCAACTTCCGGGAGCGGCACCTACATCGAGTACAGTATTGCCGGGACGGATCAAGGTGTGGTTCTTCTGAATCTCTTCCAATTTGTACACGGAACGGGCAGGATAGCCCTCTTTGCGTGCTCGGAGCGTATATGAATCGGCTGTATCACGTCTGCTTTTCGCCATGGGTGGAATTCTATCATGAATTGGTTGCTGTGGTAACCGGGGAGGGGAAAAAAGGGAGGAGGCCAGCGGGAGGGTTGTTGGGGTGGGGAGAGAATTCCGCTGGCCTCCAAGGAAAATCACACTAAAGGAGGTATGAAAAAACTGTTGCTCTGTACAAATCTATATGCATTGTCCGTGCCAACTTCGTGAAAAGTGCTTAAAATTCGTGAAATTGCCCTATTTTATTGGTATTCCGATACAAAAACATGACAATTGGTGGGAATCAAGGGTGTTTGGGAGTGCGAGAGGGTGTGAAAAAATGTTACAGCTGAATCTTCTCGCGCAACATGTGCACAATTGACGAATCGTTCGCCGATAGCTATGTTTCTGCTATGGCCAATACATTGTTGAACAAAAAGTTTCGCTATTCCTATACCAACGTCGCGCTGAAATTGATCATTGCGAACGTCGTGGTATTCCTCGTCACCATGGTCTTGCCGCAGGCGTACGGATACCTTGCCATGGTGCCGAGCTATATCGTGTACCGCCACTGGTACTGGCAGGTCTTCACCTATATGTTCGTCCATGCCGATATCACCCATATCCTCTTCAATATGCTGGGATTGTTCATGTTCGGCACACAGGTCGAGCGCCGCATCGGCAGCAAGGAGTTCCTACTGTTCTACCTGCTCACCGGTACGCTATCGGGTGTCTTCTCCTTGATATCCTACATAAGCGCGGGAACCAATGTGATTTTGGTCGGGGCCTCTGGTGCGATCTATGCCGTACTGTTCGCCTTTGCCGTCCTCTACCCGTATGCGAGGGTATTCGTGTTCGGCATATTCCCTTTGCGGGCACCCATCCTGGTAATCCTTTATACGTTGTTGGAAATGTTCAACCAGGTCTTCGGCAGTACCCGGGGTGTGGCACACCTGACCCACTTGGCGGGGTTTGCCTTCGCGTACCTGTACTTCCTGCTCAGATTGAAGATCAACCCCATAGAAGAGTGGCGGAGGAACCGCTGACCAGCACAGGAGGTCAGTCCGTCAGATTCCATTCGGAGCGCAAATCGGCATAGCCCTTCTTTATCACATCGAAGATGATCTTGATCTTCTCGTTGTGGTGGATGAATGCCGATTTCATGGCGTTGAGCGTAAGTTTCTCCAGATCACGGATAGTCAGCCCGTAGTACTCCACCGCGATCTCCATCTCCTTCGAGAGGGTCGTATCGCTCATAAGCCTGTTGTCGACACTCAAGAACACCCGATAGTTGTTGCGGAAGAACGTATGGAAGGGGTGGCTGGCGAAATCGGGTGCCGCTCCGGTTCCCACGTTGCTGCTCAAGCACATCTCGATCGGGATCCTCCGATCCTGGATAAAATGGGCAAGCGAACCCATCTTCTCGATTTTTGTTCCCGAAATGGCCATATCATCAATCAACCGGGTTCCATGTCCGATCCTATGCGCCCCGCAGACTTGGATCGCCTGCCAGATCGATTCGAGCCCGAAGCCTTCCCCCGCATGGATGGTGATATTGAAGTTCTGGTTGCGGATATATTGGAAGGCCTCCAGGTGCTTCTTGGGTGGGTATCCGCTCTCATCTCCGGCCAAATCGAACCCCACCACACCCCGCGAACGGTAGGCGACCGAAAGTTTCGCCACCTCGAGGGATAGGGACGGAGCTTGGTTGCGCAATGAGCACAAGATCACCCCATAGGACATGCCGGTCCTTCGTTTTCCCTCATCCATTCCCTCGAGTACCGCAACCACCACCTCGTCCATGCTCATGCCCTTTTCCGTGTGGAGAATGGGAGCAAACCGGATTTCGGCATACACGACATGGTCGGCGGCAAGATCCTCCACCGCCTCGATTGCGACACGGCGCAGCGCTTCGGGTGTCTGCAGGACCGCTACGGTGACCGCGAACGTCTCCAGATACAGCGGCAGGCTCTTCTGTACGCATCCGCGGGCGAACCACGCCGCCAATTCCTCCGGATTATGGCTTGGAATCGCAACCCCGCAGGTGTCGGCCAGGTCGATAATGGTCCGTGGCCGCAACCCGCCATCCAAGTGATCGTGCAGCTCCACCTTGGGAACACGCTTGATAAGTTCTTTCGTCATCATAGCATCATAGTACTATGGGAACAGCTTCGGGGGCAACAAATTTGGGATGCAGGGAGACTTACCCCTTTACTATTGGACTGTTATTGGTGATATTTAAGACGGGTTCAGGATGAACCGAGGAGGCCACTGCATGGATCAAGAGAAACTCCAGGAAAAATTGCTGACTGCAGCAGACAGCGCGAAGGATGCGAGCGAATTGATCAAATTGCTTCGTCAGGGTGCGGATGTCCATTGCACCGACTCCTTCGGGCTTACCCCGCTCATGCGAGCGGCGTTGTTCAATTCAAGTGCGAAGGTCGTCAGGGCGTTGGTCGAAGCCGGAGCTGACGTTTTCGAGCGCGAACCGCAATACAAGTCGACAGCATTGCAATTGGCGGCAAACCACAATCCGAATCCGCAGATCATCGACGCGTTGGTCGAAGCCGGTTCCGATGTCCACGACGTCAATTACCTCGGCGAGACCGCACTGGTCATGGCTGTCAACAGCGGTAATGACACAAAAGTCATCTCGGCGCTTATCCGTGCCGGAAGCGACGTCAATGCACGCGACTACCAGGACCGTTCGGCACTGGATTATGCCCGCATGTCACGCCGGACCTACGTGGTGAAGATTCTCAAGGAAGCCGGCGCGCACTAGAGACTTGAAAAGCTGCTACAGTTGTCGGTGCACCATGTTCGAGCGAATATCGGTCATCAACGAGGCGACCAGGTCCTTGGTATCCGCCACCAGAGAGGCGAGCGGGAAGGCCCGGGCATCTTCGGAGCTACCACGCAACTTCACTTCGACATTCCCTTCCTTCAACGAGCGGTTGCCCAAGGTAATGCGTACCGGAATGCCGATCAGGTCGGCGTCGGCGAACTTCACCCCGGCCGATTCCTTGCGGTCGTCGTACAGGACTTCTATCCCGGCGGCTGTCAAATCGCTATAGATCTTCTCGGCAATCTCGGCATCTTTGACCAGCGATACCAGGTGGACCTGGTAGGGAGCGGCCGTAATGGGGAGCTTGAGCCCTGCTTCGTCGTTGTACTGTTCGGCCAGGCAGGCCAGTAGCCTTCCCACTCCGATGCCGTACGAACCCATGATCACCGGCTTGCGGGTCCCGTCCTCATCCTGGTACATGCATCCCATCGACTCGGAGTAGCGCGTCCCCAACTGGAAGATGTTGCCCACTTCGATTCCCTTGCTCTGCTGAAGTGGCGTAGAACAGACGCTGCATGCATACCCCGCAGCCGCCGAGGCGATATCGGCAACTGTGCCGGTATAGTCGCGGCCGAAATTGGTGTTCAACAGGTGGTAATCGGTCTTGTTCGCACCAGCGACCAGGTTGGTGGATTTCGCGACCGAATCGTCGACGATCACAATCACCTCCTGTGCACACCCTATGGGACTGCCGAATCCAGGCTCCATGCCCGCGGCCTTGATCTCATCGGTATGGGCCGGGCGCAACGCATTGGCTTTGGCTGCGTTCTGCAGCTTGTTCTCCTCGACTTCCATGTCCCCTCGGATCACGCCGACTATCAACTTCTGCATCTCTTCCCCGGTCGTGCTGTCGACAAAGGTTCCCATCATGAACAGGGCTTTCGCCGTGTTCCGTTGGTCGATGGAGAGGAAGTTGGCCAAATCCTCGATCGAGGCGCAATTGGGGGTGAGCTTCTCCTCGAGCGGGAGCATCTCGCCGGTTTTGTGTTCCTTCTTGAAGACGGCGACCTGTCGGTTCGCCGTATAGCCACAACTTGGACACGTTATGATCGTATCCTCGCCAATAGGCGAGAGGTACATGTATTCGTGCGCGACCTTGCCACCCATCATGCCCGAATCGGACCCGACCGCGATAGTCGGTAGGGCGCAACGGTCGAATATCCTGAAATAGGCACTGTAGTGGGCCTGGTACTGCTTTTCCAATCCTGCCTGGTCACGGTCGAAACTGTAGGAATCCTTCATGGTGAATTCACGTACGCGGATCAGTCCCGCACGGGGACGCGGATCGTCGCGCCATTTCGTCTGCAGCTGGTAGACCAACTGGGGCAGGCGCTTGTAGGAGTCGATCTCGAAGCGGGCAATATCGGTGACACATTCCTCATGGGTCATGGCGAGGACCATATCCCGACCGACGCGGTCCTGGAAACGACTCATTTCCTTGTCGATGCTGAAGTATCTGCCCGTCTCCTTCCAGATATCGGCAGGATTCACCACCGGCATCAACAGCTCCTGTCCTCCGATTCCATCCATTTCCTCGCGGATGATCGTCTCGATCTTCCGGACCGACCGCAATCCCAAGGGGAGCAGGGAGAAGATTCCGGCACCCAGTTGCTGGATGAACCCGGCCCGTACCAAATACCCATATCCCATACTCTCCGCACCAGCGGGGACTTCGCGAAGCGTCCGGGAAAAGACATGTGACATTCTCATGCAGAAACTCCTAATCGACGGTGTTCCGTCAAGGCGCATTGTACCAGAATGCACTGGCCTGCTCAACGGTATGCTCTTCTCTTTCACAGCGAAAACCGCTACAGTGCACAAGGAGGAACTCATGGACATCGAACGGTTTGCCAGTGAAAGAATGCAGGTGGCGGCCCTTATGAGCCGGCTCTACACCTGTCGCCTGACCACCACCAGCGGTGGGAATATCAGTCTTCGCCTCACCGGGGACCTCTTCTGCATCACCCCGTCGAAACTCGACAAGGCCAACCTGACCGGCGATCTGATTGCCATCGTGGACATGGATGGGAAGAACCTTACTCCCCACCTGTCGTTGAGCATCGAGAGTGAGATGCATCGGCAGGCGTTGCTCACCCGACCCGATATCTCGGCTGTCGTGCATGCACATCCCTGTTACGCTTCGGCCTTCACCGCCATGAAGCGGCCGATCAACACCAGGCTCCTGGCCGAGTCATGGTTCCTCATAGAAGAACCGGCCTTTGCTCCCTATGCCAGGATGGGTACCCCGGCGCTTGCAGATGCGGTCGCGAGCTGTCTCGCATCATCCAATGTGGTGCTTATGGAAAACCATGGGGTCCTGACTGTCGGCAACTCCCTCATAGAAGCCTTCGACCTGATCGAGGTATTGGAAAACAGTGCGAAGATGACGTTCATAACCGAATCCTTGGCCGCGACACGCAACGGATGGGACACGAGTGCGCTCGATGCCGAACGTTGCGACGAGTTGATGCGCATGAAGCGCGGATGATGCCATGAAGTTGGAACTTGAGACGATTCCGGTATGGGATGGCGTGAAAAGCGACAAGGAATGCTTCTTGTGCTCCCTTATGAAGGAAGCCGAGGCCCACGCGGTCTCCTACTTTCTCGGTAGTTCGGTCATGCACCCCGAGACCCGCATTGCGGTGAACGACACCGGATTCTGTCCCAACCATTGGGCGTTGCTCGCCGCTGCCGGCAAACCGCAATCGGTTGCCCTGATCTCCCATACCTACCTCGAGCAGACACTTGGACAACTGGAGCCCAGGATCGAACGGATTGCAAAGGGGAAGGCGGGAAGAAAGACCACCTTGGCTGTCCAGGATATGGTCGCCACCATGCAAAAGCGCGAAGCCGGTTGCCTTGTCTGCGACAAGATGAAAGTGCGGTTGGACCGGTATGCCACCACTATCGTCTATCTCTGGGGTGAGGATGTCGAATTCCGCCAAGCGCTCTCGGAAGGCAAGGGTGTTTGCCTGCACCATTTGGAAGCTCTTCTGACTCGTGCTCCCTCGGTGTTGGATGCGAAACAGACCCAGGCGTTCTCGACTGAATTGACCACCTTGGTACACCACAACCTGAAGCGCCTGGAGCATGACCTCTGGTGGATGACCCAAAAGTACAAGGCTGAGCATGTCGATTCCCCATGGAATGGATGTGAGGATGCCCACAAGAGGCTGGTGAACAAGCTTATAGGAGAGGGACGGATCTTTTCCGACTCTTAATCCCTAGTTTGAGCTGGTGCACATCGGTCGAAACGTCGCTTATCTGCCGGCGCTTGAACAACTGGCAGTGCTTCTCCGACCGGAGGAAGTGGTAATAGTCGATAGTGGTCTCATCGGCCCGATAGATGAGCATGTACTCTTTCAAGGGCAAAAAGGCGATGGCCAAGGTAAGTTCACACCCCGCCTTGGTCTTCAAGTCATGCAAACCCAGCAGCTCCTGCTCGGTGAGATATCCGTCGCGGCACACGACCGCCATGAGTCGTTTCGGATCCCGTTCCTGCCGGTCATGGACCAGTATGTCGGGAACCAACCCTTGCGACTCGTCCATGATCGGAGCGCACAGGTCGACCAGAAAATTGTCCCGTTGGGACGGAGGAAGCGCTCCGAAAAGGCCATGCTCCAAGTGCTGGGCGAGCCGATGGCTTATGGCCATGCGATTCTTGCGCCAATGGAACAACGCCGCATCCTGATCCACCAGATGGGACAGCGCCAAAATGTAGGTCTCAAAGAGGCGGATCATTCCATAGCGTTCGTGTTCTTGGCCCATCATGCTCCCCATTGTATCATACCAAGGCGTTGTTGCAACAATTAGCGGTTACTCGAATGCGATCTCCCAATCCATTTTCGCGACTTTGCTGATCGTCTGGAAAACAGAGCAGTAACGGGTGGATATCTCGAATGCTTTGGTGAACTTATCCTGGTCGGGAGCACCTTTTGCCGATACTTTGATGCTGCAGGTCTCCAACGTGGCGATCTTGTCGTCGCGCTTGATTCCGGTGATGTTCATGTCCATACCGGCGTATGCAAGCTGCATCTTCTCAGCAATCGATTCGAACGTACTGAACAGGCAGTAGGAAAGTCCGCCCAGAAGCAATTCGTACGGAGCGAAGGATTCGGCTTCGCGTCCCAATGCCACCATGGCCCCGGAGTCGGTAACCAAACGACCTTCGTGTTGTGTGAATTGTGAGACAATGTGCGTCTTGGCGCCCATATGCTCCTCCTTTCCGTGTTTCTGATAGTGCTAAGGTACACAATTAACGCAACGGCGTAAAGGCTCGACGGGTATGGGTGGCCGCGACCATGGAAGTCCCCGCCAATGCTCCGGTCGACCATGCCGCCTGGAGATTGTATCCGCCCGTATCACCATCGATATCGAGCACCTCGCCGGCGAAGAACAACCCCTCCACAAAACGGGACTGCATGGTCTTCGAATCGACTTGGGAAAGGTCGACACCACCTGCGGTCACAATCGCTTGGCCGAAGGCACCCTCCAATGAAATCTCGAACGGATGCGCCGCCAACAGGGACGCGAGGGGAGCGATCGTCTTGCGTCCGACCTCTGCAGCTTTCCGTGTGCCATCGACAGTAGCCTCTTGCATGAGATAGGCAATCAATTTGCTGGGCAATCCAAGTTTATGTACTACTGTTGACAGCTGGGCAGACCCCTGTTTCGAACAGGCCTCCAGAATAAGGTTCTCCATCTCTTGTCGGGTCGAAGCCCTTTTGCTACCGGCTCGGGGAAGCCAGCAGACGTCGATGCGGTCCCCTGTCGCGAAATCACGGCTATTGTTCAGGACCACCGGCCCAGAAAGTCCGTTGTGGGTAATCAGCAGCGGTCCTGTCGCATGCACGTGTTTTCCCCACTTGTTGGTGTACACGAGGGTCACCGGATCTACAGAGATTCCACTGCACGTGCCGATCGAGCTGGAGGGGGTGGTCACCGCACTGAGGGCGGGATGCACCGGTACGATCATGTGTCCCAATTGCTGGGCAAGCCGGTATCCGTCGCCGGTGGAACCGGTCTTGGGGAATGATTTCCCTCCCGTACAGATCGCAACCGCATCGGCACGGATTGGAACTTCGTGTTCGGACTCGAGAAGGAAGGTCGAGTTCTCCCGTGAAATTCCGGTTATCCGTCGTTCGTTGGAAAATACGACTCCCAAACGTGTGCAGGCCTGGACCAACACCTGCACCACCTCCGTTGCCTTGAGGGAGGCGGGAAAGACCTTGTCGTCGTCACGGATTACCAACGGCAGTCCCAATTCCTCGAAGAATTCCATGGTACGTTTCGGCGGGAAGGAGTGGATGGCATGGGAAAGGAACCGGCCGTTCGTTCCATAGTGTGCCAGCATGTGTTCGACCGAATCGTCTCGGGTCAGGTTGCATTGTCCGCCGCCTGTGACGAGGATCTTCCTTCCGCAGGATCGGTTGCGTTCATATACGGTCACGGTTCCTGCCAGTCCGGTTTCCCGCAAGGCAAGGGTGGTAAACAAAGCGGCGAAGAGCCCGGAAGGCCCTCCGCCGATAATTGCATACGACAATCCGTTCACGCGTTCTTATCCGGTTGCTTGATGATCAGGTGCAGGTCGTCAAGCTGGTTCTGGTCCACATAGGATGGGGAATCGTCCATGGGGGAAATCGCCGCCGTATTCTTTGGGAATGCGATAACTTCCTTGATCGAAGTCTGTCCAGCCATGATCATGACCATACGGTCTATGCCCGGGGCAATGCCTCCGTGCGGTGGTGGTCCATAGCGGAATGCATTGAGCAGGAATCCGAACCGTTCCTCGGCCTCGGCATCGGGAATATTGCAGATGCGGAAGATCCGTTTCTGCAACTCGACGTCGTGGATTCTGATCGAACCCGAGGCGACTTCGTAGCCGTTGAGGACCAGATCGTACAAGTCGCCCTTGACGCTACCCGGATCGTCCTCAAGGGTGTCGAGATACTGTGCCTGGGGCATGCTGAACATATGGTGCGCGGCTTCCCAGTGGCCACGGTCCTCGTTGAACTCGAACAGGGGGAAGTCGATGATCCAACTGAAGGCGAATGCCTTGGGATCGATCAAAGCCAAATCCTTCGCCAGCTTGATGCGGACGGCTCCGAGTGAATTGCAGGTTTTTTTCCATTGGTCGGCCACAAAGAGGATCATGTCGCCCTCTTTCGCACCCATGCGTTCTACCAGGGAGGCTTCGAGTCCACCGAAGAACTTCGATACGCCACCTTCCAACGCACCGGCGGCTCCAACCTTGATCCATGCCAACCCTTTTGCTCCATAGATTTTCGCGGCATCTTCCAATTCGGATATGTATTTGCGCGAGAAGGCCACGGAAGTCGAGGCGGGGGCCTTCACGGCCTTGACGCATCCACCGGTTTCCAAGACAGACTTGAATGTGGCGAAAGAACTCTCCCGCGCAAGATCGTCGACATCCACCAACGGCAGGTCGTATCGCAAGTCGGGTTTGTCGACACCATAAGTGTTCATGGCGTCATGCCAACTGAGGCGGGTGAAGTGCTCGGGAAGCTGCACGTCCATGGTCTTCTTGAACACATGGCCGAAGAGTTGTTCCATGACCAGCAGGACATCGTCGCGTTTTACAAAACTCATCTCCATGTCGAGTTGGGTGAACTCGAGCTGGCGGTCTCCGCGGGCGTCCTCGTCACGATAACAGCGGGCAATCTGGAAATACTTGTCGAAACCGCTGACCATGAGGATCTGCTTGAGCAACTGCGGACTTTGGGGAAGGGCATAAAACTTTCCCGGATATATGCGGGAGGGAACAAGGAAGTCGCGGGCACCTTCGGGAGTGGATCGGATCAACGTCGGCGTCTCGATTTCATAGAAGTCCCGTTCGGACAGGAACTCCCTGATCGCGCGGACGAAATCGTGGCGCAACTTGATCCTCTTCTGCATATTGGTGCTACGGAGATCCAGGTACCGGTACCGGAGTCGGGTCTCTTCCTTGGCGTCCGAATCCTCATCGATCAAGAACGGGACAGGCTCGCAGGCACTCAGGATCTGCATGCCTACAACCTCGACCTCGATTTCGCCTGTAGGCATGTCCGGATTGACCATGGAGTCGGGCCGTGCATGTACGATACCCTCGACAGCTATGCAATATTCCATGTGCAGCTGGTCGGCTACGTCCACCACGTCCTTGGGCGCGTTCTCACCTACCACCACCTGGGTTATCCCGTAGCGGTCGCGAAGATTGATGAAATGGATTCCCCCGTGGTTCCTGTCCCGGTGGACCCATCCGTTGAGGACAACGGGTTTTCCGTCGTCCGATTTTCGTAACTGTCCGCATGTCACGGTTCTCTGCTTGTATTCCATGGGCGCAATATAGCATTTCGTGGCACCTGTTTCAATTGGATAGGTTGGTGTTCCGTACGGTCGAACACGTGCAATCGATTACCGGTCGTCCTGCCGGTCGAGGATCCGATTCTCGTTCGCGACCGCCAGCATCAGCTTGATCCTATTCTCCTGGTTGACGCGCGTGGCGCCCGGATCGTAGTCGATCGGAACGATATTCACATCGTCGTCGAGCTCCTTGAGCCGCCGAATCATCCCCTTGCCGACGATATGGTTGGGCAGACAGCCGAACGGTTGTACGCAAATGATATTCCGGTACCCCATTTCCGCCAGATCACGCATCTCGGCGGTCAGGAGCCAACCCTCGCCCATCTTGCAACCGAGGCTGATCACCTCCTTGGCCGATTCTATTGTCCGGTGGAACGCAACCGGTGGAGTGAACCGTCCTGAACGCGCCACTGCATCGATCATGAGGGTCTCCAATCTGATCATATGCCGTTTGAGATACCCCATGATCGCATAGCGGATGCGGCTGCCTCCATACAGGTCGATATCCTCCAGCTGATTCTGCAAGCCGTACAACAGGAATCCCAATAGGCCGGGGACCATAACTTCGCATGATTGCGAGGCGAGGAAATCCTCGAGGTGGTTGTTTCCCAACGGGGCATACTTCATATAGATTTCGCCAACAATGCCCACCTTCACCACGGGGCGGTTGTAATCGGTCTCGATCGCCGAGAATTCGGCGACCATCCGACGCAGGTCCTTGGCCATTTCCCGTTGTGTGTATCCGGAGCCACGGCGATATTGTTCGGAAAGCTGTCGGACCCAGCTGTCGACCAGTTCTTGCGTCTTTCCATGGTGGACTTCGTAGGGGCTGACCTGGTTCTTCAACAGCATGAGGGTATCGCCGCACACGAGGGCTGCTATTCCCTTGCGCAGCATTTTGTAGGTGATGCGGAACCCGCTGTTGCGGTGCATTCCCTTCAAGTTGAGCGAGACGATGGGAATGTTGGAGTACCCCGCCTTGTCCAGCGCCTTGCGCAGCAGGTGGATATAGTTGCTGGCCCGGCAACCGCCCCCGGTTTGGGTGATTGCCAGCGCGGTGCGCTCCAGGTCGTAGATGCCGCTGTCCAGGGCATCGAGCATCTGTCCGATCACCAGGAGTGCGGGATAGCAGGTGTCGTTGTGGACATATTTGAGTCCTTTCCTGACCACCTGGGGTCCTTCGTTCTCAAGCAGCTTGACCGTGTAGCCTTCATCCTTGAGGACCTCGACGAGGATCCTGAATTGGATCTTCGCCATGGAAGGTGCCAATATGGTATGGGTTTCCCGCATTTCACGGGTGAACACCGGTTCAATGATGTGCATGTGGCTTCTCCTGTTGTTCAATCGCCGACAGGAGGCTCCTGAAACGTATCCGAACGGCACCGAGGTTGGTGATCTCGTCGATCTTGATCTGTGTGTACATCTTGCCGGCAGCCTCGAGGATATCCCTCGTCTCGTCGCTGGTGATCGCATCCACACCGCACCCGAAGGAGACGAGCTGCACGAGTTGCATGTCGTCCTGGTCCGCGATCGCCTTGGCCGCGGCATAGAGTCGGCTGTGGTAGGTCCATTGGTTCAGCACATGCACGGGAAATTTCTCGACCAAATGCGAAATCGCATCCTCGCTCAGTACGGCGACATTGAAGGCACCGAGCAACTTGTCGATACCATGCCCGACTTCCGGATCCACATGGTAAGGTCTGCCCGCAAGGATGATGATCTGTTTTCCCTCGATGCGTGCGGTATCGATAATCCGCTTTCCGGCCTCACGCATCCGTTGCAGGTAGTTCGCATGGGCGGTGTAGGCGGCATCGCTCGCCTTCAATACGAGTTTGGCATCCAGTTTTCCCAGATAGGGTTCCAGGTTCTTGGCCATCTTCTTGGGAAAATCCCCGCGTCTGTGCAATCCGACATGGCAGTCGATGAAATCCACGGAGGCTACCTGCTCCATGTTGGCTCCGATCACTTTTGGATAGTAGGCCACGATCGGACAGTTGAAATGGTTGTCACCCAGGTGCTCGTCCATATTGTAGGTCATGCAGGGATAGAAGATGGTCTTCACCCCGGCATCGATCAACGCCTGGATGTGTCCATGCATGAGCTTGGCTGGGAAACAAGCCGTGTCGCTGGGAATCGTAGCTTGACCCGACAGGTAGAGTTTTCGGTTGGAAAGGGGAGAGACCACGATTTTCTTGCCGAGAGTTTCAAAGAAGGCTTTCCAGAAGTAGACCAGCTCGTACATGTTCAATCCCAAGGGAATGCCGATGGCATCTTCTGGAACTTGGTCGTGTATGTAACACCCCAAGGCATCCAACTGCGCGAGTTTCCAGGCGAAGATGTTCAGCTCATCGTTGGCGACCCGGTTGGTCACCGGACGTTCGCAACGGTTGCCGCTCAGATACCGTTTCCCATTGGAGAAGGTATTGATGGTAAGTCTGCAGGTGTTGGTGCAGAGCCGACAAGTGGCTACCTTCACCGTATGCTCAAATTCGGCTAAAGCCTTCGCATTGATGATCTGCGATTCTCCCTTGCTATGCTTTTTCGCATGCAAAGCGGCTCCATAAGCCCCCATGAGACCGGCAATGGTTGGTCTGACCACCTCCGTATCCAGCTCTTGCTCGAACGCCCTCAGGACCGCATCGTTATGGAACGTGCCTCCTTGGACGACGATATGCCGACCGAGGTTTTCGGGAGACGTTGCGCGGATCACCTTGTACAACGCATTCTTCACCACGCTGATCGAGAGTCCTGCGCTGATATCCTCCATCGGCGAGCCCTCCTTCTGGGCTTGCTTCACCGATGAGTTCATGAATACCGTGCAGCGGGAACCCAGGTCGACGGGGTGCCGTGCGAACAACCCCAGTTTCGCGAAGGTCTCCACGGGATATCCCAACGCTTGGGCGAAGGTCTGCAGGAACGAACCGCATCCGGAGGAACACGCCTCGTTGAGGTAGATATTGTCAACCGCACCGTTGTGGATCTGGAAGCATTTTATGTCCTGTCCCCCGATATCGATGACAAATTCGACTTCGCCCATGAAGTGCTTCGCCGCAGTGAAGTGCGCCACTGTCTCGACCAGGCCCTCGTCGATACCGAACGCAGAGCGGATGATATCTTCCCCATACCCGGTCACCGCACTGCCACGGATACAGATGTCGGGGTGTTCCCGGTAGATGCGTTCAAGGACTGAACGCACAATGGGAACCGGGTTGCCGCTGTTGCTCTGGTAGGTGGTATCGACAATGGCTCCATTGTCGTCGATCGCGACAGTCTTCACCGTCGTGGATCCCGCGTCGATTCCCAGGTAGATGCATGATGTGTTCTCTGTGATGGTACCGGTCGGCACCCGTGCCCGTTCGTGACGTTCGGTGAAGGCTCGATATGCCACTTCATCTTCGAACAGCGGGGCCATGGAGACGACCGAGTCCTCGATCTTGTGTTTGCGCAAATGGTCGACCGCCTCGGCGATGTCTATGGTGCTGGTCGCACAGAAGGCTGCGCCCAGAGCCACATAGAAGAGTGAGTTCGCGGGACATATCCCGGTGGTATGCAACGTCTCGTCAAAGGCAGACCGCAACTGGCTCATGAATGTCAGCGGACCGCCGAGGTAGACAATGTTTCCCTTGATCGCACGACCCTGTGCGAGTCCGGCAATCGTCTGGTTCACCACTGCCTGGAATATGCTCGCCGCGATATCGCTCTTGCGTGCCCCTTGGTTGAGCAACGGTTGGATATCCGACTTCGCGAATACACCGCACCGGGAGGCCACAGTATAGACTTTCTCGGCACGGGCCGCTTCGGCGTCCATATCGTCGGCCGAAATCTGGAGCAAGGAGGCCATCTGGTCGATGAATGCCCCGGTCCCACCGGCACACGAACCGTTCATCCGTACTTCCATGCCATGCGAGAGGAAGAGTATCTTGGCATCCTCGCCACCGAGTTCGATGATCACATCGGCCTGGGGTGTAAGTTTTCGGGCCGCGATTCGGGTAGCGTAGACTTCTTGGATAAAGGGGAGGCTGCAGCGGTCGGCCATGCCCATACCCGCCGAACCACTTATCATGAGCTTGGCGCTCTGGCCATGGAGGACATTGGTCCGGATATGCTCGAGCAGGCGTGCCGATTGCGAAGCGATCTGGGAGAGATGCCGATCGTACTGTGAGAACACAATACGGTTGTCTTCATCAAGAACCACGCATTTGATAGTAGTGGACCCCACGTCCAAGCCGATTACCAACCCAACGCCCCCTTCACAACTTCCGTCAATACTACAGTGCAACCGAGTATTTTGCTAGTGATATGTGTCAGCCGGATCATGCGGGTAAGGAACCGATATCTTCGAATTGGGCCCGATACAGATCCGCATAGAAGCCGTTTTGCCGCAACAATCGTTCATGCGAACCTTGTTCCACGATATCGCCGTCCTTCATGACCAGGATGATATCGGCGTTGCGGATGGTGGAGAGCCTATGGGCGATTATGAAGCTTGTCCGTCCCGCCATGAGGTGGTCCATCGCCTCCTGGATCAACACTTCGGTACGCGTATCGACGGAGCTGGTCGCCTCATCAAGGATCAGGGTGCTGGGATTGGCGAGGATCGCACGGGCAATGGTGATAAGCTGGCGTTGCCCCTGGGATATATTGGAGGATTCCTCGTTGAGCACCATGTCGTATCCATCGGGGAGGGTGTGGATGAAGTGGTCGATCCGTGCCGCCTTCGCTGCCGCAACGACTTCATCGTCGGTGGCATCCAGCCTGCCGTAGCGGATATTCTCCCGGATCGTACCATTGAACAACCAGGCATCCTGCAACACCATGCCGAAATGTGAACGGAGGTCGCTACGCGAGAGCGTGGATATATCCTTGCCATCAATACTGATCGTGCCGCCATCAAGTTCGTAGAAACGCATCAACAACTTGACCATGGTGGTCTTTCCGGCTCCGGTCGGTCCTACGATCGCGACCTTCATACCCTGGCCCACCTTCGCTGAGAAATCCTTGATTACCGGGACTGTCTTGTCATATCCGAAACGGACATGATCGAAGTCCACGTCCCCCGAAAGACGTCCGAGGATACACGAGGCATGCTCTTCCGTCTCCTCCTCTCCCTCGAGAAATTCGAAGACCCGTTCTGCCGCCGCAACCGTCGACTGCAACAGATTCGTCACCTGGGCCACTTGTGCGATCGGATGGGTAAAGTTGCGCATATATTGGATGAAGGCCTGGATGTCTCC
Source organism: Spirochaetae bacterium HGW-Spirochaetae-2 (assembly GCA_002839355.1). Lineage (GTDB taxonomy): Bacteria > Spirochaetota > Spirochaetia > Sphaerochaetales > Sphaerochaetaceae > UBA8525. The sequence goes on from PGXW01000015.1 coordinate 73,028, forward strand.
AACCGAAATGGTTCCACGTATGGCGAGACTTCCGCCCAGGAGGGCGATCGCGACATATCCCAAGTCTCCAATCCCCTGCATGACCGGCATCATCAGCCCGGAAAGGAATTGCGATTTCCATGCAGAGTCGTAGAGCTTCTCGTTGACTTCGTTGAAAGCGTCGACCACGCGGTCCTCGGCGCAGAAGGCCTTGACCACGATATGCCCGCTGTAGACCTCCTCGACCTGACCGTTTATGGTTCCCAACGATTTTTGTTGCTCGATGAAATGCTTTTGCGAAGACTTGACCACCCGTGCGATGAACAGGAAGGAAATCGGCAGGATGACCAGGGTGACCATGGTCATCAACCAGCTGATGGAGAGCATCATCACCAAGACTCCGACCATCGTGGTGATCGAGGTGAGCACCTGGATGAGGCCTTGGTTGAGGTTCTGGCCCAAGGTGTCGATATCGTTGGTTACACGCGAGAGGATTTCCCCATGGGTGGTGGAATCGAAGCTTCGCATGGGCATGCGGTGTATCTTGTCGGCAACATCCTTGCGAAGGGCTTTCGAGATGCGTTGGGTGACTGTGCTCATGATATAGCCTTGGCTGAACATGAAGAGGGCGCTGAGCACGTACAGGACAATCAAGGTCGAGAGGATACGGGCGATACGGGCGAAATCGATTCCATCGCCTCCCGCAAGCTTGCCTGTGATTCCCTCGAAGATCGTGGTGGTGGCAGTTCCCAGGATCTTCGGGCCGACAATGGTGAATACGGTCGCTCCCAAGGCGAACAGCACTACGATGACTACCGCGAATGCATAGGGGGAGATGCGTCTGGCCAATTTCTTTACGGTACCTGAGAAATCCTTGGCCTTTTGCACCGGAGCACCCAACCCATGGCCTCCAGGCCCACGTCCGCCGCGGAAGGCCGGGAGTGCCTGTTGTTCCGATTTTTGTCGTTCTGGTCTATCCATGGTTCTTGATCTCCTGCAGGGACAGCTGCGAGTGTGCTATCTGTTGATACACAGGACACCCCTGCATGAGTTGCGCATGGGTTCCCTTTCCGACAAGCCGACCTTCGTCGATGACGAGGATCGTGTCGGCATGGATGATGCTGCTGATGCGTTGGGCCACCACCAGCACCGTAGTATCGGGCAAGTCGGCATGCAACCGTTTTCTCAATTGGTTTTCCGTACGGTAGTCGAGTGCCGAGAAGCTATCGTCGAACAATAGGATCTTCGGGGAAGCGGCGATCGCACGGGCAATCGACAACCGCTGCCGTTGCCCTCCCGATACGTTCACACCCCCCTGGGCAATGGACGACTGGTACGCATCCGGTTTCTCTCCGATGAACGTTCCGGCCTGAGCGATGTCCGCCGCCGCTTCGATTGCCTCGGATTTGAGACCCGGCTCACCATACGCGATATTCGAAGCGATCGTTCCACTGAACAGCAACCCCTGCTGGGGAACGTATCCGACCAGCTTCCGCAGCGCTGTCAGATCCCGTTGCCGGATATCGATGCCGTCTATGGTGATCGAGCCCGAAGTGACATCGTGGAACCGTGGAATCAGATTCAGCAAAGTCGATTTGCCGCTTCCGGTACTGCCGATTATAGCAGTCGTGGTTCCCTTCTGCGCGACAAACGATATATCGCGGATCGCCTCGGTGTTGGCACCCGGGTAAGTGAAGCCCACATGGTTGAATTCTACCAGGCCCTGTGGTTCCGGGGGAAAGGGTACGGTGGATGGGGCGGTGCCGATGGTGACCGGGGTGTCCAGAACTTCCTTGATGCGGCCGGCTGAAATGGAGGCCCTCGGCAGCATGATCGTCAGCATGGTGATCATGAGGAAGGACATGATGATCAGCATGGCATACTGGATGAACGCCATCATATCCCCGACCTGCATCGTTCCGGCTTGGATATGCTGTCCGCCGTTGTAGATGATGAGTATCGCGGTCAGGTTCATGATAAGCATCATCAGGGGCATCATGCCGGACATGGCCCGGTTCACGAACAGCGAGGTGGCTGTCAGCTCGGTATTGGCCTTTTCGAACCTCGAGCGCTCGTGGTCTTGTGTGTTGAAGGCTCGTATGACCTGCAAGCCGTTCAAGGTTTCCCTGACAACCTGGTTGACATTGTCCACCAGGGTCTGCAGTCGCTTGAATCGTGGCATGGCAAGTGCGAACATGGTGATCACAATGGTGAATATGGCCAGAACCGCGACTCCGATGGTCCAAGACATGCTACTGTTGGTCCCCAGAACCCTGAACAAGCCACCAAGGGCCATCATCGGGGCAAATATGACCACCCTGAGAATCATCACGAAGGATTGTTGGATCTGTTGGATGTCGTTCGTGCTTCTGGTGACCAGGGAGGCTGTGGAGAACTTGTCCATTTCATCCTGGCTGAAGGAGACTACCTTCTTGAACACATCTCCCCGCAACCGTCTCCCCAATCGGGCGGCTACCCGGGAGGCGAAGTAGGAGACCAGGATGGACGCTGCTACTCCCAGTGCGGAAATGGCGAGCATGCGAAGTCCCACCTGGACGATATAGGAATTCTGGATCGCCGGTATATCGATCCCCAACTGTTCGCTGTCGGTGCGGATATAGGCGAGGGCAGCTTGCTTGAGGATGCTTTCCGTTGCCGGTTGTCCGACGGTTTCTCCCATGCCCAGCCGTGCCAATATCGGCAACAGCGTTGCCTCCTGCACCGGTGCGTCTTCGACGAGCACGTAGGCGGGAAGCCGGTAGGTTTCAGTGTCGTACCGGTACGAGGCGGCCAGAATGGTCGCATCGTCGCTCTCCAAGCGAGCCTCCACAGCCGCATACGTCTGTGCCGTGAGGACCGACGGGACTGCCGTTTCCAGACCACCTTGCTGGATACCGATATTCACGATATTCGAGGTGTACAGGGGCAATGTGAGATCCGCGAAGACCTTCACCATGAGCAGTAGGAATACCAGTAGGATGGGGAAGGCAGATTCCTTCAGATACTTCAATACCATGGACATGATGGATCCTCCCCCTCGACCGCTTTGACCAGGTTGTCCCGTATACGGTTGCCCAAGGTCTCGAAGTGCGCCTTCTCCTCCGGACTGAACCCCTCGAACGTTTCCGATTCGAATTGAAGGAACCGGTCGTGGGCCTGCGTGAGCAGATCGGCTCCCTTTGCGGTGATATGTACCCGCATGACCCGGGCATCGCCAACATCCCGCTCACGCCGTACCAGATCGTTCTTCATCAACCGGTGGAGCATGACCGTGAGGGTGGATGGCTTTATCATGAGCTTTCCGGCCAATTCGGCCTGGCTCATGGGATTGGAGCGGTCGAGCATCATCAGCAAATGAAACTGCGCCGGATGGATGTCCAGCGATGAAAGCAACGCATGGCCACGTATGAATCGTAGCCGGGTGATCTGTGCAAGCAACGGGATGGTGGGGCAACTGTGGGAAGATGGGTCCATATTTCAATCCTATTAGTTAGCTACCTAATAAATACTGGAAAGCGTCATGATGGTCAAGATGAAAAAACCACCGGAACCAAGTTCCGGCGGCATGTTATCGTGGGGGCGAATCTTTTGGGGTCAGGATACGATACTGTTCACTGTGCTATCCGGATCGCACCGGAAGTGGTCGAGACCTCAAGGGATGCCGAACCGTTGCCGACAGCGAATGTCTGTGTTCTCTTTTCGGTGCTGAGGTCATGTACACCGTCGATACTGGTCGATATCGAACCACTGATGGACGATGCCGACACGCGGCCGCCGAAAGTTCGGGGCAGGGTGACACCGATCGCTCCGGATATGCTCTCTACCGTAGCTTTCGAAGCATCGAGCAGGGGGAGCTTGATCGCACCGGAAACGCTGTTCACTTCAACATCCGATCGGGACGTCGAGACGATCTTGTCGATCATGATAGCGCCCGAAATACTGGTGATCGCAATATCTCCGGCTTCGATGGCCTTGCCTTCTATGGATCCGGAAACGCTGGCTATCTCCAACGAGTCGGTTGTGACCAGCGAATCGAATCCGATGGAGCCGGAGACGGAATGGAGTTCCACCTCTTCGGCATACAACGGACCGGCTATCTTCAGCTGTCCCGAAACCGTCGAGACGACAAGATCTCCTTCGGTCCACGAAGCCGGCAACGTGACGGTGAGACGCGCATCGAGAGACTGGAACAGGTCGATGCCCATTCGTTGCTTCCGTTTGACCTCGACAAATATGCCATCGCGATCCTCACGGACTGTCATGCGATACCGGTCCCGTGCAGCGCCGGTGAGTGTCACTTCAGCCGAGTTTCCCCTCGATTCCTGGATTATGGTGATATCGGGTACGTCGCTCTTGATCTGGACTTCCCCGTCTTTTCTCAATGTCAAATCGTTCCTATAGGTTTCCCCTGCAGCCCCAAGCGAAAGACTTGCGGCAAGCAGGATAAGTATCGATACACATACTCGTTTCATGTTACTTCTGGTCCCCATGGAACCGTTGGTCCCAATCCCGTTCCTTGTCGAAGATATTCTCTTCCATGCCTTCGACTTTCCTCTTCAAGTTCTCGAACGTCTCACGCAGGTCCTCACGGGTCCGGTTGAATGGTCCCCGTTCTTCCCGGTTGTGTTCCGATTCCTCGTAGTGTGTGCCATATCCCGGTTCCAAGGGGAGGAACAACGCAATCAATGCGTAGATCACGATACCGGGAAAAATGCCGGTCACGATAATCGAAACTGCGGTGATCGCACGGAGAATATCGACCGGGAGGTCTCTCCAATCGGCAATCCCTTGGCAAACGCCAAATATCTTACCCCTTCGGGACCGGTACAATCGTTTGGTAGCCATATACATCCTTCCTATTCCTTATTGTTGTTTCTGTTGCGGAGAATGATCTCAAGATTCTCTATCCGCTTGGCCAGATCCATAATTCCGTCTTCCAATTCCCTATCACTCTGTCGTCGCTCGTTCTCCTTTTGGGTGGAGGCTCCATGCTTGCGTTCCTTTGCCCGGATACCAGCCTTGATGACCCACGCTGCGAACAAGAACGGAGCGACGATCGCGATGATTGCAACCAAGTTATCACTATTCATTATTACCCTTCCCCCGGATGCCCGTCACTCAGCTTTTCTTTGCTTGTTTGCGCAACTGTTCGAGCTCCGCTTCGATATCATCCAATTCCTCGAGGTCCGCGAACTTGGAATCCAAGTCGGCCCTGGGCCTTCCCATGCTTGCGCTGGCTTCCATGCGGTCAACCTGCTGTTCCATATGGTCGAAACGGGAGAAGGCGGCGGCATCCGAAGCTTTGCGGATGGTGTCGTTGGCGGCTTGTTCCTCACGTGCCCGTGCGGCCCGCTCGACAATAACCTGATGCTTCTGCCTCAGCGATTGCAGCTTGTCTTCCAGTCTACCGATATCTTCCTTGCTTTTGCCGATCATGTCGGCATAGCGTGCGCTCTCCTCTTCCATCCGGGACAAATCGTCTTGTGCCCGGCGCTTCTCGACCAGTGCTTCCCGTGCGAGGTCCTCGCGACCTTTTGCCAGGGCTATCTCGGCGCGGCTCATCCAGCGGCTGACGAGGGATTCGAGTTCGCTGCGGTTGCGGTCCAACTTGGCCTTGGATGCCATTTTCGCAGCGCAGGAGGATTTGAGCTCGATCAAGGTATCTTCCATTTCCTGCATCATCAACTTGATCATCTTTTCGGGATCTTCTGCCTTGTCCAGCAAAGCGTTGATGTTGGCGTTTACTATGTCCATGAAACGTGAGAAAACTCCCATATTCTACTCCTTGTACATCTGATATCAGAGTATCTTCATACTCTCTACCCTGTATAAAGCATGAACCGTGCCAACATCAGAAAAAACTCCCCAGAACACTATGAAACATTCTTAACTCTCTTGCAAGCAGGATTTGCGGTACTTTGTATTGAATCTGTCCTGCCAGTGCGACAGTTTGGTATTGGTGAAATTGACCAACCTATGGTAGAATCCACCTATGAGTGAAGAGCGTTCGGGCTATGCCCAGGCCCCTTTGGGAGAATCGGAAACCTTCTTGAATTTTCAGCAGGCCCTCAGTCGGGCCGCAACGGTAAACAGGAGTGTTCTCGTTGTCGGTGAACGCGGAAGCGGCAAGGAGATCGCGGCATCCCGTCTCCATTATCTGAGTCCCCGCTGGCAACACAACCTGGTCACGGTCAACTGTGCGGCCCTTCCACCCTCTTTGATAGAGACCGAACTGTTCGGATACGAGGCGGGCGCCTTCACCGGGGCGACAAAGACGCGCAAGGGACGGTTCGAAGAAGCCGAAGGCGGGACGTTGTTCCTGGACGAGATTGGCTTGATTCCCCTGGAAGTCCAGGAGAAGATACTTCGGGTGGTCGAGTACGGGACATTCGAGCGGGTGGGATCGTCGAAGACCCATGAAAGCGACGTACGGATAGTCGGTGCGACGAACGCCGACCTGCCCACTTTATGTGCCGAAGGAAAGTTCAAGGAGGACCTGCTGGACAGGCTCTCGTTCGAGGTGCTGTTCCTGCCTCCCTTGCGGGAACGGGGAGAGGATATCCTGCTGTTGGCTGAATTCTTTGCGGCGAAGATGTCCTTGGAGTGTGGCAGGTCCGATATGCCTCTTCTCACCGAAGCTGTCCGCAGACAACTGTTGTCCTATCCATGGCCCGGCAATGTCCGTGAATTGAAGAATGTGGTGGAACGTGCGGTGTATCGGGCAGCTGGGCGAGAGATAACCACGATCCAGTTCAATCCGTTCGAGAATCCCTATGCCCCCTGCATACCCGTGGCAAAGCCTGGAGTGCCTGAAAACGAGGTTCCCGCCGTGCCGTTCGAAGCAACGCTTGCACTGGATTCCTATGAACAGGCCAAACGTGACCTTGATATCACCTTCATTCGAAGAGCGCTGGCCGAAGCCGAGGGCAACCAGAAGGAGGCCGCCTTGGCCATGGGGCTGACCTACGACCAATTCCGTGGATTATACAGGAAATACAAGGAAATCCTGGAGGCATAAGAACAGGCTGTCGCTCAAGTTTTTCAGACTTTCGCAACAGCCTATTACTGTACGCATATCTTGTTGTCTACTTTGCCGCGGGTTTCATCAACAACGCCGCAATCAGATATATCGCTCCGACGGGCCAAAATCCACTGGCGAAGAATGCGATCACCGCTCCAAGGCGCAGTGGCCAGGCAGGGATCTCGAGCCAATCGGCCAGCCCCTGGCAGACACCAAGGAGCACCCCGTCCCGTGATCGACGCAATCCTCTGACAGGTGCCGCATCAAAGATTCCATCTTCATAGCCCTTGCGGTACTCGCTTCTCATATATTGTCGGTAGCGTTCGCTGTACCGGTTTTCCATACCAATCCTTCCTTATCTCTTCTTGATTATTTCTTGGTTTTTGCCGCTTTCATGCTGGCAAGTTCAGCTTCGATAGCCTCGTCCGATTCCATCTGGGAAAATTGCTTCTCGGTGGAGTGGGCGGATCCGGAGAATCCAGCCATTTCGGCATCGGCTTCCATCCGTTCGATTTTCTCTTCCAACTCCGCGAACTTCCTGCAGGAAGATACCGCGTCAATCTCGCGCAAGGTCTCCACGACCTTTTTCTTTTCCTTGGCGTGGTAGGCGCGCTGGACCAACATGCGTTGCTTGTCCCGGACCTCTTCCCGTTTCGATTCGAGCTTGGCGATCTGGTCCTGCATGGAATCGACGATCGACTGGATCTGGATCAGTTCCTCTTCAAGTCCGGCAAGGCGCTTGACAGCCCGGTTCTTCTCAACCAAGGCTTCCCGAGCCAGGTCGTCGCGTTCCTTCTCGACCGCAAGCTTGGCGCGGTTTTCCCAACGGTTGAGCAGCTCTTTGGCATGCTTGATCTCATCTTCGATAATCGCGCGGTTCGCCAGGCGTTCCGCCGCTGCGCTCTTTGCCTCGATCAGGGTCTCTTCCATTTCCGAAAGCATGAAACGGATCATCTTTTCCGGGTCTTCCATCTTGTCGAGTTTTGCATTCACATTGGCGTTCACAATGTCCTTGAATCTTTTGAAAGTCTTCATATGTTCTCCTTCTGTATCGGTGCCACTGGGCGGCGTACCGTATTGTCTCTTCTTGCTCCCTTACTATGCAAACACCGTGCCAACTCTTGCAAAACCTGCATTTGAATAGCAAATTTTACACATTTCTTAGGTAAGTGAAGATTTTAAGCATAGATAATCCAAGCAAAACCGGGATATGGTGGCAAGGGTGTTGGTAAATTTCACCATTGCCCATGGCCCGTTTAACCGATAGAATGGCGGCATGGGAACATTATTCATGGTGGCGACACCGATCGGCAATTTGGAAGATATCACGATGCGTGCATTGCAGACCCTTCGCGAGGTCGATGTGATCGCATGCGAGGATACACGGCATACGCAGCGGTTGTTGACCCGTTACGATATACACAAGCGGCTGATCGCCTGCCATGCGCACAACGAGATCTCTTCGGCGGCCGGAATCGTGAAACTGCTCTCTGAAGATAACAACATAGCGTTTGTTTCCGATGCGGGGACCCCCGGTATCAGCGATCCGGGAGCCCGTGTTGTGAATGCCGTACGGGAAGCCGGGTTTCCCATCGTGCCGATCCCCGGTGCCTCGGCCTTGGCCACACTCATCTCTGTCAGTGGATTTGTCGGCAAGGCTTTCGTCTTCGAGGGATTCATGAGTCCGCGTGCAGGTCGTCGACGCAAGCGGCTTGTGGAGTTGCTGGAGAGGGACGAAGCCTTCATTGTGTACGAGTCGCCTTTCCGTGTGGTGAAATTGCTCGAGGAATTGGCCAGTTTGGCACCGGATCGCCGCATATTGGTGGGAAGGGAGATGACCAAGGCCTTTGAAGAGTATGTGGACGGGACGGCACAAACGGTTGCCGGGGATTTTGCGAAACGGACTTCGATCAAAGGAGAGTTCGCCATTTGCATATCTCCTTCGGAAACCGCCCGGAACGACGATGAAGGGACAGAGTGATAACCATCGCAAAGCTTTCCTCGCTTGCCGAGGGAACGAAACTGAGGAAGTGCGCACGCATACTCGATGGGGCGACAGTGTCTTTCGGACAACAGGTGCCTGTGGATGTTCCCTACCTTCGTGCCGTATGCCTGATCGTGCTCGGCTCGAACGACACCAGGGTCGGCGAACAGACACGTGCCGCATGCCAAAAAGTGATCTCATCAGATGGAAACGACCAACTGCTATGGGCCTTGGCCGATGCTTCCCATACCCTGCATGCCGACTTGGGTATGGAAAAGGCGGACTGGGATTTTCGGGATGCGCACGAAGGCCGATTGGAGGTCTCCCACCGTACAGTCCTTCCCTTCACCGTAGTATTGGACCGTCTCCGATCTCCGTTCAATGTGGGATCGGTTTTCAGGACCGGCGATTCCTTTGGTGTACAACGCATGGTGTTGGTACAGCCGACAGCCTCGCCCGAACACCCCAGGGCGGCACGTAGCGCGCGCGGATGCACCGGAACCATACCGTGGGAAGAACTGCCCGAAGACCAAGTCGTGACCCGATTCTCGAATACACCCGTGTTCGCACTGGAGCTGGGAGGTACCGATATCGCATCGTTCGAATTTCCCACAACCGGTGCGGTTGTACTGGGTTCGGAGGAATTGGGAGTCAGTCCCGCCCTGTTGGCGCTCGCCGACGCCTCCTTGGGACGAGTGAGCATCCCCCTTGCCGGGAGCAAGGGCTCGTTGAATGTCTCGGTGGCTTTCGGAATCTTGATGCATGCCTGGTACAACGCGATAAGGGAACAGTAGCCATGGGCACCTTCGTTTCCAAACGATTGACAGCCGAGGAGAACTATATACGGATGACCGAGACTCCCGTGTCCCGGCTCATCACATCGTTGGCAGTCCCCACAATCATCTCCATGCTGGTCACCACCTTCTACCATATGGCCGATACCGTGTTCGTCAGCCGCTTGGGAACACAGGCCAGCGGTGCTGTCGGCATTGTATTTTCCCTCATGTCGATCATCCAGGCCATCGGCATGACGTTGGGACTGGGCGCCGGGAACTATATCGCCCGGTTGCTGGGAGCAAAGGAAAACGACAAGGCCGACCAGGTCCTCTCCACAGCCTATTTCACCGCATTGGGAATCGGTCTGCTGCTGTTGGTCCTGGGGGTATCGTTCCTCGAACCGTTCATGCGACTTCTCGGTTCCACCGATACGATACTTCCCTATGCTATGGACTATGGTGGCATCATACTCTTTGGAGCTCCCGTCATGGCAGCGTCGTTTGTCATGAACACCACGCTTCGGAGCGAAGGCAATGCACGTCTGGGTATGCGGGGGATGGTTGTCGGATCCCTATTGAATGTCGTGCTCGATCCGCTGCTTATATTCGGCTTCGATATGGGCATCAAGGGAGCCGCTATCGCCACGGTCTTCAGCCAATCGGTCTCCTTCGTCATCCTGCTCTCGTATTTTCTGCGTAGGAAAAGTACGCTCCACCTTTCAATCGCGAACTTCCGCTGGAAGAAGTGGATCTACAAAGAGGTCCTCACCACGGGCATGCCGGCCTTTTATCGACAGGGAATGGCGAGTATCTCCATGATATTGCTCAACAATGTGGCGGCACCGTTCGGAGATTCCGCGCTGGCTGCCATGACCATTGTGACCAGGACCATGCAATTCCTTGGTTCCGCGCTCATAGGGTTCGGGCAAGGCTTCCAACCCGTTTCCGGCTTCAGCTGGGGAGCCAGGCGGTTGGATAGGCTCAAGGCAGCCTTCCGCTTCTCGTTGATAACCGGTGTGGTGGGATTTACGGTTCTTGGAACCCTCGGGTTCCTGTTCGCTCCAACCATCATGCGGTTCTTCATCAAGACCGACCGGACGGTAGTGGAAATAGGGGCGTTGGCCATGCGATTGCAATGTGTGGTCATGCCGCTGCAGGCCATGAATATCATTGTGGCCATGCTGTTCCAGTCCATCGGAAAGGCGAAACAGGCTTCGCTGACAGCTTTGTCCCGCCAGGGACTGTTCTTCGTCCCGGTGATCCTGACCCTCCCGAAACTGATTGGAATCAGGGGGATGCAACTGAGCCAACCGATTGCGGACTTGGCGACCTTCGCCTTCTCGCTATTCCTCGTCCTACGGTTCTGGCGTAATCTGAACAAGAGTATGGTGGTCAGTTCTGCGGGCGTGAAATCTCGAACAAATCCTTGAGACGGTCCTCGATAGCCCTGTTGAGCGTATCGGGAGGGAAATTGCCCTTCTGGTTGCGACTCCCGGCCAAACGGTCGGTAAGTATCTGCATGCCTTCGTCGATCGTCTGCACAGGGTAGATGTGGAACTCCTTGCGTTCGATTGCCTCGATGATTTCATACGGAAGAATCAGGCTCTTGATATTCTGGACCGGAATGATCACACCGGGATGGTTCTTCAGCTTCAGGCGTTCGCATACATGGTAGAATCCGGTGATCTTCTCGTTGATACCCCCGACCGGTTGCAATTCTCCCATCTGGTTGACCGATCCGGTCACCGCGATATTCTGTTTGACCGGTATTTCACCGATTGCGGACAACAGCGCGTAGAGCTCGCTGGATGATGCCGAATCGCCATCGATTTCGGCATAAGACTGTTCGAAACAGATGCCGGAATAGATGGAAAGCGGAAAATTACGGGCGTAGCGTTTGCGCAGGTATCCTTCCAGGATGAGCAGTCCCTTGTCGTGGATCTCCCCCGACAAGCCCGCTTCATGTTCGATGTTCACAATTCCTTCGTTTCCCGGAGCGACAGTGGCGCTTATGACCGTGGGAGTCCCGAACGAGGAGGGGCCCCTGTCGAGGACTGCCAATCCGTTGACGACACCGGTCTTGTGACCGTCGAGCGCAATGATCATCTCTCCGCTTGCGATCTCATCGAAGATCCTGTTCTCCGTGACACTGGAGACATAGTCGCGTTCCTGTATCGCTCGGAGTACCACGTCCTTGTCGATCGCGGTTGTTCCCATGGTTTTGGCCCAATAGTCGGATTCACGCAACAAGTCGGCCAACAACGAGAGTTGTGTGGTCAATTCGTCACGCGATTCGGCTGCCAGGGCGCTGAAGCGTAACAATTCCGCGATTGCAGACGTGTCGACGGGCAAGAGGCGCTCCTCGCTTTCGATCATGCGGACGAAACCGATGCACCCCGCGATATTCTCCGTAGTCGCCGGCATGGTGTAGTCGAATTCAGCCGAGACCTTGAAGAGCTTGAGGAAGTCGGGATCGTGTTCGCAAAACGAGTCGTAGGAGTCTTCGCTGCCGACCAGCAGGACCTTGAGCGATAGTGGTACCGGTTCGGGTCGGATTCCAGCGCTGCGGGAAGGGCTGAGGGTGGCATTCTGGATTACGAGTGCGCTGGTGGTGAGGAAGCGTTTGAACGCTTCCCAAAGGCCCTCGACGGTAAGCATCTCTTCGGCACTGATGACGATATAGCCACCTGCGGCCCGCAACAACGACCCCGCATGTATGGAGAGGAAGGGGAGGTAGCGTTCGTCGCGTGTCTCTCCCGGCGCATCGAGCGATCCGAAGAGGTTGGCGAATGTCGGATGCGACTCGAATACCAACGGCCGGGTGTCTGTCAGTTCGTGGTCGACAAGGAGATTGACGCCATAGCGAAGGAAGAAGCTTCCGTTGGGTATTTCCTGCGGTGAGTCCTGGTCGAACAGGTATGCATGTTCTGCCAAGTCCTGCTGGATATGGTGCACATGCGTCTGGATGGTGCTGTCGGTAAATTTCTCGGCAATTTCGGTCAACAATGTATGGGCCAACGTGGACAGGGTCTTGCTATCGATCCTATTGGACTGTGCCAAGCGCTTGCCGATTTCCTGCCGTAGCCGGGTGACGAAGTTTTTCATCGCCAACACGAACGCCTTGCCCTCTCCGGGACGGAAGGTGACTGCGACCGGTGTGTCGGGGTGGCGGAAGTTGTGGATAAAGGCGATATCCCGCAATTGGGAGAGGTCGTTGGCATAGGCGGCCGTAGCCAAGCGGATTGCTGTGGACCTGCCGGTGCCCGGATCTCCGCTCACAAAGATATTGTAGCCTTTTCCGGGTATGGAGAGGCCCATTTCCAAAGCCCGCATAGCCCTCGGTTGGCCTATGATAGCGGGGTGCTCCGGTATCGGACCACAAGATTCCACAATTGAAGGAGAATAGGTGAACCTGGCCTCATCAGCCGTAAGCTCACGGCGGGAGAACCGTAAATCTGCCATGAGGCTCACTATAGGTGGTGGAATAATTGATGTCAACTCTCTATAATGCACGTATGAAGATTGAAGTGCTTGCGGACTATATACGTACACGTCTGAATCTTGACGAATTTGTCGATGCGGACGTGTCGCTGAATGGATTGCAGGTCGGAAGGCCTGGCAAGGAAATCAAACGGATCGTATGTGCCGTCGACGCCTCGTTGGCAACATTCCGAAAAGCCGCCGAGATGCAGGCCGATGCGATCTTTGTACACCACGGACTCTTTTGGGGAAAGCCGATTGCTGTCACGGGTATCCATTACCAACGGCTTGCCGTATTGCTCGAGCATGATATCGCTCTGTTCGCCGCCCATTTGCCTTTGGATGCACACGCCGAATTGGGCAACAACGCCACTATGGCAAAGCTGTTGGGGATTGCCGATCCACAACCGTTCGGCCTGTACCATGGGAAATATATCGGATACAGCGGAACGCTTCCCAAGCCGATGGATGTAGATGAGATTGCAAGGGAATTGGACCTCGGACCGGAATCCGGACTGCATGTGCTCCCGTTCGGCAAGGATATGATTACGACAGTCGGCATCATATCGGGTGGTGCGGCCTTTGAAGTCCAGGATGCGATTGCCATGGGGTTGGATGCCTATATCACCGGCGAGACCTCGCATACCATGCACCCCTACTGCCAGGAAGCTGGAATCACCATGATCTGTGGAGGCCATTATGCCACCGAGGTGTTCGGTGTGCGCCAGATGGCGAGCGAGTTCGGCGTGAAGTTGGGCCTGGACGCTTCTTTCATTGCGCTTCCGACCGCACTATAGTAGGATGAATCCCAACATGGAGATTACCAGACGCGACAAGTTGTTCCCCTTCGTTCTCCCCGCATGTATTGTGGCGGCCGACCAGCTGACCAAGGCTTGGGTTGTCGCCACGATTCCCCAAGGCACCGTACACGCATCGTTCCTTTCCGATTTCCTCTGGATTTGCCATGTCCGCAACTCCGCCATCGGATTCAGTATTGGCGCCGGATTGCCCGATATGGTCAAACGGATACTTTTCATCGTTTTTCCCCTGATCTTGATGGTTCTTCTGGTCATCTACCTGGTGCGGTCGAACGAACTGACACTCTTCCAACGCTGGATGCTGGCGGGAATCGTCGGTGGAGGATTGGGAAATATCGTCGATCGCATGTTCCGACCCGAATGGGTGGTCGACTTCATAAGTGTAAAGGTGTACGGATTCCTCGGTTTCGAGCGGTGGCCGACCTTCAATGTAGCCGATGCCTCCATTGTGGTGACAGGAATATTGCTCATGCTGAGCATCCTTTTCTTCGATTCGAAGAGGGGGAAAGCGGTGACGGACGGGGTCGAGGAGGTTCCACATGAATAAAAAGATCAATACGGTGTTGTTCGTTCTGGGCGCAACCGTAATCAATATTGTGGTCATGGCAATTCTCTTTCTGATTTGCATGTTCCTGATCGCACGGTTTGTGGATCCCGAAAGTCCCATGTTGCCGTTGTGGCTTGGCATGATGTTCCTTGTCTCCATCGGCGGCAGTTTTTTCCTCTACACATTGGGCATGAGGAAACTTACCGCAAAGTATGACTTGGAAAAGTATCTCGATCCGATATTCACCAAGAAACACAAGGATCGAAAACGGGGATTGTGATGATGCTTGGCTCACGCGTTCAACCGGTCGAACAGTTGCAGGAATCCTCTTGGTTTCCCTTCTCCGATGAACCGGTGATCGAGGGACTGTGGTATGTCCCTCGGTTATCCTGTCCGATATTCTTGTTTCCGGAGGATGCTCCCGACGGTAAATGGCACCTGTTCGCACACTCCTGGTTGGGTATCCAGCATTATGTATCCAACAGCGGGATCATGTGGGAACCGATGGGATTGGTGCAAGTACGGGGCAAGTATCCGTTTCTGTTCAAGGACAAGGGGGCATTCCATATCATCTATGAACGTCATGGACGGCCGATTCCCTTTGTGGAGAAGCTCACCAAGCGGATGCGCAAATCCCATGTCAGGGGTTCCCATATCGAGATGCGCAGTTCGAACGACCTGTCGATCTGGAGCGAACCCCGGCTCTTGTTGGAGGCGAAGGAAATTCCCTCTGCTGCCGACTACCGGAAGAATCCCGTGTTGAGCCATCCCCAGGTGCTTCCCGTGGAGGGTGGATTCCGCTTGTATGTCGGATCGGCGAAGGTGGGAAAACATCCTGCTTCCTCCCGCTATGTCTGCACCGCATTTTCCGAAACCCTTGATGGGACATATGTTCCCGATTCCCAGATGCCTTTGATCGAGGCGGTGCCGAACGACAAATGGCGTAGCTTGGGAGCTGGGCGGATGTGCGTGTACAAGGGGTCCGACTCCTATGTGGCGTTGCAGAATGCGCGCTATTGGGATGCGGACCGGAAGCAGGAAGCCTCTGCGATCGTATTGTTGACCAGTATCGACGGACTGCAATGGCAACGTGCCGACGACCAGCCGATTCTTATTCCCGCCCAGCGGGGTTGGGCATCCGAGCATATCCTGACGTGCGATGTCCGGTATAAACAGGATGAAGCATGCTGGTATTGCTATTTCTCGGCAACCGGCGAACGTAGGTACGGGTTGCTACGTGAATCGATCGGATTGCTTATCGGTAAGATACCGGCGCTGCGCAAGGCAGGGGAAAACGGTGACAACCTGTTTCCGAATGGCTAGTGATCTGTAACAACATAAACTTGTGACTGAGCTTGGAGCGGATCGGACAGAGGGCAAGGACAAGGAAGCGAAGATATGAAAGGTTCCTTCGGTCACCTCACGTTGCCCGCACTCGCTCGGGAGAGTGACCACTTCGTGGTCCCTTTCCCCTCGCTTCGTTTGGCAATCCAGATATCTGAGCTGACACGAACGAAGCCCTCTGTCCGATAGGCCCAAGAAAAGTAAAGATTAGGATGTTACAGATCACTAGGATGGTATAGGTCCCTAGTTCTCTTCGACTCCAGCCGCAATGAATGACTTGTTGCTCTTCCGGGCAACCTGCAGCTCCCGCTTGTTCCGTTTGCGTAGTTGCGACATGGTCAGCAACTCGACCTGCTCGATGGGTCGGCCACCTACAAACTGCATGATCGCAGATTCGGTCTCCTCGGTGCCCTCAGCCGCGGGGAAGGCGAGGAATCCATGGACCGTATGCTGGCATGCAAGGTATTTGACCGGTGTATCGGCGGAAGCCAGTGCTTCGGCATACAGTTTCCCATCGTCCAGCAAGGGGTCGTTGTCGGCCGTGATAATCAACGTGGGAGGAAGCCGGGAGTGGTCCTTGGACAACAAGGGGGAAAAGTTGGGGTTCAGGATATCCTTCGGCTCGCTTTGGTAGTTTTTGATAAAGAACTGCATCGCCCGGCCGGTGAGGGTGGGACTATCCTTGAATTTGTTGAAGGATGCGGTTCTCAACCTGCCGTCGGTTACAGGATAGATGAGAATTTGGCCTGCGATCCGGGGTCCCTTCCTATCACGTGAAAGCCGACTCACTACAGCGGCAAGATTTCCACCCGCACTGTCGCCCATGACAAAAATCCGCTCCGGGTCGACTTTCCAGTAGCGGGCACCCTGCGATGCCCATATGAGTGTGTTGTAGCAATCCTCCACAGCCGTGGGAAACTTGTATTGGGGTGCGAGCCGGTAATCGACAGAGAGGACCGCGGCGTTTGTGATCGAGGCGATACGGGCGCAAATGAAGCTATAGAGGTTCATGTTGCCCCAGACCCAGCCGCCTCCATGATAAAAGATGATCAATGGGCGCAAGCTGGTCAACTGTTTGGTTTCGTTCCCCCGCCGTTGGAAAAAGTATCCGGTGAGGACTCCATCCTCGACGGGAATGATGAACGTGCTTGTCTCAACCTTCTTTGCAGGCTTCTTTAGGATCCTGCGGGTAATCCAATTGTTTGGGATGGATCGCTGGTTCTTTTCGCTGATCTGTTGTTCGGTCAGTTCGGTACCATCGATCTCGCCGGTAATCTTCTTGGAGAGTGCGATTATCCGGTGGAGCTTCTTAGATATGTGTATAGGTTCAACCTTTTCCTGTTGGTCCATTCGAGCTCCTTGTCCCAGTTGTATCAGATAGTGAAAGCCTCTTCCAGTGCCGTGCGCATGCTCTCGCAATTGGCTTCTTTCCCAGTCCAGTGTGTTACCGCGATCGCCCCCTGGAAGACCAGCATCCCCAATCCATCGACAATTGTTGCTCCGGCTTTCTCCGCCGAGGCAAGGAACTGTGTATGTACCGGGTTGAAGACAACGTCGGCGGCAATTCGCGATCCCTCTTCCTTCGGTTCCCAGACCAGATCGAAACCTGTGCCCGGATCGAACAAGCCGACACTTGTGGCTTGGACCACAAGGTCGTACTGTGCTCCGATAGTGTAGGTACCGGTGAATGCTTCCTTTG
This sequence comes from Spirochaetae bacterium HGW-Spirochaetae-2, assembly GCA_002839355.1. GTDB lineage: Bacteria > Spirochaetota > Spirochaetia > Sphaerochaetales > Sphaerochaetaceae > UBA8525. The sequence continues at coordinate 90,676 of PGXW01000015.1, forward strand.
TGAAGGTCGTCTTGACATGGGGGCCTACCCGATCGATGATATCCTGCGCCTTTTCCACGGTCCGGTTCGCAATGGCTATAGAGCTCGCCCCATGCAATGCGAGTTCGGTGATTATGGCTCGTGCGGCCCCACCTGCACCTATGACCAGGACATGCATGCCGGCCACCGGGCGGATGAGTTCGATCGAGGTCAAGAATCCTTTCCCGTCGGTATTGTCCCCGATGTATTTCCCTTCCTGTTTGATTATGCAATTTACCGCACCGCTGAGCCGAGCCGATTCGGTGAGTCCGTCGAGAAAGGGAATCACAGCGACTTTGTGTGGAGCTGTGACGTTGGCACCGGAGAATCCGAGGGCTTTGATGCCATCTATCGCATGCTCGACGTTTGCAGACGTGACGGTACATGTCAGGTATCGTGCGGGAAAGAGCATTGAACGGAAGGTCGCTTCCATCATCAGTTGTGTGGGATTGCCGATTACCGGGTCACCGATACAACAAAAAAGTGACTCCAATGGCCCGTGCATGACGGCCTCTTGGCATAGCAGCTCATAATTCTTGTTCATCTGGATATCCTCGTCGTAAATTTGCAGCCAACAGTGCCATTGTATAGTATTTTGGTTGTGCTGTCATGTTTAAATTTTACCGGAGAAAGGGATGGAGACGAAGACCGGATCACCCGTGACATGGATGTCCAAGGTATCGGCAATACACCGATTCGAGATGCTCTGATGATTCAAGGAAATGGAAAAGTCGTGTAGCTCCCAACGAAGATTTTTTGAATTGACGGTGGATTTCCCGTTGAACAGGGCGGGGAGTACGGATACGGTCATGTGGTGCAGGTGGTCGAACGAGTGCATGTGGCGAACGAGGTGTAGGGCTTCGCAAGCAGTGATCCACAATTCGGGCGGTCCATAGGTTGCGAACAGGGTATAGAGATGAAGCAGGTGGTCGAAGCGACCTTCGCCACCGCCTACAAGGATGTAGGAGGGGATGTTCTTGGAGGCCACATGTTGCAACAAGGCTTCTGTATCGGTTACATCCTTCTCCTGGGGCAATCGGGTGTGGACAATGGTATCGAGCAGTCCGAGAGCCGAGATCGAATCGAAGTCGCCGATCGCTTCGTCCACGGCAAACCCCATGTTCAGTGCGGTATCGACTCCACTGTCGGCTGCGCACACGTAGGAACATTCGGGGATAAGGGAGATATCGAATCCGGGCAGGGGACCCTTTCCCCCGGTGAATACCAGTGCACGTTCTTCCATGGTGGAATGGTAGCATGTTGCATAGGAGGGGGCAATGCCCTTCGGGTTGCCGGTGGACACGAAAAAGCCGCCGTTTGCAGCGGCGGCCTTGTATATCCCGAAAGAATACTAGAACTTGAACTTGGCTGTGATACCGATGAGGCTTGATTCACGTAATCCATCTGCAGAGAAATAATAGTCGGTATTGTTGAAGAAGTCTTCAAGATTGTCGACAAAGTAGTTGGCTTCGATTCCGACACTCAGCCAATCGAGAATATTGAAATCGACACCACCGCGAAGGTTGAAGCCAAACGAATCCTCGTCAGCATATGCCTCGTCTTCCGAGATATATCCCAAGTACACCGGCCCCAATCCTGCGTAGGGTTCGATCAAGCCGAGAGGCATCCGTGCAACCACGTCGATGATATACATCATGAGATACGAAGTATCACCATAATAGTCTTCCCATGAGGCGAGAACCAATGCATCGGCAGATACTCCAAGAAAATCGCTCAGGAAAAGCTCTGCCCTGATACCAGGGACATACGCAGACGAATCTTCTGCTTCCAGATCTGCAAAACTAGCATAATTCACCAGTCCGATGCTTCCCATACTTGCCGCGTACACAGAAGCTGTCATTGCAACCAACAGTACCAACACAACCAAGAGTGCTTTTTTACTCATGCAATTCCTCCTATTTTTCCAATACCAGTACCGATATTGTATGCGAACCTTTTCGATTCCACAACAAAAAAACACATAACTTGGCAAAAGGTTATGTCAATTACAAAGAAAATATATAAAAACATGTTTTAGAGCCTCTTGCAAAATGAGCGGTCATCGTGAATCGGAATCCACGTAACGATACCGTTGACGATGATCGTGAGGGCTGAAATGCCCAATCGATTGTCT
>PGXW01000057.1 GCA_002839355.1 Spirochaetae bacterium HGW-Spirochaetae-2
TCTGTTCTGTGATACCAAAACAGTACCACAGCACTCCCAGAGTTTTCCACTATCACTTTGTCTCTTTAGGATTCTACCCACTCAAAACAGCGAAAGGCCTGAAAATCGATATTTATTAATTTCCAAGTAAGTGTTTATGTGATATTTTGAACAACCTTCTCCATATCTTCCCTCGCAATATCCAAATGATCGAGCATCGCCCGTGCACTGGCTTTCTCATCCTTTGCAAGGAGTGCGTTCAAGATTCTCTCATGTGGTTGTGTCGCATTATTTACATGAACCTCAACGGCAAAAGAACGCGACCGAAATTCCATCATTGGGTCATTTATCAATTTCCCAATCTTTATCAGAAGACTATTTCCTGAAGCCTCAATGATTGCATTATGGAATGATTCATCAAGTGTAGCAAGTTCGATATTGTTGTGTCGTCCTACAGCTGACTTGAATGCTTCATGAATTTCTTGAATCTGATGTATAGATTGATCAGAAGTTTGTCTTACTGCCAATCGCAACGCCAATGGCTCAATTGCCATACGTACTTCTATCAGTTCACTCAGTTCCGCATGCTTTTCGACAAACCAATATTTGATATTATCGAATGAATTTTCATGATTATGCCGAACAAAAGCACCTTTCCCAGGTTGAATTTCAATCATGCCAGTTGCAGCCAATACACGGAAGGCTTCCCTTACCGTAGATCGACCGACTCCCAATTGTCCACATAACTCATATTCCGTTGGAAGTTTATCGCCTATCACAAACTCACCTGATATCATCAGTGCTTGCAATTGTTTTACTACTTGATCAGTTATTGAAACTCTTTCAATTTTTTTATTTTCTGATTCAAACTATATCCCCCCACAAAAATAATTGTCTGACAGCAGAATAGCATACAAAAAAATACCCTGTCTATTTATATAGATCGATTTCTGGGAATTTCAAGTCGCACCAGTACTAAAATAAGTGCCTGGCACCGGATTTCAATTTTGTATAGAGGCAATTTCAAAATAGCCTCCGAAGAGGCCTGGACTGCATAAAGATGCAGGATGCCCCTACCAGTAGCGGTCGATGCCGCGACGCACCTTTTCGGGCAGGAATTGCCTCGCAACCTGTTGATGGATATGGAAAAAGGACCCCTTTCCTGCTATTGTTTAGTTACCACACAAAACAAAAGAAAGGAGGTCCTTCCCATGGCCCATTCTACACCAGCGACCGCCGCACTTCAATCCCTCGCATTGCCTCATTATTAATCTAGCCGAAAATTAATGATGCCTGAGCCTCTTGCAAAATGAGCGATCATCGTGAATCGGAATCCATGCAACGCTACTGTTGACGATGATAGTGAAGGCCGAAATGCCCAATCGGTGGTATCGAACGAAAAATCATGTCAATTCTACTGGTGTGCGAGTGCAAGGAGACACACCTGTCCCACACCAGGTGAAATTACCCTTGTTATGTGTATCGTTATGCTGTCTTCTGAAGGTCCGGCAGGATGCAATACTGCAGTATTTTGATCGCTGCAAGACACAGCACACCGGTCATCAGGCAGTGGGCGACCTTGTCCGGTCCCCGTACCATGATCTTCGAGGGAATCAGCCAATCCTTCAGGTGGGAATTTGACCGTTCGACGGTCGATCGGATCTTGAAGCGTTGCTTCTCGGCGGGAGAGAGCACCCGTTGCCCCTTGCGCCGCTTGTTCGGATCGACGATGGGAATCCTGCCACTTCCGATGATGAAATCCTTGATGGGTTTCGCATCGTAGGCGCTGTCCATCAGTGAATACAGATGGGTGATCCGCTGCCCGGTCATCCGCTCCAAGGGAATGGCCGCTTGGCTGTCATGGACATTCGCCCCGGTGACCACGGCACTGACGGGGATGCCGCTGTCGGTGACATCCAAGTGCAGCTTGTAGCCTTTCCAATAGTTGTTGTTGCCCTGGCTATTGCGCTTGCAGCCCCAACTGCACAAGGCATTCAACTCACCGATTGCCTGTTCGGCTGATTGCGCAAGTTGCTTCTCCAGAACAGATTGCCTCTTCTCCTTTGGTTCGCTCCCTTTCTTTGGCCTGCCGCGCTTGCCCTTGGGTTTCACTTCCCTCTTGGTATTGGTCGCCTTCTCGCGTGCCTCGATCGCCGTCGAATCCCGGCTGATGTGCCCCACGATGCGGCCGTCCAGATACGACGATACCAATGGACCAAGTGTCCTCTCCATAAGCCGCTTCTGGGCATAAGAGGCGTATCTCCTGCTGAATGTGGCTTCGCTGGGAACGGTGGAGAACCCGCAGATCTGCCGCAATGACGGATCGCTGAGCAACCGGTTGCGCAACGAGGTGACCGTGGGGATCTTGAGGAATTGCTTGGCCAAGCAAGAGCGGATCATTGCCATCTCATCATACGATTTGCGTCCAAGCAGGCTGCCGGAGCGGTCGTACGTCGGCAGGAATTCCTCGATCACCTGCAGCATCTGGATGAATGTGCGGTGCTCGTTGGTCACATACCCCTCGAAAATCTCCTGGATATCGGAGGAAATGCCGAATACCATCTGGCAACCGCCAAGGATTTCTGCTATGCTTTTCATGGACCTGCTCTCCCCCTTATGTGTTTGTCGTGACTCACATTATAGAGGATTGTCAGGTCCATTTCCATATGTTTTGCCCTATGAGGGCCTGTTTATGACAATTTCTTGCACCCGAAGACCGTTCGGAATGCTTCAGACAAGGAAAATTACGAAGCTTTTGCTATTTTGCAAGAGCCTCGCCTCATAACTAAAAATCTAGCCCAAATTGAACTACCCTTCACGTGGAAATGGAGGGCAGCATGGAGCTGGATATGCATACACGGAGAAAGCTAAGCACCTCGGTAGCCAAACGCTACCGAGGTGCGGGCAAGAAGGGGAAAGGGAGAATCCTCGAGGAGTTTGTCGCCTCGACCGGATACAATCGCGACTATGCTGCACATCTCCTTTCAAATTGGGGAAGGGCCCATTACCTGTCATCCGGCAAAGAGGAGCTCCGTTTGGTTGCCGGCAGAGAACCCAGGCGTACAGCCGGCAAGCACGCCGGGGGAAGGCCCCGCACCTACGATGAAGCGGCTATCGGGTCGTTGCGAGCCATCTGGGAATTCCTGGGCTACCCCTGCGGGAAATTGCTCAGTCCGATGATCGGTTGCATGATCGACAGCTTGGCAAGGGATCCTGAATTTGGCATCGCCGATACCCTGAGGGACCGGCTCCTGTGCATCAGCGCGGCGACCATAGACCGGCACCTCAAGGCCGACAGGAAGAAGCTGGAACTGAGCGGGCGCTCGCTCACCAAAGCCGGAGGGATGTTGAAGAACCAAATACCCATACGCACGTTCTACTCATGGGATGAACGCAAGCCAGGGTACTTCGAGGCGGATACGGTGAGCCATTGCGGGGCGACGCCCGCTGGAGAGTTCTGCCAGACCTTGACGTATACCGATGTCTATTCGGGTTGGACCGAAGTGAGGGCACTGCGCAACAAGGCAAATCGTTGGGTCAAGATGGAGACCATCGGGATCAGGGAGATGCTGCCGTTCGCACTGCTTGGCATCGACTCCGATAACGGTGGGGAGTTCATCAACCAGCAGCTGTATGAGTGGTGTACGCAGAACAACATCGAATTCACCCGCGGGCGCCCGTACCGCAAGAATGACAATTGCTTCGTCGAACAGAAGAACGGGGATGTGGTGCGCAAGACCGTCGGGTACTTCCGCTACGACACGGACGAGGAGTGCCATCTGCTGGAGGCGATCTACCGCCAACTGTGCCCGCTGCGCAACTATTGGTTTCCCACCATCAAAATCTGTGGCAAGACTCGCCTGGAAAACGGTCGGTATCGCAAGCAGTATGAGAAACCTCTCACCCCCTACCAGCGGCTCTTGGATTCCCCCGATATTTCTGATACCGTGAAGCTCGAGTTGCAACGGCGAAGGGAACTGACCGACCCAGTCGCCCTCAAACGTCAACTCGACCGGAATGTCACGCTACTTCTGCAGACCCATTACCGCAAGATCCATCAAGCTCCCCGGTAACGGTTTCCCAGATGTCTTCGGCTAGATTTTTGGTTATGAGGTTCCGGTCGCATTGCCTCATAATTATTCTAACCGAAAAAAAGGTATTCCTCACAATTGAAATCTAACCGAAACCAATTGCTATGAACCACTGCGAACCAGCTCCAGGAGTGTCCTTATCGCATGATCCAACCCCTTCTTCAGCTCTATTATATCATATGTTTCCCTGCGGTCCCTGACCACATGCTTCTGCTCCCCACTCAATCTCGGATCCTTCAACATCCGTGCATAGGGAGTCTCTGGAGCATCGTAGACCTTATGGTTCTTACCATCGGTCCGCTGGTTCGACACGAGCCTTACACACGGATAGAAATAATTGCGCAAGGGGCAGAGGTGGCGATACACATCCTGCAGTATCCCATACATCTCATCCCCTTCGTACCTGTAGTAGCCAATAACCTTGCGGACGGAGTGGTAGTTCCGTTCCTCTACGAAACAATTGTCATTCTTCCGGTAGGGTCTTCCCCTGGTGAATGAGACGCCTCGCTCTTCTGTCCAGCGAAGCACCGGACTGTTCATGAATTCACTTCCGTTGTCGCTATCGAGTCCCAGCATGGGATAGGGGATACCCGCTTCCATGTCACTGAGCTGGGCAACAATCCAGCGGGAGGCATTGTTCTTCACTGCACGGAGCTCTGTCCAGCCGGTGCAGATGTCGGTAATCGACAAGGTATGGCAACACTCCCTTGCCGGGAAGCCTCCATCATGGCTGACCGTATCCATCTCGAAGAACCCGGGAGCCCGTTCATACCAGTTGAAATAGACCCGTATCGGGATCTGGTTCCTCAGCATGCCCCCGCCTCTCGTTGTGCACGACCCCTTTCTCTTGCGCCATTCTCTTCGTTCCCCAGAGACAATCCTGTCTATGGTGGCGGCACTGATGTCCAGCAACTGCTCCCGGCATCGGGGATCCAGTCGCAGCCACTTGCTCCGATACAGGTCGTCAACATTGCTTGCAATGAATGCTTTCAGAAGCTTCGAGCACATGTGGTCAAAGTAACGCCAGATCTTGAGAATACCTCCCTGCACCGGCTCATCATAGGTCTTCTTTCGTCCCGCACGTGCACGGGAACCTCCCCGATGGGTGGTTTCCAGGCGGACCCAGCTCGAATTGGTGTCTACTTTCCTCAGATACCGTTTGCCTTCATGGGAAAGGACATGGATGGCATACTTGCGGTTGTACCCCGTTGTCTCGACGAACTCATCGAGGATTTTCCCCTTCTCTTTTTTCCGTGCCTGCCGGTATCGTGGTGCAATTTCATGGACTACCGATTTCCTTTCTTTCATCTTTAACCCCATTGTCTGCCCCCATACTTTCAGTATGAGTTCCTTTCAGCTCTAGGGTTAGATTTTTTGATTATGAGGAAAATATATTTCGGTTAGATTTTTTAATGAGGCATTACGTCCCTGCTGTTTCCGCATGATGCGCTGAGGTTCTGCCGAGGAACGGGAGTATCGTGAGCGCCAGGCCCGGATCGAGCGTGAGCGGGCCGCCTACCTCCGGGAACCCTACGAGACGTCCCTCTCGAAGCTGGAGATGCGGTGCTCGCTTGCCGCGAAGCAGAACTCCAAGGGGAAGATACAGTGGTTCATCGGGTACAAGGCCCATCTCGCCACCGATGATTTCGGCGTGCCGATGAGCTACGCGGTGACCGGGGCCTCGGTCCGCGACAGCACGGTCGCCGTGCCGCTCATGAAGAAGACGAGGGAGACCACCGACTTCCTGTATGCCCTGCTCGACAAGGGGTACCTCAGCCCTGCGGTCAACGGCTATGTCGATATGATAGGGCGGAGGGCCATCATCGACCGCAAGGCCTACAAGGGTGTGGTCGCCACACCCTTGGACCCGGCTTCCCAGCTGCGCTATGCGGCGAGGTGACAGTGGAAAGGACGAACAGCGAGCTCAAGGACGGGTTCCTTCCCGACAAGATCTACAAGCGGGGCGCCAATGCGCGCTACGAGATCGAGTTGGCGATCCTCCTCACCACCATGAAGAAGGTGGGGAGGGTGCTGGCGCTGCGCGGGGAACACCGGTCCGGTAGGGTTTCCTGAGAACGGCCGGCTGGGAATGTCCCCCGTCCACACTGCGGGGGGAGATCCGGTGCGTCCGTCGGTCCGTCTTGGAGGTGCTTGCGGTCGTCGATTCGTCGGGACGGCCCTCCGACTGGTTGTCACCCAGCTTGGTATGGATGGTTATGCACGAACGTATGCATATTCATGCGTACCACTCATCATTTTGAAATTGCCTCTTTACAATATCATCAATTGGTACCAGGTTCGTTTTGTGCGCTCTGCATATATTTCAGCACATCGCCCATTGAATATAGGCCGGGAGCACGTCCGTACAGGAATCGCAGGGTGAACTCCAATCGTTCCCCATTGCCTGCAAAAATCACCGTGTGGTCCGAACGATAGCTACCGGCCCGAAGGGAATGCATGCCAATTTCCTTGGGCTTCCTCGTATTTGCCGTGGTCTCGTCACGGCCGTAGCGAATCACGTCCTCCAAGGCATCACCCCGCTCCTCCGCAATGATCCGTGCGATAGTCCCACCCGTGCCGCTGGGCACATCGGGTTTGTTGTTCGCGTGGAATTCGATGACCTCGATATCGTAATCATGTCCCAAGTATCGGGTGGCGACCTTGAGGATTTCCCAAAACGCGTTCATTCCTATGCCATAATTGTGGGAGACCAACACGGGAATACTCTGTGCTGATAGTCTGATCTGGGCAGTCTGGGCCGCTGAGAGACCGGTCGTTCCGATAAGCACCGGTATTCTTGAGGCGACAGCGATCTTGAGGTGTTCCATCGTCGCTTGTGGTGTCGAGAATTCTATGAGGATTTTATCGCCTACGGCACTGGGAACCAATGCATCCTGCACGACAATCCCTCCGGCAAGCTCCTTTCCGATGCAATCGCTACCCGAACGGCCTATTGCTCCGACAATCCGGATATCGTCCGTCTGGGCGGCAGCGGCGATTATCTTCGTTCCCATCCGCCCGCATGCACCCGATAGTATTGCTTCGCAATGTACCTGGTACCGATTTTCAGTTTTGTATACAAAATTCATTTTTCGTACCTGGTACCTTGCAACGCAATAACTTCGATCTCGACCTTGATTCCCCGCAACTGGGCACCGACGGTAGTTCGCGTTGGATAGGGCTCGGGAATCATGGCGCTGTATACTTCGTTCATCGCGGCGAAATCGGCGATATCGGAAAGGTAGACATTGGTTCTGACAATGTTCTCCATCGAAGAACCCGCGGCATCCAATATTGCCTTCACATTTTGCAGGCACTGCATGGTCTGATCCTGTACATCGTCGCTTATGGCACCGGTTACCGTATCCTGTGGACGCTGTCCGGCCACAAAGATAAAACCATTGGCGATAATCGCCTGCGAGTATGGACCTGACGGAGTCGGTGCCTCCGCAGTCATGAACGGTATCTTGTCTTCCTTCATCTTGTTGTTCCCCCTGACCGCCGGCGCGGTTGTCTTTGGTTACAAGTATAGCCTAATTTTTCGGTGGTGGAACCAAAGAAGTATGCCAAAAGTCGAACGTCATGATCTGGTCAAGCGGTTTCCGATTACGCGCCGAACGTTCGATCTCCAAATGCTTCTCGTTCAAACCATCGCCATCGCCCCGCTTACCGATAACCATGAGGACTTCCAATACCGCATCATCGGCAATTCCCAATACCTTCTTGGCCTCCTGAGCATTGAAACCCGCTATGGGGTGCACGATCAGATTCTCGGCAACGGCCTGTATCTGATACGCCATCGCAGCCATCCCCAATTCAAAGAAAGCGAAATCGCGGTCCCCCAGACTCATGCTCCACTTCGGATTTGTAACAAAAGCAGCGATTGCCGGTGCTTGTTTCGCCCAATAGTTTCCTGCCGAGAGCGTTTCCTTCAAAGCCGCAAGCCTTTGGGTATCCACAACTGTGACAATCCGCCACGGTTGGTTGTTCGCACTCGACGGCGCGAGATGGGCAGCTTCGGCGAGGCGGACGAGCACGTCCTTCCCTACCGGTTCCGGACTATATGCGCGATATGCCCGTCGCACCTCGATCTCATGTAATATGGCCATGGTTCGGCCCTCCTTTTACAAACAACAATTCATATATCTACAGTTCACGCGGCATTTCAACAAAAAGGAAATGCGCACCTACAGTTGTTGAGAAAACCACATCCTCATCGATGATCTCCATGGCATCCCGGGCTTCCAATACTCCATCCGACACCTGCAGGGTTCCCTCGATGTTCACCAGATAGACCTGGCGGCCCTGTTGTACCGAATACCGCAATTCCGTTCCCGGTTCCAGATAGCTGGCGAAGACCGACGCATCCTGATGCAACGCGATCGGTGCACCTGAACCTTCCGGGCCCACCATGTGGAGCAAGGTGTTCTTGCGTTCATCCCATCCGAACAGATGGTCCCCATACTTGCCGGGCAGGTTCTTTTCGTCGGGATATATCCACAATTGCAGGAACCTGAGGGTCGATGCGCCAAGATTGTGCTCCGAATGTCGGAGTCCAGTCCCGGCGCTCATGTATTGCACATGCCCCCGATTCAGCGTCCGACGGTTCCCCATACTGTCCCCATGGGTCAATTCACCATCAACCACATAGGATATGATCTCCATATCCCTATGCCCGTGCATATCGAATCCGCCTCCGGCTTCCACCAGATCGTCGTTCAGTACCCGCAACACCCCGAAACGCATATTCCCAGGGTTATAATAATCTGCGAAGCTGAAGTGGAATCTCGAATGCAGCCAACCAAGATCCGATCGGCCAAATTCCTTCTCCCGTATAGTCCGTTTCATGCCAAATTCCTTGTTTGTCGTTCCCAAAGGCCGAGCAAGTCCACCAACTCTTCCAATTGCACATCCGTGAGGCCTGTGCAGCTTTGCGAAATCCGATCCTCTTCAAGGGGGATGGAGGTCTCAGCCAAGCGACGCCCCTTTTCGGTAAGCCAGACGTACCGGCAACGGCCATCTTTTCTTCTATCGACCAACCCCGCATCGCCCATCTTCACCAACAGTTGACTTACGTTGCCCTTGGTCACCAGCAAACGGTTGGAAAGTTCCTGTTGTGTCACCCCTTCCCTGCCGTACCCGTTCCCCCGAGGCCCAGATGCGTTGATAGACTCTCATGAGTCTCGTCCATGCCCGCACCAATTGTTTCTTTTGCGCTTGTGTAGTATCCATGTATTAAGTTTAGTACTAAACTCTCGATTCGTCAAGGAGCCACATCCAAACTTCCAAGTTTATGAACATACTCTACCATTTGGGCTTTATGGTGTTGGCTACAATGGCTTGATGATGTTTCGGCCGTCCCGCAGCGGATGGTAATGGATCCGCTTCTGTTCATGCAGCACAACCAAGGCGACCTCGGCGTCGTGGAATTCCTTCTTCAAAATCTCATGCAGCCATGATTGGTTGCATGCTTGCTTTTGCAACTCGATTATTCGTTTCAGTATTTCTTCATACATAGTGAAATCCTCTGATATCGTACTGGTCTGATTCTATCATAAAAATTGTTATAAGGAAGCTCTTATCACAAAAGATGTGACACTTGTCGTAAAATTTATTCAAGTTAGCTTTTACTTACCAGACGAACTAGTGTTCTGTACCAAAGTCAGATAGTACCTGCACTTGGAGCGGATCGGTCAGTGGTCAAGGCGGCACAAGGTGAGTTATCGAGATATCGGAGCTGACGAAAACGCGGGATATCTGTCCGAGAGGTCCAGGAGAAGAAGCTGTCTTGACAGTAAAGTCCACAAGGCATCATCCGACAAACATAGATTGAGAAAAGTGGCATGTTGGACTACCATGTGGAGGACTTCATGGTTGGGGAGGAATCGAGTGGTTCGCAAGATGAATTGTGAAAGTGTGATTTTCGATTTGGATGGTACGCTGTGGAATCCCATGGAGATGAGCTTGGAGGCGTGGAAACGGGCCTGCATCGAACATGGGATCGATCCGGAGATTCTCGAACGGGAACGGTTCGCCCGAGCTTTCGGACATCCTGCGAGTGCTGTCGCTGAAATCGTATTGCCCGCCGTGGAGAAGTCTCTGCAAAACAAGGTGCTGGATTCTGCCAATGAAATGGAGATCCAGCTGATCCGAACGGGACTAGGTGCGCTGTTTGATGATGTGGAAATTATCTTGGAGCATTTGGCGCGGACGAAGAGGCTGTTTCTGTGCAGCAACTGTCAATCGGGATACATCGAAGCGTTTCTGAGCACATACGGGATGGAGCTGTTGTTTGTCGATTACATATGCTCGGGAGATACACTGCAGGGCAAAGGCATCAACCTGGGGATGTTGATCGCCCGCAATTCCATTGGTGATGCGGTGATGGTCGGAGATATGCTTAGCGACTGCGATGCGGCTTGCAAGAACAATCTGCCCTTCATCTACGCGTCGTACGGATTCGGGGACCTGCGGCAATTTGAGGCCAAAATCGATCGGATCGACGAGCTTCTCCATGTACTTGCATAGGAAATTCGCAAGTATTCTTACCTATGCAACGATGATTTTCCTATGCACAACCTGGAGTTTGTTTGCCCACGTTCGCACGGTTTCGACAGATGCACATGTTGCCATCACCCGATCGGCATCAGACTCCTTGTAAAGCTGCGGAATTCGATAGGAATTCCATCGCCATATAGGGACTTGCCCGATTTGATGCGAAATCTTTCGCATATCGTACTCGTCCAACGTGGGACAGACCGTTGTCCGCACCTCCCAGTCGATGCTTAATCGCTGCAAAAGATGCAAGGTTTGTTCCACCGTATCCGAATCGGCACGACCTCCACATATTTCTCGATACCGGTTCCACGGAGCCTTTACATCGAGCGAAACATAATCGACAAGTTTGTGGCTCAACAACTCATCGACCATCTTCGGCGATGATCCGTTGGTATCGAGTTTGACTTGGAAGCCCAACTGTTTGATTCCATCTACAAATTCGGGAAGGTCCTCGTGCTCGGTAGGCTCTCCGCCACTGACCACCACGCCTTGGAGCAACCCTACCCGGCTGGTAAGGAAGGAAAACAAGTTGGTACCTGGCACCAATTTTAGATTTTGTATACAAAATTCCTTTTCAGTACCTGGTACCATCGAGCGATTATGGCAGTAATAGCAATCATACCGACACCCTTGTGTGAACACCACACAAGCCACACGCCCGGGAAAGTCGAGCAGTGTGGTCTTTTGGATCGCAGCTATTCGCATAGTGCCAGATTCCCATCGGTTGTGGTTCCGAGATGGACCGAGTAGTGCTTGCGTTCACGATACTCCTCCTTCTTCCCCGGATGGAAGTCGCGTACCGGCCTGAGGTAACCGACGACACGAGTCCAGACCTCGGTTTCCTTGCCACATGTGGGACACGCGAGCTGTTCGCCGACCAGGTACCCATGGTCTTCGCAGGTGGAGAAGGTCGGGGTCAATGATACATAGGGAAGCTTGTATTTGGAAAAGATCGTCCGTAGCAAGGTCTTGGCCACAGAGATATCGGGAATACGCTCACCCAGATAAAGGTGCAGGACTGTACCTCCGGTATATTGGCACTGCAGCGCATCCTGCAAATCCAACGTCTCGAACAAATCGTCGGTGTATCCGACCGGAAGCTGGCTCGAGTTGGTGTAGTAGGGAATATCGGTACCGGCAGTGACGATATCGCCGAAGGTTTCCTTGTCGAGCTTGGCCAACCGATAGCTGGTTCCCTCGGCGGGAGTAGCCTCAAGGTTGTAGAAATGGCCGGTCCTGCTTTGGTAGGTAGTGATCCGTTCCCGTAGCATCTCCATGGTATCCAGGGCTAATTGCTGTCCTTGCATAGTTGTCAGGGCCCCGGCATCACCCAATAGATTCAGACACGCCTCCTGCATACCGACCAACCCGATGGTACTGAAATGGTTCGCCCAATACGAGCCTTCGCGTTGCTTGATACCGGCTAACCAGCGGGCACTGAAAGGGTACATGCCCCGATCGGTCTCCTTCTCGACGACCTTGCGTTTCAACTCGAGGCTCTCGGAAGCAAGATCAGCCAATTCCAACAGCCGCATATGAAAATTTGCTACACTTTCGGACTGGTAGGCGAGTCGGGGCAAGTTCAATGTGACCACCCCGATCGATCCGGTCAGTGGGTTGGATCCGAACAATCCGCCCCCGCGCTTGCGGAGTTCGGTGGTATCGAGGCGCAGGCGGCAGCACATGGAAAGCGCATCCTCCGGCGACAAATCGCTCGATACATAATTGGAGAAATAGGGGATGCCGTACTTGCAGGTCATCTCCATGATCGCATCGGCGACCGGTCCATCCCACTGGAAATCCTTGGTCACATTGATGGTGGGGATAGGGAACGTAAAGACCCTGCCGCTTGCATCACCTTCCATCATCACCTCGCAAAAAGCGAGGTTGAACATATCCATTTCGTGTTGGAACTCCTTGTATGTTTCTTCCTGCAGTTCTCCACCGATAACCACACTCTGATCACGCATCCGTTTCGGGACAGTCAAGTCGAAAGTGAGATTGCTGAACGGGCATTGGAAACCTACCCGTGTGGGAACGTTGAGGTTGAAGATGAATTCCTGGACCGCTTGCTTGACTTCGACTTGGGAAAGGTTGTCTCGCCTGATGAAGGGAGCACAGTAGGTGTCGATTGAAGACCAAGCTTGTGCTCCGGCACTTTCTCCCTGGGTGGTGAATGTGGCGTTCACCAATTGCCCGAGCAAGGATCGCAGGTGCTTGGCCGGTTTTGAGGAGACTTTCCCGGAGATGCCACCGAATCCCATGGTCAACAACTGATGCAAATCCCATCCGCAACAATAGGTGCCGAAGAACCCGAGGTCGTGGATGTGGAAGGCACCGGAGAGATGGGCTTCCCTGATGTTCTGGGGGTACACTTCATGTAACCAATACCGCTTGGTGAACGATTCGCGGATGTAGTTGTTCATGCCGTTGACAGACTTGCGGGTATTGGCATTTTCCTTGATCAACCAATCCTTGTCATCCAGGTAATCATGGAACAGCTGTTGTGTAGCGTCTATCAGTATTCGTCCTTCACGAACTTTCCGCCGCTCCTCGCGATACAGGATGTATGCTTTCGCGGTCGCCGTGGCGCCATCATGCATAAGTTGCTTTTCTACGAGGTCTTGGATAGTTTCGACATCAAGTTGTTCGGTTCCGAGCGCCGCAGCCTGTTTGAGCACCTGACGGGTTGTCGTTTCGTTGTCGATGGTTTCGCCTGCTGCTGTGGCGGCTTTGGCGATGGCGTTGGCGATCTTCTGTCCATCGCAGAAAACCACTTGTCCGTCGCGCTTGACGATATGGGTGAGCATTGCTTCCTCCTGCCGCCTGGCATACTATGGGCGCGGGAGGTGGACAGGAGGATAGTCCTGTCTATTCCACGCCTTGGCCATGCTCCGTGGCGGCGTGTCTATGCAGGGAGGTCTTCTGGCTCAGGTTCCTCGGAATACTGCCACCTTCCCAGATTTCTCCAGTGGTGTCTCGGCAGCTCCTCACCTTTACAGCGGCGGGACCGCGTGGGCTTGCACACCCAACTTCCCTGTCCTGCATACACAACATATAGTGTAGTTGTACCATACGGTACGCTAGTGATAGTAATCGGTTGGTCTACCCTTGTCAATGGAAAACTTAAAAGCTGTGGCTTTCCCTACGACTTTCCCTACGGTCGAGTATCCGTGTCCGTTGCCCAGCGAGCAGGTGATGCGTTATGCCTGGCATACCTGATCTTTGGTATTTCTCACCACTTTTCGGATCAGTCGATGGCAATTACCGCCTGCTTGAGAACCCAAAGTACCATCGATGCTTTTCAACACTCGAACAATAGATATAAAAAGAGCGATTATCTCACATGTTGATGAAATTGGCACGATTCTTGCATATATCTTTCATAGGCGCCTGAGCGTCAGAATTTCATAATATAGAGGACACGACATGAAAAAAGTATCACAGAAAATCGTGGCATTGGTAATCATTGCCATCAGCAGCATGGCCTTCGTTTTCGCATCACCGAATGGCAATGGATGCGAACCCTACCCGTACAGGTCATACATCGGATTCGAACACGGCTCATCGGAAATCGAGGGCGAGGAGGCCCCGTTTGTAGGAATCATATTTGGCGCCAAGGTCTCGTCGAGAACCTCTATGGAAGGGTACGTCAGAGCCCAAGCACTCTCCGATTTCCCCGAATCGAATTTGAATTTGGATATCACCGAGACCGAATCGGCTTTTGCTTTCATGGCTGGCGCAACCGTAACGACACGGCTTTTCCGCGATGCTGCATTCAACCCGTTCATACAGGTGGGAATCGGCAACATGGCTGTCGGATATTTCCAGGAGTCCGCCGACGGCGAGGAATACAGAGTCGAGGAATTGAACAACTATTTCTTCAGCGAAGCAGCGACCGGGCTGGAGATCAACATCTTCAGGGGATTGTCGATCGCGTTCCTCCACGGTTACCGCTATGTCCCCCATGGCGAGGTCCTGGGAATACCCGCGAATTCCCTCAGCGGATCGTTCAACACAGTTTCGTTCAAGGCTTACCTATAACGTAACGAACCTGGTACCGATATGGCATTTTGTATACAAAATTGAAAATCGGTGCCAGGTACTTTGTTGGTGACAACCCCCTGCGATTCCGCTATGGTATGGAAAAGGAATTTGGGAGATGCCATGACGTGGACAAAAACGTGGGGGTTGGTCGCCGGAATCTTGGTCGCCGCACTCTGCCTGTTGCTGCCTCTCGAAGGATTGGGAGACAAGGGACGGGTGGGACTGGCACTTTCTCTCATGATTGTCACCTTCTGGGCCTTCCAGATAGCCCAAACCGGCTACACCTCGGGACTCTATCTGGTGCTGCTCGTGATCCTGAAGGTAGCCGAACCCAAGACAGTCTTTTCCACTTGGCTGAATTCCAGCATCTACCTCATTATCGGAGCCTATCTAATCGCCGGAGCAGTCAAATCATCCGGGCTGGGGGAGCGCATCGCCTATCTCTTCATGCTTCGCTTCGTCACCAGCTTCAAAAGCCTGATCGTCTCGATATTCATCCTCACTTTCGGCCTCAGCCTGATCATTCCGCATGCCTGGCCACGCGCATTCCTCATCATGTCGGTCATGCTGGTCCTCATAGAAACGGCAAAAGTGCCACGGGTCGATGCGGTGAAGATCGGCTTCACGGTCTTTGCGGCATCGGTTCCCGTCTCGATGATCTTCCTCACCGGAGCCAGCGTCACCAACCCCCTCGCAATCGAATACGCAGGGGTCGAGTTGGGATGGATGGGATGGCTTCGGGTAATGGGTCTTCCCGCCGCATTCGCGAGTGTGATGACCTGCCTGCTTATCCTGTTGCTGTTCAAACCGAGCAAACCCTTGGTTGTCGACAAGGCGGCAATCGGCAGGAAACTGCAGGAACTGGGGAAGTTGGGCGGAAAGGAGAAGCGGATCATCGTCTGGCTGTCGATTGCGATAGCACTCTGGACCACCGACTCGATCCACAAGATCGATATCGGATGGGTCACGTTCCTCCTTGCCATGCTGATGAGCCTGCCTGTGATCGGTGGTGTTGTCGATGGCAAATCCTGGAAGGATGTTCCGATCCACGTGCTGCTGTTCATCACCGCAGCGGTGGCAATAGGAAAAGTGGGGGCCGAAACCGGAATGAACGCATGGATTGCACAGGCCGTCTTGCCGTCGTACGTTCCAACCAACATATTCGTGCTCGCCGCACTGGTCACCAGTTTCACCATACTTGTCCACATGCTCCTCGGAAGCGTCCTTGCGGTGATGGGGGTGGCTATCCCGGCGCTCCTGGTGTTCACCGAACCGTTGGGCATCAGTCCACTAGTCACTTCTCTCTGGGCATACTCGGTCATCGGCACCCACTACATCCTCCCCTTCCACCACATGAACACACTGGTTGGTCAAGGTGAGGGGAACGGTCTCTATTCCCAGAAGGAAACGATACGGCTCGGCATTCCCCTGACCGCGGTGGTATACCTCATGACGACGTTCGTGGAAGTCGGATGGTGGAAAGCGATTGGTTTGCTCTAACGTACCAGGTACCGCTTTGTCATTTTGTATGCAAAATTGAAAAATGGTACCAGGTACCGCACTTGCTTGCGTTTGACATTCGTGGTATTTTGGGAAAAAATTTGAGGCGCACAGAGAGGCGAGAACGATTCGGCCCTTGTGGCACCACAATGGAAGCATATGGGATTCATTACAGCGTTTGAAATTGCCATCTTTGCATCGGCCATAATCTCAACCGTCCTTTCCATATTGGTGTATAGGAAGCGGGCAAGCTCCCAGCCCTTGCGTTTCCTGTCAGGTATGTTTTTTGCAAATGCCGTCTATGCTACGAGTTATCTCTTCGAGATCATATCCCCTGGACTCAAAGGAGCAATCTTTTTCCTGTATCTCGAGTATTTGGGATTGTCGTTCATCCCTGTCTTCTGGATCTTGATAGCATGGTCCTACAAGCCGCAGGACCTCAAAGGTGAACAGGCAATTGTGAAGCAATTGCGGAGCCTCTTTTTGATTCCGGTACTGATTTGCCTTTTCGTATGGACGAACGGATGGCATCGATTGGTCTACCACAGCCTCACCTTGCAGGAAAATCTTCCGATTACCGCTATACGGTTCGACCGGGCAGTAGGTTTCTGGATCATCAATGCCACTATCGTAATATTGTATTTGAGCGGGTCAATCCGCATGGTCTACAACCTGGTCAAGGCGAAAGGAAGTTTCAGGACACAATATCTTCTGCTCATGCTTGCCACCGTTCTTCCCATAATCACACATCTGCTGCTGTTGAAACAGGTTGTTCCCTACAATCTCGATATCGTACCGATATCGTTCACACTCTCCGGCCTGCTGTTGTACTGGGGAATGGCCAAGATGCAGTTGTTCGACCTGGTGCCGATTGCCCGAACCATGGTACTCAACGCGATGCATGAAGCGGTATTCGTGCTGGACAACAAGCAGCGCCTGATCGACAGCAACCACCGGGCAAAGGAGCTCTTTCTGCAAAATGATGCTGGCGTCTACGGAAAAACACTCGCCGAGTCGCATCCCCATTTGTGGGATTCGTTCACCAATACCTCACAGTCTGGTGAGGTAGTCTTGCCTGTCGATGGAATTCAGCGAACATTCACCATCTCAGAATCGCCGATCGTCGACAAGCGACAGGAAGCCATGGGAACGTTGTATCTCTTGCACGACATTACGGAATTACGCTCCTACGTGAAGGAGTTGGAGCGATTGGCGGCATCGGATGGGCTTACAGGCCTACTCAACCATCGCCAATTCATGAAACTTGCAACCGAGGAGGCAGAGCGGCTTGTACAGGTTCGTGACGGCAGGTTCTCGCTCATCATCTTCGATCTCGACTATTTCAAGGAAATCAACGACACCTATGGACATAGTACGGGAGACCTTGCGTTGCAGACAGTTGGCCATTTGGTCACCGAACACGCGAGACCATCAGATTTGTGCGCACGGTACGGAGGAGAGGAATTCATCCTGCTGTGCCGAGGAACGTCCTTGTATGATGCCTTCCAGTTCGCCGAGGAACTTCGGCTCGCAATCGCAGAAACCGGAATCACCCAGGGAGGACAACCGGTACACATCACCGCCAGCTTCGGTGTAAGTATCTATTCTCCACACATGGGCATTTCTTGGGAAACCGCATTGAACCAAGCCGATACCGCAATGTATGCGGCGAAAGCGAATGGCAGAAATTGTACGGTGCCAGGTACAGTTTTACCAATTTGTATACAAAATTGAACATTGGTGCCAGGTACCAACGTTGGCGACAACGTTGGCGACAACGTTTTTTCATTTGACATGGGGTATATTCGCGTTTATGCTCCAGGAGGCGCATCCGTGTTGTCAAGCATCTGATATCCTATCATCAGGAACCGCTTGGATGCCGGCTTAGACCGATTGCGGGAGGTTCTTCATGAAAAGGATTGTGTGTGCTGTCGTGCTTGCAAGTATCGTGTGTGTCGCCCTAGCTGCCAGTGCTTTCTCTTTTGGTGTTGGGAATTATGCAAGGGGCTCCATGCTCATCGAACATGGTTTCCCCATGAACGAGATGGTCAACCCGGCAAGCTATCAATTTGGAATCGACGCGCGCGTGCAGTTGTCTTTCGTCGAAGTGGCGATGACCGGAGTTTTATCAAACAACAATGCGTATCTTAATGGAATTGGCACCATAGGGGTCAATCTTCCCTTGTTCGGTTTGCTGGATATCGGTATCGGGATGGGACCCTATTATTGGCCTTTCGCTGTTTTGAGTGGGTAGAATCCTAAAGAGACAAAGTGATAGTGGAAAACTCTGGGAGTGCTGTGGTACTGTTTTGGTATCACAGAACAGA
>PGXW01000058.1 GCA_002839355.1 Spirochaetae bacterium HGW-Spirochaetae-2
GAGAAGGGGCTTACCTTCCTGCAAATCGGTACGTTATACGCCGCAAGGGAAGTGAGCATCAATATTGTGGAGATTCCCTCCGGTGTCATCGCGGACAGCTTGGGTAGGAAACGGTCCATGGCGGTCTCCTTCATGTTCTATATCCTTTCGTTCATCGTGTTCTTCTTCGCCGAGACGTATTGGGTGCTGTTCGTCGCCATGCTGGTGTATGCAGGTGGCGATGCGTTCAGAACCGGGACACACAAGGCCATGATCTTCGAATACCTGCATATGCACGGGTGGGGTCACTTGAAGACCCACTACTATGGACATACACGGGCGTGGAGCCAGGCCGGCGCCGCGCTATCGGCTTTGATCGCGGCGTTCCTGGTGTTCTGGCGAGGGTCGTATGCGCCGGTTTTCCTCTTCACCATAATTCCGTATGTTCTCGATCTCATGTTGGTTCTCAGCTATCCGGCTGAACTCGACGGTCCACGGCACACCAGCGACAAGACCATTGCATCCGAGTTTATCCATGTCATCCGGTCATTGCTGAAGAGCTTGAGGAATCCCGACCTGATTCGGGCAATTGCAAACCAATCGTTGTACAGCGGGTACTACAAGGCGTTCAAGGACTATCTGCAACCGATACTCAAGAGTTTCGCTGTCGGACTGCCGATCCTGTTGGCCTTGGAGGGAGACCAGCGGACGGCGATAATCACCGGAGTCGTGTATGCGGTGCTCTATCTCCTGACGGCTTATGCCTCTAGGTCTTCCGGAAAGCTTTCGGAGCAATTCCCGACACTGGCAATCCCGTTGAACCGCATGTTGGTCATGGGAATCGTATGTGGAATCATCGGTGGAATCGCCTATTGGTTGGGCGTGCCTGTAGTTGCCATACTCCTGTATATCGGCATCTATGTGATAGAGAATCTCAGGAAACCCATGGGAATCGCCTACGTCACCGAACTGATGGACCAGTCCTCCATGGCATCGTCACTGTCGGTCGAATCCCAGGCGGAGACGTTGTTCGCCGTGATAATCGCGCTTCTGTTGGGTCTTTTCAGCAACATGTGGGGATTGGGTATGGGCATGCTGGTGGTCTCCGGTATCTGTCTGGTCCTGGCTTTCTTCCTATATCTTCCCGTATTGGAGCACAAACGGACAGAATAGAATCTCTTTATCCAATCTTTATCGAAGTCTTACCTGCATGACACTTTCCTAGTCCATCTTGACATAGTACGATAGGACATGAACCGATGCGGAGGGGGAGGCAATGGCAAAGATATTTGTGGTTGAGGACAACGCGGGACTGAGCGATGCCATAGTCTCGTACCTGGAGGTCGACGGACATCGCGTGGTGCTGTTCGACCGGATATCGGGTGTGATCGAGGCCGTGCGGATGGCGGTTCCCGACCTGCTGGTCCTGGATGTCATGCTTCCGGATGGCGACGGTTTCCGTCTGGCGCGCAAGATCAAGCAAGAGCTGGATATTCCCATTCTGTTCCTTACCGCCAGGTCCTCCGAATCGGACAGGATAACCGGGTTCGAAATCGGTGCCGACGATTACGTGGTCAAACCGTTTTCGATGCGGGAGCTGGTATTGCGTGTCAAAAGCATCCTGGCAAGGACACGACCCAAGGGGCAGGTCGAAGCGGCGGCATCAGGCAAGAAGTGGTATCTGCCGGAAGAGCTTGCCTTGGACAAGCGTAGACATCTCCTGGAATTGGATGAGCATGCCCATACTTGTTTGCATGATAGTCTGGAGGTGAAATTGACGGCAACCGAATGGAAGATACTCGCGTTCCTCGCCCAGCGTGGGGGGCGTGTGGTCAGCCGGGACCAGCTGCTTGGGATGTGCCTCGATTATCTTGCCGAAGGATCGGAGCGTTCGATCAATACACATATGAAGAATATCCGCGCAAAACTCGCTGTGAACGAGTGGGTCGAGACTGTCCGAGGTTTCGGTTACCGCTTCGTCGGGAAGGAACTGGCATGACCCTTGTCAAGAAAACCTTTTTGGTCTTTGTCACGGCATTTATTGTACAGCTTGCAATCATCGCCGTATTGTTGGGCTTCGGATACCGACAATCGGAGAACCAATGGAGACAGGTCCGAATCCAGCAAGCCCGGGAGATGGCGGTATCGATCCTATCTGGAGATACTGCCAGACAGGAGACCACCTCTTATGGCGGCCAGATTGCAATCTATGATGCGAATGGCCAGCTGGTGACTACCAACCGGGGTATGGGCATGCGGGGAACCATGAGCCGGATTCTCAGCATGGCAACCAGGACTCCCGTTTACGTCGATAATATGCTCGTGGGGTATTATTCGACTGGTGAGGAGTCGTTCGGGGAAGATAGCGCGAACAAGGCTTTGCTTGAATCCATGGCATGGGTTTTCGTCGCGTCATTGATCCTTTCGCTCGGAATCTCATTGCTCGCAGCCCTCTATTTCTCACGAAAGGTTTCCAGTCCAGCCGACCGCATGTCGGTCCATCTGCACGAAATGACCGAAGGGAACATCTCCGATCCGATCGTTCCCCATGGTTCGGACGAGTTGGTTCGGATTGCCGAATCGATCGAGTCGTTACGTGTTCGGTTGTTGCATGAACGTACGGTCAGAGCCCAATGGTCACAGGATCTGGCCCATGATTTGCGTACGCCTGTAGCATCTGTAAAAGCCCAACTGGAGGGAATGGCCGATGGGGTCCTCTCTCCGACTAGCGAGCGTTTCGAACGCACCGGACGCGAACTGAAGCGGATGGAATCCCTGATCGATGATCTTGAGACCCTCATACGTCTGGAATCTCCCGAGACCAAGCTCAGTATGGCTGCGATCGATGCCAATTCGTTTGCCAACGAACTGGCGGAGCGGTTCGAAGCACAATTGATGCTCAAGTCCTTGCGATTGAACAAGACTGTTTGTTTCGGTTCGTTCATAGGGGATGCTTTCCTCCTTTCCCGAGCGGTCTCGAACCTGCTTTCGAATGCGATCCGCTATGGCGATGAAGGTGGTCAGGTGGACCTGTCGATACAAGAGGAAGGGGGACGGCTCCTTATCCGGGTACACAATACGGGCAAGCCGATTCCCCCCTCCGAGATTCCTAAAGTCTTTGAACGACTCTACCGTGGTGAATTTGCCCGTACCTCTCCCGGATCGGGACTTGGCCTTACCATTGTCGACCGTATCGCCAAGTTGCATGGCGGAAATGCCATGCTTGAGAGTACAGCCGAAACAGGAACCACGGTTACCTTGAGCCTTCCAGCCTCAACCGTCTGAAATCCTCAACAGCATGAGCCGGTTGTCCCCATACAGGCTGAGGAAATTGCCCTTCGGCGAGTAACTGATACCCGAAGCAGCAAAGGAACCGGTATCCATGCTTCCGTCATCGTAGACGGGAACTCCGTTGAAGAGTGTGGATTTAGCAACTTTCGGTTGAGGTCCACCATGCAATATCCAGCAATTTTCAAATGTTGAGTCGAAGGCAAGGTCTATTACCCGCGACGTATCGATACTGATCTTCTGCTCCTGGATCCATTCCGATCCGGTGTCCGGGAACCTGTAGAGTTGCAACCCATCCTCCAAAGACAATTGCAGCAGATTCCCGACAATCCTGATATCGTACGGTCCCGAGGCCAGACCTGCGGCAACTGTGGTGTGCAATTCCTCGAATACCTTCGGATTTCCGGTGATCGGATCGATCGAGAGTTTGTACGTGTGGAAAGTCCGGTTGGTGGGGCAGGCCAAGCCCAACCTGGTACCGTCGGAACTGACGGTGACCTGTTGGGGATCGACCACTTGGATTTCAGAGGAGAAAAGCCCGAACCATTTGAAGCTTCCGAGCCCTTCCGTACCATACGTAGTGAAATGAAGTATATTGGCAACCGGATCCACGACGTAGAGGGTCTTCAGACTGGTGTTCAATGCCACGTTGCCGATTGCTCCATCCCAAAGACTCGATGAGGTATCGAGGGCGACAATCTTGTGCAGTTCCTTCGCTGACGCATCATAGTTGTAGAGCACAACTGTTCCCAATCCCCGTGCAGTGGTACAGATGATATTGTCAACCGTATCGATGGTGATATCCGATATGCCGTTTGTGGGATACGGATCGGTCTGCGGAGAAGTCGCCGCACCCGTACTGGTAAAATTCTTTACGACCACCAACCGATCCTTCCTGATCTCGCACAACTGCAATCCATCTGCACTTGCAACGAGCAGGCGACCGTCCCTGAGAAAAGCAGTATCGGTGACGCCGGTGAGCCAGTAGGGTTGTTGTTGCGCATCCAATTCGCCTTCGTTGACACTCGAGACTATGACAGGAATCCTCTGTTGGGACTTCACGGATGCCCGAAAGGGTAAGGTTTCGGAGCCTACACTCCCCAAATTCCCGGTCTTGGCTATCGCGTCCAACCGGTGTGGTCCGGTATATGTCGAAAACTCGATTGAATTTCCACTTGCCATATGGCTACCGTCCAGATACCAATCCACCGAGACTGCCCCGGGGCCCCCTCCACCGCCACGGCTGAATGTTGCGGTCACGGAAGTATTCGGGAGTATCGTCGCAGGAAGGCCCAGGATTGTTCCCGACACTGGATCGACCACATCGGTTGAAATCTGCAGGCCGGTCGCCTCGGGTGTCTCCTGATCCACCAGTATGGTGATTTCCTGCTCGGAGGTATGCCCGTCGAGAATTCTCAGGGCTACCACGCCGCCAGCGATCCTGGTCCCGTTCGAGTAGAGGATGAAGGCGAGGTCATAGGAACCTGTGGGGAGTACGGCTTCATACCAGGCGCTTGCGCTGGCGGGGAACAAGGTTTTTCCATCGGTTATGGTCTCCTCGACACCTCCTTGCGCCTTGAGCTTCAAATCCAACGCGATATTGGGATAGGCCGGATCTACCCAATCGAACCCAATATTCACCGAGCCTTCGCCGATGAACTCGTTGAGAACAACTTCCACCGTATTGTCGCTGGAAGTCAGATGATGGCTTGCCGTCCCCCTTGCCATGGCCGTTCCCTGCTGGTTGAAACCGGTAACATTGATTTCCCACGTTCCTATGACCAACCCGTTGATATCGACTTGGGTGCTGTTTGTGGAAACCGAGAACGTATTATCGTTCGGTCCGGTTCCGCTGACCGTATAGCCCGAGATCAGCAGACTTTGGCCTGGGGGGCTTATCACCTCCCGCGAGGTGGCTCTTGCCCCGCTGTCCTCGGTGAGTCGCAACCGAAGGGTCGCCGAACCTTGGGTCTCCTCGCAACCGGTGAGGGTGATGATGGCGACGAACACCATCCCGATGATGAAATGTAGTTTGTTTTTCATGTGAACCTCCACTGACTATACTTCGGACAATCCTTTGTTGCTTCAGATTGGGCAGGGAGTCTTGCATCAAAAAGGTAATGGTGGTATCACTGAACCATGAAAATCAAGAACATACTTTCCCCTGCGGTAGTCACCACTTCGTTGAAGAGTACGACGAAGGAAGGGGTTATCTCCGAATTGCTGGACTTGCTGGTCTCGGCAAAATTGGTTACGGATCGCGATGCCGTCCTATCGGCGCTGATGGATAGGGAACGGAAAATGTCGACCGGTATTCAGCATGGAGTCGCCATTCCACATGGCAAGACTGCTGCCGTGAAGAATCTGGTGGCTTGTATAGGTATCAAGAAGGACGGCGTCGACTTCGCCTCCTTGGATGGTGAGCCCAGTCGTATCTTCATCATGACACTCTCCCCGTTGGATCGGGTTGGTCCGCACGTACAGTTCCTCGCTGAAGTCAGTATGGTGATCAAGACCGAGGAAGCCCGAGAAAGGCTTCTGAACGCAAAGACTGCACAAGAAGTTCTTGCGGTTTTTGGAATCTAAGGAAAACACATGGCACATGAAATGATGTTGTTGGCACTCCAATTGGGAGTGATTCTTGTTGCGACCAAGCTCAACGGGTGGTTCTTCTCACGCAAGCTCAAGCAACCGAAAGTGTTGGGAGAACTGGTGGCCGGCATGGTGGTCGGCCCCTATGTTCTCGGGGCGATTCCCTTGGGGTCGTTGGGAGCGTTGTTCCCTCCTGTGGTAGGAACAGTTCCCGTATCACCCGAATTGTATGGCATAGCTACGGTCGGTTCTATCCTCCTACTCTTTTCCAGCGGGTTGGAAACCGACCTTCCTACGTTTCTGCGATTCAGCGGCAAGGCTTCGGTAGTTGGACTTGGAGGCGTAATCGTCTCATTCTTGCTCGGAGCGGGGATTACCGTGCTACTCCATCCTGCGGTACATTCGATCATGGAGCCAGAGGCGCTGTTCCTCGGCACCATCTGTACTGCGACTTCGATAGGCATTACGGCAAGAATCTTGGGGGAGACGAAGAAGATATCCTCACCCGAAGGTGTGACAATCCTAGCTGCGGCTGTCCTTGACGACGTCATCAGCATTGTCTTGCTTTCGGTGGTCGTGGGCATTTCCGCGGTGGAGATGGGTGGCGGTTCGGTCGCATGGGGTGGAATCGGGGCGGTGGCACTGAAAGCGGTGGGCTTCTGGGCAGTCTGCATGGTCGCGGGAATCCTTGTGGCTCCCCACCTGACCAAGCGGATGAAACGGTTGGAGTCCCTCGGTGTGGTCGCGGAACTTTCATTTGGTATCGCGCTACTGCTTGCGGGACTTTCCGAAATGGCGGGATTGGCCATGATTATCGGTGCCTATATCACCGGACTCTCCTTCAGCCAGACGGATGTTTCGGCGGAAATCACCGAGCGGGTGAAGGCTGTCGGTGAATATTTCATCCCGGTATTTTTCGCAGTCATGGGTATGATGGTCGATTTCAAGGCTGTCGGTGCCGTCCTGGGATTCGGGATCCTTTTCTCGGTCATCGCTTTTGCGGGAAAACTGATTGGATGTGGCTTCCCCGCATTGTTCGTCGGCTTCAATCTCAAAGGTGCATTTCGTATTGGAGCGGGCATGTTGCCGAGGGGCGAGGTAACCTTGATTGTCGCTGGAATCGGACTTGCGAGCGGTGCGATCGGGGCTGATATGTTTGGTGTGGCGGTCATGACCATGCTGCTCGCCTCGGTCGCGGCACCACCCCTATTGGTCCAGGCGTTCAAAGGTGGCAGCGGGTACCGCAAGAAGCTCGAAGAGCCCGACGCCGGCGATGTCGTGACCATAGAATTGGATTTCCCTTCCGAACGGGCCGCCGATTTCCTCAGACGTTCCTTGGCCGACTCCTTCAGGTCCGAGGGTTTCTTCATCCGCACCATCGAAGGTTCGGTGAAATCCTGGCAAGTCAGGAAAGAGGAGATGGTCTTTGTGATGAAACGGCAGGGATCGAAACTCGAATTTACCGGAAAGAGGGAACACGAAGCCTTTGTCAGGTTGATGCTCATGGAAAGCCTTGTCGATTTCCAGGAATTCGTAGACAGCCTCAAGAGCATGGAACAACCCGAGATGATGGGTGCCGGGCTCTTGATGAACATGTTCGCACAGAAATGATTACTGTCCTTTACGGATCCTATACTTCATCAATAGACGCGAGGGTTTGTATGTAAGCTTCGCTTGGCGAAGCCCAGGAATGCCGAGATCCTGTTCACGGTTTATTTCTATGACACGTTCGGGCATTTCAGCTGCGAAAGCCCGGTTGATGTACTGGTATACCCCGCGTAAACCTCCGATCGCCTTCTCGATATGGATGATGAATCGGGACGAACCGTCTTCCTCTCCCAAAGTGAATGCCACCGGTGTGTCACCGGTATAGAGTACCACTCCACGTAAACCCAGATCAGCCTGATTCTGGATTGCCAAGAGGGTTGCCTTGTAGTCCTCAACCAGATCCCTTCCTTCTGCCCAGATGTCGAGAACCTCGACCATATCCGAGACTTTGGCGATCTGGGACGGTACAAGGACCCTGTCGGGATGGTCTTCTGCGAAATGAAGTGCGTGCGCAAGTTTCTTGTGCAGACTTTGTCCTACCAACTCGACCAGACTTTTCCTTTCGTAGATATAATCGGCATTGTCCCTATCTTCGGACAAAACCAAATGGGGGTGGTTCTCGGCAAGCCCGTGGGACCAGGCGGGAATCCGTTCCTCACTTATGGTGTTCACCTCATCTACCCGCGTGAACAGGTCGTCTAGAAATTCCTTGCCCGGGTAACCGGAGGGGAGCATGGCAAAAACTTCTTCTTTTCCATCTATCCATTGCAATCCACGGATCATATAGGCAGGATTGCCCTGCCTGTCGGTGTACGAACTGACGGCATAATGGCGTTTCCTTGTGAAGGGATAGAGTGATGCCATGGAGAATTCACTGATTCCATGCCGATTCTGCAATAAATATGGTTGCAACTCGGCCGCGTGGGAGAGTTCGAGGGGTGTGGATTCGGGGTAACTAGGAATAAAATGCATGATGACAAGATACTCCAAAGGTCGACAAGGGGCAAGCATATGGTGCTGACAGCGCCTTTGCCTTTTGGTATAGTCTGGTTATGAAAAACTTGTTGAAGGTCCTGCTCCTCGCTCTATTCGCCGTAGTGGTGTTCATGCCGATGAACCGGATATCGCAATTGGCCTACTGGTCCCTTTTCGTATTGATGTTCTGCATCCTGTACCTCTACTACCGGACATCCTATTGGGTGGGTGAAGGGGACATTGCGTCACTCCTCGATTCCAAGGTGAGGTACTCGGTCTTTTGTGGGAAGGTTCCTCCCATGGCATCGGAGGATCTTGTGCGGGGAAGGTTGGTGGTTACCGACACGGATGTCGTGTTGTACCAGCGCTACCGCCGCAAAGGATCACCAGAACGGGCGAAAGAAGTCTGGTCCATTCCTATCGAACGCATCGAGAAGTTCTCGATCGGCCGGGTAGTGGGATTGCGCGACGGGTTGATCCTCTCCTTGACCGATGGAGATGAGGCCCGGTTCACCATTTTCTCGATGAAAAAAAGGAAGAAGGCTTTCACCGAGGCGCTCGGTTGGGAGCACGACGAACAATAAGTGACTAGCATGAAGTGACGATTGCGGCTTCAAGATCCCGATGGTAGGTTCGGGTCAAGGAGTCGCTATGAAAGGTTTCGATTTCCCAGGGCAGGCCCTGGAAGCAAGAGGCTTTGCCTCTTCACCGCCCCATGGGGGGCCGTGTCTCACCTTACGTCCCCTGCAC
>PGXW01000082.1 GCA_002839355.1 Spirochaetae bacterium HGW-Spirochaetae-2
TTTAGATTTACAATTCAAGTGCAACACTGTAACCAAAAAAGTGACTCATGTAGAACTTTCCAGTAGAATGATGGTATCCACACACATCGTCAAAGGAGGTCCTATGAGTCACTACACACATCTTACCACAGAAGAGAGAGAATTAATATTTCTGTATTTGTACATCGGATACGCGATACGAAAAATGGCCCTGTTATTGAATCGGTCGCCTTCAACGATCAGTCGCGAGATCAGTCGCAATACAGCGATCCGAAAGTATCGGCCTTCTAGGGCGCAAGAGCGCTACCGAAAAGCTAGACAGCGTTGCGGAAGACGTACCGTCCTCAAAGATGAGCTTACCTGCATGACGATTCGCCGCCTCATCCTGGAGAATCGATGGTCTCCGGAGCAGATTTCCAGACGACTGAAGGAGGAGGGGCATGCGGTCCAGGTATCTACGCCCACATTGTATCGGGCGATCGGCAAAGGATTGCTTCACCGCCCAGAAGACGGTCCGACACGTCGGAAAGGATTCAAGATCCACCTCCGACACAAAGGGAAGAGGCGGGTGAAGCCCGGCACCGAACGCCGTGGAAAGATTTGCATTTCCAATGAATTGGTAGATCGCCCCGAGGAAGCTCAGCAACGCAGCCGGATCGGAGATTGGGAGGCGGATACATTGCATGGGAAAGAAGGGACCGGTTGTCTGGTGACGCTAGTCGATCGCCGATCCAGGATGACGCTATGCTCTAAAGTTGCAGGGCCCCGCAAGGCTCCGGTAGCAGAGGCGATGATAAAACTTCTGTCAACACTGCCCAAGGACTTTGTGCAGAGCATAACACCGGATCGTGGAAAAGAATTTACGGACCACAACAAAGTGACGGAAGCATTAGACGGCGTGCAGTTTTACTTCCCGCCACCGTATCAGCCCTGGCAAAGAGGAACGGTTGAAAACACAAATGGCTTGTTTCGCGAGGTTTTTCCCAAGGGGTACAATTTCACCGATCTCTCCGACGATGTGATCCAGGATTTTTGCGACAAGCTCAATTTGCGACCGAGAAAGTGCTTGAACTGGAAAACTCCTTACGAAGTCATGACTGGAAAGGTGTTGCACTTGATTTGACAATTCGTC
>PGXW01000059.1 GCA_002839355.1 Spirochaetae bacterium HGW-Spirochaetae-2
TCTGCATCAGCCTGAACAAGCACCACCACACCTATCGGGGCATATGCGAGCACGGCGTGTTCAGCATCAATATCCCCCGTACCGACCAGGTGGTCCCGACCGATTGGTGCGGTATGCATAGCGGTAGGGACACCGACAAGAGTGCAGTCTTCGCCACGTTCGCCGGTGCCCTCGGAAACGCCCCCATGATCGTCGATTGTCCGATCACCTGCATCTGCCGAAGTCTCGGAGAACATCGGGAATTCGCCATGGATACCGTCGTCTTCGCCTTGGTCGAGGAAGTGCATGTGGATGAAAACCTGCTGGGCACCGACAGGACGATAGATTGCTTGCAAGCCGATCCCCTCCTCTTTTGCGGCCTCGAGAACACCTATCGCTCGTTGGGAGCGGTTGTCGGTCAGGGGTGGAAGAGCGGATCCGACCACACTGTTTTGGGACCATCAAATGTGAGATTTGTATGAAAACAGCATTGGGGAGATGCAATTTTCTGTTAAAACCTCCGCGATTTTGGTAAGCTGATGCCATGTCAGAGGAAAAAACGATACTTGTGGTGGAAGACGAACCCGACATCCAGGAACTGATTTGTTACCACCTGCAGAAAGAAGGTTTTGCGACGCTGAAAGCCGCATCCGGTCGCGAGGCGCTGGGTGTCATCGAACGGGACCACCCCGACCTGGTATTGCTCGACCTCATGCTTCCCGGTGTCAGTGGCATGGATGTGTTGAAGACCGTCAGGTTCTCCTGGGGCAAGACGGAACTACCCATCATCATCGTCTCGGCACGGACCGATGAGACCGACGTGATCACCGGACTGGAACTGGGCGCCGACAACTACCTGCCCAAACCCTTCAGTCCGAAGGTCCTCGTGGCCAATGTGAAGGCATTGTTGCGTAGGGCCACCTCCCCTTCCCCCGGTGGGACCGGGGATGCCGACCACCATATCGCTGTCGGGGAGTTGACGATGGACCCGGACCGCCACGAAGCATTCTGGAAGGACCAGGAGATGAACCTCACCGCCAGCGAGTTCTCGTTGCTGGCCTTGCTCGCAGCCTCCCCCGGACGGGTCTACACCCGCAACCAGATCATCACCGGCATGCGGGGAAGCGATTATCCGGTGACCGAACGGTCCATCGATGTCCAGATCGCCAGCCTCCGTCGCAAGATGGGCGAAGGTGGCAACGCCATCAAGACAGTCTGGGGAATCGGATACTCCTACCAGGACAAACCATGATCGGCAAAAGCATTCGCCAACGGCTGGTTATCCTCACCCTCTTCGTGCTTGCCCTGGCATTGGGCGGAAGTTTCTTCATAGCCAACCGGGCCTTCTCGAATACCCTGAGGGAGACCACTTATACCCAACTGGCCAACAATGCGACCTACCTCAAGACATTGCTGGAAAACGACACCTACACTATTGAACCTGACCGGTTCGATGCCTATGCCCGGGCAACCTCACTGCGCATAACCATTGTCGGCAAGGACGGATGGGTCCTCTACGATTCCGACTATCGGGAGGCGGACCTGGACAACCACCTCTACCGCGAGGAGGTCCAGCAGGCGCTGGCTATAGGAAATGCAGTCAGCGAACGGCGCAGCGCGACCCAGCGGCTGCCTGTCCTCTACCACGCTATCCGCATAGATGAGGATCCCGATATCGCCGTGCTGCGCCTCTCGACCACACTCAGCCAACTCACCGGCTACCAGAAGAGTTACCAAAGCCTGTTTCTCGGTGGTTTGGGCCTCCTTGTGCTCCTGGTCACCCTCATTACCGCGGTAAGCATCGGCATGATCACCCGTCCGTTGCATCGGATCAAGGAAACCGCAATCCGCTATGCAAACGGAGAATTGGACGCCCGCATGCATCTCGACGGTCCC
Organism: Spirochaetae bacterium HGW-Spirochaetae-2; assembly: GCA_002839355.1. Lineage (GTDB taxonomy): Bacteria > Spirochaetota > Spirochaetia > Sphaerochaetales > Sphaerochaetaceae > UBA8525. The sequence continues at coordinate 1,876 of PGXW01000059.1, forward strand.
AGCGAGATAGCCGAACTCGCCACGACCATGCAGGACATGGCCATCCGTTTGCGCAATACCATCGACGAGGTCGAATCGAGCCGGCAACAGGTCCAGGCTATCCTGGACAGCATGACCGAAGGTATCCTGCTGGTCGACTCCTCGCTGGTCATCAAGGTCGCGAACCAGGCGGCGAAGAATCTGCTGCTGCAGGCATCGGACAATGCCCAGTCGATCGAGGGACTCAGGTTGGTGCAGGCGATCAGGTCCACCGAAATCGTGGGTGCATGCAACAATACACTCCTCGAAGGCAAGAACCACGAGGTGATATTGGCCCACCATGGGCACCTGTTCGGCGAGACCGCCCTGCTGGTGGGACGGAGCAAGACCAGGATCCTGCGGTTGTTTGCCGTACCGGTCTGGACTGACGGACAGGTTACCGGTGTGGTGCTGACGGTGAACGATATGACCGAGCTGAAACGATTGGAACAGATACGCAAGGATTTCGTGGCAAACGTGTCCCATGAGTTGAAGACGCCTATCACCGCCATCGCCGGGTTCTCCCAGGCACTCATGGAGGGAGCCCAGGACAATCCGGACGACCGTACCCACTTCCTGTCGATCATCAACCGCCAGGCGACACATATGCAACGCATAGTCGAGGACCTGCTGTTGCTTTCATCGCTGGAACAGCAGAATACGGCACCGACACGCACGTGGACCGCCGTCGGGCAGATCATCGAGGAGACGGTCGAAGCCTGCCGCTTCAGGGCGGAGCAAAAACACAGCCGGCTGGAAGTCTCGGTGGATAACCCGGAGAACCTGGAGATCTTCGCAAACGGCATGCTCGTCGTCCAGGCATTGTCCAATCTGGTTGTCAATGCGATCACCTACTCGGGACCCGAAACCACGATCGGCATCGGGGCGACCATAGACGAAACCGATGCGGTCTTCACCGTCAGCGACAGTGGCCCGGGAATACCCAAGGATGCGCAGCAGCGCATATTCGAGCGATTTTATCGGGTCGATGCGGCGCGCAGCCGCAGCCAGGGCGGAACTGGCCTGGGACTCTCGATCGTCAAGCACATCGTAGGCGTCCACGGTGGATCGGTCACGGTGGACAGCGAGCTCGGCAAGGGCAGCACCTTTACGATTCGGATGCCGCGCGGCGGCATGGTACCTGGCACCACTTTTTAACTTTGTATACAGTTTGGCACAAACAATACCCCGCATCACCACTTGAAGGCGAATACGGGGTACTTGCTTTGACTTTTGTATACAATTATTACAATTGGTACCTGGCACTCCCGTTCAAACGGGGACGCTCCCCCTTGTCCATGTAGACGATCCACCGGCAGATCGTGGTGACATGGTCTCCCAACCGCTCCATCTCCTTGGTCAGATAAAAGAGGTTCAACACCCGCTCCATCTCACCCGAGCTGGTCGGTTGCATGGCGAACAGGTCGGCGTTGATCGCATCGCGCATCGCATCCATCTTGTCGTCCATCGCTGCGACCTCGATCGCCTTCTCAGCCTTCACATCCATGAATGCCTCGACGGCCTTACGCGTCATCGTCGCCCCCAACAGCGCCATCTCGCCGATGCGCTCCACAAAGGGCACGCACAGATCGTATTCCTGTGCAGTCGACATTTTCGCCAAGTGCGATGCATGGTCGCCCATCCGCTCCAGACTCGATACGATCTTCATGCCAGCGATAATATGGCGCATGTAGTGCCCGTAGGGCGCCTCCGAGATCAACATCCGCACCCCATCGTTCTCCACCATGTCCTGCAACTGGTCGATGAACCAATCGTTGGCCATCACCTTGCGTGCCAAATCGACATCGTGGTTACGGAAGGCATGTTGCGCCTGGTAAATCGCCTCTTCGACACGGTTGACCATTTGGATCAACATCTCCTGGTAAAACCGCATCTTATCATCCAAATTGCTTGCCTTTTTCATATCCATTTCTTCACCTCTTCCTGCTATTGTTCAACCGAATTTTCCCGAAATATATTCTTCCGTCTTCCTGTGCTGCGGATTGAGGAACAACTGTTCCGTCTCGGCATACTCCTGCAGATACCCGGTACGCTTGTCGTCGACCATGAAGAATGCCGTATGGTCGGACACCCTTGAGGCCTGTCCCATGTTGTGCGTCACAATCACGATGGTATAGTTGTTCTTCAACTCGAGGATCAGCTCCTCGATACGTCCGGTGGCGATCGGGTCGAGTGCCGAAGCCGGCTCGTCCATGAGAATCACCTCAGGTTGGACTGCGATGGTGCGGGCAATGCACAAGCGCTGCTGCTGTCCTCCACTGAGTCGCAGGGCGTTCTGCTTCAACTTGTCCTTCACCTCTTCCCACAACGCCGCCTGTCGCAGGCTCTGTTCGACCAACTCGTCGTAATCACCCTTGAATCCATTGATCCGGGCACCCCACGCAATATTCTCGTATATGCTCTTGGGAAACGGGTTGGGTTTCTGGAACACCATACCGATCCTGCGACGGATCAGGACGGGGTCGACCTGTTCGTCATACAGATCATGTCCGTTGAAAAGAATCTTACCGTCTATCCACGAACCCCGGATCATATCGTTCATGCGGTTGATGCTCCGCAACACGGTGCTTTTTCCACAGCCCGAAGGACCTATGAATGCCGTTACGTGTTTTTCATAGATATCGAACGTCGCATCTTTCACCGCCTGGAACGAACCGTAGTGGATATTGACGTGTTCCAACTTGAGGACAGTCTTCTTCACCTGGGATTCGCTCTGCTCCACGCCAGGTTGCAACACCTGGGCCAATGACAAGCTGTTCATGCTTCAAGCCTCTTTTTCTTTGTGATTTTGTCTCGGGTGTAGATAGCGGTGCTGTTCATCAGCAGCAATAGGATCAACAGCGATACGATTGCAGCCGCAGCGATATTCCGATACGCACCCTGTGGACGTGCCGACCATTGGTAAATCTGTATGGGAAGCGTGGTGAATTTGCTGAAGATGCCCGACGGATCGACACTGATGAATGTCGAGGCCCCGATCACCACCAGCGGGGCGGTTTCACCCAAGGCCCTCGAAAGGGCCAGGATCGTACCGGTCAGGATCCGATCTACGCTCACCGGCAGCACCTGGTACCATATGGTCTGCCATTTTGTGGCCCCGACCCCGTAGGCACTCATGCGCAACGTATCGGGAACCGCCTTCAACGCCTCTTGGGTATTGATGATGATGATCGGCAGCACCAGCAGTCCCAACGTCATTCCGCCTGAGAGGATTGTCCGCCCATTGGCCGTGTTGTCCACGGTCCCCATGATGAACGAGCCGCTGGTGACCGGTTCCATGAACCGCACGAATACCGCCAACCCCAACAGACCATAGATGATCGACGGCACCGCCGACAGGTTGAAGATATTCAATTGCAGCATCCGGTTGAGCCGATTGTCCACCGCATACTCCTGCAGGTAAATGGCAGCCCCTACGCCTATGGGAAAGGCGAACACGAATGTGATGAGGATGATCCACAACGATCCGAGCAAAGCTGTGCGGATACCGGCCCGCAACGGGTCGGCCGATTGGTCGGCCATGATGAAACTGGGCGTCAACCAGGAACGGAAGGTCGCATACGATCCTTCGTTCTCACCGATATACGTTTCTATCGCCTTCCGCTCGGTCAACGAACCCCAGAACCCCCAGGTCTTGAGTACCTTGGGCTTCACGACATATTCCTCTACGAGCGAGACCAGGTCCTTGTCGCTGCGTTCGGCGATCGGCTTGTCGTACTCGACCCGACGCAAGATGCCCGCCGAGAGTCGTGTCCGTGCGACATTTTCGAGCTCGGCCCGGTTGAAGTCGGTCACCGATTCCTTGCCCGCGACCAATGCGCTCGGCTCGACATCGTTGATCAACACGGCATACCCGAACACCGAATCGATGATGGAGAATACCAACAGGATCAGAAACAGCACGGCCAGAGTGGTGGAAAATATGAACACGATGTGCCATACCAAGCCGTTGCGCCGTCGTTTTTCCATGAGGGAGGAGACATCGGATGCAAGTCCGAAAGCAGTTTGACCATTCATATCGTTCATTTCATTCATACTCCTGATGGAACATCCGGGAAATCTTGCGCGAGATCATGTTCAAGGTGAAGGTGATCAGAAAGAGGATCAGGCCTAGGGCGAAAATGCTGTTGTAGTCGACGGAGTTGTAGCTCACGTCTCCCCCACTGATCCGCACGATGTATCCGGTGATGGTTTCGGCAGCCTCGAACGGACTGAAGGTGAGGTTCGGTCCGGCTCCTGCGGCCAAGGCGACGATCATGGTCTCCCCGATCGCACGCGAGAGGGCGAGGAGGAATGTCGCCGACAATCCGCTCAACGCGGCGGGAATGACAACCTTGAAGGTAGTCTCCATCTTGGTGCCGCCCAAGGCATACGCGGCCAACCGCAACTCCTTGGGAACAGCGCCGATGGCATCTTCAGCCATGGTCGCGATCATGGGTAACACCAGGATGCCGATGACCAGACCCGCCGACGCGGTATTGTAGATTTGAACCGTCTCCATGCCGAAGATGGAACGGAGCAACGGGGTCATGAACGTCAGGGCGAAATATCCGTACACGATCGTGGGTATCCCGGCGAGCACCTCCAAGACCGGCTTGAGAATTCCCCGCGTCTTGTCCGACGCGTATTCGCTGAGATATACGGCGACGAACAGTCCGACCGGAATGCCCAAGGCCATGGCGATCACGCTTGTGGTGAGTGTGGCATTGAGCAGCGGAAGGAATCCGAAGCGGCCGATCATTGGTTGCCACTCCTTGCCGGTCAAAAAGCCCCACAGCTCGACTTCCGGGTCACTGAAGAACAGGTACGATTCGCGGATCAGGATGATCGCGATCCCCAGCGTGATCACGATCGACAGGAGAGCAAAGCCGAACAACGTCGCCTCGATCAATCGCTCGTGTATCCGCATCTTCTTTCCAAACGGATGTTCAATTGCAATTTTCATATTCGTTCCTTCGGAAGGTGCCTGGCACCACTTTTTAATTTTGTATACAGTTTCAAGAAAAGGGATACCCTGCACCACCAATTGAAGGTGGCAACAGGGTTATCTCTACACATTTTGTATACAATTATCCAAATCGGTACCTGGCACGTTTAGTAAAGGCCCTGCATCGCTTCGAGCCAAGCCGTGCGTCCCTTCTGGATAACATCCTCGTTGGCCGGGAAGTATCCTACCCTCACGACCTCTTCGTTCACATAGCTGAGGTAGAAGTCGATGAAGGCTGCAACCTGTGGCTTCTGGCGCATGATCTGTGCATCGGAGTAGATGAACAGTGGTCTTGCCAGCGGGTATGTCCCGTTGTCAACATTCGCCGCCGTCGCTTCCACACCTTCGATGGCCACGATATTCAACGCAGATTCGTTCTCGGCGTAGTAGGCATACCCGAAGAATCCGATCGCGTAGGGACTACCCTTGATACCCTGTACGAGGATATTGTCGTCTTCGCTGAGTTGGAGGTTCGAGGCCGCCAACAAGGGTTCCGGATTGCTCTTGAACACCTCTTCGGCAAAGTAGTCGAACGTGCCGCTGTCGGTACCGGGAATGAAGCGCTGGATCGGTTGGGCAGGCCATGCGGGATTCACATCGGACCACCTTTGGGCAGTGCTGAAGATTTTCGCAAGCTCTTCCTTGGTCACATTCTTGAGGAAGGTATTCTCACGGCTGATGGTCACCGCCAGGGCATCGGTTCCGACCCGGAATTCAATCGGAGTACGACCGATCTTCTTGGCATTCTCGATTTCCTTCTCCTTGATGCCGCGGCTGGCGTTGGCGATATCGGTCTCCCCTGCTACGGTGAAGCGCTCGAATCCAGCACCACTTCCGATACTGTCGATCGTAATGTTGCCACGATACCCTTCTTCCTTGAAACGCTCGGCCATTCTCTCCGAGAGGGGAAAAACGGTGGAACTTCCGGCGGTAATGATATTGCCGGTGACCTTCAACGGGTTGACTCCGGGCAGTCCGTGGACACTCGGTCCCTCAATCCAGGCCATGGTGCTTCCTGAAGCGGCCGGCTGGGCCTTCTCCTGGGAACCGCCTGCCGCCAACGGGGCAAAGGCCGCCAATACAAGAATCAGAACAATAAGTTTTCTCATCATTTCCTCCATAGGAATTCTGTTTGACTTGAAGGTAGCGGCAAAGTGTGAGGAAAGTGTTACGAAGACATGAGAAGATCATGAATTGCCGGATCGACCGGGATTTGCCGGGATATCTTTGAATAGTTTCCCTAATATGGTAGTATGTGGCCCATCGTCCGCGACGGACAGGAGGATACGATGGTACACACGCGGTTGCAGGAAGAAAGTGGTATTCCACTTGAATCGATGAAGAAACACTTCTTCAAGGGACTGAAAGCCCTTGGCAAACGTGAACGGGTCCTACTGATCCCACCGGATATCACCCGGTTGCACGGTTTGGGCGGCACCCTGGCCGTTTGGGCCGTCGAATACTACAAGGATGCCGTGAAAGCGATCCTGCCGGCATTGGGAACCCACGTTCCCATGACCGATGCGGAAATCGACATCATGTATCCGGGAGTCGACCACGAGCTGTTTGTCGGACACGACTGGCGCAACGATATCGTCACACTCGGCACGGTTCCCGCGGCCTTTGTCGAACAGGTGTCCGAGGGACGCCTCTCCTATTCGTGGAAAGCCCAGGTGAACAAACTCCTGGTCTCCGGTGGCTTCGACCTGATCCTCTCGCTCGGACAAGTGGTTCCGCATGAAGTGATCGGCATGGCCAACCATACCAAGAACATCTTCGTGGGTACCGGCGGTTCGGAAGGCATCAACAAGAGCCACTACCTCGGTGCGGTCTATGGCATGGAACGGATCATGGGACGCGCAGACTCGCCGGTCCGGGCGATCATGGACTACGCATTCACCCATTTCGGCGCCGGCATGCCGCTGGTGTTCGCCCTGACGGTCGTCGGACGCGACAGCGCGGGAAAAATGACCCCCATGGGATTGTTCATGGGCGATGACCGCGAATGTTTCAACGAAGCGTGCACCCTGTCGCTGAAGGTCAACTTCACCATGGTGGACAGACCGTTGAAGAAGGTGGTGGTGTATCTCGACCCCGGTGAATTCAGGACCACCTGGTTGGGCAACAAGAGCATCTACCGGACCCGCATGGC
>PGXW01000016.1 GCA_002839355.1 Spirochaetae bacterium HGW-Spirochaetae-2
AAGCTGTTTCCCGATGCCATTTGGATCCCATTGGTCAATCCGGGGTATATCCTTGCCAAGACCGTGCGCGACGCCCAACAGGAATATGTGAAGTCCCATGCCAATCAGGCCACCACGATCTTCCTGCAGAACCATGGGGTGTTCGTCGCATCCGATACGATCGAGGAGATCGATGCGCTCTACACCACGATCATGGAAACACTCAACCATGCGATCGTCCGCAAGCCGGTGTTCAGCGAGGTGAAGGTTGATGCACAACGGGTGGACATGGTCCAACAAGCCATGCAACTGCACTATGGAAGTCCGAAGACGTACCCGGTCATTGCGAACCGGGAGGTCGCGAACCGTTTGACCGATCCGGAATCCTTCAGCTCCATCTCTAGTGCATACACACCGGACCATATCGTCTACAGCGGGTTCAAGCCACTGTGGATCGATGAGACCGTCTTCGGGCAGGACGAGCCTGTCCAGGCGATGGTCTCGGCCATGCGAACGTTCGAACAGACGCATGGTGTTCCCGCCAAGATCATTGCCGTGCAGAAGACAGCGGCCTTCGCGATCAGTGAGGCTGCATTGGTACTGTTCTTGGATACGGTCAAGGTGTCCGCCTTCACCGAGAGTTTTGGTGGCCCGCGGTTCATGGATGATGATCAGATCGATTTCATCCGCACATGGGAAGTGGAACAGTATCGTTCGAATTTGCAAGCTTGATACCCGAACCCGAGGTTCGGAATCAAATAGATCACCGGAAAATCCGGAAAAGGAGTACACACATGAAAAAAGTTGCTGTGTTTTTGCTCATCGCGATGTTGGCGAGCACGATGGTGTTCGCCCAGGGTGCCAAAGAGGCTCCAGCCAAAGAGATGTACGATGTCGTCATCTTGGTGAAGAGCATGGGAAACGGATTCTTTGACGCTTGTTTCAAGGGAAGCCAGCAGGCTGCCGGGGAATTGGGGAACATCAAGACCACCTACATGGGTCCTGTCCAGACCACTGCAGAGGGTCAGATCGAGATCATCGAAACCCTTATTGCCCAGCGTGTCGATGGTATCGCCATCAGCGCCAACGATGCCGATGCATTGATTCCCGTGACCAAGAAGGCCATGGCTGCCGGTATCAAGGTCATTTCGTTCGACTCTGGTATCAACGAAGGTGGACGTATTGTCGATCTCGTTCCCTCCAAGGAAGAATTGATCGGTCGCCAGCAAATTCAACTTGCCGCCGAATTGGCCGGTATGAAGGGTGATGTCGCTGTTCTTTCCGCTTCTGCCCAGGCTACGAACCAGAATGCATGGATCAAGTGGATGAAGGAAGAGATCAAGGACGCCAAGTACAAGGACATGAAGCTGGTAGAGGTTGTCTATGGTGACGATGCTCCGGACAAGAGCTATCGTGAAGCGGTTGCTCTCATGAACAAGTACCCCAACCTGAAGGTCATCATTTGTCCGACCACCGTCGGTTTGCTCGCTACTGCCCAGGCAGTCAAGGATGAAGGCAAGTCGGGCAAGGTTGAGGTTACCGGTCTTGGTCTTCCTTCGGAAATGAAGGGGTATATCCTCGATGGTACCGTCGGACAGATGGCTCTTTGGAATCCGATCGACCTCGGATACACATCCACCTACATCCTCGAATCCTTGATTACTGGCAAAGTTGCCGGTGCAGTTGGCGATTCGTTCGATGCAGGCAAGATGGGCAAGGTCGTCGTCGAAGCCCGCGGTGTCGCTGTCATGGGCACTCCGTTCGTCTTCAACAAGGACAACATCGTAGAGTACGCCGCGATCTTCTAGATCGGACGGTCTTTGGGACAACCGACGTCGACTGGCGTCGGCTGTCTTTCTCCGTTTCCTTCCCTCTCCGAAGGGACCGGGGATGGACAGTTGTATTCGCATTCGTCAGTATATACCTGATTGAGAGGAGAACTACCTGTGGCAGAGACGCTGTTGACCATACGCGAACTCACGAAGTTTTTCCCTGGGATCAAGGCCTTGGACAACGTGCACCTCACGGTGCGAACGGGTGAAGTCCATGCCTTGATAGGGGAGAACGGTGCGGGAAAATCGACATTGGTGAAAATTCTTACCGGAGTGTATTTCCCTACCGGTGGAACCATTACCATGGAAGGCCGTGAGTTGAATTTCAAGAACGCAATCGATGCCCAGCAGGCAGGTATTGTAGCCATCCATCAGGAAGCTTCCATGTTCCTCGAATTGAGTGTCACCGAGAATATCTATATGGGACACCACCTGCGGCACCCGAAAACCAAGCGGTTGGATTGGAAGGGGATGCGCGAGCGGACGGGAGAATTGCTCAAACAGTTGGAGTTGGCCATTGATCCCGATACGTTGGTCAAGAACCTCAGCGTAGCGCAACGGCACATGGTGGAGATCGCCAAGGCGCTGTCGTTGAATGCCAAAGTGGTGATCATGGACGAGCCGACAAGCGCCCTGACCACCCGGGAAGTCGAGGACCTCTACCGGATCGTGCGGCAATTGCGCAAGGAAGGAAAGGCGATCATCTTCATTTCGCACAAATTCGAAGAGATTTTCGAAATATGCGATTACTATACTGTCTTGCGTGACGGACAGTATATCGGTGAAGGGAAAGTCGCCGATACTTCGACCGATGAGATCATCAACATGATGATCGGGCGCAATATCGACCATATGTTTCCCAAGAAGGATCCGAATATCGGCGACGAGATTCTCGCTGTCGAGAACCTCAGCCAACTGGGGGCCTTCCAGAATGTCTCCTTCAGCCTCCACAAAGGAGAGATCCTGGGTTTCTTCGGACTTGTCGGCGCCGGACGTACCGAGGTCATGCGGACAATCTTCGGTATCGACAAGCGAAATGGTGGATCGATAACAATCGATGGCAAGCCGTATGCGCCGAAGGGCCCGCACGATGCGATGGCCCAGGGTATTGGATTTGTTCCGGAAGACAGGCAACGGCAGGGAGTGATCCTTTCCATGAGTATCGGGAAGAACATCACCATGCCCCAATTGAGTTCCTTGTGCCACTTCGGTATCACCAACGCAAAAAGGGAATTGGAGGTGACGAAAACCTACGGGGAGAAGATGGAGATCCGTGCCGCGGGATGGCACGTCGATGCCGACACCCTCTCCGGCGGAAACCAGCAGAAGGTTGTGCTCGCCAAGTGGATAGGAACCAATCCCCGTATACTGATCCTGGACGAACCGACAAAGGGTATCGATGTCGCCACCAAAGCCGCCGTACACGAATTCGTTTCGCAGATGGCCGGCGAAGGAATTGCCGTCATCCTGATTTCCAGCGAACTTCCCGAAATCCTCGGAATGTCGGACAGGGTGGTTGTCATGCACGAAGGAGACGTCACTGCGGTCTTCGACCGTAAGGAAATGAACCAGGAGCAGATCATGCGGGCAGCCCTGGGCGAAACGAAGGAGGCCCTCCATGGGTGAGATACAATTGAAAAACACCCGTGATGGCAATATCCTGCAGAGGGTGTCGAAGGTGTTGCTTGCAAGACGCGAGGCAAGCCTGGTCATTCTCCTGGCCGTGATTCTTGTTCCGATCGTCTTCAGGTCTCCGCAATTCCTCTCGTTTACCAATATCGACCGGATTATCAACGATATCTCGATTCTCTCGATAGTCGCCATAGGTGAATTCTTCGTAATCCTCTCGAATGGAATCGACTTGTCTGTCGGCTCCATAATCGCCTTCAGCGGTATGGCCAGTGGGATGCTCAACGAGGCGTATCCACAGGTTCCGGTATTCTTCCTGCTGCTGCTCGGAACCGGTCTCGGTGCCGTTATGGGAGCGGTGAACGGTGCTCTTGTGGCATATGGAAAGATTCCCCCCATCATCACCACACTGGGAACCATGAGCATCTACCGGGGATTGACGTTCGTATTGAGCAAGGGGACTTGGGTCACGGCACACGAGATGACGCCGAACTTCATCGGCTTTCCACGACAATCCTTCCTCGGTATATCGGCGTTGATCTGGATGGCGCTGATCGTAATCGTGGTGACCTACTATTTCAGTCGTTTCACCCGATCCGGTCGGGAAATCTACGCGATCGGTGGCAATGCGACGGCCGCCAAGTTTGTCGGAGTCAATGAAAAGCGTATCCGGTTCATGGTCTTCGTGATCTCGGGAACCCTCTTCGGGTTCGCCGGATCGTTGTGGACCGCACGCTACGCATCGGCTGTGAATGAAATGGCGACCGGTTTCGAGATGCAAGCGGTCGCGGCATGTGTACTCGGTGGGGTGAACTTCGCAGGGGGTGCCGGTGCGATCCCAGGAGTCGTCCTCGGCGCATTGTTCCTCGGTGTCTTGAACAATGCCCTGCCGGTGGTCTATCTGTCGTCCTTCTACCAGACCTTGGTCCAGGGCATGATCGTACTGCTCGCATTGGTGATCAACACGGTGGTCGACCAGCGCAAGACCCGCAAGCTCCTTGAACAACGGAGGGCTCGATAATGGCTGAACAACGTGATTTGGTTGCAAAAACGAGATTGATCCAGGAGACTGGATGGCGCAATGCCCTCATTGAGCTCTTCACCAAGTGGGAAGTCCTGTTGGGCATAATCTTCGTGCTCATGGTGCTATTCTTCTCGAACCTGTCGCCGTACTTCCTCGATTATTTCAATCTGATGAATGCGACATTCCAATTTTCCGAGAAGGCGATCATGGCCTTGCCGATGATATTCATCATCATGTGCGGTGATATCGATATCTCCATAGCCAGTATCATCGCCTTGTGCGCCTATGCTGTCGGTACCGCGAGTGCCGCAGGAGTCGGGACTCCAGGTTTGATTGCCATCGGGCTCGCCGTCGGAGCCTCGGCAGGTCTGGTCAACGGGTTGTTGATCACCGGTTTCAATATGCCGGCGATCGCGGTTACGCTCGCAACACAGTCCATCTATCGGGGAATCGCCCAAGCTGCGTTGGAAGAGCGGGCTATGACGAAATATCCCGCAGAATTCGGTTTCTTTGGACAAGAGTTCATTCCCGGTACCATGATTCCCTTCGAATTGGTGTTGTATATCGGCTTAGCGGTCATCATGGGCTTTATCCTCCACAAGACGTCGTATGGACGCCGTTTGTATGCGATCGGAAGCAGTCCGGAGGCCGCACGGTTTTCCGGAATCAAGGTCAAGAAGATCAGGATCACCAACTACATGCTCATGGGTCTGTTCAGTGGGATCGCCGGTGTGCTGTTGACCAGCCGCATCCTAAGTGCCCGTTCGAATATCGCCACCAGTTGGGACCTCGAGGTGATTACCCTTGTCGTTCTCGGCGGAGTCTCGATCAACGGGGGCAAGGGAACCATGTGGGGCGTTGTGATCGCATCCTTCCTGGTCGGATACCTGAAGTTCGGTATGGGACTGCTCAAGCTGTCGGGTACAATCATGACCATAGTGATCGGGACTTTGCTAATCATTGCGGTGTTGTTGCCGAGACTTTTGGACGGCTATAAGAACACTAGGAAAATGCGACGGCAGCAGGTTGAAGCCGCATTGCAGTCCGCAAAGGCTTGATGGGGGACGTATGGAAGAGAATAGACGCGCTTTCCTGATGAAGTTGAAACCCGGTTGCGAGGCGGAATATGAGAAACGCCACAAGGAAATTTGGCCGGAGCTGAAACAATTGCTCTCCGACAGCGGAGTCTACGACTATTCCATATACCTCCACAAGGAGAGCGGCTCCTTGTTCGCGTTCCAACGGACGCGGGGTGGTACCGGTTCGCAAAGTCTTGGCGAGACTGACATAGTGAAGAAATGGTGGGCGTTCATGGCCGATCTCATGGAAACCAATCCCGACAATTCACCGGTCTCGATTCCATTGGAGGAAGTCTTCCATATGGATTGAAACCGGAAACCCGGTACACTCTGTGACTATTGTCACACAATCATATGATGAACTATGGTATCTTGTGGCAGTTCCCAGGAGGGCATGTGCATGAGTACCATTGTGTTGTATGGAGTGACGGCAAGTTTGCTGGCATTCTCCTTTTTCAAGGACAGGAAGAAGACCCTGCAGGCGTTGCGCAAGGCTTTCAAGGCGTTGGAGAATATCCTTCCCGAATTTCTTGTCGTCATCCTGTTGGTGGGACTCCTGCTGGCCTTGATGGATCCTGCGTTCATTTCGAGGTTGATAGGTGTGGATTCCGGTATCTTGGGCTTGGTGATCGCCTTGGTGGTAGGTTCCATCACCCTGATTCCCGGATTCATCGCCTTCCCGACTGCGGCTATGCTGCTCCAAGGTGGCGCAGGGTACATGCAGATCGGTGCGTTCATATCGACGCTCATGATGGTCGGTGTTGTCACCATTCCAGTGGAAAAGAAATATTTTGGTCTCAGGCTGACAGTCCTCCGCAATAGTCTTGCATTTCTGTTCTCTATTGTTGTCGCACTGGTCATCGGTCTGGCGATGGGGGAACTATGAGCAAGATAATCAAGCGGTATCGAGTGTTTCTGATCGTGCTGGTGTTGTTGGGCATAGTGTTTCTCGTGGACAGGGAGTTGGGCAGGCTGGCATTCCAGAACGCAGGCTATACGATCAAGGAAATGCTGTTGATCATCCCTCCGATTTTCGTACTCCTCGGGTTGCTGGATGTGTGGGTTCCCCGTGAGACGATGGTGAGGTTCATGGGGGAGGGTTCCGGTGCCAAGGGTGTACTGCTTGCATTCCTACTTGGCTCGGCGGCGGCCGGACCGCTGTATGGGGCGTTCCCGGTGGCAAGTGTCTTCATGCGCAAGGGTGTCAAGTTTTCCAATATCCTGGTATTCCTGGGAGCCTGGTCAACGACGAAGATCCCCATGTTCCTGTTCGAGCTCGAATCGTTGGGTCCCCGTTTCGCGTTGACCAGGTTGGCAATCAATATTCCCGGAATACTGATCATCGCATGGACCTTGGCAGCCATGGTGCCCAAGAAAACCATCGACGACATGTATCGGAAGAACTTGGAGATGAACAACAGTTGAGCTCCAGCCGGAGCTGGCTGAAAGGATCGCCAGGCTATCCTCCTTACATTTTTGTGTCATTCCCCAACGAAACGAGGGTAGCGGAACAATTACTATTGGTCCATTACCGAGTGAATGCAGGGAACGTAGGGGGAAATCCCCTTCATTTCCCTTGCGTTTCCTCACCAATTGAGTATGATTTATCTACAGGTTCGCGAGGGAGGTGCCCGAATGGCCCAACAGAAGCCCCATATATTCCTCATGGTTCTGAATACCATAGCCTTGATCGGCATGATCGTGGTGAATGCCTTGGCAAATGCCTTGCCGCTCAACGGAATAAATACCGGTGAGCTTTCCGATGCGATTCCCAATCTGTTCGTCCCTTCCGGCAGGACCTTTGCGATATGGGGATTGATCTATACGTTGCTCATCGTGTTTGTCGTATACCAGTACACTTCCCGCCGAACGGTGAAGGCAGAAGAGGAACCCGTCGGATTGATCGGTCCGTGGTTCTTCATTTCATGTATTGCCAACAGCCTGTGGATCTTCGCCTGGCATTGGCAGTTGCAGATTCCTTCGATTGTCATCATGCTCGTCCTGCTGGCGACCCTGATTGTCATGCATACCAAATCCCGGTTGGACGATGCCTCGTTGGGATTCCGAATCGGTGTCATGTTGCCGATCAGTGTCTACCTCGGTTGGATCACAGTGGCGACAATCGCGAATGCGACTGCCGTTCTGGTCGTACTCGAATGGAACAGGTTCGGATTATCCGAAGTGTTCTGGACTGTCGCGGTCCTGATAGTCGCGATAATCATCAATCTTCTGGCGATCATTATCCGTGGTGACATATGGTTCGCACTAGTGGGCGCGTGGGCTTTATACGGTATCTACACCAAGCGCACCATGACTGGAATCGAACCGGTACCCATGGTTGTCTATACTGCGGTCGCAGGTGTTTTCGCGATCGGAATCGCGGTGATTATCCACTTGATCGTGAAAGGCCGGCGGGTTGCCAGGGAAGGGTATTGAGCTGGTATTCCCTACTTTACCACAGTGATACTACTTTGGGATGCTTCCAATGGTTGGTGGAATCACGAGTAGAATTTTTTTCTATTTACGTAACAGAGGCAACGTATTTCCTCACAGTGGCCCGATCGATGTTCAATTGGCGAGCGGTTTCACTGGTATTCCTGTTGTTGCGTACCCAACAGGCATGTACCATGATAGCCTCCGCTTCCTTCAGGGACTGCCGGTCCGAGGGCAACACGGTACCTGCTGCAAGAAGGTTGGATTCAGGTTGACCCGAACTCGGACACAATTCGTGCAGAAGATCCCCGACAATGTCATTCTCCCCTTGGTTCAGGGAAAGTAGGACACTCACTTTTTCCGCGAAATTTCTCAATTGCCGCACATTGCCCGGCCAATCGCACATGATGATGGCTTCCCTGATCGGTTCGGGAACTCGTCTGTTCCCATGGTTGTATTTCTTGTTGAAATAATCGATGAACGAATCAAACAGGGGGAGGATATCCTTCTTGCGATCACGCAAAGCGGGAATCCTTATGTCGAGCACCTTCAACCGGTAATACAAATCACGACGGAACCGGCCATCCTCGGTCTCGATCCCAAGATCCTTGTTGCTTGCCGCGATGACTCGGACATCCACATCATACAACCGGTTGTCACCGATTCTCATGACCTGTTTTTCCTGCAGGACACGGAGGAACCTGGCTTGGACCGTATTGCTCATTTCATTGACTTCATCGAGGAAAATCGTGCCTTTGTGTGCCATCTCGAACAGACCCGGCTTGCCACCTTTCCGGGCACCGGTGAAGGCTCCCTCAGCATACCCGAACAATTCACTCTCTAAAAGGCTGTCGGGGAGTGCCGCACAGTTGACCGCAACGAACGGGCCATCATTCCTTTTCGATGCATTGTGGATACTTTGCGCAAACACTTCTTTGCCCGAACCTGTCTCTCCCATGAGGAGGATAGTCGCGTTGGTCTGGCTGTATCTTTTGGCCTTGTCCATGGTCTTGATGAAGTTCGACTCACCCGCGATCAGGTTTTCGAAGGTATAGGTGGCAATCAAACCACGATTGATCATTTGTTTTCGGATCATCCCTTCAAGATCCTTGATCCGACTACTACTTTCCAGAAACACCAGGGTCGCTACGTGGATACCATCGTTGAGGATACGGCTGATCTCCACCATGTAGTCCTTCTCATGTATTTGGATCAACTGGTGCCTGGTTTCATTCCTCAACGCTTCGATAATGGTATTGGGACAATTCTCAGTCCCGATCTTTCTTCCGATAAGCTGTTCCTTGTTTTGCATAAGGATCTTTTCGGATTTGGAATTCATGTGCTGTATGAACCCGTCGGCGGTCAGATACAGGACGCCCATATCGGAATGTTCCATGATAAGGTTCAGCCGTTTGTTCCGCAGGAGTTCCTCGTTCATATGTTCCAGCATGTTTACCGCGGCTTCGACAGCACTCGAGATAGCCTCGGGACCAGAACGGACCAATCTGGTGAAAAGTCCAAGCTCCGATGCGGTCTTCACGGAAATCGTATCGCCGACCACGATATCGGCCCCCCAATCCCGCGCCTCACGCACGACCGAGGCGATATGTTTGCCCTGGGACATGAGAAAATACCCAAGATCGATATGTAGTATTTCTGCGATGCTTCTGGCTCCACTGATGACATTCTCAAAACCGATCACCGCGATTTTCCGGTCCCGGATCGCGTAGGGATATATCGCACGCAACAGGTCGAATCCACTCACATCGATTTCAAATACAGGTACCGTCAGATTCTTTCGCAGCAGGGAAGCGGTTCCTCCCCGGCTTATGACTATCTGCACATTATGTTCGGCGATTTCCTTTTGGGCCACCTCGACACCCCTGTCCAAATCCCCAAGACAAATCTTGATTGGATAAGGTGTGTTTTTCAACGCCGATTCTGCGGTTCTGACCAAATCGGTATACGGTGCGACCAAAAGGATACTCATACGTTAGCGTAGCACGAGAATCTGAAATGCGCAATTTTTCATCAATTTATCTTTTAGGTGGTGATAATTTCACCACCAGATTGTATCGGCCATGTGGTGTTCATGAAAACCTACTTCTGGTAACTGATACTATTGAAAGCAGTTGGTCTATAGGTTCGACCTTCAGGGAAAGCTGGCACAGATGATGCTATAGAGATGGCAATGGAACAAATACTTCGATTGGTTATAGCGGACGATCTCACTGGGGCCAACGATACCGGTGTTCATTTTCTTTCCGATCAGGCTGCCGTGGTTGTCATAGTCGATCCATCGTCTGCAGACTTCGATCCGAAAGACTTGAAAGCTCCTACTATAGTGGTGAATACCAATTCCCGTTCACTTTCTCCAGAAAACGCGTTTTGGGCAGTTCAGGAGAGTGTTGAGAAATTCGCATTCCTGAATCCAAGGGAAATATTCAAGAAAATCGATTCGACATTGCGTGGCAATGTCGGTGCTGAAATTGATGCGGTCATGGGTGCAAGCGGGTTCAGGGTAGCATGTGTCGCCCCAGCGACTCCAAGAAACGGGCGGACTGTACGAGATGGCTTGTGTTATGTGAATGGTATCCCTCTCGCCGTGACAGAAGTCGCGAACGATCCATTCACCCCTGTCCAAGGTTCGGATGTGAGAATGATCATCGCTTCGCAAACAGATCGGACCATTGGCCTCTTGCCGTTGGAAATCGTTCGATCCACTCCAGAAGTCTCGGTGGCTTTCGTGCAATCTTTGATCGCGACGGGAATTGAAATAATCGTTGCGGATACCATGACGATCGAAGATCTCCGGGCGGTACGCACAACGTTCCTGGCCTTGGAGGAACCGGTTTTGTATGTCGGTTCGGCTGGATTTTTCCATGCACTTGGCGTTTCAAGTGAACACTCGGGAAGTCATAGCGGTTTGAAGCAAGGTGATTCCCAGCGCATCCTTATGGTCGTCGGAAGCATGATGGAAACATCCGTAGCCCAAGTCACATGGCTGTCGGAACAGGTTCGACTGCACGAAATCCACCGATTGATAACCGAGCAGGCAATCGCCGATTCCCGCTCTGAGATCGACCGATTGGTCTCGGCGGTCTGTGAGGGATTCTCAACATCCCGGTTGGTTCTACTCCAGACGGATCGGGACAATTCCAGACTCTCCGGGCATGTGATAGTCGGATCCGTTCTTGGAAAAGTAGTGGATGCCGTACTCAGGAGTATGGATATCGATGTCCTGGTGGTTACTGGCGGTGACACGGCGATGCATATCCTGAAAGGGTTGAAAGTCAACGAATTGGAGCTGATCGACGAATCCCTTCCGGGCATTCCAGTGGGAAGGATCATGGTTCCTGGGATCCCACAACCCATAGTATTTATTTCGAAAGCAGGTTCTTTTGGTGAACCGGATGCACTGGAAGGTGTGTTCGAATACATCCAGAACAAACCCACAACGCAGGTAGGTTAGGAGATGGATATGAAACTTGCATTTGATCTGGCGAGTTCGAATAGGACGATTCTTGGAGTAGATTCCATCAACACCCTCGGTTCAGTGGTCAAAGCCAAAGGGTATGGGAAGGTCGTTGTGCTCATGGATAGCGGAATTGAAAAGAGTGGGATAGGGGAAAGGCTCCTCACCATTCTCAAGGAATCCGAAATCGAAGCCCATAGTATCAGCAATTTGCCTCGCGAGCCGGGTGTCCCCGATGTCGACAGGGTAATGGAACAGGTCAAACGATTTTCCCCGGAGTGTGTGATCGCGGTCGGTGGGGGCTCTGTTCTCGATATCGGCAAACTCTGTGCGGTATTGGCATCATCGGAACTTACCGTACTCGATTTGCTTGATGGTGTTTCGTTGCCTCCCCATGCCACGTTCACCATACTCGTTCCAACAACCGCAGGAACAGGCTCGGAAGCTACAAAGAATGCGATTATCGCCATACCGTCCCGAAAGACGAAAGGCGCTGTCGTACATGAGTTGTTGCTCCCCAACCTGGTGATCCTCGATCCGGTGCTTACGGTGAGTATGCCTCCGGTGATTACCGCTACCACTGGAATGGATGCGCTTTGCCATGCGATGGAATGCTATCTCTCCCAAAAAGCCAATGTGTTGAGCGATTTGCTGGCTGTAGAAGCTATTCGTTTGATTGCGGGTGCCATACGGAAAGCGTATGAGGACGGGACGGATATGACCGCACGAAGCGAAATGCTTCTTGCATCCTATTATGCCGGCATGTGCATAGCGCTGTCGGGAACCAATGCTGTGCATGCCATGTCGTATCCGTTGGGGACCACATTCCATATACCCCACGGGCAATCCAATGCAATGCTGCTGCCATTGGTCATGAAGCAGAATTTGACGGCTATCCCGGAGAAAACCCGGATAATAGCGGAATGTTTCGGATATCGGTCGTCCGATGGTACGGTCAGACCTGCCGAATATTTGGACAATGAATTGAATTCACTGTTGACCGATCTCGAAATAACCCGCTCACTCGGACAGTTTGGCGTGAAGCTCGATGACCTCGATGCCTTGGTCGGGAGCGCATATGGAAATCGGCGTCTTATGGATAACAATCCGATGGAATGGACAAAAGGACAGATCGAGGCGATCTATAGGGAATTGCTTGAAGAGATGTAGGCTAGTGGTTGCTTGCACAGTGATGATAAGGAAAGGAACAACGCATGAATAATGGACAAAGGCCGATTTTAGGAATAAGTGTAGGGGATCCGGCAGGAATCGGGCCGGAAATCACCGCTAAGGCGCTAGCTGAAAAGCATATCTATGACATATGCAGACCACTGGTTGTTTGCGACCTCCGGATCATGGAGGATGCAGTCGAATTCTCCAAGCTTGATCTCAAGATTCGGACGGTATCCAAGCCATCGGAAGGGTGGTACGAATTCGGAACGATTGATGTACTCGACATGCACAATGTCGATATGGCTACGTTCCAGTACAAGAAAGTGGCCGCAATGACTGGTAAAGCCTCGTATGAATATATCGAGAAAGTCATCCAATTGGCACTCGCCAAGGAAATCGATGCGACCATCACCGGCCCTATCCACAAGGAAGCGATAAATGCGGCAGGGATCCATGAAGCTGGACACACCGAGATCTATGCACGACTCACGGGTACCAAGGATTATGCCATGATGCTGGCCGAAGGAGACTTCCGGGTAGTTCATGTTTCCACCCACGTATCGCTGCAGGAAGCCATCAACCGGGCAAAGAAGGAACGGGTCCATAAGGTTATCTGCCTTGCCGACGAAGCTCTCAAGAAGATGGGTATCCCGAATCCGAGAATTGCGGTGGCAGGTTTGAATCCCCATGCAGGGGAAAACGGAATGTTCGGACAGGAAGAGATCAAGGAGATCATCCCGGCGATTGAGCAGGCCAGGGCCGAAGGCAAGACGGTGGAAGGTCCGATTCCTCCAGACACGGTGTTCTCCAAGATGAAAGGTGGACAGTACGATATCGTTGTGGTCATGTACCACGACCAGGGACATATCCCCACGAAGTTGGCAGGTTTCAACTATGACAGGGCAACCAATACCTGGCTGTCCATGTCGGGAGTGAACATCACTCTCGGTCTGCCGATAATCCGTTCTTCCGTCGACCATGGCGTTGCCTTCGGGAAAGCTGGGGAAGGAAGGGCGAATCCCGAGAGCATGCTACAGGCAATCGAGATGGGCGTAAGGATGGTATGAGGCACATATGATGAACAAATCGACCTTCACAGCTTTGATAACAGTGTTCAACACAGACGAATCGGTTGCCTACAACCGGATCAAGCAGGAAGCTTCCCGACAGATAGCCGAAGGCAACGACATCTTCGCGTGTGGGACAAACGGTGATTTCTCAAGCCTTACCTTCCCGGAAAAAGTCCGCGTGGTCGAAGCCTGTGCCGAAGCGACAGCAGGAAAAGCCCGGCTTATCGCCAATGCCGGCTGTCCAGCGACCCATGAGACCATACTTTTGGCAAGGGAATTTGCGCAGATAGGCGTTGAAGCGGTTGCGGCTATTCTTCCATACTTCATTGCCTGTACCCAGGAGGGTTTGTACAAGCATTATATGCGTATTGCCGATGAAGTGGACGTTCCCGTATATATCTACGAGATTCCGGCCCGGACCGGCAATTCCATCGACATCGCGACTGTCGCGCGTTTGGCAAAACATCCGAACATCAAGGGTATCAAGGATTCCAGCGGTAAAACGGAACGGTTGGACGGATTGTCCAAGATTGTGACCGACCAGCCGGGATTCGAGTTCTATACCGGAACCGATTCGCTTATCCTCTACGGATTGGAACGGGGTGCGAGCGGGTGTGTCTCCGGTATGGCGAACGTCGTTCCGACTTGGATTCATGCCATAACAACGGCGTTCGTTGCGGATGAGGCCGAAGCGGCTCTGGCCGCGCAGGAAAAGGTAAACACCTTGCGGAAGGCTCTCTATGCCCCTGGATATCCACCGGCAATGGTCAAACGCATCCTCTACCTCATGGATGCGACCGTGGGAAACAATCGGTTGCCATCATTGGTTCCCGATGCGGAAATGGATACAGCACTCATGGCTGTGATCGATTCATTTGGGTTGAACGTGAAAAATCACGTATTCGATATCAACAAAAAGGAGAAAGACGTATGAAAAAGCTACTGGCAATTCTATTGCTCGGTTGTTTGGTCTTGGGTTCCGTTTTCGCTGGAGGCCAAACGGACGCGAAAGCCGCCGATTCTGGACAAGTCCTGAATATTGCCCACCCGGTTCTTCAGCAGAACTGGTCACCGCTTCAAGGTGGTGGTCACTCGGCACGTTGGCAGTCGTTGATGTGGGCTGCCCCGATGTATTTCGACAAGGAAGGTGTCCTGCAACCGTACGTGCTGTCGAAAGCCGAAGCGGATTCCACCTACACTACTTGGACATTGACGGTGAATCCGAAGGCTGTCTTCTCAGATGGATCGCCGATCACAGCGACAGACATCAAGGGAACTTGGGACCTGAGTGCGAGGCCCAATACCAAGCATGCCCGTATCGACCTTTTCCTCGGTGGAGTGAACGGGTATCTGGATGTGTCATTGGGTAAGGCAAAGGCAATGTCTGGTATCGTAGTGAAGGATGAAAAGACCCTGGTTGTCACTTTAGCCGGTCCCGACCCGATTTTCGACCAGAAGATTGCGACGGCACTGATTGCCCCAGTCAAGATTTCCCAGGCTGAGGATGCGAATGGCA
The DNA here is from genome assembly GCA_002839355.1 of Spirochaetae bacterium HGW-Spirochaetae-2. Lineage (GTDB taxonomy): Bacteria > Spirochaetota > Spirochaetia > Sphaerochaetales > Sphaerochaetaceae > UBA8525. Next base: position 15,211 of record PGXW01000016.1, read on the forward strand.
ATGAGAAGACCGAATGGTGGTCACCCAAGAATGGTGTTGTCGTCTCTGGACCATTCATGCCCAAATCCATGGATCTTGACCAAGGTATCATCACATTGGTTCCGAACCCGAACTTCTTCGGACCCGCTCCCAAGTTGGACAAGATTGTGCTGACAACGGTTTCCGATGCCAGTACCGCAACCCTGATGCTCAAGACCGGTAAGATGGATGCGCATACCGAATTGATTACTCCTACAATCGTGCAGGATCTTGGAGCCGACTTCATCAGCGGTCCACCACTTGCAAAAGGCCAGCAATTCTGGATCGATGCGCATAAACCCCCCATGGACGATATCAATATCCGAAAGGCTTTGATCATGTCTATCAATCCAGATGAACTTGCTCTTGCCGCGTACCCCGATGGACCGTTTGTTCCTGCGACCCAGATCTTGAACAAGGTTCCTGGTGTCGATCCCAATTTCAAGGCATATCAATACGATCCGGATGCAGCGAGGAAAGCCTTGGCCGCATCGAAGTACAAGGACGCAAAATATTTGCCCAAGATCATGTTTGTCGGTATCAGCACACCAACCCACGAAGCCGCGGCACAGTACATAGCGGAGCAGTGGAGAACCGTACTTGGAATAACTGGAATTGAAATGAAACCTGCTATCGAAACCTATTCCGGTCCAGACCAGGCGAGTGTCCAGATTTTCCGTGACGATGTCGGTACACGGGTTCCCGACGCAGTCTCCTATTTGATGGGAGCGATCCATTCCGGTTCCGGCAATGCGAGAAACAAATTGGGTGGATACGGCAATGCTGAAGTGGACAAGCTTCTTGAGCAGGCGAGTGTGAAGGGTGTATCGGATCCTTCCCGCAATGCATTGGCACAACAAGCACAGAATATCTTTAGAGATGAATATTTGTTTATTCCGTACTACTATGACGTAATGTCGAAGTGGGCTATGCCTTGGGTAAACAATTTCGAGAAGAATGATGACTGGCAGGTCATCGAACCTTGGAATGTCACAATCGACGAGGCAAAGCGCCCGTAGTGGCAACACGCCGGGAGTCGGGTCGCAGTCACATGCGATCCGACTCTTGTGTTCTGTACAGCTTACAGACAACTAGCCTTGTCGGTTCGAACGAATCTCTTGTAAAGAAAAGGAAGAAACATGGGACGCTATATCTTACATAGACTGCTTAGATGGATTCCCTCGGTCCTATTGATCCTCTTGCTCATCTATGCATTGGTGTACTTTGGCGCAGGGGACCCGATAAAACTGATATTCCTTCGTGCGCCAGGAGATGTCGCCTATGATGAAGCGCGTATCGAGGCTATTCGCGAGGAAGCAGGTCTGAATCGTCCCTTCATTGTACAATTCGGGAATTATGTCTGGAATATTATGCATGGCAATTTTGGCAATTCATTGGTCTCCGGTCGCTCGGTCAACGATATGTTGAAGGCAGCCGTTCCAGTCACACTGAAACTCGGACTCACGGCGATATTCTTCCTGTCCATCATAGGAATATTGCTGGGAGTAGTCGCGGCGTTGAACCAGAACAAGTTGGTTGACAATATGATTGTGGGTTTTGCCCTATTCACGTGGGGCATTCCTGTGTTCGTCGCCGGTCCGCTGATTATTGTCGTCATGGTGCTTGGCCTGGGGATGGATGTCCCGTATGGCTGGAGCGGTATGTTCAATCCCAAGGTGATTGTTCCTCTGCTGGTGCTTGGGTTGAATCCCATGGCTCTGATCATACGACAGGCGCGCGCCGGTGTCCTCGAGGTCCTGAGTGAAGATTATGTTCGTACAGCACGTTCAAAGGGGCTGCCGAGGCGGACCGTGGTGGTGAGGCATATCATGCGTCCGGTACTTACTCCGGTAGTAAGTCAAATCGGCTTGATAGTGATCGGGACACTGAACAATTCCATACTTATCGAGAAGGTTTTTGGTCTACCCGGTCTGGGAAGATTGACCGAGACCGCAATCAAGGATTCCGACTATCCGGTGATCCTGGCGATAGTCTTGATTTTCTCCATTGTAGTCATGCTATCGAACTTGTTGGTCGATATCTCATATCCGTTGCTTGATCCGCGTGCGGCAGCCAAGAGAAAGGGAGACGAGTGATGCGTAAGAAAAAAATGGATATACCGCAAGACGAACAACAGTTCAGCTTGTATAAGGATGCATTCAACCGGCTCATCGCCAACAAATTGGCGGTTATCGGTCTTGTTGTCATACTCGCCATCTTCATCATCGCAATTTTCGGGCCGTATATCACGCCATACGATTTCCTTGACCAGGATCTCATGGCAAGAAACCAATCTCCATCCATGAAGCATTGGTTCGGAACCGATGATCTGGGACGGGATATCTTGAGCCGGGTTATCTACGGTGCGAGGACCGCCGTTATCGTTGCGGTTTCGGTTACCATGCTCAGTCTGATCATTGGAATGGCTATCGGAGCTTTGGGTGGATATTTGGGTGGCAAGGTCGATGCTTTTGTGGTTTGGTTCATCGATATCGTCATGTCGGTCCCTTCGCTCCTATTGGTGATTGTAATAAATGTGTCCCTGAAACCGCGCATGGTCAATTGGATGGATGCGCAATTCCTGGCTACACACAACGAATTCTATCGCAATACCATATTGGCGGATTTCGTGTTGGTGTTTGGATCCCTTGCATTGATCAAGTGGCCCAAGGCAGCACGTATTATCCGTGGACAAATACTTTCGATCAAGAACAAGAACTATGTATTGGCGGCAAAAGCCCTGGGGGTGCCCACAAGCAAGATCATCACAAAATATGTAATCCCCAATTCAATCGGGCCGATAGTCGTTTTCATCAGTGCGACTCTTGGGGAAGCAATGGTCCTGGAGTCTTCCTTCAGTTTCCTTGGGGTAGGAGTCCGGCCACCGATTCCCAGCTGGGGTAATATGATCAGTGACGGGTTGCGTGTATGGCAATTGTATCCACATACACTTGCTGCTCCGGCGGCGGTGTTGGCAGTTGTTACCATCGCTTTCAGTTTCTTGGGTGATGGACTCAACGACGCACTCAATCCGAGGCAGTGGAAATAGATCGCCGGAAAGTGTGTGGGACAGGATTTGTGCATTCCTGATCTACTGTTCATGAAAAGGGGTTAATTGTGGCGAAATTGTTGGAAGTAAATAATCTTGAGACTCGTTTTAAAGCTCGTTCAGGGTATCTGTATGCGGTGAATGGCGTCTCTTTCAGTCTTGAGAAAGGGGAGATGCTTGGTGTGGTGGGTGAATCCGGATGTGGCAAGAGTGTGACCATGATGAGTCTAATCAAGCTATTGCCACCTTCGGCGCAAATTACCAATGGTACCGTGATACTGGACGGCAAGGATATTTCACACGCGACAACTCAGGAAATGAATTATATCCGTGGTGTCAAGGTCGGTATGATATTCCAAGATCCCATGACCTCGTTGAACCCATTTGTCAAGATCGGCATACAGTTGTCGGAAGGTTTGATGTACCACAAGAAGATGCCCAAGCAAGAGGCTATGAGACGATCTGCCGAATATCTTGACCTTGTGGGAATTTCCAACAGTACCGAACGCTTGAACGAATATCCCCACCAGTTGTCAGGTGGAATGCGACAACGCGTGATGATTGCGATGGCCCTGCTCAGCGAGCCCTCGCTGGTGATTGCCGATGAACCGACAACCGCTTTGGATGTGACTATCCAGGCGCAGATAGTCGAATTGGTCAAAGACTTGCGCGTCAAGTTGAATACCAGCATTATCTGGATAACGCATGACCTCAGTCTTCTTGCGGGAATGGTTGACCGAATCATTGTCATGTATGCGGGCTTGATAGTCGAGGAAGCATCCCTGGATGAGATATACAAGGATCCAAGACACCCGTACACAATAGGTTTGCTGCACTCCATTCCCAAAGTGGATGCATCGCATGGGAAGCGTTTACCCTCGATCGGCGGGGCGCCACCCAATCTCTATGTAAAACCGACAAGCTGTCCCTTCGCACCTCGTTGTGCCTTCAAGGTCGAAAGATGCGAGCAGGAAAACCCACAGTTGAGGGATATTCCGAATATCGGGCCGAACTCCCTGCATCGAGTAGCTTGTTGGGTGGATGTTGGAAATAGGGGGAGTCGAGCATGAGTGTTGGTGAAGACAAGAGGACCTTGGTCCAAGTAAAGCATCTGGTGAAACACTTTCGGTAGACGATGTCTCTTTCGATATCTATGAGGGTGAGACCTTGGGACTCGTCGGGGAATCAGGGTGTGGAAAATCAACCACCGGTTTTACTATCCTCCAGTTGTTTCGACCGACTTCCGGTGAAGTGCTCTACAACGGGGTGGATTTGGCAAAGATGAAGGACAAGGAGTTGCGGTCGATTAGGAAAAATATCCAAATCGTCTTTCAAGATCCCTATTCCACATTGAATCCGAGGATGACCATCGGCGAGGCACTTTCCGAACCGTTGAAGGTTCATGACCTGTTGCCGGCCAATGAGATTCCCGCCCGCATCGCCCAACTGATTTCAGATGTCGGATTGAATCCGAACGTCTCCAACAGATACCCGCATGAATTCTCCGGTGGACAGCGGCAGCGAATATGTGTCGCCCGTGCTTTGGCCAGCAATCCCGATTTTATCGTATGCGATGAACCGATATCCGCACTCGATGTTTCCATTCAGGCGCAAGTAATCAACCTGCTCATGGATATTCAAGAAAAATATAATCTCACCTATCTTTTCATAGCCCATGACCTCGCTGTCGTTCGACATATCAGCGATAGGGTCATCGTCATGTACTTGGGAAAGATCATGGAGATTGCTCCCAAGGACAAGCTCTTCAACAATCCAATCCATCCGTATACCACCGCATTGTTATCCGCAGTACCTGAAGCGGACCCCGATAGGGAACGCGTAAGGAAGCGGATAATCCTGTGCGGGGATGTATCCAATGCGATAGATCCGCCATCGGGTTGCAGGTTCCATCCCCGTTGTCGTTTCGCGTTGCCGTTGTGTACCGAATCCGAACCGGAACTCAAGAAGTTGGAGGATGGGCATTGCGTGGCTTGCCATAGGATGGAGGAAAGCATCGCGAGGTCGTTGGTCGATCCACAGTAATTTGGTTTTTATAGGCATGGAGGTGCTGCATGACGGATACGTTGGAATTTGGAAATGGAACAATAGGACCCGCCCTCGGAGATCGGCAGCGATTGGAGGCTTATCTTCCCACCGATACGGTTCAGAACCATGCTTCGAATGTATTGCCTATGCCCAATGGCGATCTGTTATGCACGTGGTTCGCCGGCACGCAGGAGGGAATGTCCGATATTTCCATTTATGTGGCACGGTTGCAAGCCGGAACACAAACCTGGTCGACCCCTGAAAAGGTTTCGGACGATCCCGCAAGATCGGAACAGAATCCGGTATTCTTTCCCGTGCCGGATGGGAAACTTTGGCTGATGTGGACTTCCCAAGAATCGGGGAACCAGGATTCCGCGGTTGTGATGCGGAGAATTTCCAGCGATGGGGGATATACATGGGGCCCTATCGAACTCTTCATCGACACTCCGGGCACGTTTGTACGGCAACCGCCTGTGATTCTGGAGAATGGTGATTGGCTGCTCACGGTGTTCTATTGTGTACATGTGCCTGGACAGAAGTGGGTGGGAAACAAAGACTATAGTGCAGTGAAGATTTCCTCGGACCAAGGAAAGACCTGGAAGGAAATCGTCGTTCCAGGAAGCTTGGGTTGTGTACATATGAATATCATCGATTTGGGGGGCGGGTCGTTGGTCGCATTCTTTAGAAGTCGTTGGGCCGATCATGTATATACCACCAGATCCCGGGATTGGGGAAAAACTTGGGATGCGGCGGAACCCACGGAATTGCCGAACAACAACTCGTCGATTCAAGTCTGCCGGTTGCAGAATGGGCATTTGGCGATGGTCTTCAACAATATGAATGCGGAAAACTGTACAGAGCGCCGTGTCTCGCTATATGACGATATTGGCGAGGACGACACACCGGTGCAACCCGCAAAGGTTGAAGATCCCACCGCCAAGACCGCATTCTGGGGAGCTCCCAGGGCACCGTTGAGCATAGCATTATCTCTCGACGATGGGAAATCGTGGCGGATTGTCAAAGACCTTGAAGTCGGTGACGGCTATTGTATGACAAACAATTCCAAGGAAGCGATCAACAGGGAATATTCGTACCCGTCGATCAAACAATCGATCGATGGCAAGTTGCACATCACCTATACGTATTTTCGCCAGCGCATCAAATATGTTTGTATAGACGAATCCTGGATCCTCGGGTAATCCAATTTCGATCCAGTGGACCATACGGTATTTTTAGAACGTCTCAGTAGTAGTTCGACAGGAGTGCGAGCACGCCCGATATCAACAGGAGCATGCTGAATCCGAAGATACCGTGCATCCTGGTGCTGAGGTACCACGAGGAATGCTTGGTCAAACCACCGGTAACCATGTTCGTCGCCGAGAACGGCGACAGCAGGATGCCGATTGACCATCCGGCGATCAGGGTGAATCCGAACATGAACGGGGTGAGTCCCAATGCCTCGGGCGCTATGGAAACGACAAGTGCCGAACCGGCCACAACCGGGTGCAACCCCATATGGACTGTGATGACGAAGACCATCATGATACTGACGATGGCGAAAAAGGGGTACTCGGCGACATTGTGCGGCAACAGGTACCTGACCGCCGATTGGATACCCGCAAGCTCGAGGGTTTTTCCAAAGAATCCAGCCGCTGTCAGAAGCACTACTTCGTTCTTCACATTCAGGATACGGACATTGTAATAATTGGACATGCCTTCGCCGTATCGTTTCCATTTGTTCATCAACAAAGCCATGAGGATAGGGTAGCTAAGCGAGACCACGGGAATGACCGATGTGACCGAGATATCGGAAACATAGTTCAGTACCACTATCAAAAGTATCGGAAGCACGGTAAGGACCACGATCATGATAATTTCATGCCAATTGGTTCGAATGCCCACCTCACCTTCGATACGATGAGCATCGGACCGTTTGAGTGAGACATATATCCACGCCATGCTGCATATGAAGAAGATCAATGTAAGGAACAGGCCGATCGGGATGAACCGTAGCCAGGGTATATCGAGTGTGTAGGTGATTATCACCATGGAGGACCACACGGGAGACCAGAACCCTCCGGAAATCTGCCCGTGTATCAAAGCCGACGTGAATTGTTTCTCGGCATTGTACAATTTGGAATTCTCATAAAAGAGCTGGAAAACCAATGGTATGGAACCGATCAGGATTATCACGCCGAACAGATGGGTCAGAATCCATACCAGCATGCAGAACGTCCAAGGGGAACGCAAATACTTCATGGCAAACCGTTTCAATTCATCCTGGTAATTGCCGTACCCGAAGGGGATATTGAGCATGGGGATGGTTATGAACAAGGCCGCCAAGCCCGCATTCCGGGAAAATGCCTCGAGCCAGAATTTCATGGGGATTCCCGTATAGGTTAAAATCACGAATGCTATGACTATGAGGGAGACTGAAACGATCCTATTGGTCTTTGCCAAGGCAGGGAGGGTGAAAAGTACTGCAAGTAGGAGAAGGACCTGGCTGATGGAATCCAAGATGGGAATCTGTAGAAATGTATTCGTTGCATATATGAGCGCATATGCCACCATGCTGATCTTTCGGACGTTGTTGCACATGAGCATGAGCCACTCCCCGTGAAACGAAGGCTTTATGGATATGGGCATTGTAAATCCAAACGGAAAAAGGCTCAAGTTGTTCAGCTGTCCTTGTTCGATGAGGAATTCGACCGCTTCCTTTACATCGTCGACTCTCCATGATTCCAACACGCCGAAGAAGGGGTTTGCCTGGTCTATCCGGCTACAATAGGGTATGGCGCGCGTACCGGCCAGAACATGACTGGCTTCCTCACCCGTGAAGCGCAGTGGATACCAACGGCACAGTGTGAGTATCTGCCTTGTTCCATCGGCCTCTTTCAGCACAGAATTGTCACATATATCGCACCCGTTGCAGGTTTCGTTCTGGAAGCCCATCAGTTCCAGCAGAGCTTCCCGGTAACAGCGGGACTGTTGCCGGAAAGCGGAGACCAAGCGGCTGTATGGACTGCCGTGGCTTTCCTGTTTCGATCTGAGCCATTCTTCCCGACCCAACAGTACAATCGATTGTGCTGGGTTCCCATCGCGTCCGGCACGTCCCGATTCCTGGAGAAAGGACTCGATATCACCCGACAAGTCCAGGTGTACGACTGTTCTGATGTGTTTCTTATCGACACCCATGCCGTATGCACTGGTCGAGAACAGTATCGCTTCGGAGCTTTCGAAGAACCATGCTTCGGTCGCTTCCCGTTCCTTTCTATCCAAACCGGCGTGGTAGTATCGGATAGGAAGCTCCGGTAGACGCCGTTTGAGCTCCCATGCGAACGATTCGCACCGTTTCCGTGTCGAGCAGAACACCACGACGGGTCTGGAGACTGTATGGCGGACCAACATCTCGAGGTCGTGCATCTTTGCGATCGAGGGGACGACCCGATACGAAATATTCGGTCGGTCCGGGTCCCCTTTGACCAGATTGGGTGATTTGCCGTCGAACAGGATATGGGTAATGCGTTCGATGATCCGTGGTGATGCGGTCGCGGTGAATGCGGTGACTTGGTCCGGTTGGAGTCGCTTGATTATTCCAGACAACTCAAGGTATGCCGGGCGGAACGTATCGCCCCATTGGGTGACCGTATGCACTTCGTCTATCACCATAAGGGATATGGGGAATCGGGAAAGCATCGCCAATACGGTCTTGTTCTTTAGCGACTCGGGATTGGTGATGACGAACCTTGCTGTGCCTACCGCCAATTGGCTCCAGACCGTTTCGCGTTCGACCGCACTCTGGCCACCGCGAAGGGTTACCGCTGTGGCCCCCAGCGCTTCGACACGACGCCCCTGGTCGTTCATCAACGAGAGGAGGGGATACACCACCACTGTCAAGCCGGGCAACAACAAGGCCGGAAGCATGAAACAGACACTTTTTCCACTTCCGGTGGGGAGCACGACAATCTGGTTGCAGTGCGATACCCTCTTGCGCTGGTCCCCATACAACCCGCCACGTTCCAAAATAGTGCGGATCACCAGCTCCTGGTACGGATACAACGACTGCAGGTGGAATTTCTGGCAGGCGAGTCGATAGACCCGCTCGTCGATCGGATCCAATTCGGATTCATGACATGTCGGTTTGTCCATGCCCAATGTATTGCGAAGAGGGTGAAACCGCTTCAATGGAAACTGTTCCCCATGCGCATGAAACAACCAGGGAAAATTTAGAATTGTTGTAATCTAATGCGATTATGTGACATTTATAGTGACAGTATAGTACATCGGAATCTGGCATTACCAAGGGGAGGAGGCGGGCATATGAAATTTCGTTCTGGACTGGCGGGTGTGTTGGTATCTATTTGTTTACTTATGTTGATTGCCATGAGTGTGTCTTGCGAAGAATGGTGGTATGCGGAACTGGAACCGAACGATGATTTTTGGGAGGCCACTGCCATGCCCTCGAACAATAAGATCAGCGGTCGCATTTCGGAGAATGGGGACTTGGATAACTTCTATGATATTGTCTATGAAGGAAATACGTACACCTATACAATACAGGATATGACCAACAACCTACAGTTGATGCTGTATAGGAAAGTCTACAATACCGAAGATAGTTCTTGGCATGCCGAAGTAGTCGGTGTTGCAGTCGATATCGAGTCCGGAGCGGGGAATGAATCGCTTGTATATGTTCCGACAGAAACGCAAGAGGAGGTATTTGTCCGGGTTGAAGCATCATCAGATGCACCGGATGCGATATCAAGCTACTGGCTCGTGAAAACGGTCGAATAGATTTTTCTATTGGATGCCTTCCAGCGCATCAAGACTAGATAATCTCCACCACCCCAGCCATGGTTGCACGGGAAGAATCTTCGTGCGCGCACCTCTGCATGGAAATTGTTTTCCTTGCATCCGATATAAAATCGTACTATGATTTGGGCCAATGTTGTAGATGTTCTTTCTCAGCACAGGTAGACCGTTGCGAGTCTACTGTGTGTTTGTGAAAGTTGTATCAAAGTTATACAATTTTTTTCAAAAAAAGGAGAATCGTATGAAGAAATTGTTACTCGTATCGTTGCTTCTGGTTCTGGCCGCAACCTTCGTCTTCGGTGCCGGAAAGCAGGAAGCTCCAACGGTTGTCGACACATGCACAAATCGAGGCTTGCTCGATTCGATGTATTGCGATGAGGACTTTGACCTGGTCGCCGACCTTCCGAAGGATCCCAGCAAATGGATCAATCCGGATACGCTGATATTCGCGTATACACCAGTAGAAGATCCAGCTGTCTACCAGGATATCTGGCAACCGTTCCTTGACCACCTTGCGAAAGTCACCGGAAAGAAAGTACGGTTCTTCTCCGTCGACTCGTACGCAGCCCAGGTCGAGGCGATGCGCGCCGGACGTCTCCATATCGCCGGTATCTCGACTGGACCCACACCGTTTGCGGTCAACCTGGCCGGATATGTCCCGTTTGCGATCATGGGTGGTGCGGACGGACAATTCGGTTATACGCTGCAAGTCTATGTGCATGCCGACAGCAACCTGTACAAGCTTGAGGATATCAAGGGCAAACGTGTCGCACATACCAGTCCTACATCGAACTCTGGAAACATGGCTCCATCGGCCCTGTTCCCCTCGTTTGGTGTAACTCCTGGAGTGGATTACAAGATCGAATTCTCGGGAAGCCATGAAAACTCCGCCCTCGGTGTCGTGGCGAAAGACTATGATGCGGCTCCGGTCGCCTCCGAAGTAGTCGACCGTATGGCCGACCGTGGCCTATTCAATCCAAAAGACGTCAGGATCATTTTCGAGACCGATCCGTTCCCGACGACTTCCTATGGACATGCAAACAACCTGCATCCCGATCTTGTCGCAAAAATCAAGGAAGCCTTCTTTACCTTCCCGTTCGCAGGGACGCCACTTGGCGACGAGTTCAAGGTTGATGGATTTATTCCCATAACATACCTGGACCAGTGGAAAGTGATCAGAACGATCAACGAAGCCAATAAGGTTCAATACACCTTCGAAGGTCTGTAGGATTTTCGTTGAAGATTGACGATCTATATCAAAACCGGTGCCGAATGAAGGCACCGGTTTTAATGGTTGATGAATGCGAGTGAGGAAATATGCTTGAAATTAAGAATCTGGTGAAGAGTTATGGCAATGGTGAACGGGTGCTGAAGGGTTTGAACTTCTCCACTGGAGACAAGAAACTTACTGCAATTATCGGATCTTCGGGTGCCGGGAAGAGTACGATGTTGCGATGCATCAACAGATTGGTGACCGCCGATTCCGGTGAGATACTACTCGACGGTGTCGATCTGTTGAAGTTGCGTGGCAAAAGCCTGCAGAATGCACGAAGGCAGATCGGAATGATCTTCCAGGGATACAACCTGGTCGACCGGTTGACCGTCATGGAGAATGTCCTCTCGGGGAGACTCGGATATGTCTCGTTGATGCAGGGAGTGTTCAGGAAATTCCCGGCGGATGATGTGGACCATGCATACCAGATGCTCAAACGTGTTGGTTTGTCCCAGTATATCAACAAGCGCTGCGATGAACTTTCAGGTGGTGAGCGCCAGCGGGTAGGTGCTGCCCGTGCATTGATGCAGAACCCCAGGATCCTACTGGCGGATGAGCCGACTGCATCGCTCGATCCGAAGACCTCGGAACTGATTATGGAACTCATTGCGAATCTGGCTGAGGAAATGGATTTGCCGGTACTGATCAACTTGCATAATGTCGCCCAGGCCAAGCATTATGCGGCCCGGATAGTGGGCCTCAGGGATGGCGTCATGGTATTCGACGGAAAACCGGACGAACTGACCAACGAGCACCTCGAGCATATCTATACAGCCAAGGCGGAGCTCAAGGAACAGTTGGAACACAAACCGAGGTCGAAAAGATGAAGCATGAAAACCAAACGATTCCTCTAAAGACCCATTACATCTGGAAGAAACCCGGTTTTATCAAGAACCCATGGCTGCGGTATGGTCTGCTTCTCGTATCTGCTGTCTATCTGATCTATGCCTTCAGTACCTTGAGTCTTGATATCCAGCGGGTCATGCGGGGAATTCCCCGGGCCATGCAGATATTCTCAAGTGCCATTCCCCCGAATTTTGCGGCCAGAGGCAAATTGATTGTCACCGGTTTCATCGAAAGCATCCAAATCACACTGGTTGCCACAGCGGCTGGAGTACTGATCAGTATTCCGTTCGGATTCATGGCAGCGAAAAATATTTCGATTCTTCCCATCTATGCCCTGGGACGTGCGGTGATCATCATCTCCAGAAGCCTGCATCCTATCGTGCTTGGTGTGCTGTTTGTGAAAGCGGTCGGATTCGGTGCTTTCGCCGGTGTGCTCACATTGGTCATCTATACCGTGGGATTTGTCGGAAAATTGATTGCCGAAGCTATCGAAGAGATCAAATACGGGCAAATCGAGGCAATCCGCTCGACGGGTGCCGGGTATTTCACCATTCTTGTCTATGCGGTATTCCCCCAGATCATGCCCCGGCTGATCGGACTTTCCATGTACCAGCTCGATATCAACCTGCGGGCATCTGCTGTCATCGGCCTTGTCGGTGCTGGAGGTATCGGCAATACGTTGAATTCCGCATTCGGTAGGTATGACTATGGTACCGCATCCGCGATCCTATTGGTCATGATCGCGATAATCTTGGTATTCGAGTACGTCAGCGGGAAACTGAGGAGGTTTACCAAATGAGTTCATTGACATCAGGCCCGCTGAAGGAATTGGGTAAGGAATCCTACCACTGGGAGCGGTTCACCGCGAAACAGCGGTTCTTGCGTTTCATCGCGTATCTTACGGTTGCCGTGCTTCTCTATTGGACGGTCAGCTCGATAGATATCTATTGGCCGTGGGTATGGTCCGCACCGATAGAGATCCAGGATATGATTTCTCGGATGATACCACCAAATCCAGGGGCATTGCCGGAAATAATCCCAGCCCTCATAGAAACCATCAATATCGCAACGATCGGTACGGTGTTCGCCGTATTGATTTCCCTGCCAGTCGCGTATTTTGGAGCGAGCAATGTATCTCCCAACAAGGTCATGCTTTGGTTAGCCCGTGTGATAATCGTTTCCTCCAGGTCGATCGATACCCTGATATGGGCATTGCTTTTCGTCGCTATCCTGGGTCCGGGCCCTATGGCTGGTGTTTTCGCGGTCACCTTCCGTGCCATCGGGTTTCTCGCCAAGCTTATTGGTGAAAGTATCGAGGAAATGGATTGGGGTCCGGTCGAAGCATTGCAGTCATCTGGTGCTTCCAAGGCGCATATCATAAGTTATGCGATCGTTCCACAAGTGTTGCCGACATTCTGGGCAGTGACGATTCTCCGATGGGACATCAACATCCGTGAATCCACAGTCCTGGGTATGGTGGGAGCCGGAGGAATAGGCATGTTGTTCCAGGTTGCGATCGACCTGTTCCGCTGGAGAGATGTATCCATGGTACTGTTCTCGATTATCCTGGTCGTCCTGTTCGGTGAGATCGTTACGAGCATAGTGCGGAAAAAATTGATCTAGTGATCACCAATTCTTCCTGCCACGGATTCTTCGTGGCAGGTTTTTCATGCCCGCTTTGCATAGAAGAACAACACCGCAAGCGAGATGACCACCATCCCGACCACACTGTAGAGGTCGGGCGAGTCGTTTGCCATTATGATCCAACTCAAGGCAGCCCCAATTACAGGATTGAGGAATTTCATCATATTCAATTCCGAGATGCGGACCTCGGGACGTTGGAGGAGGTTGTACCAGATGGAAAAACCAACCGCTGAAACGAAACTCAACCACAACAGGCTGAAGTAGAATTCCGGTGGCTGGTTGAAGTTGAACATGCCTTCAGCCGGTATCGAGATGACGAACAAGATCGAGCCCCCGATGAAAATTTGGGCTGCATTGAGTTTCATGGGATCATAGGGGACTACGTTCTTTTTCAGAACGACTTGCAACACGGATTCCGAGATTGCGGACAGCAGGAGTAGTCCGATCCCAAGCACCTGCATCTTTCCTGTTTCGGAAGCGGGGGCCCTGCTCACACTGATGAGGACTATTCCGCCGATAGCAGCGAGCAGGCTGACGATTTTCCTCCCATTGAGATGATCGTTATGCATGAACAGGTGTGCGGTCACTGCGGAGAACAGTGGAATGGACCCGATGATGATTGCTGCGATCGAAGCCGGCACCTGGTCTATGCCATAGTAGTAGAGGGCATAGAATAGGGCGGTCTGAAGAATGGAGGTCTTGAATACCAGCTTCCAATGTTTGACCGTATGTTTGAGAAGCCCTTTGGGATCGCGTATGAAACTCGCCAGCAGGATGCCGGCGAGCATGAAGCGTATACCTGCGAAAGCAAACGGTGTTGTATAATCGAGACCCCGTTTCACAAAGACAAAAGCTGTAGACCATAGGATGACTGGGATCAATGCGAGGAGGTAGGTTTTTTTCATGCCTTTGAATATAAGCATCTTCGGGTCCCTTTGCAAGGACGTTTATCGATACTTGTTCAGTATGGACCTCGAATGACCACCGATACCGCATCATGATCGAGTATCCAGCGCAAGGCCATGTGGGCCAACGTCATGCCCTGGTGGTATTGATACCTTTCATCCCGATCTCCTCCTTGTCGACGTGTATCCGCAATTCTACCATGGGAGTCGAATTTCTTCAGCCGGAACCTGTTTCTGCGAAATGTGTAGAGGTTCACAGTCCCTTATTGACATATATCAGGTGATTCCAGCATTATACCGCATGACTATTCCAATCATCATCAAATTGCTCTCGTCTTTGGTACTGATCATCATCCTGAACCGGGTCACCAAACGGTTGCCCCTGGCACTTTTGGGTGGGGCCGTCTTCTTTGCGGTATGGATCGGACTCGGTCCGTTGGGCATACTCGAGGTCGCCGGAACCAGCCTGTTCAATTGGAATACGGTGGGGTTGGTGGCGTTGGTCTCTTCTGTCATCCTGCTGTCCATGCAGATGAGTGAAACCGCAATGGTGCAGGAGTTGGTCGCGAGCATCCGAAGCGCCTTTTCGCCGCGGGCCTCGCTGGCTGTGATCCCTGCGGTCATAGGATTGCTCCCTATGCCGGGCGGAGCCCTTTTCTCGGCACCCCTGTTGGACAATTTCGATGATTTGCAGGGTATCAATCCGAATACGAAGACCAGCATCAACTATTGGTTCAGGCACGTCTGGGAATTCGCATGGCCACTCTATCCCGGAGTGATTGTCGCATGCGATATCGCCGGAATCGAACTCTGGCAGATGCTGGTGTACGGGTTGCCGCTCAGCTTTGTCTCCATCGTTGCCGGGTATTTCTTTTTCCTAAAACAGATCGGGACTTCCCATTCCACAAGTATAAAGGTCCAGAAGTTTTCCTTTGTTCCATTCCTTCCTGTATTCACAGTCATCGTGCTGTACGGATTGCTGCAATTCATCGCACCTGCAATGGGAGATTTCAACCAGTACCTGCCCATGGTGATCGGGTTGTTCGCCTCCCTCGTAGTCCTGCAGGTCTTGCGCCCGCTTACCCTGGATACGTGGGTGAAAATGCTCATATCCCCGCGCATCTTCAAGATGCTGTTGATTATCCTCATGGTCAGGGTATACGGGGCGTTCATCGCGACCGAGATCAACGGTGTTTCCGTGGTCCAGTCCATGGCGAACGAGATGCAACATTTTGGAATACCCTCCCTACCGCTGATCATGGCGCTTCCTTTCCTTACCGGTATGACCATGGGTGTCGCTGTTGGATTCGCGGGAACAGCCATGCCGGTGGTTGTCGCGCTCATGGGACCCGATCCGAATTTCGGTGTGCTGATCGGGACGGTGATATTCGCCTATGTGTCGGGATTCATGGGAACCATGCTCTCTCCGTTGCACGTATGTATGATCGTGACCAGCGAGTATTACAAGACAGACTTGATCCGCTCCTACCGACCCATGGTCATTCCGGCGGTGTTCATGATTCTCGTCGCTTTCGGTTATATGCAGGTGTTGTCAATCATTGTATAATCCTTGTATAGACAACGACCGATACTGAAACGGAGGTGGGGAATGTACAAGCGATTTGGTTCCGATCTGCAAGGAAAGACCGTAGTCGTCACCGGTGCCAGCAAAGGCATCGGCAGGGGTTTGGCGAAGATACTAGCCAATGAAGGTGCCAGGGTTGCCGTGGCGGCACGTGATTTGGATTCGCTTGTTTCCCTTGCCGAGGAGATTCGCCAGACCGGCGGGGTTTGCGAGCCGTTTTTCCTCAATCTGAGAAGTGTCGTCTCGATACATGAATGCTTTGCGAAAATCGAGCAGCAATTCGGTCCCATCGATGTGTTGGTCAATAATGCCGGCATGGGAAATCCCATTCCTGCCGAAGATATCACCGAGGAAGATTGGGATTGGATGATGGACCTGAATCTGAAAGGTACATTCTTCTGCTGCCAAGTGGTGGGGAAGGCCATGCTCGAACGCAAGAAGGGCAGGATCATCAATATGAGCTCCCAGGCCTCCATAGTCGCCATTCCCAACGAAGCGGTCTATTGCGCATCGAAAGGTGCGGTGAACATGTTGACCAAGACGCTCGCGGTCGAATGGTCGGGTAGGGGAATCACCGTGAATGCTGTCGGGCCGACCTTTGTGAGGACCCCCGGGACGGCTAAACGGCTCGACGATCCCGAATTTCTTGCTGGTGTCCTGGCCAATATTCCGAGGGGAAAAGTAGCAACCATCGAGGATGTGGCCGGGGCAGTCCTCTACTTGGCTTCCGATGCCGCCGATATGGTTACCGGTACGCTATTGCTGGTGGATGGCGGGTGGACAGCAATCTGACGGGAACGAAGTCTTCGGATAGCTTTTTCCACCTCCCTTCTTGAAGGCCTTGCGATTTTCGTCTACCATGGGGTCCATGAAACGAAAGCTTGTTTTCTCTGCATTGGTAGTCCTGATTGTATTGGCTGTCAGTTTTGGCCTCGTCCGACTGTTCGAGCCAGTACATATCACTGTACGCGTGCAAGAAAAGTCACCGTTGAGCGCTTTGGTATCGATCCAGACCAAAAACCTGACACAGGTATCCATACGGGTGGCTGGAAAACATAACAACGATATTGAAGTCCGGTTTCCAAATTTTGCCCGGGACCATGAGATTCCGATCCTAGGCCTGTATCCGGATTTCAACAATACGGTGGAGCTGGTGTTTACCACAGATGAGGGTGTGACCTTCTCAAGGCAACTTCGTATCAAGACCAAGCCGTTGCCGCCGATGTATCCCCGCTTTTCAGTCGAGCGGCTTGAACCGGACCAGATTTCTCCCGGGATGATCTTCCTGCAACTGGGACACTATGACGAAGCGGGGAGCTTCACCTCCTTGCCCACGGCGATAGACGATTATGGCCAGGTCCGATGGTATTACATCGGTGAGATCGGACATGTCATGAAACGGCTCCCCAACGGCAATCTGCTCATACAAGGTAGCAGGCAAGGATCCACTCAGGACAACCTGCTATTGGAAATCGATATGTTGGGGAGGACAGTGGCCATCCGCGCCGAAGTGCAAACGGGAATCCACCACGATGTCTCGATCATGCCGAACGGAAACCTCCTGGTGCTCTCGACAGCACCGAATTCATTCGAGGACGGCGTCGTGGAAGTGGATGCCAAATCCGGAGAGGTGGTGCAATGGTGGGACTTCCGTACGATTTTGGATCCGAGCCGCCCGCCACAGCCACGCAATCTCGAAAAGAGGGATTGGCTGCACCTCAACGGTATCGATTACGATCCGCTTGGTGATACCTTCGTCGTATCCGGACGGGATCAGAGTGCCGTCGCGAAAATCGACAGGAAGAGCGGGAAACTGGTATGGATTTTGGGTAACCACGAGTTTTGGCCCGAATCCCTCGAACCGTACCTCTTGAAACCGGTAGGCGAGACATTCGAATGGCAATGGGGACAACATGCTCCGATGGTGCATCCTGAAATCTCCGGTAGATTGCTGGTGTACGACAATGGGAACGAACGGTCGTATGATAGTCCGGTCACGGTTGGGGACAACTATTCCCGCGCCGTAGAATTCCAGATCGATGAACGGTCGATGCAGGTGCGGCAAGTGTGGCAATTCGGGAAAGAGAACGGATCGGAGACCTTTACGCCATTTATTGGCGATGCCAATTATCTGCCGAACGGCAACCGATTGGTTTGTTTTGGTGGGATCACCCGTTCCTTGGATGGGCAACCCATGGAAATTTTCGATTTCGCTGCGGGTAAGATCAACCGGATGAAGATTTCCGCACAGATTGTGGAAGTTACCGCCGACTCTCCTGCACGTGAGGTCCTGCGCATCTCCATCGCCGATTCCAACTCTTCAAGTTATCGGGGATACCGCAGTTACCAAGCTGAAAAATACCCTTTGTACTACTGAGTGCACAATTTTCTACGAGTATACCTCCCGATTGTAAAATATTGATGCACCACATCCATCGATGTGGTACTATCGATGTGTCATCTGTTACAGGAGGAGGATTAGTATGAAGAAGATAGTGGTTGTGTCGATACTTGTTGGTATCGTCCTGACCGGTTCCTTGTTTGCCACACGACAGAACCTTTCACTAGGGATGTGGGGTGATGCCTACAATCTACGGGATATCCCGAATACCGAAACACTCGAATATTCGCTGTATCCATATCTGAAATACGATCTGGGTGATGTGGCCCAGGATGCGTTGACATTGTATTTGCAGGTTGGACTTCCGTATGTCATCGGCGACGGGTTTGACACCTTGTTCCCCGACGGTTCGTTGGCACTGAACTATAGAATCCGTTCGGGAAGTTCCGATGCTTTCATCAATACCGGACTTACGTCCACAATCAACCACTATTCGACTCCCAACACGGTGTTGGCCAACACTGCCTACTTCTATTGGTATCCGTTCAACAAAGCCCGGGAAGTGTATGTGGACGACAGGTATTACGAATTTATCGATGGAATACGTCTCGGCTTCGGTTTGGACGCTGGTGCTGATCTTGGCTACCTGTTCGAGGATCCGGAGATCGAGACGGTTGTGCACGGAGCCCTTGTCGGCAGGATGCTGGCTGGAGCACAGCTCAGCGACCGGATCTGGCTGTCAGCCGACTTGCGGGTGCTGACTCCTGGAGGCAGGTATTTCTTGGAAAATGATACATATACGCTTGGATTCGATTCCGAGTTATCCATGAGCCTCGCATTCATGGGCAACAGATTCCAGGCTTTCGGCGGTATGGATGCGTCTCTGAATGTTGCCGATCTCTATACCCAGGATGGATTTCTGGACGGTACCGACTATTCGTACGATTTCATGGTGTGGGGAGAACTTGCTTTCTTCATCATCGAGGATCTCAATGTCTATGCGGGTATTGAATTCTCCGGTAGCCGGGGAAGTCTAGACGACGAGCTCGTAGCGTACGTCGGTCTGCAATATTTCTTTCTCTAGATACAGCAGGTTGGGGTGAGGCAGCCTGGTGCCGCTTCGCCCCCCGCACCTTTCAAGCGTCGAAAACCTGTGGTTCCCACAGTGGTTCCATCGCCTCCGATGTGGTTTGCAGTGCCTCGAATATCGCCTCGGAAAGCTTTGACAACCGTTCTTTCCTTGACAGACCCTTCGTGGTTTCCCCGATTTCAGAGACCCTTACAGGAGAGCCGACCGAAACCAATGCCTTCTTGCCTTTGGGACTATAGCGGGTGTTGATGTTTCCGCCTTGGACCCGATTCAACACATCCAGCAGACTGAGGGCATACTCGCAAGCCCTTCCGGTTGAACAGGGAGCAGCGATATAGGATGGGTCGACATACTGCAGGACATCCACCAATTGCGAGTGGCGCGCATACACATGGGCTTCCAGGGCATGGAAATCGGCGATGCTTCTCCCCAGTTGTGGCAACTGGTTGGGATTGAACCTATGCGGATGGATAGCTTCCACCGCACTGTAGCGGATCCTGAACAATCGGTCGAGCAAAGAACCTTGGGGTTCGACCAACGCCAACATCTCTGCCTTGCGCATGGCAATTTCGCAGATATGGAGGATGCGTTCCCGCAGATTCACAGTATCTTCCTTCCTATCGATCGCATACAATTGTTCCAACAGTTCGACTGTCAGCTGTGTCGCTTCGTGCAACAAAGCCAACGGTGGTCGCGATTCGGGATTCTGCAGGTGCAATCCCGTCTGCTGTTCCCATCTGTGCATCACGTTGCGGATCACCTGCAGGGGGTCGTCGCCATGGCGGTACCCGATCGCCACAGGCATTATTGTAACCTCCTTGTCGTCCGAACCACCCCAAACCGCGAGCGATGCCACACCTGCCGCCAACGGGCTGCACCGGTACATATGGTAAGTGACTTGGCTTTCAGGGGCCAAGGCGATCGGAAAGGTTCCGTCGTGCATCTCCCTTCTCAGGATATCGAGTCCATTCTTGTTGTTCCCACGGTTTTGCACCGGGACGCATCCGATCTTCGGAAACAACCAGGCGGCGGCCTTTCCAGCCCAATCGAGGACATCGCTTCCATAGAGGAACCGGGCATGAGCAATGATGCGGTCCTCCTTGCGCCTGGTACGGTTGCGCTTGCGGATCATCCGTTGCAGCTTCCTGTTCAAGGCGTACATCATGACCGGGGCATCTTCCTTGGCAACATGCCGGAATGCGATCACCAACCGTTGTTCCCCATTGTAGAAGCGTTCCAGTTCATCTATCAGGAGCTCCGCGTCCGCGATTTCGACGTGCCGCACCCCTTCGAGAATCCGCAAGTACCAGCCGCCCACCACTATCATGAAACGACGTGCCTTGGCCGAGTAGCGCGGAGCGACAAAACCACGGCCCGCCGTTGCCCTGGGCAGGACCATGAGCCGTTCCTTCCTCTTACCCATTGGACGTCTCCCGTCGCTGGAGCATGGCGGCATAATATTCCTTGTCGATCGGATAGCGACGGAGTATCCATATGCCAACGAGATACCACACGAATGGAATAGGGCCGCAGATCAATTTGATGCCGATTGCCGCCAAGGCCGAAGGTTCGTCGGGCGTATAGGCGAACAGGGCGAGTATCCACCCGTTCAGTGCCAGGGCGAAGGCTTGTCCTATCTTGCTCGAGAAGGTCCACAGGCTGGAGAATACTCCCTCACGCCGAACATTGCCGTGGTTTACAGCATCATGTTCCACCACATCGGGCAAGATGGCGTGGGGCATCACATAATGGGTCGACAATCCGACACCCGCCAAACCCATGACCACCACAGCCGCCGTCGGACCGATGATTTCGCCTAGGAGGGAGAACACCATGACCCCGACTCCCATGATACCCATGCCGATCATGTAACAGGATTTTTTTCCTATACGCTCCGAGATCTTCACCCATATGGGGATGCAGAGGAGACTGGTGGCCAGCAGGAGGACAAGCGCCATTTGGAATAGCCCTCCATTGCCGAAGATATAGGTGAAGTAATAGACCAGCGCCCCTTGCACCATCGAAGTACCGGCGATGAAGAAAGCCCAGGGGAACAACGCGGTGAGGAAAACCTTGTTCTGCAATGCCTCCGTGTAGGTCGTGAAGAATCCTTTCTCCGGTTGACTTTCCAAATGTTGCGGTTCCCTGACCGCCCATATGGTGATCAGGGTGGTCAGAAGCATGACAGCTCCCATGATATAGCCCATGACCGACCACCCGATATCCACCGATGGGGCGAACAGTCCGATGATCGGCATGACCGCACCCGCCCCGACAAATGTTCCGAGTACGGCAAAACTCATGCGGTATGCGGTCAGAAGTGTCCGTTCATTGTAATCGTCGGTCAATTCGGGAAGCAGAGCCGCATAGGGAATGTTCACCAGGGTGTATGCGGTGTTCAACAGGCAGTAGAGGAACGTGAGGTAGACAAACAGTGTCGTTTGGGATTCGATCTCGGGTCGAGTGAACATCATTCCCATAGTGAAGAAGGATACGATCGCGCCGACGAACATATATGGCCTGCGTCTTCCCCATCGCGAACGGGTCCTGTCCGACACGTACCCTGTGATCGGATCCGTGACGGCATCCCAGATCTTGCCTATCATCAGGACGGTTCCCGCAAGGGCTGCGGACAGGTGCACGATATCTGTCAGGAAGAAGAGCAGATAAAACCCGATCACGGTGAAAAAGAGGTTGCCCCCCAAATCCCCGATGCCGAAACCCAATTTGATTCGTCTTGTTACAGTGCCGATGGTGTTTTCCTACCTTGGACTCGTCAGATTGTCAGTAGTCTAAATCCTAATGCTGGTAAATACAAGCAAATCGTTGAAGCCATAGGAGTGCCGCTCACTCCATTTCTCCTGTTGCCATGGCCGTCTTCGAGTTGAAAAAAAGCGACTTGATCGATTTGAACGCAATCACAACAGCCAATCCGATCAGCAGGAGGGCAAATACCAACTGCATCCCGTCATTCATGATACCGAAGGAACCATCAAGAAGTTTCGTTGATTTCTGGACAATGATCTGTCCCAGCGCGGTGAAGGTTATCGCCAACATGACCAGCATGGGAATCCATGTCATGGCACCGCCCTTTTGGGTCTTGCGCAGGAATATCGCAATGGCGCACAGGGCCAAAGCCCCGATCATCTGGTTTGCGGAACCGAATAGCGGCCAAATATGTCGGTATCCAATTCTTGCCAGCAGGAAACCGAGGAACAGGGTGATGCCGGTCGCGAAATACGTGTTCGTCAGCAACTTCTGGACACGCGGCATATGCTGGTCATCGGTTGTGCTGTCGAGGAACAGCTCCTGGAAGGAGAGCCTTCCTACCCGGGCAACGGAATCCAAACTGGTGAGAGCGAACGCGCTGATTGCCAATGTGATGATCGTGGTGCTGGCAAGGGAGGGGATACCGGCTTTCGTAAGGAAGCTAGCCACCGCCATGGCGAAAATTTGTGGAGGCGTACCTGCCGGAAGAACTCCCTGGCTAGCTACGGCTCCAGCACATATCAGGGCAATGATTGCCAACAGGCATTCCACCAGCATGGCGCCGAATGTCACCGGCAACATATCCTTCTCGCTTCGTATTTGTTTCGATGAAGTTTCGCTGCTTATGAGGCTGTGGAATCCGGAGACGGCTCCGCATGCGACAGTTACGAAGAGAATCGGGAACAGATGTTGGCCGCCGATGGTAAAACCCAGGAATGCAGGCAAGTGGATGGTTGGATTGGCGATGAATATCCCTATCATGGCCGCAAACATCATGAATACCAACAGGAAACTGTTCAGATAATCCCGCGGTTGCAGCAGCACCCAGACCGGAAGCACCGAAGCGAGGAAGATGTAGGCGAACACAAGGTACATCCATGTCTGTTTCGGGATGAAGGTGGGGAATGCCATTCCCAGCACAATGCTGGTGACCAGCAATACGATTGCCACCAGGTTGCTTTTCAGAGCCGACGGCTTGCGCCTCTTCATGTAGATGCCGAGCAGGAACGCGAAACCCATGAAGGCGATGCTGGTCGAAGCCGTGGATCCATTTACTATGCTCCTGCCTCCATCGGCACCATATCCTGCGAAGGTTCCCGCCACAATATCGGAAAAGGCAGCGATCACCAGAATGGAGAAGAGCCAGACGAACAACAGGAACAGCCGTTTGCCGACCCTTCCTATATAGATTTCAATGATATAGCCGATCGAACGTCCTTTGTTTCTCACAGAAGCGAAAATCGAGCCGAAGTCCTGGACAGCTCCAATGAAGATCCCACCGACCAATATCCACAGTACGACAGGAAGCCAGCCGAATATCGCGGCTTGGATAGGTCCATTGATTGGTCCGGCACCCGCGATCGATGCGAACTGATGCCCGAAGACAACCTGGGCTCCGGTGGGTACGTAATCCACACCATCCTCCAGCTCCACCGCCGGGGTCCTGCGGGTGGGATCTACTCCCCACCGCTTTGCCAGGAACTTGCCATAGGTGATATACGCTGTGATAAGAATTACGATGGACACAATCAGCAACACTATTCCGTTCATAATGGTCCTCTTCATGCTCTTGATGGTCTGGGAACACCGATTGCTCCACGATACTGTACCCGACTGTCACACCGCAACAAAATTCACTTGTTTCCAGCAAAAATTTGTGAATATCACCCGATTGCCTTGATTTTACCTTCATGCGGCCATACTTTATTACTTGAACATATATCACAATTGGAGGAACTATGTACGTACCGAAAGAGTCGCGTTATCAAGACATGCAGTACAACTACTGCGGAAGAAGCGGATTGAAACTCCCTGCCGTATCACTCGGCCTTTGGCATAATTTTGGGGATGCGACATCGCTGACCAACGCCCGCAAGATGGTGCATACCGCATTCGACCTGGGGATCACGCACTTCGACTTGGCGAACAACTACGGCCCGCCCGCCGGTTCCGCGGAACTGAATTTCGGCAAGTTGTTGGCACAGGACTTGTCGGCATACCGAGACGAGCTGATCATCTCCACAAAAGCTGGGTACAACATGTGGCCAGGCCCCTACGGGGAATGGGGAAGCCGCAAATATCTGTTGGCCAGCCTCGACCAGAGCTTGAAGCGGATGGGATTGGACTATGTCGATATCTTCTACTCTCACCGATTCGATCCCAATACACCATTGGAAGAGACCATGGGCGCATTGGAAACGGCCTACCGGCAGGGCAAGGCATTGTATGTCGGACTGTCGTCCTATTCGGGAAAGAAGACCAGGGAGGCATACGAGATCCTGAAAGCCCGCAATGTGCCGGTGCTCATCCACCAGCCTTCGTATTCGATGCTGAACCGCTGGGTCGAGGAGGACCTGCTCGATACGGTCGACGAACTCGGAATAGGCACCATCTGTTTTTCTCCACTGGCACAAGGCATGCTTTCCGACAAATATCTCAAGGGTATCCCCGAAGGAAGCCGTGCGGCGACCGCCGGGACAGCCCTCTCGGAGAAATTGTTGACCAAGGAGAACCTGGAAAGGATTTCGAAATTGAACGACATGGCCACCCGACGTGGGCAGAGTCTGGCCCAAATGGCTTTGGCTTGGGTCTTGCGCCGCAAGGAAGTCACATCGGTCCTCATCGGAGCCAGCTCGCCGCAGCAAATCGTGGAGAATGTCGGTGCCTTGGGTAATCTGGAGTTCTCGGCAGCGGAATTGGCGGAAATCGATGCGTACGCCCAGGAAGGAAATATCAACCTGTGGGCACGCTCTAGCAAGGCCGGTTCCTAATGGCCTGTAAACTGTAATACTTTATTGCCAAACGAAGCGAGAGGAGAGGGGCTATGCAATGGCCACTTTCCCGAGCGAGTGCAGGCAACGTAAGGTAACCTATGTTACCTTACGTTGCCTTCGGTCTAAGCGGTGTGTGGCGGCGTTCGTGTCGAATCTAGTCACACCGTTTTGGTCATGGTGAAATCGAGTTGGTGCCCCTCGTAGAATCCCCAAAGGGAAGGGGGCATCAGCTCTGCCAACCGCAACATGATCTCATCGACCAGTTTCTGGCGACTGTCGGCATCCAAACGGCCTCCCTTGTTGACCACTTCGAACGGCTTTCCCACCGCGATGGTTATGGGGGTCCTCCGCAGGCGCTTGATGTTCTTTCGAAAATTCTCAAATCCTGTGATTGCGATCGGAACCATGGGGACTTGTTTCTTGTGGGCTATGAATGCGACGCCAGCCTTGCCTTGCTGAAGTGCACCGTCACTGCTGCGGGTTCCTTCGGGGGCAATGGCGAGGATCTTGCCACGGTCCAGGGTTGTAAAGCACTGTTCCATGGTCTGGCGACCCATGTTTTCCCTGTCCACGGGAATCGAGTTCCAAAGATTCATGATAAAACGTGTAAATGCATGGTCCCACAATTCTTGCTTTGCCATCGCCACCATTTCCCGCGGTCGCATGAATACATACATCAAAGGGCCGTCGAATACCGCGGTATGGTTTGCGATCAACATGAACGGTCCGGTGCGTGGCACCTTCTCGAATTCGTCCAGGTTCATGGTAAAGAACATGCGCAGCAGTGTGCGCAACACAGCGTTGGTAATGCGTTCGGATAACTTCATGGATTCAATATAGCAGAGGATTCCGGTTAGTGGTAGCTGTCATGTTGCGAGAATGAATGCAATTGGAATGGTGACCACACCCAGGATTGTGAAAAGCATTACGATCGGTCCCGCATACTGGGAACGGATGCCATATCGGAGAGGCAACACGGAGGTGAACACGGCCGACGGGAGGGTCGATCCTACAATAAGCACCGTTCGTGCCACTCCCGTGATACCGAATATCCGTGTGGCAAGAAGGGCGAACGCAAAGCCTCCGACAAGCCGGATGAAAACTCCAGCGAGAATGTGCCGATTCACCGTCAACTTGTCATTGTTCAAGGTCCCTCCCAACACGAACGCAGCGAGGGGTGGGGCAGCATCACCCCCGAACTCCAAGGTTGCCAACACGGAATGGGGGAGGGTAATTCCCGCGATGCGTACGAAGAATCCGGCACAGATTGCCCAGAGCAGGGGGGATTTGAGCATATTGAGCACCGATTTGGTGGACAGGCCTCCCGTGATTATCAAGATACCCAAGGTAAAGACATAGATCGTCAGAATCTGGTCGAACACAACAATCACCCCCATTGCCGAAAGGCCTCCCCACAACCTCATGAGCGGAATGCCGATGAATCCGGAATTCATGAAAATCCCAGGGGGCATGAAATCCCGTGCATCGATCTTTGCGATTCGTGCATACGCATAGGTGGCGAGGGAGAGCAAGCCGACTATCACGGTTGTCGAGCCGAGAATGCCCACCATCAGGGAGCCTTGCAGATCACTGAAATACAACGAATGGAACACCAGCATCGGCATGAAGAAGTCTACGATGAGCTTGACCAACAGCGATAGGTCGAACGGGTGGCTCCTCGTCATGAAGAATCCACCCGTCGAGATCAGCAGTATTGGCAACAGTTGCAGGAACGTCTCGATGAACATGGCTTACACTCGAGGAAACAACAGCCGGATACTCAAGAGTTCCGTTTGTGGTGATAGTCCCTGCTGTCCTTCTTGCGCGCCAAAGACAAGCCGCCGAACCCGCTGATGATCGCCATATAGAAGCCGAAATCGTACCACCATCCGGTGTTGAACGATTCGTATATCCTGACTTCCGGCTTGAAAAGCCTGACTATGAGGGAAATCGGTGCGATCCACCCATGCCAAATTCCCATGAGGAATCCCGCCGGCTTCCTCCCTTCCGATTCGATGGTGCCGGGAAAACACGACGATAGCAGGATCAACAATGCCATGGCAAGAACGAACAGCGATATTTTGACTCTCCGACTATTCTGGTTCATGAAACAAGGCCTCCTTGTAGTGTTGGTCGAGTATATCATACCAATTGTCCTTTGGTGTACTCAAAGACAATGGTATAATCGCCAGTGATCGATCGCAGGGAGGATACTATGAAGATAATCGGGTTCAATGGAAGTCCAAGGAAGACCGGGAATACCGCAGCCATCATGAAATCCTTATTGCAGGGGGCGCAAGAAGCTGGGGCTCACGTGGAGAACATCCATCTTCGGTCGTACCATATCGAAGGGTGCATCGGTTGCGAGCGTTGCCGGAAGGACAAGACCTGTACGCAATTCTTCGACGGCATGCATCTGCTGTATCCGAAATTGATAGAGGCCGATGGTATCATTCTCGGTTCGCCCACCTACAACTACAATGTGACACCATGGATGAAAGCCTTCATCGACAGGTTGTACCCCTTCTTCGATTTCACCGAGCCGCGGCCGGGCCCCTATACGTCACGATTGGCGGACCGGGGGAAGCGGGCCCTGGTGTTCGGAGTCTGCGAGCAGGTGGACCCGAAGGAGATGGGCTATACGATCGTCTCCATGCAGGATGCGATCGCCGCCCTCGGGTATGGCATGTCCGAACCGCTGGCTTTTCCAGCCCATTTCGGGCCGCAGTCGGCCAGCAAGTCGGAAAAGGAAATGGAAAGGGCTCGAAAGGCCGGTTTCGGCCTTGTACAGGAATTCCATGTCATAAATTGACTTTTATATCTAAAGCACCCCACGTACTCGTCCTTGCATTCTCAGCCAATTGGGGTATCATGGAAGTGATATGCAACAGCAAGGAGCCGACAAGTACATGCAGGAGACAAAACGGTGCATCGGTGTGTTCACTGCCTCGTTGGACGATGGATACCAATCGACAATTTGGCATGCGATAGAACAATCCGCCCGGGAACATGGATTCGGATCGATATCTTTCCTGGGTTCGCGCTTGGGTTCACCCATTGCATCGGAGGCTTCGTCAAACCTGGCATACCATTTGGCGAATGTCGGGAATATCGACGGATTGATCATTATCGCCTCCTCATTGGCCACGTTCTTCACTTCGGTGGACCTGAAGGAATTCTTCGCACCTTGGGCCGATTTGCCCCGGGTCTCGATCGGTATGCGGATTCCCGGAATGTCCGATGTCGTCGTCGAGGGAACCAATGGCATTTCCGGTTTGATGGAACACCTTATCGACGAACATGGAAGGAGACACTTCGCCTTGGTTTGCGGACCTGGCAGTCACGACGAGGCGATCAGCAGATTGGAAGCCTGTAGGGAAATCTTGAAGCGGCGGGAGATTCCCTTGGACGAACGGATGGTGATACCAGGTTCCTTCACCCAAGAGTCCGGTACCCACGCGGTTCGCTCACTATGTGCATCGAACATTCCCTTCGATGCACTTGTTTGCCTGAACGACCGTATGGCCCAGGGAGCCTTGGAGGAATTGTCGAAGCGGGGTATCCGGGTTCCGGACGATGTCTCGGTGATTGGATTCGATGGAATAGAATCATCCAGGTATTCTCTGCCTCCGCTCACCACAGTCGTCCAACCGATGCATGAATTGGGTGTAGCCGCTGTGGATATGCTGGAACGGTTGATGCGAGGCGGGAGTGAGGAACATATCACCCTTTCCTGTTCTCCGCTCGTCAGGGAATCCTGCGGATGTGGACCGAGGTTCAACTATACGCCGAATTTCCACGAGATTCCCCGCTACGCCAGCAGCTCGGAACACCAGGCGATGTTCGATCTCATGATTCTCATACGCAAGGGCGACTACAACGGACTGATCAAGCGTCTCAATCGGGCAATCGACACGACAGGGACCGAAAATGGTGCGGTCGACCGTTGGAACGAATACCTGTCAATCGTGGAACACCATTGTGAGAACACTCCTTTGGCTGGAGACATGTCGCTTTCGACCCTCATGGGTGCCGCCCGCGTGTTTACCAACGAGAAGATCGGACGCTACCAGGCGGCGAAACGGATAGCCGCCGAAACCTCGTTCGAGACGTTGCGCCAAGTAAGTGCGATGTTGGCCGGAGCTTTCGAACTTGCCGATATGTTTTCCAACCTGAAGAAGGGATTGCAACTATTCGGCCTCGACCGCGGATATCTGGTTGTCTTCAATAGGAAAAAGGGAAAGGCACGGCTGTTGATGAGTGTCGAGGATGGTCGGCAGTCCACCTCGTCTTTTTCGCAGGAGTTCGATTATGCACAACTGTTGCCCTCCCAGATCGGACCTGTCTGGAGACAAGGACAATGGATACTCATGCCGTTGGTATACAACGACGAACCCTTGGGATATCTGATCGTTCCCATCGGAATCGTTTTGCCGGCACTCTACGATGTTTTGCAGGAACAGATTTCAAGCAACTTGAAGGGGACGTTGCTGCTTGAGCAGATCAGATCCCATGAGCGGACGTTGGCGGAGCAGGTGGAATTGCGGACGAAGGACCTGATCCGTACGAACCGCGAATTGTCCAGTGAGATCAAACGCCGCACGGAACTCGAACATGAGGTCATGGAGATCTCCAGCAAGACCATGGAACGGATCGGACAGGACTTGCATGACGACCTCTGCCAACATCTGTTGGGGATATCGCTCCTCGCATCTTCGGTAAAGAAAACCGTGGTTGACCATCATCAGGTACAGCCGGAAACCCTGGAGCGCATCAGTTCACTCCTCACCGAATCCATTGGCAAGATCAAGACCATTTCCCGGGGCTTGTTGCCGTTGGAGATGGATTCGCATACATTCGCGCAGCGCTTGGAGGCCTTGGTCGGAGATGCGAAACGGTATGCGCATGTGGATATATCGGTCCAGGTTGACCCTGTGTTCGAAATAGCCGATGCCGATAGGGCCTTGCATATATTCAGGATCATACAGGAAGCGCTGACAAACGCGATCCGCCATTCCCATGCGCAGCATATCGTGATTGCATTGCAGACGACGATGGAATCGGACGGGACTATCCAACGGATCGCCTCCATCGCGGACGATGGGGTCGGATTGCCCGAACAGATGCACAAGAGAGGCTTGGGTTTGCGTATCATGCGCAACAGGGCGAGTATGGCAAAGGCCGAATTGAGTATCGATTCCTCCTCTGGAGGAACGGTGGTTCGAATACGGGTTCCAGGGAGTAACGATGAGAAATCAAATTGAATTCGTGGTTGTCGATGACCATCCGTTGTTCCGCCAAGGTCTGGTGAGTGTCATAGGAAACAATGATCGCTATACGGTGATCGGTGAGGCCAGGACGATTTCCGAAGCGCTTGGGATTATCGGGGCACATCCGCCCCATGTCCTTCTGGTCGATATCGCACTGCAACAGGAAAATGGGCTTGAACTGGTCAAGCAAGTGAAGGTCCTGCATCCCAAGATCCTTCAGATTGTCGTTTCCATGTACGATGAGATCATCTACGCTTCAAGTGCCCTGAAATCCGGTGCACGCGGGTATGTCATGAAGCAAGAGGCTGCCGAGACCCTATTGGAGGCGATCGATACGGTCTTGAAGGGAAAGATCTACCTTTCCGCAACCATGCACGAACGGATGTTGGATTCCATGTTCACCCAAGACTCGAATGCGATGGAAGTCGACCCCATCGTTCAGTTGAGCGTTCGTGAATTGGAGGTTTTGCGGTTGATCGGCCAAGGATTCGGCATCTCGGAAATTGGGGAAACCCTGAACCTCTCGGTAAAGACAGTCAATGTGTACCGCGACAATATTCGCCATAAACTCTCCATTGCCGATGCCGGCGAATTGCGAAAATTCGCGATCAAGTGGGCGAGGGGCAACGAATCGTACTAGGACAAACATCCTAGTACAAGTCAAGACAAATGCCCAATGGCGTCCTGCTTGGATCGATTGTAGCATTCGGTTGTAGGGAGAATCATAGACCATTGCTCCCTGGATACACTGGTTCTTGCGCTATCCGATGAATCGATACCCGCAAGACGTGCGCATGTAAGGAGGAGTTGAAATGAAACGGAAACTGGGTCTCATGGTTTGTGTTCTGCTGATCTTGAGTATGGGCTTGCCCGTATTCGCGGCAGGAAAACAAGAGAGTAGTCCGAAAGTGATCAACGTGTGGAGCTTCACTGACGAAGTACCGAAGATGTTGGAGAAATACAAGGAGTTGCATCCTGATTTCGATTATCAAATCAAATCCACCATAATCGCTACGACCGATGGTGCCTACCAGCCCGCACTCGACCAGGCCCTGGTCAGCGGAGGAGCCGATGCACCGGATATCTACTGTGCGGAGAGTGCATTCGTCCTCAAGTATACACAAGGCGATGCGGCACAATTCGCGGCACCTTACAAGAGTCTCGGCATTTCGGTCGATTCGCTCTTGAAAAAAGCCGACATTGCGCAATATACCGTCGATATCGGCACGAACAAAAGCGGGGAACTGGTCGGTCTCGGTTATCAGGCGACCGGGGGTGCTTTGATCTACCGCCGGTCGATAGCCAAAGCCGTGTGGGGAACCGACGATCCTGCCGTGATCAAGACCAAGGTCGGTCCGGGTTGGGAGAAGTTCTTTCAAGCCGCAGCCGAGTTGAAGGCGAAGGGATATGGTATTCTTTCAGGTGACGGGGACATTTGGCATGCGATCGAAGGAGCCTCGGAGAAGGGCTGGATCGTTGACGGCAAGCTGTATTTGGATCCCGATCGGGAAGCTTTCCTGGATATGGCCAAGATGTTGAGGGACAAGGGGTACCATAACGACACCCGTGACTGGACCGACGCATGGTTCGCGGACATGAAGGATGCGGGAGCCAAGCCCATATTCGGATTCTTTGGTCCCGCATGGTTGATCAACTATGTCATGGCCGGCAACAGCGGCGGCAGTGCTCCTGGAGAAGGTACCTTCGGGGACTGGGCGGTCTGTGAACCACCGGTAGGATTCTTCTGGGGAGGTACCTGGGTACTCGCCAACAAGGACAGCAAGGTCAAGGATGTCGTGGGCGATATCATCGAGTGGATTACCCTCGACAGTTCTGAAACCGGACTCCAATACTACTGGGCGAACGGAACTCTCAATGGACCTGGTGGAACCAAGGATACCGTTGCTTCCGGAACAGTCATGGAAAAATCCGACGGTTCGCTCGCCTTCTTGGGTGGACAGGACATGTTCGACGTATTCGTTCCCGCCGGACAATTCGCTACCGGGCGCAACAAGCACCAGTATGACGAAACCATAAACATCTACTGGCGCGACCAGGTGCGTGAATATGCACAGGGCAACAAGACCCGTGCGGCGGCAATCGCCGAGTTCAAGCAGCAGGTCAAGGACAATCTCGCCATCGAAGCACATTAATCGCGCTTTCCGTTTGACCGGATGCGGGCGGGTCGGATTCCGCCCGCATCGATTTTCCCCTCCCGGTGTCCTGTACAGCGGGAGGCGTCCATACCGATCGAAGCACGTCACAAGCAACTGGAGGGGTTATACTTATGCGACGCAAGGGCATCAACTATGCTAAATACGGCTACATATTCTCCATACCGTTTGTAGTGACTTTTCTGATCTTCTCGCTATACCCGATCCTCTATACGACAGTCATCGGGTTTACCGATCTCAGGGGTCTTGGAAGGACCGATATCAACTTCCTGGACAATCCTTTCCAGAATTTCCAGATTATCCTCACCAATGCGACCTTCCAGAAGGCCTTGTCCAATACTGCATTGATCTGGATCATGAACTTTATTCCCCAGATGCTGGTGGCCTTCCTGTTGACCGCATGGTTCACGAACCGGCGGTTCAAGGTCCGAGGCCAGGGAGTCTTCAAGGTGCTGATCTACATGCCGAACATCATAACCGCCGCCACCATCGCGCTTCTGTTCTATTCTCTGTTCGGATATCCCAAAGGCCCGGTGAACGATGTACTTATGGCATTCGGATTGACCGACGAACCTATGAATTTCCATTTGCAGAAGTGGACAGCCCGCACTGTGGTGGCTTTCATCCAGTTCTGGATGTGGTATGGGCATACGATGATCGTCCTGATCGCAGGGGTGTTGGGGATCAGTCCGACGCTTTTCGAGGCGGCGGAAATCGATGGAGCTTCGGCTCCCCAGATATTTTTTCGCATCACGTTGCCCAGACTGAAGACCATTGTCCTCTACACTCTGGTCACCAGCATGATCGGTGGACTGCAGATGTTCGATATCCCCAAGCTGTTTCTCCTGGGCGGTCCGGACAGCGCCACGCTCACCACCAGCGTGTTCATCTACAACCAAGCGTTCAGCGGCAGTTATCTCTACAACCGTGCGGCGGCCGCAAGCATGATCATGTTCGTCATCATCTCGATCCTCTCGGCACTGTTGTTCTTCATCCTTCGTGACAGGGATCCCGGACGCGCACGAAGGCGGGAGCGCGAGTTGCGCAGGATCGCAAGGACCCTCGATGGGGAGGTGTCGGTATGAAGATGGGCATGCTCGCTTCTCGCAACAGTACGAAGGCAGTCATCTATATCGTGTGCATCTTCCTGGCATTGATAAGCATTTTTCCCTTCTGGATCATGTTCATGAACGCAACACGCAGCACCTTCGAGATCCAGCAGAATTCCGTGGCGTTCTGGCCTTCGACATTCCTTTCCAGCAATTGGAAGATACTGGTTGGAAAAAGTTTCAACCCGTTGACTGGATTCATGAATTCCATGCTGGTTTCAACCGGCGCCACGTTGGGGGCGGTCTACTTTTCCTCGCTTACCGCATACGCGTTGGTCGCGTATAGCTGGAAACTGCGACAACCCTTCTTCACGTTCATCATGGCTATCCTCATGATACCTGCGCAAGTGTCGAGTATCGGCTTTTACCAGTTCATGTACAGTATCCACTGGACAAACAGTCTGTGGCCACTGATATTACCGGCAATAGCGACCCCCGCGATGGTGTTTTTCATGCGCCAATACCTTATGGCAACCCTGTCGTTGGAAATTGTCGATTCAGCGCGAATCGATGGCGCGGGAGAGTTCTATACATTCAATCGGATCATCCTGCCGATCATGAAACCGGCGATAGCCACGCAGGCGATCTTTTCCTTTGTATTCAGCTGGAACAACTTGTTCTTGCCTTTGATCCTTCTGACTAACAACAAGAAGTATACGATGCCCATCATGGTAAGCCTGTTGAGAGGCGACATCTACAAGACGGAATACGGTTCAGTATATCTGGGGCTTGCCCTTACGGTCCTGCCGTTGTTCGTCATCTACTTCCTGCTTTCGAAATATATTATTGCCGGGGTTGCGCTGGGTGCGTTGAAGGAGTGATGGTATGCGGACGAATTATGAACGGGCAGTAGGGCTCCTGAAGGAAATGACCTTGGAAGAGAAGGTCGCCCAACTCTGTGCCGCTTGGCTGGAAATCTCGGAAGATGGCAGCTTCTCGGTAAAAGAAACGGCATTCCGGGCTGATCGCCCCGCACATGACCGGGAAATGGTGTTGGGCAATGGCATTGGACAACTCACGCGACCATACGGCACACGTTCCCTTGCTCCCAGAAAGGTGGCACGGGGAATCAATGAGATCCAGCGGTATTTGACCGGTCGTACCCGTCTCGGTATTCCGGCGATGCTCCACGAGGAATGTCTTGCTGGAGCCATGGTCCAGGATGCGACGATATTTCCCTGCAGCCTCAACTATGGAGCCACCTGGGACACTTCGCTCATGTATCGGATCTCGCGGGCAATCGGGCGGGAGTTGACTTCACTTGGTATCCACGAAGGGTTGGCCCCGGTCCTGGACGTCGCGCGGGATGCCCGCTGGGGACGATTGGAGGAAACGTTCGGTGAAGATCCGTATCTTGTAGGTTCAATGGGTATTTCCTATGTCAAAGGTTTGCAGGGCCCCAACAGGTCTCCGATTTCGACGCTCAAGCATTTTGTCGGACACTCTTCGAGCGAAGGTGGAAGAAACCATGCTCCCGTCCATATCGGACAGCGCGAATTGTCCAATACGTTTGCCCTGCCTTTCGAGATGGTGGTGAAGGCGGCTGCTCCGGGGGCAGTCATGCCGGCATACCATGATATTGATGGTGAACCCTGCTCATCCTCCCATTCGCTGATCACAGGATTGCTGAAGCGGACGTGGGGATTCGACGGCTTGGTGGTTGCCGATTATGAAGCACCCATGCAACTGTTTGCTGATCACAAGGTAGCTCGCGACGTTTCCGAAGCGGCCGCACTTGCATTGAAGGCCGGGATGGATATGGAACTCCCCAGCAGTACGACCTTCAAGAAGGGTCTTTTTGAAGCTGTGGGGCGTGGCTTGATAGAAATTGCCGAGGTGGATGCCTCTGTGCTCAAGATCCTGCTGGAAAAATTCCGGTTGGGTTTGTTCGACCATCCGTTCATTGAAATCGATGCGATTGAACTCGGTTCACCCGCGAACCATGACCTGGCTGTCGAGGTAGCGGAGAAATCGATGGTGCTCCTGAAGAATTCCGGCGTGCTTCCATTGCCACAGGTAGGTTCGATCGCCTTGATAGGTCCTTTGGCGGACCACCCCTATGCCATGCTCAGCGGGTATTCCGCTCCGGTACATCTGCAAGGTTCGAGCAATCCGGAGGACACGGTACCCGCACGGGCCTTGTCGATCAGGAAGGCGTTGGAAACGGTCCGGGGGAAAGCGACCATTATGTATGAACCGGGTTGTAAGATCTACGACTATTCGTTCAAGGACGCCGTGTATTTTCCTGGCGATGTAAGCGAGGACGAGCAGAATTCGCTCCAGTCGCCCAGTGAGGACACCAGTAATATCGCTTCCGCCGTAGCGTTGGCCAAAGAGGCGGATGTGGTTGTGGTTGTGGTTGTGGTTGGGGATCTTGTCGGGTTGTTCCAACATGGAACGGTCGGAGAAGGCTCCGACGTCTCCTCGCTTCGGTTGCCCGGCGTGCAACAACAATTGCTCGATGCGGTCTTGGAAACAGGGAAACCGGTTGTCGTTGTCTTGGTCAGCGGGCGACCGTACGAACTGGGAAAGGCTTTGGGTAGCGCTGATGCTATCTTGGCGACATGGTTGCCTGGAGAGGGTGGTGGTGAAGCCACCGCGCGGATCCTATTCGGACTAGCGGTGCCGGGTGGGAAGACACCGCTCTCGTTTCCCAAGACTGCCGGGGCTATGCCACATTTCTACAATTACTCCTATAAGGCTCCTGGATTGCCGAAACAAAGACAATTCGATCCGGTGTTTCCCTTCGGTTTTGGGTTGAGCTATACCCGATTCTCGTACGGGGAGTGTTCTGTTGATGCCCTTACAGTGCCGAACGACGGTGTTGTGCGGATATCCGCCGTTATCGGGAATATTGGCAATTTCACCGGTGATGAAGTTGTCCAACTCTACGTACACGACTGCCAGGCCTCGATTGTTCGGCCAGTCAAGGAGTTGAAGGGGTTCGCCCGTGTTTCTCTCGACCCGGGAACACGACGTCGGGTTGTATTCGCGTTGCCGGTGGATATGCTCTCGTTCATAGCCGATGGAACTACAAGGATAGTCGAACCGGGCTTCTTCGAGATCATGATCGGCCGATCCTCCCGTGATATCGTCTGGTCACAAGAAGTGGAGGTGCTCGGTCCTAAACGGGTGCTTCCACGCGATTGGAGTTTCCAGACGGGTGTGGCAATCGAAGAGATTGTCGGGTGAATGGGTATGCCAGGAGCGTAGTTGACATATCTTGCTGTAAATTATATAGTGCACAATATAATTTAGAACAATACAAATGAGGTGCATATGGCTACGACTATCTATGATTTCCATGCGAAGACCAATTCCGGAAAGGACTTTTCCTTCGAGACCTTGAAAGGGCGACCGATCCTGGTGGTGAACACCGCAAGCAAATGTGGTTTCACTCCCCAATACGAGGGACTGGAGGAACTGTATCGCGAATATGGACCGAAGGGATTGGAGATAGTGGCGTTTCCATGCGATCAGTTTGCCCATCAGGAACCGGGTGACGATGCGGCGATAGAGCAATTCTGCAAGGTCAACTATGGTGTGACGTTCCCGATCATGTCGAAGATCGAAGTGAATGGGGAGTCTGCCCATCCGTTGTATGTCTGGTTGAAGAACCAGGCTTCCGGTGTTCTGGGTAACGGCATAAAGTGGAATTTCACCAAGTTCCTGGTTGCCAAGGACGGAGAGGCTGTAACCAGGTTCGCCCCGACGGTGGAACCCAAGGATATGCGCAAGGATATCGAGCGGGTGCTGTGATGGATACCGCCCCGTTGTTGTTGGAGAACCAGATTTGTTTCCGCGTGTATTCGCTTGAGAAGTCCATTATGGCTGCATACAAACCTATCTTGCGGGCCCTTGGCCTGACCTATCCGCAATACCTGGTCATGCTGGTGTTGTGGGAAAAGGGAGAATCCACAATCGGCGGCTTGTGCGAGTCGTTGGGTCTCGATACCGGCACGGTTTCACCGCTGGTGAAGCGGATGGAGAAGAGTGGCCTGGTGGAAAGGCATAGGCAACCTGCCGATGAACGGACAGTGGTGGTTGTCTTGACCGAAAAGGGGAGCCGACTACGACAGGAGGCAGTGCAGGTCCCGCACATGATAGGGAACTGCCTGTTCGGCAGCGCCGGCGGGTTTGATCTTGTCTCGTACAACCGCTTGCGGACCGCACTGGACGAGGCCTTGCAAGCATTGCAGGCACATGCGGGCCTGGATTTGGAAACTTGATCAGGATTACAGTACGTTTCATCCCTTTTCGGGTATCTGGACAGACATACTGACGGATACGGTATATTACCAATTCCAAAACAGTATCACCATGTGGTATGCTGATAACCTGTAAAGACAAGAAAGGAGATGCAGCATGAAAATTGCCAGACAACTGTTCGTGACACTCATATTGGTATCGTTCGCAACTGTGGGTCTTTTTGCCGCGGAAAGCGAAATGTCGGGGAACTTGAAGCTTATCGCAAGCACGGCTCCCGAATTCAAGGTAGAAGCCGGTTATACAGTCAAGATCCCCTTCCTCCAGGGGGAGGGACCGTTGTTTAGTGGGAACAATGTGAAACTCAAAGGACTCATGGGGCTTTCTCCTGTTGCCGCGACCTTGTCGGTCGATGCGGTGTTGACACCCGTGGCGGTCATGGAGCTCTCTGTGGGTGGAGCCATGGGAACCGGATGGGATTTCCCGCTCATGGATACCGAAGGCCTTCGGGTGGGAGACGGAATCGCTGATTCCACGTCGGCTTCCATGGAAGGAATCTACTACAAGGGTCGGGCCGGAGTCGCGTTGCAGTTCGACACGGCTGCCATTTGGCCGGGTGAGTGGAAAAGTGTGGTCATGCGGACCTATCACGAGGTGAATTACCAAGGATATTCCGATGCTCCAGGGACAGGGTTTGCCTGGGAATACGAGACCAATGGTTTGCGCCAAAACGGTTTGAACTACAAGGGAGAATATCTGGTCGGCTACCAGATGCCGCTCATGGTCAATACCGTGGCGATCATGCTGGAGACCTATCTGGACAATATCGGAACCGAATTCGAGGTTACGCCCATGACGTTCGACCTTGGTCTGGTCGCCAACGTGAAGTTCTCCGACCGCTTGAATCTCACCATCATACCCCAGCTGACAACAAGATATACGGATGCGGATACTCGCTTGGTAACTCACGGTGACATCAAGTTCAAACGTGTCGCGGCCATGTTGAATTACGCTTTGTAATGCTACAAGAGCACCAGTTCACGTGGAAACCGGATACTGTGTCGGGAGGGCAACCTTGCTGGGCACGGAATCCGGTTCTCTTTTTTTTCTAGGGGTCGGAAATCCTGGGGGTGGTTGTACAAATTTTGCATATGCTCTAAGATTGTATGGAAAATTCATGATATCGATGATTTAGTTATAAAAAATTTGCGATATGATAATATTATAGCTAATGTAGGGAGACCAATATGGACAATAGTGCACCCGATTTCTCGTGGGTTATCCGGGACCATGGAAAGAAGAATCTAACCGTTGCGAAAGAGATGTTCCCTATTGAAGTCGCCAGGATCGCACGACGGTTCCACCGGCAGATTCCCGGATACCAGATGAGTCCATTGGTGTCGCTACCGAATCTGGCGGCTATGTTCGGGGTCGGAGGTATTTGGGTCAAGGACGAAGCTTCCCGCCTGGAGCTCAACAGCTTCAAGGTTCTCGGAGGGTCGTTCGCTCTGTATCGATTTATCCAGGAACGGCTGGGGATATCGGATAAGGATATGACCTACAAGTATCTTATCTCGGCTGAAGTCAGGGAGAAATTGGGTGATATCACCTTTGCCAGTGCCACCGACGGCAACCATGGCCGAGGAATCGCTTGGGCAGCCCAGAAGCTCGGGCACAAGTGTGTCATATACGTCCACTCGGAAACGAGCAGGCGCCGTATCGATGCGATCCGCAGTTATGGAGCGACCGTAAAGATCATTACGGGCAATTACGATGACGCGGTTCGCCAGATTGTTGTCGATGCCAAGAAGTTCGGCTGGGAAATTATCAGCGATACGAGTTGGGAAGGATACACACAGGTCCCCACATGGATCATGCAAGGGTATACGACCATGATGGCGGAGATCCAGGAACAGTTCAGCGGACAGGGAATCGTACGGCCTACCCATGTGTTCGTGCAAGCTGGGGTAGGGGCTTTGGCGGCCTCCGTGATCGGATACTATCAAAGTCTCTGTGGCGATCGCGCTCCCAAGTGTATCGTCGTCGAACCAGACAAGGCTGCGTGCCTATTTGCGAGCGCTACGGCGAACGACGGGACACCGCATCATGTCGATGGTACCTTGGATACCATCATGGCCGGTCTCGCGTGTGGAGAGCCAAGCGAAATCGCTTGGAATGTATTGAAGGATACGGTCGATGCCTTCGTCTCCGTTCCGGATTATACGGCGGCCCACGGCATGCGGGTCTACGCAACACCCTTGAAGGGAGATCCGTTCATTGTCAGTGGTGAGAGTGGGGCGGTGACACTCGGTGCCTTGCTGTCGATCTTAAAGCAGAATGGTGCACAACAGTTGCGGGAATTCCTTAAAATGGATGAAGATAGCCAAATACTTCTTATCAATACCGAAGGGAATACCGATCCTGTCCTGTTCCGACAGATTATCTGGGCAGGCAGCAATCCTGTTCCCAAGGAATACTGGTTCGATAGGGAATAGCCAACTCCATGTAATCACCATGTACATTTCATATCAGATACAAGCAGAGACAGTATTCATTATCCATGATCAAAAAGAGAACAATACTGATACTGCTTGTATGCATGTGTATCCTTGTCCCGATTGGCGCAGAAATTCTGCCTCTGGATCGGGCAGTTTCGCTGGCAATGGAAAATGTCTTGGCGATCCGTTCAGCCGAGTTGACGAAGACGAAAGCATTGCAAGTCGCTGAAACCAATGAATTGCTTCCATCCTTAGGTGTTTCCTATTCCTTCAATCAAGATATCGATCCTGCACAGGCAACCTTTGGAGATTCCACGCATACCGCGAAGATTGCCTTGAACTGGTCACTTTCGGGATCTTCCCTTCTACAGAAGAAGGAGAAGGCCATCTCCAAGTCCTCGGCACAGTTTTCCTACGACTCGACTGTCGATGAAATCATATCGGGTATAACCACCCAGTACTGGAACCTTGCCGCTTCCCGTTTGTCGGTAGAGAGTGCCAGCACAAATCATGAGGCGGCCGAGGAATCGTACAACCAGGTATTGGAATTATATGAGGCTTCCCGTGCCACCAGCCTACAATTGGCGCAAGCCAAAATGTATCTCCGTGAAACGGAACTAGATTTGAAGCAAATCAAGGACGAGTATGAACAGGCTAAACTGAACTTCCTGGAAAATTTGGGACTATCGTCCGATTATGGATTTGAATTGGAGGAGATGCCGGTACCACAACCCTTGAAAAATGAAATGGCAGAAGAACTGGTTGCTGAGAACCTTACCGGTACCACTGCTGTCCAACAAGCCTTCAATTCCCTTGAAGTTGCTGTTATCCAGAGGAAGGCCGCGATCCTTGATGCAAGGATACCACAAATCTCAACATCCCTTGGGTATTCCTTCCTGCAGAACGGCAGCAATCTCAGTTCACAACCTGTACAATTGTCGGTTGCGATATCAATACCGTTGGATAGCTACCTCCCTACCAGTTCAACCAATAGTGCCATCAAGAATACCGCGATTGGGATAGCGCAGGCAGAATTGGGTATACAAATGGTGAAACAAGAGCTGCAACGGGAAATTCGGAACATTCTTACTACCATTGGAAACACCTACCTCCTGTATCAAAGTCAACAAGAATATCTGGATATGGCCAGGGAGACGCTCGGTTTGACTACCGAAGCATACGAAGTCGGGTTGTCCACTCTTGCCGATTACAATGCAGCCAAGAGGGATGCCTACCAGGCTGAAATTTCCCTTGTGGCTCGAGCTTTGGATTATCTACTTGCATGCTATGATCTGGCGGACTTGCTGGATATCACCTATGAGACAGTAATGAGGTCCCTTATATGAAATTTGAAAGATTTGTCACCATCCTTCTCCTCATCGTAATCCTGTTTGTCGCCTATTCGTTGGTTCAGAATACCAAATCTTCCAGGGAAGTCGGAAAACCGATAGTTCCCAATAGTCAACAAGATCCGACAGATGCGGCAATCAATGTACGGGTGCAGGTGATGGAACCGACAACCTTTGTCAAGACTACCGATATCACCGGAGAATTGGTACGGAAGGATGATTCCAAGAGTCTGTATTCAGACGTGACCGGCAAGATAACCGCAATTGTAACCAAACGGGGAGATACAGTAGCCGCTGGGGACGTGGTTGCATATGTGAACCCATCGACACCTGGCGCTGTCTATAGGGAACGTGCAGTGACCGCTACGACTGGTGGAGTGATCCAATCGGTCGATACCTATACGGGACATTGGATTACGGCAGATACCACACTGTTGTTCACTATCGCCGACCCTTCGGATCTTGTTCTTGAGGTCAAGTTGCCTGAACGGTATATCTCCATGGTCTCGGTGGGGGTTCCTGCTACTTTCACTACCGTGGCATGGCCCGATGAACCATTTTCGGCCGAGGTGACGTATATTTCATCTTCAGTCGATCCGTTGAGCAGAACAGTAGAAATTGAACTTGGTATTGAACCGGATGATCGGTTGAAAAGCGGCATGTTCGTTTCGGTCAAGCTATTGACGGGAGTGTTTGAACAGGTTCTGGTAGTGGAGAAGGAAGCGATATCCTCTTATCTTGGTGAAAAAGCAGTATTCACCATCAAAGGGGGGGAGGCGAGGAGAACACTTGTAACCACCGGTTCGGAGTCTGATAGCCAAGCGATTGTGACATCTGGCTTGGAAGTGGGAGATCAGGTCGTAATTGCCGGTTCAGTTGTCGAAGGCAGCACCGTACACATACTCTAGGGGGATATCGATGACTCTTTCAGAATTATCCGTTCGCAGACCGATACTCATGACCATGGTGTATGTCTTGATCATCACATTGGCAGTGTTGGTGGTCCCGAAACTGAATATCGCGCTGTATCCTTCGGTGGATATGCCAATATTGAGTGTGATTGTCGAGACCAGCAATGCCGGACCTGAAGAGAGCGAACTGCAGGTCGCGCGTATCCTCGAGAACAACCTGGGATCAATAACTGGATTGGAGAATATCACTACACAAAGTACCAACAGCAGGGTTGTTGCAATGATGGAGTTTTCCTACTCGACAGATATGGATGAAGCCTATGACGATACGACTGCCAAACTGAACATGATCACCAACCAGCTACCCGATTGGGCATCGACTCCCACCATAATGAGGTTGGATAGCATGATGGGTAGTACCGTTGTCGAATTGTTGATTTCCGGCCCATACAACTTGGAAGAGTTGAAAACCATTGCGGAAGATTCCGCATCGACACTACTTGAACGAATAGAAGGCGTTGCCCAAGTAACAGTTCTCGGAAGCGACGATATACAATATACGGTTGAAATTGATCCGACTATCCTGGCCTCCCATGGTTTGACTTATGCTCAGGTTGTTGCGGCATTGTCTTCGAGAAACATCCAGGGACAAGGTGGCTCCCTGAAACGGGGGAACTTCGAATATGCTGTGACCGTCGACCAACGGTATACCGACATCGACCAGATCCGGAATACGGTAGTCTCACGTGTTGGTGATGTTTCCATTCGGGTTAGAGATTTGGCCGAGGTATTTTCAGAGGAATCAAGCAATTCGAATTCCCGTGTTTCCTATCTGAATGGTGAGCCGGTAGTGATGTTGTTGGTCAGCAATGAATCGGATAGCAATGCATCGAAAGTTGCCGCTTCGGTTATCGGCAAGTTGGATGATATCAATGCCCAACTGCCGACAGGTGTCGAACTATCCGTCCAACAGGATAGTACTACCATGATATCCTCCACCATGCAGGAAGTATATAAAAGTGCATTCCAAGGTATCTTGTTGGCTGCCTTGATAATTTTTCTTTTTCTTCGGGGAATCAAGACCACACTTATCATTGTCCTTTCCATGCCGATTTCCATTCTCATCACATTGATGGCCATGGCTGTTATGGATGTGACTATCAACACCATGAGCATGAGTGGACTGATCCTCGGAATCGGAATGATTGTGGATGCTTCGATTGTCATTCTCGAACGGACATATACGTACCGGGAGAAGGGGCTTAAACCGGCGATTGCGGCGATCTTGGGAAGCAAGCGCATGTTCGCCGCGATCTTTGCCTCCACCATGACGACTCTTTGCGTGTTTGTTCCTATCCTGATCTACAAGACCGACTTGGGAATGATCGGAATGATATTCCAAGATCTTGTAATCACCGTGTGCATTTCCTTGGCTTCTTCCCTATTTATCGCGGTAACTCTTGTTCCTGCTCTCAGTGGCAGTATCCTGCGAATTCATACCCGGGTCCAAAAACCGTTGCGTTTCAAGTTCCTACGTGCAATAGATGCGGCGCTCTTGTGGGGCGAGGAGAAGATTCGCGATGGATACCAAGTGATGTTGGAATATGTATTGAGGCATAGGCTATTGATTCTCGTATTGCTCATTTTTATACTTGGTTTGTCCCTTACCTACATTTCCGATATTGGTCTGAGTCTTATTCCGTCTATGCAAACCGATGATAGTGTAACCTTGCAAGTGACCACACCGGCGGGGACCTCCCGAGAAGAAACGGTTCGGCAGCTGTTTTCCCTGCAGGAACAGGTGAAGGAAGTGTTGCCCGACGATTCTTGGCTACACATGGTCGTACAGACTTCAAGCTCATCCGTGGGAACGCTGCAGATATCCCTGCCGGATGTCACCGAACAGAAATTTAACGCTGCAGGAATCAAGGAATATATCCGGCCGCTACTGAGAAGTCAGGAGCCCGGTTCCAGTTGGGTGTTCGGCGGTGGGCGTGGTCCCTCGTCCGACTCTTCGATAGACATAGAAATCCATGCTTCAGATACTCTTGCAGCTAAAGAGACCTCCGACATGATACTATCTCTATTGGAACGTTTTGTTCCTGAAGCCG
The DNA here is from genome assembly GCA_002839355.1 of Spirochaetae bacterium HGW-Spirochaetae-2. Lineage (GTDB taxonomy): Bacteria > Spirochaetota > Spirochaetia > Sphaerochaetales > Sphaerochaetaceae > UBA8525. The sequence continues at coordinate 60,210 of PGXW01000016.1, forward strand.
TTGATGTTTCCAGCGATATTTCCAATGGAGCTCCGAGAATCGAAGTCCTTGTCGACCAAAGCCGAGCCGATGATTTGGGAGTGAACATGTCCACAGTCCTCTCTACCTTGGAGGCAGCAATCTCGGGTGTTGAGGCAACAACCCTCAATACATTCAGCGATACCAAGACATACGACTTGGTTGTCCGGTTCAATGACAAGAATCTGAAGAATACGGATGAACTCGGAGCGCTGTTGGTAATGGGGTCGGCGGGAGCCGTGCGATTGGATAGCTTTGCAAGTTTTTCCGAGGGTAACGAGGCTATGACCATTACCCGAGAAAACAAGATCCGCGTGAACCATGTGACCGCATCCCTTGCTCCCGGTTATTCTGCGAATGAAGTGCAAGACTTGGTGGATTCGGCTTTGGATTCCAATCTGCTCCTACCTGCTGGTGTTACCATCAAGCAAAGCGGCGATATCCAGCAATTCATAGGTTTCAGCTCTTCGCTTATACTGATTGTCGTGATTGCCCTGATCTTGGTGTATTCGGTAATGGCTGCCCAATTCGAGTCTCTTGTCGATCCCCTGATCATTTTTGCCAGCATTCCCATGATTTTGATCGGAGTTGTCTTGATCCACGTGGTTATGGGTCAGACATTTTCCTTGTTTTCGATTGTCGGAATTGTCGCGTTGATTGGAATCGTCGTCAACAATGGCATTGTCCTGGTGGATTCGATAAATTACGAAGTGCGGCAAAAACGTCCGATTGTGCCAAGTTGCATAAAGGTTGCCAAGGATCGTCTCCGTCCCATTCTCATGACAACACTGACTACCGTCTTGGGACTCGTCCCCATGGCTTTTTTTCCTGGTGAAGGAGCAGAGTTGATGCAACCGATTGCTCTTACCGTTGTAGGAGGTCTGCTGTCAGGTGCATTCATCACATTGTTTCAGACACCTATTCTCTACAGTATCCTCAACAGACGAAAGGAAAGGCATTTCGATGATCCCATGAGCCTGCAAAACCAGTTGGCCGAATACGATGCGTCGATTGTCATCGGAAATGATGACTAACCAAGCATGGTGTACAGATTATCGCTCCGTAGCTTTCAGCAACCGGACTTCGAAGAATGCCGCGAAGAAGGCCAGGACACAAAATGATAGTATCTTGGTGAGTATCACCGGTAGTGGCAATACGATTCCATCCATGTGCTGGAACACACTCTGTATCGGGACCATGATGCCGATGGTGACACACAAGGTGAACAGCAACGAAAGGACAATGACAACATAGTGTTTCCGATTCGACAATCCATGGAGACAGATCAGACATGCAGGGGCTATGATCGCCATGTCGAGCACATAGGTGATTTCTGTCGTATAGACTCCCAAGGTAGCCAACGGACCCCGGGAAACCAGGGCTGTCACGATATCGGGTAGCCATGCGACTACCAGTGCGATGCTGCAAAGGACAAGGAATATGCGCGTCCCTTTTCGATCCATGGTCGCCGTCACGGTATCTTTCCAACTTCCTTCGCCAACATGGGGAAGGCCCAGAAGCAATGCGAAGAAGCTGGCCGAGACCAGTGCGATATAGACAAGAAGCATGGCATTTGCGATAACCCCGAAGGACATCGAGATAGCGTAGTACAGGAATACCCCCATAAGGGAGGTGAGGAACAGCCTACGGGAATTGCTGGATTTTTTCATATCCTTGACCAGGACCATGATGGTGGTTGGGATTACGAGAATCAGCATGGTAAGGTCTGTGCCACGGAATATCGGGGCCTTGAAGGCATCGTCATGTGCATATATCCCATAGCCGTAGGCAACCATGCCCTGGCCGTACGAATTCGTCGCGTTTGTCACAGGGTGGGGAGTGTGGACGAATAGTCCTACAACCGTGGTGGTGATTGTCAGAATCAATACGAAAATGACCAGAATATGAAATGATTTCATGTTGCGTGCAACCATACTGCTATCCTCTTGGCAGGAGGTTACCATATAATTTCCGACACCTCAACTCCCGGTTTTCAATTGAGAATCGGCACAATCCACGGTAGACTATCCGTATGGATACAACCGAATGTAAACACATCGTGTGTTACGGCGATTCGAACACCTGGGGGTTTACTCCTGCGACAGGTGAGCGTATGCCGTATGGACAACGCTGGACGAGTATCGTCGCCGAGAAGCTGGGGCCAGGATACAGGATTATTCCCGAGGGGCTGAATGGAAGGACCACGGTTTTCGAAGATCCTGTCGAAGCGGGGCGGAATGGATTGGACTACTTGCATCCCTGCCTGGTTACGCATCATCCGGTGGATGCTGTTGTCTTCATGTTGGGAACCAACGATACGAAGCATCGGTTCGGCTTGTTGGCTGTCGACATCGCACTCGGTCTGAAGCGGTTGGTCAAAACCGTACTGGCCGGTGGGTATGGACCGGCAGGAAGACCTCCGAAGATCGGTATCATCGCACCACCGGTGGTGAACGAATGGATCATGGATGGACCGTTTTTGGGGTCGCACGAAATTTCGACCAAACTGGCCCAGGAATACCAATCGGTTGCCCGTGAGTTCGGCTGTGCTTTTCTCGATGCGGGGGAACGGATCTTCTGTACCATGCCCGACGGCATCCATATCGATTCCCAAGCACACGCACTGTTGGGATCCATGGTCGCCGAATGGATCGGGAGGGAACTATTGCCGGGGTGAATCTTCCAGGTGCTTTTGGTAGATGCGGTACGTTTTGGTTCTTCGTAGACCGAGCTTTTCCAAGGCATTGCGGATATTCCAATTGTCCTCGAGTATATAATTTGCCTCGATGAGCGGTTCCTTCGGCCCCAAAGCCTTGTAGAGGCTGTGATAAAGCAGTACGTCCAGACCCAGGCCATGGTATTGGGGCAAGACTCCCAATCCGAAGAGCCGATATCGTCGTATTGAGCCTTTGCGTCTCAGATACACCATGAAGCCGAACGGCAGCAGACGCCCGTGGATTGCCTGGAAGATTGCATTGGGATCGGGAAAGCCCAAGGCGTATCCCACCGGAAGGCCGGCATCCTGCACAAACCAGATCGCTTGCGGATCAAGTATCGGTTTGAGCCGTTTCACCATGTCTTGCATGACCGGGAGTTCTACGGGGACATATCCCCAGTTGTTCGCCAGGGCCGTATTGGTTATGTGCCAGATGTGTCGTGCATCCTCGAGCAATCGACTCGGATCGAGCGGTCGCACCGACAGATCGGGTTTCCGCGAAAGCAAAGTGGACGTGAACCGTTCGATCCTATCGGGAATCGTATACCCTGATCGGGTATCGGCTTCGTAGGCATAGAGGTCCTTGATCTTTGCCATGCCCGCATCGTGCATCATGCCATGGTAGTACGACGGATTGTACGGAGCCATGAGCACCGGCAAGGAATCATATCCTTCAAGCAGGAATCCCCAACTCTCCGCGATGGGATTGATAGGACCCCGCATATATGACAAGCCACGCCCGCGTATCCACGCTTCGGCTGCATCAAGCAGAAGCATGGATACCCTGATATCCTCGATACATTCGAAGGAACCGAAGAAACCCACCAATTCCCCGGTATGCGCGATATGGCTCGCATCGATGAACACAAGGATTCGACCCACCACCGCTCCATCGTGTATCGCCAGATACAGGATGTGTTCGTTCGCCTGCAAGACCACATTGTTCGAGGCGATGTAACTGCTTTTCTCATCGTGCCACAATGGAGGCGCCCAGCACCTGTCGTGACGGTAGAGCTGTCTTGGGAAGAGAACGAATGCCCGCATCGCCTTGGCATCGGCCACAATTTGGATGTGCATGGATAATCTTATCATGGTTGCGGTGTTTGCAAATTATATTTTTTGACAATTTTCCCTTGGTTTTTGACATATACATTGTACAATAGACCAAAACAATGTGGGAGGGTGTGGACTACCATGGGGAAGAGAACTGTTGCCGTTACGGTATGTATGTTGCTTGTTGCTTTGGGGTTGTTCGGTTCCATACCGTTGCTCGACTTGTCGGTGCAGCAATCTGTAGTTGCCACTAATGCCCTTGCGGCTTCTGGCAATGGAGTTTTCGTAACCAGTACACCATCGGGGAAAGTTGTAGCCTACCAAGGCAATGACGGCCGCATCCATGTGGGGAGGGAAGAGGCGTCCGGCCGGTGGACCACCGCACCGCTTCTTGCCGTCCAAGGTGGTTTTGTCCAAGGAATCGTTTCCCATAGGAACCGTGTGACAGTCGGTTATTCCGCAAACGGCCAAATTTTCACCATCACCTCAAATGATGCGGGCAAATCCTTCAACCCTCCTGTCTCGGTCACCCAATCGAGGCAGGCTGCTTCGATTCAGGACATGGTGACCGACTCGAAGGGAACCATCCATATGGTGTTCCATAGGCATGACGGCTACTGGGACTACAATTATGCCAAGTCTGTCGACGGTGGCTATTACCAGGTGAAGAATGGATTCACCAAATACACCGATTCGGGCTCAACCGGCTATTCGGGAAACTTGCGTGCGGCCCATGGCTACCTCTACACGGTATATCAGGACAACAACGATGATTTCGCGGTGAAACTCTCGGTTTCCAAGGACAACGGGTCTTCATGGAACACTACCCGGATCGCACCATCGTCAGGAGGCCGGCTTGGATTGGCCGTCGACCCCAAGGATCCCGACCTGCTGTATATCGCCTCCTACAACAAGGATGGATTGACGATCCTGAGAGTCCGCAACGCTACGGGCGGAAAGCCGGAATTTTGGCCTGTCTATGGGGATGGCACGTTGCGCCCGACCGATACCAGTGCTGTTACCGTCCACATCGCAACCGCTGACGACGGAACGGTCGCGGCCATCTATTTGGATCCGATCACCGGTTCCTATACATCGCTGTCCAGCTCCGATGCCGGAGAGACGTGGGAAAAGAGTATCCTGCTGACGTTGGTGGAGCCCAAGAATTTCCTGTGGATCGCCGATTTGGAAAGCTTCGGCAACGATTTCTTCTTTGCCAGGACCGATGGCAAAGGTTCGGTACTACTCCATGGCGCCGTAGGTCGCATGGCGGCGCCGTCAGTATCGACCGGTACGGATATGGTCGCCTATACCCCCGATTCCAATGGCATGGTCGAGATTCCCTCCGTAGAGAATCCGTTCGGTGTCGTATTGGGCAGTAGTTTTCCCATGGTGTTGTTCGAGGTTCCCGAAGCCGGACAGTATCGCATCACCCATCTCACCCAAGCATCCGTACCACTTTTCTATTCACTCCATGATCCCTTCAACAAGGGCGATCTGACACTCGCTGAGAATTATGATGGCGATACGCTCCATGATTGGATCGAGTCCCGCCTTGAGCCGGGAATTGTATATCTGCTTGTGTTGGGCGTCCTCGACGACGCTCATGCGGGAAAGACCGTGGAATTCGCCATGGAATCGATTGGTAGGGATACTGGAATTCCTCCTGTCGTTCCTGCAACGACACCTGCCGTGGTGGCCGGGGGACAACAACCGAAGTCGAGTCAACCTGACGTTCCGGTAGACAGGGTGGGGGCAGGGCACTTCGCATCGTTTGCGCTGAGTAGGAACGGATTCCTCGTGGGTGCCGGCTTGAACCAATTTGGTCAGATGGCGGATGGCACGACCAGTACCAAGAAGACCTTTTCCCCGTTGCGTTCCTCCATTGCCGATATCGCCGCAGGATTCGGGCATGTCCTGTACATTGCCGATACGGGAATCCTGTATGGAGCGGGAAGGAATGAGGATTACCAACTCGGCGACGGAACGCGTAGCAACAGTCTATCCTTAAAGAGGATCGCCGACAACGTCGTCAGCGCTGCGGCCGGATACGGGCATTCGTTGTATGTCCAGCGGGATGGCAGTGTGTGGGCAGTCGGGCAGAATGACGTGGGACAGCTCGGTGACGGTTCCAAGACCACACGGCCCACCCCGGTCAAGATAGCCAAGAATGGGGCGAAGGTGTTCTCCAGCTTGAGCAAGACATCGTTCCTGCTCGACAGCGAGGGCAATCTGTACGGATTCGGGGACAACTCGTACGGTCAACTCGGACTTGGACACAAGAACGATGTGGTTGAACCTACCTTTATCACCGACAAGGTGAAGACCGTCGCACCGGGACGCAACCATACGGTAATCCTGAAGCAGGATGGGAGTGTTTGGGCTTCAGGCGACAACGGGCAAGGTCAACTTGGTACCGGCAACACCACCGGTTCCGTCCGTTGGATAGCGGTCGCCTCGAATATCTCAGATATAGCCGCGGGTTTCTACAATTCGTGGATACTCGCAGATACCGGTGACTTGCAGGTCGCGGGCAGCAACCGGTATGGACAATACGGAACCGGCAATACGACGAACCCCTCCACCAGCATGGGATTTGTCTCTGTGCTTGGCGATGTTGCCGATATCGCTGCGGGTAGGGACCATGCGGTGGTGTTGAAAAAGGATGGATCTGTCTGGACCAGCGGTCTGAATGAACAGTCGCAATTGGGCGATGCCGCGCAGGGCTTCAGGATGGCCTGGAGGCAAGTGTTCGAATTCTAGTGGAAGCGGAGCGTTTGCGGACTACTCGGGAGGTACAGGATGAGACCGATGGATTTTCTCGGTTCCGCCATTGTGGTTCTTGGTGCGGTTGTGCTGGTGGTGGTGGTTCGCCTGCTGTTCAACCGATCGATACGGAAGGCCTCCAGCAAGAGCTTACCCTACCATAGGCAATTGTTCACCTTTGCCCTCGTGTTGTTGGGTCTGTTCCTGGCAATCGGACTATTGCCGATCGAACATGAGGTCAAGGGGCAGATCCTCAGTCTCTTGGGCGTGTTGATCAGCGCGATCATAGCCTTGTCCTCGACAACATTGGTCGGTAACGCCATGGCCGGGATCATGTTGCGTCTTATGCATGAGTTTCGTGCCGGAGATTTCATCGAGGTGGAGGATCTGGTCGGGCGTGTCACAGATTTCGGTATATTCCACACCGAGATCCAGATGATCACGCGCGATGTCGTCAGTCTTCCCAACATATTGTTGGTACAAAAGGCGGTGAAGGTTACCCGGCGCGGGGGGACCTTCCTCCATGTCTCTGTTTCCATCGGATATATGGTACCACATGAAGATGTCGAGGAAGCATTGAAGGAGGCTGCGGAAACTACCGGTCTGACCGACGCCTTTGTCTTTATCGAAGGTTTGCTCGACCATGCGGTCAAATATCGGGTGTATGGTTTGCTGGAGGAATTCTCCGAGCGGCTGAGCAAGACAAGCGAATTGCACAGGGCTGTACTGGATGCCCTCCATACGAAGGGAATAGAGATCGCATCCCCTTCGGTCACGGATCGGAGGGAATATCCTTCGGACCATGCCTATATTCCCAAGCGGAGGATGCAGGAACGGGTATCGGAGAACCAGGCAGCGATCGAGGAACTGGCGTTCGACAAAGCTGTGGAAGCCGAATCGATCGAGCAATTGCACCAGGCTGAAACCAAATTGGTCCAATCGCTCGAGACTCTGGACGAGAAGACCACCGACAAGAAGACAGTAAAACAGCAACGGGAAAAAATTGAGAGCAAGATCAAACAGATTCAGGGTGAACTTGAGATCCGGAAGGAGGAGCAAGCCGAGAAGAAGGAATCGGGAGAATAGTGGTCTTTCCAATACTATTTTTGGGGTGGGTCGGAATCCGTCTCCTGCGGTTTCAAGTAGGTGTCGAGATAGGACCGGACATGCTTGTTTATGCCCTCGACAACGTCCGATACCTCCAATACCCGTTCAGCTACTTTCGGGCTCATGAGATATGCGATATCGATTTCAAGGCCTTCGGCGATACGCCTGAGATTCTTGACTTTCGGAAAGCGCTTGTAGGTCTCTATGCCGCCGATATATCCTGTCGGCATATTGCACCTTCGTCCCAATTCCTCTTGTGTAAGTCCCCGAGCTTGGCGATACATCCTGATGTTGTCAATTATTTCCCGCTCATACTCATCGCGTTTCATTCTATCAACTGTATCCCAGCAACTGTAAATATCTAATCACCGAAATGGATACAACTTTATATCTATTTGGGTATACAAGCATATAGGCTCCCCGAATCATCTCCACTCTTTTCATTCAGGACACGATTCGGTATGCTTGGGAAACTATGAATATTCGGCAGATGGTTGAGCAGGATTGGCTGGCAGTCTCCCAAATCCTCTTTGAAGGCATTGCCACCGGTGTGGCGACGTTCCAAACCGAAGTGCCTACCTATATGCAATGGAACTCGACCCATCTCGAAGCCTGCAGGTTGGTTGCGGAGGATGATCAGGGAAGGATACTGGGTTGGGCCGCGCTATCACCCGTCAGCAGTCGTGCGGCGTATCGCGGTGTCGCTGAAGTCTCGATATATGTCGCAACAGAACATAGGGGAAGGACAGTTGGCAAGCAATTGCTGCAAGAGCTGATCCTCCGTTCGGAACAAGCCGGGTATTGGACACTCCAATCGGTTATCCTGGCAACCAACGGCGCGAGTCTCGCACTCCACCAGTCATGTGGATTCCGCATGGTCGGCCGAAGGGAACGGATCGGCAAATTGCCCAACGGGACCTGGTGCGATACCTTGTTGTTGGAACTCCGCAGCAGCTCGGCAAATTTCCTCGACTGATCAGGTGATCTTGCCCCGACCTGCGATGGTCCATACGGCAACCACGTTCCCATTCTCCACAATATGCATATGATCGTACAAGTTGACTACCGGACAGATGTGGTTGGGAACGATACGGATATGGTCTCCAATGGCCACGGCATCATGGAAATCCCTATCAATGATTATGGTGTGTTCGTCGAACACGCTGGTTACCTGAAGCGGCCGATCCCATAGGATCCGTCCCTTGCCCTCGGTCTGGCAAATTCCCTTTCCCCTGCTTTGCATGGTCAATGCTTTCGCTCCGGCATCGGCGATTACCCGCTCGTTCGTCGGTTTGGAGATCACAGTGGCCAATACGGAAGCCGCACAGTGTTCGTATGTCCCTATGGCATTCGCCTGACCGGCGTCCATGAATACATACGTGCCCGGCCGAATTTCGGTGATGCCCTTTTGCAGGGGTATGCCTCGCAATGCGGCGATGAATAGGCTGGGGGTTGACCCGATACTTACCCGTTTGCACGTGATTCCCAATGAACGGGCAAGCTCCACATAGGCCAACGTATCGTTTTGGGCGGTTTCGAACAGTTCCATGGCAGCATCGCCGTCGGCGGCGCTGTATGCATGCCCCTCGTGGCTGAATATGCCGCCGAAACAGACGTTGTCGGCAGCTTGTATTGCCCGAAGGAGTGTGAGGAATTGTTCCTTGTCGGTTACTCCGCTTCGGTTCTCGCCTGTTTCGACCTCGATGAGGACATGTGCGGGAGTATCTGTGGTGAACACCTGTTCGATCTGGCGCAAGGCATCGACAGAATCGATTCCGAAGGATACCAGTGCTCCGCTACCGCAGAGGGTTTTGATCCTTTGCAGTTTGGATATGCCGACTATTTCGTTGGCGATGAAGACGTCGTCGATCCCGTGCGCTACCATGATTTCGGCTTCACCGGTTTTGGCGACGGTGATTCCCCGAGCCCCCAAATCCAACTGCAGGCGGGCGATTTCCGGCGTCTTGTGGGTCTTCGTGTGCGGCCTGAGCGCAACTTTCCAGGCCTCTGCATGCTGTTGCATGAAAGCCAGGTTTTGCATCATTATGGTTTTGTCGATTACCAATGCGGGCGTTTCCAATTCTGTAATAGTCATGTGCAACCTCGCCGCCCATGATATATAATCGTACGTAAAAATACAATGAAGGAGCAATGTATGAGATATATCTGCACCGGATGCCATAAGGAACAGCCGGTGAATCCGGACCGCTACCGTTGCGAATGCGGTGGTTTGTTCAGCCTCTCCTTTGATAAGACCGCCCCTGACTTTTCACAAACAGCCCACGCTTCAGATCGGTCGCTCTGGAAATATGCCAACGCCTTGCCACCGATAGATCCACAGATTGTGCATGAGACCACCATGGGTGAGGGTGGAACACCCTTGATCTCACTCGGAACCCACCTGTGGGGTAAAGCCGATTACTACATGCCGACACTTTCCTTCAAGGATAGGGGCGCGGTCGTTTTGGTCGCAGCGATGCGCAGCATGGGGGTACACCAGTGTGTGATCGATAGTAGCGGAAACGCGGCGACGGCTGTGGCTGCCTATTGCACAAGGGTCGGTATCGGTTGTGAAGTCTTTGTTCCGGCCCATACCAGCGCCAAGAAGATCGAACAGATCGAGGCTCATGGTGCTGAGGTACATAGGATTCCAGGAACGCGGGAAGATACCGCCGATGCGGCAATCGCCCATGTGGAGAAGACGGGAGCCTTCTATGCCAGCCACATTTTCAATCCCCTCTTTTGGGAAGGGACCAAGACCTATCTGTACGAGCTGTTCGAACAATTCGGCGGAGCCTTGCCCGACCTGCTGGTCTTGCCTGTCGGAAACGGTACGTTGCTCATGGGAGTGGCCCTGGCTCTGAAGGAGTTGAAGGAATGGGGCCTGGTGGACCGGTTTCCATTGGTAATCGCGGTGCAGGCCGCGAATTGCGCTCCGTTGGCGGCAGCGTACCTGGCCGGTTCGGTGGTGGTGCACGAAGTACCGAGCCAACCGACTCTGGCCGAGGGGATCGCCAGTGCCAGACCGGCACGAGGTGCCGAAATCCTGCAAGCCATGCACCATATGGGGGGAAGATTCGTGACGGTTACCGAAGAGGAAATCCTCGCCTCCCGGGACGCGCTCGCACGGAGAGGTGTGTATGTGGAACTTACCAGTGCCGCCAACCATGCGGGGTACCTTGCCGCTTTGCGGGAAGACGGTCAGCTCGGGTTGCTCGATGCTGTGGTTCCCCTTTGCGGCGCTGGATTGAAAAGTGCCCATTGAGCATCCCAAGAAATTGCATTATATATGATAGTACAGAGACCCGGTAATGACTTTCCTTACCAATTGGAGGTATTGATTGGGTGCCAGACCTACTGCTTGGACTACAAAAGGCTTCACTCGAATCGTTCTGTTGATCGCCGTCCCCCTGTTGGTTGGAATCGTTTGGATCGCAACCGAGCCGTTGCGGAACACTATCCGGACAACACCCGAAGACGTTGTTGCTCCGACAACAACAGTTGAACTCAGCCTGAACGAGCGTACCTATTTGGAGGCTCTCGGTCCTGTACGCATGGCGGTCGATCCCGATTGGGAACCTTATGAAGTGATTGCCGCTGGAAAATATGTCGGGATCGCAGCGGATCTGATCCGGCTCATTTCCACCCGTCTTGGCATGGAAATCGAATTGGTGGTCACCAGGGATTGGGATGAAAGCCTCGAGGCCTCCCGTGATGGAAGGGTCCATATGTTGGCTTTCTTGAACCAGACTCCCGAACGGGAAACCTGGTTGTATTTCACCGAGCCGTATTTCAAGGACCAGAACGTACTGATTACACGAATCGAGCACGACTATATTGCGGATGCGGCAGGATTGTCCGGTGAGACAATCGCACTGCCGTCGGGTACCAGCATCCAGGAACGGCTGCAAACCGAGTACCCGAACCTTGGGATAGTGGTGGTCAGAAATGAGGCGGAGGCTTTCGAGGCTGTCGAGAACCGTACCGCCGATATGGCCCTCAGGTCGCTCACCATGGCTGCATACACGATCAGGAAGGAGGGGCTGTTCAACCTCAAGGTAGCCGGGCAATTGCCTGGATTCGAGAACCAGTTCCGCATCGGGGTAGTGAAGTCGGAGCCGATGTTGCGTACTATCCTGAACAAGGGGATCGCCACCATAACTGCGCAAGACGTTCAGCAGGCGATCAACAACCATTTGCCGATCGAAATGCGCACGGAAGTCAACTACAACTTGATCCTATGGCTCTCGAGCATATTTTTCCTGCTTCTGGCCGGCGGTTTGTTGTGGAATTATTTCCTGACGCGGATCAACCGCCAGTTGCATGAACAGGATATCGCCCTCAAGCAATCGCAGGAGATGATGGGGTATATCATAGAGCACAACAAAAGTGCTGTGGCAGTATTGGATCATCAGCTGCGGTTCAATTATGTGAGTCAAAAATACCTCGAGTTGTTCAAATTGCAAGGCAGCCTTATCCATAGGTTCCTCCACGATGTGCATCCTGGTCTGAATGACTATTGGTACCAGGTACTGCAAAAGGCTTTGGCAGGCCAGGTCGCCAACGGCGAGGAGGACCTGTTCATCCACAGCGATGGAACGTCGGATTATCTCCGTTGGGAGACACGGCCCTGGTTCCTGGTAGACGGTACAATCGGCGGTATCATCATCTATGCCGAGAATATCAGTGGACGCAAGGAGGCGGAATCGGCCTTGCAGGCGAGTGAGGAAAAATTCCGCTTGCTCACCGAATATACCAGCGATGTCATCTGGATACTCAATATACGCTCCCGCCGTTTCTCCTATATCAGTCCTGCGGTCGAACAACTGCGCGGTTATACTGTACAAGAGGCGATGGATCAGGATCTGCAAGCCTCGCTTGCACCCGATTCGTATGCCATGGTCATGAAGGCGTTTCCTCGGGTATTGAAGGAATTCGTGCACAACCCAAAGAAACCGAAAACCCATTATGCGGAGGTACAGCAACCGTGCAAGGACGGTTCGGTGATCTGGGTCGAGTTCTCCATGAAGTACCGGTTGAACAAGAACGGTGAGATCGAGGCGATCGGTGTCAGCCGGAATATCGAGGAACGCAAGCGCGCGGAGGAACGTATCCGGTTCCTCAGTTACCATGACCAGCTCACCGGGTTGTACAACCGCAGGTATTACGAGGAACTGTTGCCCGCGATCGATGTCCCCGAAAACTATCCGTTGTCCCTGGTGATGGCAGATGTGAATGGATTGAAACTTGCCAACGATACCCAAGGCCACCAGGTGGGTGATGCCATGCTTACGGTCGTTGCCGACATGTTGCAGAGGATGTGCAATGAACACGATATGGTTGCCCGTATCGGGGGCGATGAGTATGTCCTGCTTATGCCGAATACCCGTGCCGATGAAGTCGAACAGCGGATATCCAATGTCGACACCCATCTCAGGAACCATACGATCGGATCCCTGCGGCTTTCGGTATCCTTTGGATGGTCGGTAAAGGATTCTGCCGAGAAATCGCTTCCGGAAATTTTCAAGGAAGCGGAAGATATGATGTATACTCGGAAGCGTCTGGAGCGTTCGAGCAGGATATTCTGCCAGCATTGAATTCCTTCCGTGCAGCAAGGAGGTTGCCGATGGACAAGTCGACTGTCGTGATTACCGAAAAGATACCGATAGGTATCAGTTCCTGTGCCATGGGAAGCCCTATCCGCTACAACGGGAAGGGTATCGATGTCTTGAAGGACCTGGGAAGGGAGAAGAGCGACTTCATCTGGTGCCCGGTCTGTCCGGAGTGTATGGCGGGTCTGGGAGTTCCACGTGATCCGGTGCACCTGTCGGGTGGGGACGGAAACGCGGTGTGGACGGGAGAGGCTGTCGTCAAGAATCGCAAGGGTAGGGATGTCACCGAAGTCATGAAGACTGGTTGCCAAGTGTGTCTCGAAGCCCTCGGGCGATGCCATGCGGTCGCGTTCGTCTATATGGATGGGAGCCCTTCCTGCGGCGTGTACCGCACGACCTTGAAAAACCAACGGCGGGGGAATCCCCCTGGAGTATTCGGTTCACTGCTCTTGGAGAAAGGATATTTCCTCATTCCCTCCAGCGACCTACAAAGTCCTTTGCGATGGTGGGATTGGCGCCGACGGTTGCTTGCGTTCCACTGGTTCTCCACTGTCGAGCTCTCTACCATGAAGGATGTGTACGAGGTGTGGTACCGGCTCAAGTTCCTCTGCCAGGAGCTGGACAATACCTGGGCCCGCGAAATGGGGAAGACCCTCGCGAGCATCAAGTTGAAGGATGCTCCCGACTTCCTTGCACAATTCAGGAAGGAACTCTCCGATGTCCTTCGCAAGCCGTCCACAACCAAGCGCATGACAAATAGTCTTTGGAAGCACTACTCCCATTACCGCAAACAGCGGGGCAAGACGGTAGACGAGGTTCAGTCACCCGAGTTCAAGCGCAACCTCACCACCATTGCGAAGGAATTGACCAGGATGGAGCGCACGGCGGTTGAAGACGACTACCTGTTCGGTGCCTCGCCGGTCATATATCGCGATGCGAGGCGACTCAAACCGGCGGCGGGGGTTGTTGAAGACGAAGTTCCTCCTGCTCCCTGATTGCCAAACGGAGCGAGAGGAAAGGGACCATGCAATGGTCACTCTCCCGAGCGAGTGCAGGCAACGTGAGGTGACGGAAGTCGCCTTTCATGCCAAACGGCGAGAGGAAAGGGACCATGCAATGGTCACTCTCCCGAGCGAGTGCAGGCAACGTAAGGATTCATACCTCGCCCCTTGGGGCGGAAAAGGAGGCGAAGCCTCCACTTTCCTGGGCTTGCCCTGGGGTAGGGATACCTTTCATTTAGGCTGTCTTACGTTTGTACACCCGCATGGCGAAGATTTCGCCCCTCCGGACTGTGAGATCCACACCTTTCAAGACCGTTGTGGTCTTGAAGGATTTTTTCAAGCCTGTTACGTGAATTGCAATGTCATGCATATCGTTCATTTCCTTGTCTTATTCATGGTTTTATCCATTGCCTTGGAAACTTCTTCGGCAACAGATGCCTGATAGATATCGGCATATGTCTTTGAATCCTTGATCAGATCGTCGCAGAAAGCGGCGACATCGATACCGGTCACATCGAGCACACGTTTTCCCGAGGCAACGCCTTCTTCAAAAAAATCGACAATCCCCGAGAGCAATCCCGTCCCTTCGGTCAGCTCCACTGGACCGACTTTATAGAGATATTTTTGAATTTCCCTGTACACGATCTGGTATTCTTTCGGCAGTGCCTTCACTCGTGCCATGTGTGCACGCCATGCCTTCTTGCCTTCGATGATATCTTGTATTCTCATAGAATCCTCCTATTTTCCCAATTTCTTGGCGATGGTGTTGTCGATATCGTCACCCAGCACTTCCTGGACACTCTGTCCATCTGCCGCTGTCTCCTCAAGAAGCCCAAGCACACCGTCGAGGATCGGCATGAGGTTGCGACCGGTCATGTCCGAGTGTGGCCACAGGTTTGTGGTGATCTTTTTCCACGCCTCCTGATATTCTTTCGGCAACTTTCTGGCTCGCGACTGAAAGGCCTTCCATTCCTTGGTCATATCGCTTCCGGTTATCTTTTCCCAAAAATTCATTGTATGTTCTCCTTCAATTCGTAGATTTTTGATGATATGAATTCCCATTTTTCCCAAAACTTGACAAGTTCCCTGCGTCCACTGTCATTCAACAGATAGAACTTCCGTGGTGGGCCCATGTCGGAGGGCTTCTTCTCGGTATCCACGAGCTTGTTCTTCTCGAGTCGTACCAGGATGGTGTAGACCGTTCCTTCCACAACATCCGTGAAACCGAGGGTATTCAGCCGCCGCGTGATCTCATATCCGTAGGTTTCTCCGCGGCTGATGATTTCAAGCACACATCCCTCAAGCACGCCTTTGAGCATTTCCGTCAAGTTTTCCAACATACGCTCTCCTCACTAGTCTGTATAACTGATATTCAGTAATACTTAGTACCACTACATAGTAATACGAAGTAGTGGATTCGTCAATAGTGGTTTCCATATTTATTTCTTTGATTGAAACATCGGAATTTGTATATCCTGGGAAGGGTACGTACTCATATAGAGTTTTTACGTTTTCAAACAGAGGCATTCTTGCACCTGTCATTGGCTTCGGAGGAGGTACTTTTGAGCCAAGGGATTTCAGGCAATTTGGTATTGACCAAAACACCTCAATAGTGTAATTTTGCACCTGTCAGTTCGCGGCAGTGGTGGAATTTGGTAGACACGCTAGCTTGAGGTGCTAGTGGGCGAGAGCTTGTGCTGGTTCAAGTCCAGTCTGCCGCAGAATGATAAGTTGTTTTACAGAAAAGATTTGTGAAGCCACAAGTCGACCGAAAAACGGAGAAGGCTGAACAAACTTCTACAAAAGTCGAAACAAAAGTCGAAAAGTTGTTTCTACTGAGGAGGTTTGGATGCGTTCTCCGTTTTCTCTTTATGTCAAAAATTTGAAGAGTGGCCCAATTTGGTACGCTAGATTCACTCATGAGAACGGTGATTATGCGGGTTCTGTTTCTACAGGAATCCCCGTTACAGGCAAAAAAGGACGAAAGCAAGAAGCTATCAAGATTGCCGAAGAACTAGCTGAAAAGATTGTTGCGCCTAAAACCCCGTATTTTCTTGACTATCTTGAATCATTTTGGAAGCACGATAGCCCGTATGTGAAGTCCAAGCGACTGGTAGATAAGAAACCATTATCGGCTATGTATCTTGAGAACAATGCTGCGGGTATCAGATTGCATGTCAAACCGTATGAGAAGTTCAAGAATCTTCGTATTTCTGAAGTCAAAGCGGGGGTTATCGAGGACTGGAAAATCTGGGCGATTGAGAAAGGTGTGGGCACACGTAGAATCAATGCAATGCTTCAGGCTATGTCAGTTCCCATGCGCTATGCCTATGATCGTGGTGATATCGATGCTAACCCATTCAATCGGGTAAAAAGAGTTTCCTACACTGAGTCGGAGAAAGGTGTGTTGTCGCGGTCTGAAGTTGCCAAACTGCTTGAAACAAAGGATAAGGACCCACGAGCAACGGTTGCCATCAAATTGGCAGTGCTCACTGGTATCAGGCGTGGCGAGGTCCGTGGTATGCGCTGGAAGGATATCGATGAGGATGAGGGTATCATTCATATCGTAAATAACTATGTTAATTCTGAAGGCGATAAGGAATGCAAGCGAGGTTCCAATCGCGATGTTCTCTTACCTAGCGCAATCAAAGAGGATCTTGCATATCTTCGCGAGAATAGCCCCCACCCTTTCCCCGATGATTATGTCATGTTCAATCTTGATAATCGAAAGGTCCCCTGCTCAGTAGAGGTTCCACGTTTAGGATTCGTCCGAATGCTAGAAGCTATAGGGATTACCAAGGAGCAACAGAAGGAACGCAATCTGACATTTCATGGGATGAGGCATACATTTGTTACGCTTGCAAGAATGGCGGGACTACCTGATATCACTGTCCAAGCACTGGCAGGTCACAAATCAGCAGAGATGATGAATCGTTATTCACATGCGAACCAAGTCATTGATTTCAATGAAGCAAGAAAAAAGCTGGAACGGCATGAAAACAAGATAGCTAAATGACATAATACACGGAGCCCTTCGGGGCTCTTATTTTTTGTATTACAACCTTTTACAAAACATTTTACGACTTTTTTTTCGACTTTTATTTGAATTTAGCCTAGCCTTATTACGATATCGATTTTTATGTAGTACAATTAATTAATTCTGATAGTTCAAAAATAGGAGGATGCAATGGGAGCATTTGAGAAGCATGAGGAACGGATTAAATTGCTGAAAAAGTACTATGATCTTACTGATGGGAAAGTTGCGAAAGATATTGGGTGGCAAGACGAACCAAATGAAACTGGAGATACATCTGATTTTATATTTAAAAGTCTTGATAGATCGGAAGAATATTACTCAGATGAAGTTCCTTATTTGGCACAAAAGGGTTATCTCGAATTTAGGAAATCTTCTCGCGATAATGTGCTCTACTATTCAATAACGTCAAAGACCGTGGATCTAATTGAGAGAATTGAATTAGGAATGCCTTTAGCTGAGTTTGAGAATGACTTTTCGCCTATTTCATTAAAAAATTCATACTCTCTTTTATATGAAGATAACAGTAACTAAGAGTATTTTAAAATTTTTAAGTATAAGACTCGATGGAGGATATTATGGCAATAGTTGTTGAAATTATTGAAAATCCACCAAGCATCATTCTCTCAGACGGCAAGAAATTTAAGATTGATGTTTATGATTTTTCTATAGTAGTGGGCTGGCCTGGAGATGAGGTTGAAACAATCAAAATTGATGGCATCAAATACGTTCGAAATAAAGGGACAAACGCAAAAGCAAAATTGGCAATACAATAATTCTACTTGCCTATTATCTGCTGGAGAATCTCATCCAACTTAGCTCATTAGGCTTTGTTTTCTACTTCTGTTTCGACTTATATAAGATTCTACCCACATATCTCATTATATTTATTCAACATACACATTTGGCCCCATTAGTTCATTTATCTAATGTTCCTGCTATCATGTACTCCAACAACACTTCTTTTCATGCAACTGGAGGAATTACAAATGCAGGAACAATCAAGACTACTCACCCCGGATGAGGTGATGCAATTGCTCGGGATCTCTTACGCCACACTTCTGCGACGGGTCCGAAACAACGATATTCCATTTATCAGGATTGGAAAAATGCTTCGCTTTCCGCGCTCTTTTTTTGATGAGTTGGAAGAACGCGCCTACGACTCAATCAAGGGGGCGTGACATGCTTTCAGAATTTGACCAACTTATGGGAAAGCTACGTCCAGAATTGACAAGGGCTTTTTCTTGTATACCGGATTATGGCAGTCTGGGAATCGTGATTCATTTCCACGAGAAGGAACCAATCAAGGTCGAGTACAATGGAAGTATCTCACGAAGACTTCCTAAAGTTAATGAAAGATAACCTTGAATGCAAATCTATCTAAGCCCCTTCGGGGGCTCGTTTTTTTGTTACTTCCCTTCAGGTTGTGAATCGGTAGGAACGCTATCCTTCTACGGAGGGAGATACGATTATGCCATCGGTAGCGGACGACAGGGCGGGTAAAACCATATATGCCGATGATGTGAAAATCATCAAAGGCAAAATACGTCGAACCGCTACCGCCTCAGCTCAGAAGGCCTCCCTTCAACTCATAAATCGCGACCGTACAGAGTTGTACCACCGGCTCGATCAGATGGTGTCCGACGATATCGTCACTCCCTTGGAAAAGCGAGCTTTGCAGCTAGAGTGGAACCAAGTGCAATCCGAAAGAAGCAACATCACCATGAAGGCTATGGAATATGGTATCACCGAACAGGAGGTTTATCGTAACTATTCCGATGCTTTCACCTCCTTGTCTTTTATTATCGGTATAGTCCTCGATCCGTTGCACACCAACGAATATACGGATATTTCTGAACTCGGTGACATTAGGTCCAGTTTTGTCCAATACCACCAAATGCTGGCTCTGTTAGGTGAACAGTTGTTCCGTTACGAAACTGGGATGTTAGGTGGATTGGATTATCGGGTCAAGCTGGCAATCACTGTCACGGCTACAAAGAACCCCCTACCGCTTAATGGAATACCTTCAACTTTGTCCGCTTCTATAGTGAGGGATGGCGTTGAGGCGACTGGGGAATACGACCCCACCTGTTTCACTTGGGAGCGGTTGAGCGAGGACAGGACAGCGGATCAGACTTGGAACGACAACCATGCAAGCCACTCAAAAACACTGTTAGTGAACGTGGACGACCTTGTATATGGGTATGCCTCGTTCATCTGCAACTTCTACTACCAGTACAGCGAAACCATGTACATAGCGAAAAGCGGCTTTATCACACTATCAAAGGAGATTCCCGGCCCCAAGGGAGAGGACGCCTACAGTGTGGAAGTCATTTCTCAGGACGGCACAGTTTTCCGAATGGGGCAACCATTCACTACCACGTTTGAAGTGCAAGTCAAACAGGGTGGTGAAGATATTACAGGATTTTTCACAGACGAGGATTTTCGGTGGCGCAGAACTAGCTCCGATCCGTACAGCGACGCTCTCTGGAATTCCACTCATTTTTCAACCGGGGGAAAAACCCTCACCATCACACAAGCAGACACGGCAGGTAAAAGCAATTTCTTTTGCGACCTGCTCACAGAAAGGAGCAATTAAATGGCAGTAGCAACAGGGCAGATCACACTCATTGATTTCAACGATGCTGTAACCCTCACCGGGTACTTGTCGTCAAACCACACGAAATCCATCAGATATGACGGGAACAACGAGATTTACAGCCCGAACTTCCCGACTTCAAACTTGGTTATATCCCCAAGTCTTTTCAAGGCTGGAACAGCAACCGACCTCATGACGGCAGGGACGAATATCAAGACGGTCACTTGGAAGAGAAAATCAAACCTGCAATCGGAAGAAAGTGACTTGAGTGCAGGTGAAACGGTGGGAGCCGCTTTCCCAAAAGCATTGACTGTTTCCAGCCAACCTTTCAGCCCTACTGTATTCTCCATTGAGTACATCTGCACCATCATCTACACCGACCCGACAACTAATTTGGATCTGGTCTACAAGGATTCGGTCACATTCAACAAGGTCACGGATGGAAACAATATTGCCCTCGCAGAAATCTCGGCAGACCCCGGATTCGCTTTCAAGAACAAGTTGCCGCTTTCCACCACACTCACGGCCCACTTGTATCGTGGTGCAACCAAGGACACCACACACCTCACTTACGTTTGGCAGAAGCTCGTAGCCGGGGCATGGGTGAATATCTCCGGAGCAACGGCGGTTGATTATGTAGTCACCCAAGCGTCGGTGGTAAGTATGCAACAGTTTCGGGTAATCATCACCGACACGGAAGTAGGCGACAACTATACAAGCGACCCTGTGACAGTGCTGGACTTCAACGACCCATTCAAAACTGAAGTCGTGTCCTCAAATGGCAATATTTTTAAGAACGGCATCATTGATACTACCCTTACGGCAAAGCTTTTCCAGAATGGAGAGGAAATCGATGTGGATGGAACCGAGTACTCCTACACATGGACAAAGGTGGCCAGTGATGGAACGCCCTCCGCTTTTGGCACTGGGAAGAGCAAGTATGTTGGTGCGGCTGATTTTATTGCCAAGGCGAATTTCTCTTGCGATGTAAACTAAGGAGCAATTGATGGCTATTTCGACAGGAGAAATTACATTAATCGATGTACACGATGGGGAAGATGGAGCGCAAGGCATACAGGGGCCAGTCGGCCCTAAGGGTGATAACGGGGCGCAAGGGCCTGCCGGAAATCCTGGCCAACTCGGGCTGTATGCTGTTGGTACAACTCTATACCTGAAAGGGTATGCCGAGGATGGAACGCTCACGCAAAACTATGGTTATGCCTACATCGGACAGGCAAGGATTACTGTCCCTGAATACTCCCAAATTCTCACTGGTGATGGGCAAGGGTATGTGCTATTCAATAACTCTTGGACAAATAAGATAGAAATTGCCAAGTTGATAGCCGATGGCACATCTTCCCGATGGGTCAAGTACGAAAACTTGTCAATCACAATTGATCCTTTGAATGTCTATGTGCTTGGTTCCTTTTTCAAGGAGTCGACAAGCATTCACGGCGAAAAAATCTTCACACCTCAAACTATTTTGGATTTTGAACGCAATCATTTCATGGAAATTCTTGCGGAGGGGGCAAAGACCAATGATATCAGCGACATAAACAGGTGGGCCGAGGCAAATGGTATTGGGGCAGTATTTGGAAGAGTTGCCGTTTTAGAGATGTTTGTCGATAAGCTGGTCAGCAATGAAGCGTTCATTGCAGAACTAGGAAGCAAAGCCATTACTCTGCTGGAAGGAGGTATAATAAAAAGCTCAAATTATTCTGCCGGAAGTGCTGGTTTTGCAATAAAGAATAATGGGGAGGTGGAATTTGGTTCCGGGACATTTAGAGGCAATATCATCTCGACAGATGCTTCTTCATATTCCGGTTCAATAAAAAATGGACAACTGGAGACTTCATCCACTTCTGGAGATGCTTACCAGTTTGACGAAAACATTATTATGAGTGCCCGTTTTGCCGATATAATGAGTGCTCCAATAGGGTTTTTGGAAGATGGTTCCACGGTCACTTCACTACAAGCAGCTGGTTCAATAGTGCTGATAAATCCGGCAAGAAATTTCAGTGGTTCCGCAGGTGATCTACGCCCAGAATTTCATTACAAAGCTAGTGCAAACGCATATGTCTATAATCCATGTGGCATGAGTCCATATGTGTTCTATTCAACAGATGGGATAAGTTGGACTCCTGTTGCGGAAGAAATCTATATTGAACCATATACCAATTGCTATATCGGCAATGATTACCATAGCGGTTACGCCGAAGACAAGGGAATTTTCTGGTTCTACAGAAGAACCCAACGGGTATATGGAAGCAGTTACTGGTATTATCATAAAATATACCATTCCGCTGATGGTTTGAATTGGAGTTATACAACCTCACCTCACGGCGATACGACCCAAAGCAAAAGTGCTACACTTTACTATTTGGATTATGTAGGCAAATGGATCCTCATTAACAGGGAAGATTCCAGCGATAGGAGGGTTTGGCTATCTGACGACATTTCAAATGTGGCAAACTGGGTTGTCTATGCTGATAAAGTTCCTGATTTTGGCAATACCAATGGCAAAAATTATTTCTACAACGTTATGACCCAAGAACTTTGGGTTGAATGTGCGAATTATGATATTACTGTTAAGTATGCCACCAAAGATGGTCTGACTTGGTATCAACTCGCCAGTATTCCCTCCGATGTGAAGTATTTCAATAGTATCAAGACGGTAACCTTCCCGACCGATGGTTTTGGGCTCCTGTGGGGTACTGCCACGAACCTATACAAATACCAGGGTGGAGCCTACACGCAATTGTTCCATCCTTTTGTTAATTCCGGATATATCAGAGATGCAATCTGGGATAGCCAATACAATCGGTTTGTGCTGATAGGATACGATTACAATTCCACTGATGGACGTAGGGTTGCATTGGCATTTACCACTGATTTCCAAAGTTATGAGCTCAGGTTCTACACCTTCACAGATATGATAGGACAAACTATCTACAACCCAACGACCAATACGTACACCTCTTTATCAAGTCAATGGGTTTCTGGTAGCGATATGGGGCAGTACATAGCAAACTTCACGCTATCAAAACAAACCACTCCCGTAACAAAAGTAAGCAAGTTGAACGTAGATTCCGACTATTTGGATCTGTCATTCAATGACGATGGGAACCTGACCTTCCCAGTGAGTAATCAGAATAAGAATTTCACATTCTCTGCCAGTGCGACTATCCCGGAAAGATTGTCGATTAAAAAAGACATGAACTTTGAAGCAGGTCTGAATGTGAACCTCAATCAGAATGCAAAAGTTTATGGAGCGGTATTCAATTGATGGCAATTATTGGTGATTTGATAAATAAGTCCACTATCGGAGCCTCTGCAGCCTATTCCGTTTCGGGTAACAATTCATCGGCATGTTGGACGTTCGCTTTCGGTAACTCGATATACTTTCGCTCGTATTGTGGCACAGCTTCCAGTATTTGGAATCCTCACCCCGAGGTGCGAGTTGAATTCTGGAGATATTCAATCTCCCAACAAGCATGGGTTCATATCAATTCGACAAGCATGGGCAAGAGTACCAGCACGGTCTATCGAGTCAGGTGTAACCAGATGCCCGTCTCAGGCACATTGCGTGCAGAATACAACGGCGATGACTCCTTCTTGTTTGCCTTCAAGTCAGATACCACCAAAGGCGAGCGATCCAGATGTGACGACCGTATCTATATGTACAACCTCGGTGCTGATACCCAATACGATATCACCACCTTGGGCAAACTCATTTATGCGAGGAACGAGGATATCGCCTACAAATACCATTATACCAGTGGGGGGCCGAGTGCCCTTAATTTGAACGACAATTGGTTGAAAACGGATGCGATGCGTGGAGAGTCGATTATCCCGGCATACGCCAAGCGGATGGTAAGTGTAAAATCCGCAATCTCTCTCACCTGAGGAGGTATTTGTGTTTAGAGAATTGATGCTGAAATTTGACTTTGATCGGATAGCGATTGCCCTGAAGGATTTGAAGATACATGTCCCTTCGATCATTACCAATGCGGATTCCAATTGTTCCGTGTTCAACGATAGGGTTCGCATTAGTCTTGTCCAACTCAACCATACTTCACTATCGGATTACACCATCGGGAAAATCTATTTGAATATCAACTCGGAGACCGAGATTGCTTTGGACGGTGACTATAACTTCAGTTTCTTGAATTTCTATCGGGCCTCAGATGAAAACACCATTCATTCCTATGATGCAATTGGGAACAAGGTAAGCGAATACATCATAGACAGGGAAGTGCTTACAGACGAGTCTGATAGGACCTATATGACCAAATCCAATGGAGATGTATACCACCCTTCATATCGCAAGTCAGACAACGCCCTTGTGGAGCAGATCCGGCTGGCTTGGGAAGATAAGTTGATGTGCTATTCATTGAAACAAGACGGCAGACTCAGTTTCTACATCTTCATCAACCATGAGATTGAAGCACAGGTATCAACAGGAAATTTCCTATATGAGGGTAATTAAAAATATGAATGACATGGTGAAGATCGCGATAATCACCGGGACAATCACATTGGTGAACGGTCCCTTGTTGATTGCCCTGTTGGGGCGCAAATGGAAGCGAAATGATGAATTGGCAGCATTGAAGGGAGAACTCAAGACGGTATCCAAGATACTCAGGCATCTGGGTAATGGTTTGGATATCGGACTACGAAATGATCGCGTCATATTTCGTGCTCTTCGGGAACATTCTATCAATGGAGAGAGCGAGGAACAGGAGAAAATTATGGAAGAATACTTCACCCGATGCACCATTGCAGGGTTCAAGACGGATAAGGGGGAATAATGGACTGGATGTTGATAGCAAAAGTGTTGGGACCGGTTGTGGTCACCATTGCGTGCATTATGGAGTTGTACAAGAAAAAAATCCGCAAGGATAAGTCGAATCGGTTGGAGATTCAGGTTGTTGCGATGTTGTTTTCGATTACCTTAACCGCTATTGGATATTTTGCGTTCTCGCTTCCTGGGGAATTGCTGGCGATTCTCTATTACTCAACTGGTGTCTATATCGCCCAATGTTATGTGGACATGCGTATCGTAAAACGTTTGGTTAAGGCATGGTTGAATCGAAAAGGGGTGAATCTTGATGGGTATAAGTGGGATGAGTAAATTTTTTCGTTGGTTCTTTGGTACCTTGTTCGCATTACTTCTCGGTTTGCTTGGGATTGAACGTAAAAAGAACCAGAAGAAAGATGAGGTTATCAAAGAGCAAAAGGAACAGATTGAGCGACAGAAGAAACAATCTGAGATTTCCAAATTTGCTCACGAGATGACATTTGAAGCGTCTACTGAAATGGAGAAGATTGAGAGTGAACAGAAGATTGAGGAACACCAGATTATTGAAACTTCGGATGAGATGGGAAAAACTATCGAAATTGCCAATGATATTGTGTCTCGCTTTAATGCTGACTAGTTGTGAAACGACAAAGCTCCCTCTAGAATACATTGTTCCATCGTTCTCGATTTCGAGACCGGAAAGGCCAATTCTAGATTCGATACCTCTTGATAAAACCGATGCAATAAGAGCGTTTACTGTAAATCTTTCACGCATGAATTCCTATATCAAGCAGCTTGAAACATATATTCGATCCCAAGAGGATTATCACGAGTCTATTATTAGGATAATATTTAATGAAAATAATTAACCTGTTGGCCTGAACTATTGAACTGTTTATTCATACAGCAAAGCCTCTACGATGATAACAATTTATGAGTAAGATTTTTTTTTATCGTAGTCAATCGTTTCGAGTTTTTGGATCAAGAATAGTCTTACTAATCTTCAAATCTCTCTTCAAGTTGTTGTTCAAGGTCTCCTCTAAATTTATCTTGTGATTCTAGGAGTCGGCCATCTTTGAAATATTCGAAAAATGTTGAAAAACTGTTCGGACTTAGGATATGAAATATATACTTTTGTCTAATACTATTGGCAGCTAAAATATTATTTAGATTTTTAAAATGTTCTTTGCTATACCTATATTTTGCCTTATTTTCCTCTGAATCATCGAAATCACTCTTAATTTCAACTACAAGAATATACTCAAAATTGTCCCTTTTTGTAGAAATGAAAAAATCTGGATTAAAGTTGCTATGTGAATAGCGTCTGGTTTTTGAATTTGAAGACCCTTGACGCATGCTATACTCAATACTATAAAATCCCCTATCTCTTGATTTGATCCAAGCATCAAGAAGCAAACAATGTTCTTTTCTACATAAAAGTTCAACAAACTTTCGTTCTGGTTCAAAATTCGTAAAGACTAGGTTCATGGGTGTTTTAAATAGGTAGTCGTTTATTTCTTTTAGAGCACTACGAGGCAATGATTGATCATCATAGATTTGCTCAAAAATTGAAATTTGTTCACTATTTTTTAGATATTTACGCCAATTAGATGAAAAAAAGATGGTAGCATCTCGTCGTAAATTTCCAATACCGAGTGATTGTTTTTCAATATCAACTGTATGTATTGGAAAATAATTATTCACAATAGTATTGGTCACAACGGACTTGTTCTTTCTCCTAAGAAAAGTCTGAAAAGCACTTAGAATAGAAAATACATTCTTTTCTATTAATTGATCTGTATCTATTCCTCGTCTTTTCATTGATAACCGAATTATTTGTTCGACTTCAGAACGAGGTGGAAGCGAATATTGAGTATAATTTGAGTTACCGAGTTGTAAAGTTCGACCTTCCCAATCTCGCTGTTCAAATTCTTCAAAAATTTTATCAATAACTTCTTCAATTGTCCAAGTAATATTTTCTATTTTATATTTTCTTCGACTTATATCATTACCAAGAATAGAAGTAAAGACAGTATCTTCCTCCACTAAAACTGATTGAGAAACAAGCTCTATACCTTCATTTAGCATCCTCGTATAGTTCACTCCTAGATTCTTTTCTGAAGGATTTGTTTTGATTTCACGTTGCTTTCGAGAATACTCTAGATTATAAACATCAAAATGATAATCCTTATCATTTTTTATTTCGCTTGAAATTCTAGTCTCAATCTCAAGAACTTCTTCTACTAAGCCACTAATTTTGTAACTCCAAGCCTTATGGTTAAACACAATCACCCTGGGTTGTGGCGATTGATACTCTGGGGGTAATCTTAAGCCGCGTCCTAAAACTTGGGAGACTAAAAGTTTTGAATTGAACGCACGATCTTCCCAAGGTACTATCTGGAAAACATTTTTTACATCCCAACCTTCTGTTAACATTGAAACAGAAATTATCCATTCTACTGGGTCAGTAAAATTATCAACTTGTTTTAGCCTTCTAATATTTTGGATATGTAACTTATCTGAAGTTACGACAAGTGTTTTCTTGTCAGCAACTTCTAAGGAAATATGTTCAAACGATATCAAAGATTCTTTAAGCTTCATATGTAATTTAATTGCATTTTTAATATCTCGAGTAATCAATATCGTTAGGGGTTTTATTAAGCTATACCTCCTTTTGTTTTCTTGATGATTCTGAAAAATTTTTTGGAATCTTTCATACTCAGTGGTACTATCATCCTCTGAGACATAATCTACATTTTTTATTATTCTATCTTCTATTGCATCTCTTAAAGAATATCGATATATGACGTCATTAAAATATTCGTCATCAATATATGCAGTCCCTGTAAACCCCAAAATATATTTGAAATTCATGTGACTATCCATCAAAAACGACTTCCATTTTTTCATTTGATTAGAAATGCTATTGTTCCCTATAACTTTGTTGAATATATGGTGCGATTCATCATTAAGAATCAATACTTTATCCGTTAAAGAAAGACTATCATAAATAGATGACCCGGTATTTTCATATACTGCATGTATATTTTCTATGCACAAATCCCCTTCTTGGATGGTTCTATTTGCATTTACTATTCGAGGGTTCTTTATAACTGCATCTTCTGGTATATGAATTTTTAATTCGGGATTGCTGCTTAGAGTTTTAAACTTTTCTGTGAGACCAGCTTCAATTGTTAAAGAAGGGCATAAAACTAAAACTCTATCAACAACTCCAATCCCAAGCATAATCTGTGCAATACCATACATCACGTAAGATTTCCCTGTGCCAGTAGCTAAATCGATATTGGCGGTAAGTTTTTCTCCTAATTGAATGTGTTGTCGATAGTTTTCGATTTTCAAATATCGATTCTGCAACTCGGGGTTGATTCTATAATTCTCTTCCACCAAATCCTCAATTGATGAATATTGACCAGAACATAAATAGATTATGCTTTCTACTATAGCATCCTTCTGAAATGATCTACCATCTGTTAAGCAATTAATAAAAGGCATCCAACCATCAAGATCCAGAATATTAGGATTATAATTATGATTGACTTTTAAAACTAAATCTTTTTGGTTAAATTTTTTAATTGCGTTCATTTGGAATCCTCGACAAATCAATTAACTCAGTGAAATCATTTCCATAAATATCAGAATAGACAATCATAATTGATTTAGAAGTATTTACTCCTCGAAGCACTAGTTGTAGTCCTTCCTTTGTCTTGTCCAATTCCTCGAAAAAGAAAGAATCTGTCATTTTAAAAAGTTCCCCATCGAAGCATCTATCAATAAAAATTGCAGACAATAAATCAATCCCTTCCAATTTCATTTCAGCATCAGATTTTGAGATCGCACGTTCTTTACAGTTAAAATCAACAATTTGAATTGTCAAATTACTCTGTACCAGCATAAATTTGGTAGTAACCTCAGGAATTCTATTGAAGGAGAAGCCTACCGCTTCGTCCAAACTATTAACCATTTTTTTTGATTGTGGTTGTCTAAATTTGTGGAAAGGTTTTTGATGCAATTCTCTAATCATCTGATATGGAATTTTTAGGAAATAATATCTAGTCGTATCATATTCTACGTAATCTGTAATGAAATCCACCCTTGAAGAAGGTGCTACAATATAGACGCGACTTCCAATTAGTTTATGACCAACAGAACTATGTACGCTTTCAATAAATAATTCATCCACATTTGATTCTTTGTACTTTGCATAGTTAAAAATTATCACAGGGAATTCTTCTTTAGTCCCTTCAAAATAAAGGCCTGAAATTTGAAAAGATTTTAACTTTATATTAAATAAACCAGAGATAAAATCTTTGTAATGGCTCCATTCTAATTGTAAAGCTACTTTTAAGTCATAATTATCTAAGCAACAGGTAATAAAAGGAAGAGGATTTTTTGAAAATAATTTTTTGTTATTATTCAAGTCTTTTGATTGACTTATTTGAAGTATTCTCTTTTGAGTTGTAAAAAATGAATATTTCCCAACATCGCAAGTAACCCATCTACGATTAAGTTTTTCTGCCACTGCAGCAGTTGTTCCAGATCCTCCAAAAAAATCAAGAACTAGATCTCCTTCCTGAGTGCTTGCTTCAATAATCCGTTTTAAAAGTTTTTCAGGTTTCTGTGTCGGGTATCCTCTACTTTCAGTTTTAGTATATGCATATGTTCCAACAGGAAAATCATTATATGAAGTAGCAATATCTTCTTTTCCAATCCAAACACTCCAAGCAGGTTGTTTTCTTTCAATATTTGCTTGATCGATTACCTCTTGTTTTGAAAGTTTTGGGTTTAATGATAAATAGGTTTTTAATGCTTTCATCCCACCACTACTTTCTCGACCTCTTGTGTAGTACCATCCTTTATCATCTTTTAGGAGAGCTTTGGTTATTCTTGTTGATAGCCCTAATCGATTAGGAGGATTAAAATAAGCATTTCTAGATCGATAACAATAAATCGTTTCGTGTGCCTTCGGAAATACATCTCCGCTTCCCATTAACCCACAAACCCATATTATTTCTGAAAATTCAAAACCCTCAAATATTTCATCCATAATTACTTTTATGTAATGTCCCATCTTGGAATCAATATGTACATAGATTGTACCGTCATCAGATAGCACTTCCTTTGCTAGAATTAGTCGTTTTCTTAAATACTCGATAAATTCAGCACCTTTCTTTTTATCATTGTAAGCCCGTGCTCCTTCTTTGCTTTGAAATTCTTCGGAAGTAGCAAAAGGAGGATCTATGTAAATTAGTTTGACTCTTTTTTTTATCTTATCTTTAATTAGTACATCTTTATTCTCGAAAATTGTCTTTAAAAACTGAAGATTATCACCATAGACTACCAAATTTTTCCATTCTTCAGCATTTTCGTGAGTAAACGAAAATCGCTTATCGATTTGCAATGGTACAGGAAAAGAACCATCATCATTGGCTAAAATATCTTCTTTTCTAAGCTTATTTGCATAGGCTAATTCGTACTCTTTATGAATTGTTGGAAACAATACTTTTTCCCATTCAAGGGGGATAGTCTTGTCATTTTCAATTAGGTCAATTAGATATTTTTTTTCGAATTCTTCCATTATTTGTATTACCTTCTGATCATATATATGGCAAATTGTATAGTGAGAAATTATAACATGAATTTCCACAGAAAAATATTTAATCTTTGATTTTAGCTAGTTCTTAAGCAATTTTTCGAGAAATTTACGAACAGTTTTCTTAATTAAGAACATCTTCAAGAGAATCCCTCCCATTACCATTAGAAGAATTCGAAGAAAGCTCTACTTGGTAATCCTGCTAATTCCAATCCCCCAGAAGCAAAATTCACGATACTCTTTTCAGCCCTACTGGAATCATCAGAACTAAGTGATTTCAATAAATTTCTGGTCTCCGATATCAAGAGCAAACTATTATCACCATAATATTGCTCCAATACCATGTTGCTAAACTCCGATCCAAATAGAGGCAACTGATTCACAAACTGTGCTCCGAACTGTTTCAACACTTGATTGAAGTACTCCTCATCATCGTCAACATCTTGCACGAATCCACCACTGATCAAAATAATCCCAGCAAATCCCAGTCCCAATCCAACAAAATTCGCCAATGCGTTCATATACCTCTTATGCTTCAGAGCATTTGGGATATCCGAATAGATAAGGTTGAAATTCTTGTTCAACTGGTTAGTGAACATTAACAGGTACTTAACAATCGCATTATGAGAAGCGTAGATAGCCGCAGAATCGACTACATTGCCACCCGGCTGGGTATCACCGATGAATCGAGTTGCCTCCAATGCCGCCTGAGCAGAATCCATACCACCGGCTACCTTAGAATTATACGCACCATACCATAGTGTGCTGACCACTAATGAATCCATGAATCTAATCGGCCACATACCGGCTTTCCCGATCTGCTTCACTGCCCTTTGATATGCATTCTTCCCCTCCATATCCGCAACCGCTGCAAAATCGGTGGACAGGTTACGATTTCTTAACTGTGGTGCCATGCGATAAATGAAATCCGTTGTCTCCTTATGATGGAAAAGTACATGCCCCAACGATTCCACCAATCTAACCGGACCGAATTCACGCAAAAAGTAAGAGAGGGATGGGATTTGTTTCAGTGCTGTTGTGAAGTTGAACGCAAGGCGAGCGACTATCAGGTTGTTGCGGATAGTATTCACCAAATTATCTGTGTTGTCTTGGATTGTGTGGTTGTTTGCGAATCGATCCACGAAATCCTGCAAAGCCTCGGCATACTTACTTCCCTTTGCCAACGCTATTGAATCGTACAGATCCCCTCCATTCTTTCTCAATAGATATTGAGTATCGTTCACCCATTCGGCAGCAGAGATGTAATGTTCCTGTTTACGCACCATTCGGTTCCAAATAGTTGTAGCGTTGAGTGCCAACGAGTATTGTCCGCCGGTACGTTCCTTGAGCATGCCATCCTGAGGATTCTCCTGCCGATTGAAATATTCTTCCTCCAGCATGTCTGTCATAGTAGCGTCCTTGCCACTTCGTACTAATGGAAAATACTTGGCAACTTGAGAAAGTTTCTTGTTGCTCACCTTTCGGTATACTTCGGATAACGCCCCATGCCGACTGGTCATCTCTTGGATAAGGAAATCACCCCAAGCTTTATGCTCATCGGAGAGCGAGGAAACTATGGTGTCGATATCTTCCTGGGTATAGCGGTTCCCATCTGGGGAGAGCAATTTGTCCAATGCCGCCTTCTGTTGGGAATACACATACACCCCGATTGCTTCATCCAATGAATGTTTGACCCCTCGGACTTCTATATGGTCCTTGTACAGGTGTTTGTCGGTGAGCCCCAATTCCTTCATTTTGGCTGAACCCACATCATACCGTTGTTGGGTCATACGATATTCGTTTGCGGTTATCGAATCTACACCACCTTCACCAAAGAACCATTTGAACAATGTTCCGCTGTCATCGATGGTACGTATCAAGCGCGATGGGGTAAGGAACATGGTATCGACAAGAGATTTGAACTTGTGCTTCTGGCCTTGTTTTACCGCATCATGGGTTCCCTTGGGAGAAGCTTCGGCCTTCAGATCCTTTACCCTCTGGCGATAGACAGTAAATTCATCGGTCTGAATTCCATGAGCAGAGGCTAAATACCCGGTTGCAGTGGGTGTGATACGCTGTTTACGTTGCTCTTTGCGTTGTTCATGGATTGCCTTCGCATCCGATCTGACCGAAGCCATCTGACGCTTGAGGAAATCCAATTGGCCGATACTCATCTTGTTCATCTTGGTAGCGAAAAATATACCGTCATCCCGTTGCACAAAGAACGGTTTCAGTTGCTCAGGAAGCATATCGAATGACAATCCGGT
This sequence comes from Spirochaetae bacterium HGW-Spirochaetae-2, assembly GCA_002839355.1. GTDB lineage: Bacteria > Spirochaetota > Spirochaetia > Sphaerochaetales > Sphaerochaetaceae > UBA8525. The sequence continues at coordinate 92,795 of PGXW01000016.1, forward strand.
CTGTTTAAAGCTATCGGATAGATCAGTTGATGGGGAAACATCGCTACGCATGATAGTGAGGAACTTGCCCAAGGTATCCATAAGCGACACATCGGCATTGGCCGAAGGATGGGCGATACGTTTGATTTGTCGCTCCGTCCGTTCAAGAGCAACCTTTGTTGCCAGCGCATCACGCCGTTTTATCATGGTATCCAGTAGTCGGCGGTACTTTCGCATTCGCTCGTAGTTGTCGCTGTTGATTTTTTGAAGTTTCAGGTAGCCACGGTTACGTTCAGCGTATTCGGCTTCCCCTTGTTCCACCATCTCAATCAGGTGTTCAATGGTCAGATTGCGTTCATCCAGCTGGGAAGCAAGAGCATGTGCCTGTTCATCCATCGCATCCACAAGGGCCTGCAAGGTTTCACTGGTGGCAAGATTTTTTCGAATCAGACTCTTTATCACAGGGTCGGTATCACCTGAGAGCAGTTTACGGACCTCAGAGTTATCGGTACGCACAGCATCCTCACCGGTGTCCAACACCGTATCCTCGGTAGCCATCTCATACGATAGTTGTTGGGTGTTCCCCTCGCTTTCCAACAATAACCGGCGATAATAACGCGCATCATCGCGCATTTCCTTCCGGGCCATCCTGATTGCATATCCGGTGGGCTTATCACCTTTTGCAGCAAGTCGGAACAGATAGGGAGATATCTCAGTATCCTCGGCGATATCCAAGTCTTCGGTGAGTCGTTTGGCGATATCCATGACCACCGTATCATCAGAGAGGGACCGAATGAAGTGCCTATCAGCTTCACGCGCACCGGTATACGAAACTTGCCATTTCATGCGCTCGATGAATCTCGCCACATCCCCAGTTTCTTCTTCGAGGTCAAATCGCTCATCCTCAGGGACCATCTCATGCAATATTTCAATGAGTCGAGCATTCTCATCGGCGATATCGGCGCTTTCCAATTCCTTCTGCAACTGCCCATACGCTTCGGTGAAGGTTTCCACCAACTGGGTATCTTGGGTAATGATACGTCTGAACTGGATCTCTCGGTCAGCCCACTCGTTTCCTGCAAACATGGCAAGGTCCGCATCCGACGGATACTCGTGGTTTTCCAACGCTCGTTGCATGTCTTCGGTATCCAAGAATTCTATGGAGGCATGCTGTGTTTCCGCATCTGTGGAAGTCGAGTTGACATAGGGCGTCAGGTCCAGTACATTTTCCTTGGAAGCGAGTTGCATCACGTCCGCAGTCAAGTCACTGCCCGCGTAACGCACCGCTTCCTTTTTATTGGGATTGATTGCCAAGAGCAAATCCGAGTGCATTGCCTCGGAAATACTTCGATTGTTCTGCCTTCTCGGGTCCCACGGATACATCGTATGGATCATCGGAGAGGAACCGCCCCGATCAGGACGCAAGGGAATAACCAACGGTTGCTTGCCACCATAACCGTCCACCATCACATCGGTGACAACCAGTGGCCATCCGAAATGCTTATCCACGGTGCTATCACAGCGCAATACTGCAACCGGATCGCCAAGCATACGAACCATATCATTCACATGCTCAGACGATACCATATCTAGATAATGGTCGGTCAGAATATGTTTGATCGCTTCGAGACGAATACCAATGGGTCCACGCGGTAGCTTACGATCTTCGGCCAGTTTCAGGCGCATCATCCACAGTTGGAATTGCTTGATGTTATGTTGCTTCCTGAATGCATTACGGCGCTCGACTCCCTCCAGCTTCTCGGCAAGGTAATAGTCAGTGACAAGGTTTGGCATGTCCTCAAAGCCCAGCTCATCCTCAACGATGCTTGCCAGTTGAGTGGCAATGGTATCTGTATCCTGAGAGCTATCAAGTGCTTTGGTTATCTTTTGCATACCTTTGGCACTCAGGTGCGCTCCTTCCTTCTCCTGACGCAACCCTAGGTCGAATAGATCATCGAAAGCACGACGGGTATCCGTATCGAGGGATCTGTTGAGATATTTGAGCATTTCCTTGATTGCTTCGGTGATACGTTCAAATACTGAACGCAGTCGCTCATCCCGAACCGAGCCTTCCTTTATATACAGCTCCAAATCACTGGCAAAGCGTTCTTGGAAAGCCGTGCCCACTTGGCCACCATCGGAAGCGAGTTCATCGGCATACAACTGTTGAAACGGTGTGAACGCCTCGGTATCCTTGATTGCATCCACCAATGCGTGACCCAACTCATGCACTATCGTCATGGGAGTGGATGCACGACTAAGATGGACGGTATTGCGCCCATCCCTGTCGCTTTGGATTACTGCCGCGGGTACGGCATTCTTACGAAACTGCCTACGTTGGGCGGTATCGGATATTCCGCGGTTATTCATTGCCAGATCGACAAGGATTTGAAATTGTGCGCTCTTCTTGTGACTTGTCTCAAATTCGGCGCTCATGGGGACAAACGCATCGGATGTGAAATGCTTCTCAAGGTAGGATTGCACATCCATCTTCGCCACGCGAGCCGATAGGGTAGTGAAGAATGAAGCGGCGATTGCAGAATCGTAGGCCTCGTCGAGAGGTGCTTTCGGATGTACCGTCCGGTATACTTTGGCAACCTTCTCGATCACATTGGCCTTCAGAAATTCACGGTCGCTCTGGGAGACTCCCATGCTATCAAGAGCACCTTCGTAGCGATTGACCGATTCGCGTACCTTTTGTTTTATATGAGCACTCCCGGCACTGGAAGTTTTTGGGCCATCGGATTTCTGTACTTCCACCGGTTTCGCATCGGCAATCTTGCTCTCATCGGTGAAGGTGATAGCATGCGCCTCGGTATCGGAGGCTTTCCTGCTGACTTCGATGGAACCATCTTGGTTTTCGGTGAATCCCACGATCGCATCGGATGACAGTGCATACTGCCTTGCTGCCTTTTTGGCCTGCTCGTTTGTGGGAAACACCACAGCCGATCCGCTATGCTTCGCATCGAGTGCGCTTGCGATATTCCTTGCCAAAGTAACCGAGGTATCATTTTGTATACCTTCAGTGTTCACCACTTGCACATGCAGTCCCTTCGCTCCTTTTGCAAGAGCCGACTGCACATACGAGGTTTCTTGTGCATCGAGTACCCGATACTGTCCTGCGATATCGAGGACCTTGATAGGTCCCTGCGGTTTGTTAGTGGTATGCTTTTGTGTACCTTTCGGGAGGATCATGTTTTTGGTGGACAGGATCGATGAATCACTGCTTCGACTGCTATAACGGTCCGCATCGCGTATCAAACGGGCATCCCCGCTACGCCAATCGTTGAGCGTACCCACAACGTTCGAGGGAAGCCCGAGGAGTGCCATACCCTTCGCTGTCTGCACCGAAACATCACCCATCGCTTTGGCAAAATCGGCCAGCTCATGCTTGGCAAAGGTCGCTCCTTCTTTGTTGGCTTGAGAGGCGGCATGGTTTTGTCCCAGCATCGAAACCAGTTCCTGTAGTGCCTCGGTAACCATTTCTTGGCCCATTTCGTTACCATATTTGCGTAGGACGCCCATCGCCCATTTCTTGAGTGTCCCGCTTTTCACCAATGCCTTCACCGATTCCTTGCCCAAGACCTTGGAAGCCCCATTTTTCACCAGTTCGGCTACTCCCTTGGGAAATGCATCGAATGCCACTTCCAATGTCCCGTTGGCAATGCCTACCATCGTCATCACCGACCAGATCAGTTCATCATCAAGACGGTTCTTCTGCTCATCCTCCATCTGTGCAAGTTCCAAACCGATGGCACCCGCTTCCTTCATTGCCACGTTTACTCCGCTGGCTGCTTTTGCCATCACCATCGGAACAGCATTGCCGGTAAGGGCAGAGGCAGCACCGCCTGCTGTGTAGAACTTCATGCTATCCAGCGTGTAGGGAAGTAAATTTGCCGAAGCTATGGCCATATCAGTAAGAAAAGACATATCCAGATGGTCGGCGCGGTAGGGAAGTTTGCGCGAGGCCAGTTGTTCAAAGAATGCTGTCTTCTGATTTGCAAAGGAGTCGCTATCAAAAGTGCCGTTGAGAAACGCACCGGCATACACGTTGAAAAAATCCTGGGAGGTATGCATCTGCGTCTTCGCTTGGTCGAACGTACCCCTTATCGCACTCCACGCACCTTGATAATCGAGATCCTGCCCGGTTGCCGCCTTGATGATATGCGGGGCCATATTCTCGATTTCCTGCCGGTTGAAGTTCGGATACGCATCGGAAAGCACATTGTGCACCGATTGCTTGGCCTCATACGAGGCAGGGTTGGGATGGTTGGTATACACATCTTGGATGAATGAATCGATGAGCTCAGTGTTGCCACTGTCGGTGAGATTGAAGTTGAGAAACGCCACATGCTGCTCCTAGTGTTGTTCGATACCGATGGTGAATTTCCGTTGCTTGGAAGAATGGTGGGAGAATCGGGGTACATAGGTAACCGCGTGGGGGATGAATTCATCTTCGCTTCCCAGCAGTTCCATGCGCTTGCGATTGACCGTGTTGTACGTAGTTTCGTAGGTCCTGAAGGCTCCTGCTTGCTTCGCACCTTCCCCGGCTTTCACATATTCGTTGTAGATGTTCGTCATCAGTGAGTTGTACTCATCCTCGCCCATGTTGGTAATATTGTAGTTTGCGAGGCGAGCGTTGAGTGCCGTCTCCAAATCCTTTGCAATATTGTCCGGGGTATTGTCCTTGAGATACGCAACATCGGCAAGCAACACCGCCTCGGATGAATCTTGGTCCTGACGACGTGCAAACCATTGGACTGAAGATCCGTTCGCTCCCACACGCATGTCATATACCAATCCATCGTCTGCAACGATTCCAATGGTATTGCCATCGAAATTCATCCGCTTCAGGCCTGTACTACTGATACCCAAAGACTCAGATAGATTGCTCTCAAAGGCCTTCTGGACCTCCAGCGCACTGGTTGCCATCGCCGTGTTGTACAGTACATAGTTCTTCACTGCCACCGGTACATCTTTGAACACACTTTCCATCGCACTGTCAAACGCATCAAACCAACCGACTACCGGCAAACCCTTCGCATCGAGGTCGATATCTGGTGGAATAGGCAAACCCGCATCCTTTGCGAACGAGAGCAGTATTAGACGCGCCGATTGCTTATCATCGTAATGACCATCCTTGAGTAGGTTGTATAGGTTCCGACCGAATGGATTATCCGCACTTTGTTCTCCCATGACAGCGGCAAATCTCGTAGGTACGCGCAAGGATTCCCACATTCCCCCCTGGTAGTCACGCATGAACTTGCCAAAGTCATTGAGTCCCCAGGTTCCTGCAACCTCACCGAAGTAGTCCTTGTAGAGAAAATCGTTGATATCGTTGAATCGCTTGGCATACGGTTGGTCCACCCACTGCTGACGCACGTTGTTGGTGATAGCAGCATAATCGACAAATCCATTTCGGCTGTTGCTGACCACCGCGCTATGGAACGCTTCGAGTATCATGGGACGGAAGGTCTCGAACGCGGTATTGCTGTCTCCCAATGATTTTTTCACATCGGCAAGCAGGGCATCGCGGTTACGGGTATAGGACGCATCCAAGTAGGTATCGCGACCCCCCTTGTCCAACATGCCCTTGAACTCCTTGTAATCACCTTGGGTGACCAATCCCAACGAGGTGTACAGATCCAGTTGAATACGGCAATCCTCATCGCTCTTATCGGCGTTGGTGAAAAACTCATGCATGAGCATCGAATACACTGTGGGCACCCGATCGGGGGCGTACTGCGAATAGGCATCGTCCACCAACCGTTCATAGCGTCCCCGCGCATCGGTGACAACCTTCTCTGGTAGCGACTGTTCCAGTGAAGCAATCTCCTTGTTCAACGCATCCAGTTGTCCTTCGGCAAGATCATCGCCGGTTGCCAGCAATTGGTCGCGGTGGGCAAGCAATTGAGACAGGTTGTTGCCCTTGCGGTTCTGGTCATTGCTTTCGGCGGTTATCCTTAGGGAAGTGTACTCGTCAAAGAGCAGGGATGCATCGAGACCGTGGCGGGTGAACATCTCATCGAGCGTCTCGGGTAGGATGGGCTTTCCTCCCTTTAGCATGCCCAGATACTCGGGAATGAAGTTGGTCTGATATGCAAGCACTTCACGCCCGCGTTGGAGGGTGAACTGCTCACTCACATATTTTTGGGCATTTTGCATGGCTTCGCGTTTTTCCACATCGCTGAGGGCTTTGCCCCCATAGGAGGCTTCGGCCAAATCCTGCTCATAGCTTTCAAGAAATTGCATATGACCCATAGTGCCGTTGCCAACTTGCGAACCATAGAGAATCTTCAGATCCAACTCGAGTTGCGCCGAACGCCACTGACTTTCGTTCTGTGCAATCTTCGTATCAACGGCAGTGCTATTGTTCGGATAGGCTTTTTGATACATGAGACGACTCAGATACATCTTCTTGTCGAACGTACTTTCAAGGCTCTCATAATGGGAACGATTGAACGCCTTCAGTTGTCCATCCACATCCTCTTTGGGTTCTCCGATGGTAAAATCGGCACCAACGAAACCAGCTTTGAACTGTTCCTGTGAGTCACGCTCTTGTGCAACGCCCAATACGGAAACTTCGAATGCGCTCAGGTCATCTGATTTCCACAGATCCTTCACGTTCGTATCGGTAGTGGTCCTCAGGTCCTCGATATTGCGGGTAACTACCGCTTGGCCAACCTTCTCAATCGCAACATCCCGTAGGTGTGTCAGATTCTCGGTACGCATCTTGATTGCACGACGACTGATCCCCTCGGTACCCTTGGTCACATCGATCTTGGTATCCCAGAATTCCTTGGTGAGCGTCGCCCACTTGGAGGGCTCCTGTTGCTCCATCATGGAAGAGGCATAGGTACTCCATTGTTCACCACTGAGGTTCGCATCCTTTTGGGCTTCGCTATCCTCTTTTGCATGATGGGCCGATATCGCACCCCCCACCAAATCCCCGGCGATACCGACGATACCTGCTGCCGCATCACCTGCACTGAGTGCCTTTTGGGATTCCCACGAGGCCCTGTTTCCTTCAACGTATGCCATGACGGCCTCCTAATTTCCCCAAAACAAATCCCATCCGCTTTTATTCTTCTCCACCTGCCAATAATTCGTTTCATTGGTGAGGTTGGTGATACCCCGCTGGGCATCCGCATCATCACTCGTATGCTGTGCGAAACCTGATAACGCTGTTTCCAACGCACTCAGTGCTTTGATATCCTTCTCAGTGCGCAGTGCATCGGCTTTTTGGGTAGCCGAGATTTGCGTATTGGAAAGGCTATGCAGGATTTTCGTATTGGACGCATCGATTTGAAAGCGAGCCTTGTTCAGGGCAATCTCGTTGTCCAAGACCTGCATCTTGCGTAGGTTGTCTCCGGTTCCCGTCGAGCGAATCCCACTGGTGGCTTGGCTGGCGATCGCCTGAGCCTCGGCCTGTTCTCCTTGGATTTCGAGGGAGTGCAGTTCCTGGGCATTGAGTTTCCCGGAGATAGCCGCTTGTGTTCCCTGCTGGGTCATCGAAGTATGGGCATTGGAAACGGCCAATCTTGCTTGGTCATCATAATCGGCCAATTGCTTGCCGATGGCGGTATCCTGTCCAATACTTTGTATCAAGGTTTCGCTATCGGCACCTTCGCGTAACTTGGTTAAGAAATCATTACCATAGGCAAGCGAGGTCTGCGTATCGTACAACTGGCGGTCTTCCTGCCGTTGGATTTTCGCCTCCTCCAAAAGGCGATCTTTCGCATCGTAGGTTTCCTTGGCAGTCTTTTTCATCGCATTTGCTTTGGCGATGCTGCTTATGGTGAAGGTGGTTGCTGCAACCAATGCTCCGAACATATCAATTCACCTCCATGTCGAATGTCATCGCAAGAAGGGTCAACGGATCGCTTTCGACCGACTCGATGCGAAGACGTATCTCCTTCTTAGCCCCTCCGGCGATATTGATGCGATGGTCCTCGCTTCCCACCGCCTTCAACGAACGTTGTATGCTCTTACTCTCCACACCGGTTGCCACTCTTCCCGAATCGAGGCACCGCACCCATACCTCGCGTACCTTCTTAGACCGCCCGATAGTCGTGCCACTGTCACTTGCGATATCGAAGCGGTTGCCAACCATCACCGATGCATACGGCAAATCCCCATCATCCACTGCATGAGCTCGGTCACAAAACAACAGGGGCTCATCAAAGTCAAAGCGTTCAAGGTAAGTGCTTCCAGCCCGTTTTACTACTGCGTACAGGTGCTGGCCTTCAGGGCATTCGAGTGTCGATAGCGACAGAACCTGTCCTTGGGTATCCCAACGTGCCCAACCTTGCATGGCATAACGGCGGTCGTAGGTGAGCACTGCTAGAGTTCCATCGGTTAGCACACATGCGATCATGGGATCACCACTGCGTTTGGCCACCATCTGGCGCACCCCTTGTCCCAACAGATGGTCGCACGTGAATGACAGATCTACACTATCCGATGCATCTCCTTCGAACAGGTTCTCCCTCAGACGCCTTCCGCGTTGGAGGTAAAACACACCATTGTGCATGCTCACCGCTTGTAACGGTTCACTACCGTAGGAACTGAGCATGCTTGCCGCCTGTTTGGTAGGGTCGATATCAAAGGGGACCATCCATTCGCTGGCTTCAGTACCGATGAGGATATTGCGCATGCTACGAATCCATACGATACGGTCGTTGCGTCCACTGGCTAATTCCAACTTCATCGCACACGATGCGGTGATAATCTCGTTGGTCTCCTCGCTGGTAGTAATCAACTGCTGGGGATCACTCAGATCGAAAACCTCCTGACCATCGTCGTCGGTCTTGGTGGGCCACAACGAAGGGTCCTTGAGCACCTCGGTTTCGGTGAGTACCACATCGTAGGTGGTGAAATCACTATGGCTCGCTCCGTCCTGATACGGTCGTGAAGCCCACACGGTGAACGGTCGTGCATTGGTTGCCGCATACCATAGGCGGTTGGCGCATACTGCCACCACCGAGGGATAACTGTCCACCTGACGACCTAGGCTCTCGTTCATATCCACCTGTAGCGTGAATTGCTCAAGACTGAATGCTCCGGAAGAATAGTAGAGGACCTGCTGGGGATACGATCTATGCACCAAATATAGGCGATCATAATATTGGGCGTACTGGACTTCCCAGATGTCACTCGGACCATAGGGACTTACCAGATGATCCTGGGATTGACCATTCACTAAAAAAGAGAGGCGGTGTACACCCGCCGTATCATATTGCCAGATGTACACCTTATAGGGTGCCAACTGGATGAGAAACGATTGGGTTCCTCCCAAGGAGAAGTCGATGAGTCGGCTTTCTTCGGTTTCGGCGATATGGACCAATGGAGAACGACGGGTAATCCCTCCTTGCAACATGGGACGAAAATTACGTAGCAGCTCACATCCTTGGGTGTACACGGGCAGGTCAAAGCGACCTCCCAGCTTTGCCGAGGTCTCTCCATACGTCCAATTGTTCACCATTGGATTCATCGCCCATCCTCAAAGAGCATGCGCCGGTATTCTGTCAAATCGAACGAAGAATCATCGGTCCAGCCTTCGGATGCGCCAAACTGGTGCTCTCGGTCGTTGCTACGCGCCTCATTCTCCTTGATGTTCGTCAGTGTCATTTGATAAAGCTGGGCTGCGTTGCTCATCGCTTGGCTTTCAGGGTCGAGCGACGGGGCCGCGTGCAATGCCAATTGGTAGGCCACCAACGAGAGAAAATCGGCGGGGGCGGTGTAGTTACCTTCATCATCGGTTTCTAGGACGCTGGGCAGGTACTGGATCTCCACTTCCGCGATATCACACCACAGGGTGCCAAAACGGATAGTATAGCGGTGTTTGTTGCTTCCATTGAGGGTGACCACTTGAGCGATATCAGATGGAAGACGATAACCGAAAAGGTAATCGCTGTAGCTTTCGCCGCTCATATCAGTTTCCGTCATCATTTTGCGTTTCAGCAGGAACGGAAAATCCCAAGCCTTGGTGCAAAAGGCGACCACCTTGTCAAAATTGAGCTCCATCAGGCGTAGCTCCTTGCACGCAACCTCAAGTGAATCGAGGTGCAAATCGAACAAAGAGAGTGCAAGGTTGTACAGATCGAGCTTATTCATGCGCTGTTCTCAATAGTGGACACCAGAAGGAGGTGTTCTGGTGCCCTAATCCCCTTATGCCTCCGGGGTCTTCTTTTTTCGGCCTTTGGCCTTCTCATCAACGATTTCGCTTTCCATCGGCACACCTTGTTTAACCAAACGGAAGTTGATGTTTGTCATGCTCCCGCCGGGTTTCACCAAGACAGTCTCACCGACTTCATAGAAGTGCCCCTTCCAGTACGTAGGGGAGTGGCACTCGTAGATATCATTGGCTTGCTCGATCACAGGGGCCTCACCATTGCGAGTATCTTGCCACCGGTGAACACCTCGGTGCCGACGGTCAACTTGGATCGCATGTGGCGCATCGCACCGGCAGGAATGGTGAAGCGCCGAACCAGACGGTTGCGCTTGATTTCATCTACACCGACAATGAAGCTCACCTCATCTTTCCACGTATCCCCTTCGGCACTCGATTGAAGGGTGAATTCGACAGTAGCCGAACCGGTTGCGCTACTTGCATCCTCCCAACCGATAACCTCGATGGTGTTCTCCTCGGGAAAATGTTGATTCTGTTCCTCGTAATCCAGCGTCCCAGCATTGGCCTCCACCGCATTGAGCGTCTGCCCCGCGTAAGCTGGGACTCCTACCGCAAAGGCCACATCATCCAGGGCGATGGGTGCGCGGGTGAACGTGCGTTTCTTCTCGTACAACATCACTTCCTCCTTAGGCCACAAGGCCTTCCGCCGCATCGGCGAACGAATCGCACTGACGAAGCACGAAACGGTCGAAACGAACATCACCGATGGCATTCACCGGAATGGCACCCTCATAGGTGATCGGTTGTACACGGCTATCGTAATAGTCGTTCAACCCTGCGATGACCGAACCCGGCGCGTAAATACGCACTCGGCTCTTGAACTGTTTTGGTAACAACGTGAACGCCCGAAACAAATTTTTCTTCAGCTGGGGCATCGATTCACCCAATGCGGTTTCGGAAGTGTCGATGTTCGCAATACGGATGACCGAAAAACGATTCATCAACGCCAAGCCCGTACTCATGAGAAACTGGGTGTCCCGTTGGAAAAACTTCTCCCCACTTTCCTCGATGACCTGCCACTGCCCCTTGGTGATGGTGATACCCTTGTTGGTCACATACCGTGGGTTCAACATTGTAGTCGCATTGTCTCCCCAAACCACCAGCAGTACCGTCGAAAGGCCTCCGTCCACCGTTCCCTTGTTATCCAAGGTGATGAACGTGGGTTTCTTCAGCTCTTCTGGGGTCGTGATATGATCGAATCTCGGGATGATACCTTTGAACTGACCAACCTCGTCACCGCCGTAGAGCAGGCACTTCTCAACATCCAGTGCCAACGAAGTGACGTGATCGCGCTCATCCTCGGCAGCAGCTTTTTCCGGATTGGGTGCAATCATCAGTTCCTTCTGGCGTGCACTCGCCCAGCTTTCAATCATGCCCAGATCATCCTTGAACAGCTCCTTGTGCCCCTTGGAGACCTTTCCACCTTGGTCGATGGCTACCCACTGGTTGGTGGGCAAACTCACCTTGCGCATGCCTTGGTGTTCCAGCATGCCGGTCGCTTCAATGAAGCACGCATCGTTGAGCATGGTTGTGGATTTGGTGATCTCGTCCACCACGTTGGTGATATCGGGATTTCCCAAGCCCTTGGTCAGCTCAGCAAGCGTCATGTAATCGTATGCCAATTATGACTCCTCTCTACATCGCCCACGGGAACTTATCGTTCTCGCGGTTCAAAAAGTATCCGTTGCCCTTCGACTTCGCTCCACCGGAAGTGGAGGATAGCGGAGGGGTATGCTCGGATATCGACTCGCCAACCCGTGCAAGCAAATCGGCGACAAACGGATTGTTCTCACTTTGGGTCATCCGCAGGCCCTTCGCCAAAGGTGAGTCGGCGGGTACCAGATGGTCATAAGCGCGTTTCATCGCCGCCTGTTTCGCATCATAGGCATCCCCCCACATCTTCTGAAGTTCGGCCTTGCACAGCTTCTCACCGTTGGTGCGCAATTGATTCATTCCATGTTCATGCGAATCGATAATCGCACTGTGGATGGCATCGGCACTTTCGGCATCGAGCTTCAGACCCTTGAGCGCTTCGGTGAGGGATTTGTCCAGATCCCCGGTAGAATCCAATTCCTCGGAAAAACTCTTGGTGAACGCGTAAGTAATTTCACCCGCATCATCGGAAGTATTTCCCTCAGTTACTGTATTCCCGCCATCCTCAGGTTTTGCCCCACTTCCATCCAGAAGGCCTTTGAATGCATTGCCCAAGCTATCGTACTTGGCCAGCAGTTCATTGCCCTTCAACTCGTCAGGGAGTTGGCTCATCCATTTCGGATTGGTCGTTTGCGTAGAGTCAGGGGTTCCCGTATCTCTCGCTCCATCGGTACCTATCGGGGTAGCTACTCCACCGTCGGCACCTTCAGGGGCTTGGGTATCAGGGTTTGCTCCATTCTCATTCGGCATGTATCGCTCCTTTCGACCTACAACAGGTCGTCATCATCTGTATCGAATCCTCCCATCTCCTCGATGGTGGGTCTGAATGCCAACGGCTGGCTAAACATCCAGTTGATTGCCTCGACAATCATCTCGATATCCAAAAAGCCCAATTCCTCAAGTTTCTTGATGGCATAATTGCGCTTTGGCAGTTCCTCTGTCACGATTTCCCGAAACAATCCCAAGTCGGTGAGCAATCGTACTAATTCGGCTCGACCTTCAGGGGAGTTGTAGGCACAACGGACATTTGAACGGTGCACCATATCGGCATTGGACAATTTCATCTGCCTGACTATCATCAATTCGCTCCCTGGGCATTGTTCAAATTCCCTTGACCGCCCATATTGCGGGCAACTTCACTGGCTGCTTGGGCTTGCTGCATCTGCATCTGCTGCTCGATCATCTGTTGTTTTTGCACCCTAATGCGTTCCCTGTCGGCAATCTCACGAAGTACATCCTGTGGCAATCCGGCACCGGTGAGGATACGACGGGCGAATTTGTCCATATCCACGTTGTCGAAGGTGTTCTGCAATTGCATCGCCTGTAATGTCTGCAATATCTCGAGCGAGGAAGTCAGACCATCCTGCATGGTGTAGGCCTTTACATTTCTCGCCAAAGGACCATCCAGCTCAATTTTCATGAGCGCATCCTTGATCCTCAACAACTCCTTCGGAGGCTGGGGAAGACGCTTTCCCTTGACCATGATGGTGAAGGTACGCTTCACGATAGGATTTATCTTCAGGAACTGGGTGGTTCCCAAAATGGACGACAACAGCACCAATTCTTCGTTCTTTATTGCCTGTACCTGTGTGGCGGTGAGTACCTTGTTCTGTTGCATCAGATAATTGAACAGATCGTTGAAGAACAATTTCTTTATCTTGCCTTCCAACTCGACAATCTCATTGCTCACCCAACCGACGTCCTGCACCGTTTGTAGGATGCGGGGCATGTTTTCCATGTTGCCGATATAGTTACGCGCATCGGGATCTGGAGAGAACCGACCTTTTTGGGACTCATGAATAATCCAAGGTGGACGACCGGTTTTCTGCACCGCGATCAACTCATCCTTGCACATCGCATTGAGGCGTTTCAATTCGGCAAGATATTTCATCACCAAGCCTTTGCCGTAGACACTGGTCCCATCTGGTTCCCAAATGTGTACCGCCACTGGAAAATCGTCATATCCTGATTCGTCGATGACGCAATCACCACTTTTAGAATACGTGACAGCGGCGAACGGCTTATTCGTGGAGATAAGGATTTTTCCTTTATCATCTCGCACACTCTTGCGGGGATAGATGGCTAGCAAGAATTCATGCTCACTATCGCCATTGTCCTGCTCGATATCGAGGGCGATCTCTTCGGGTATCTTGTCTCCGAATCGTTCCTGTGCTTGCTCGGCAGTCAAGTCGTAGCGGTAGAAGATGGTATCGATACGACCACGGGAGTTGCTGTCTATCCAAAAATCCCACGGAGGAAGTGCATCGTATATGCACTGGCCACGTTCAACATCATCGATGATGAATTCGGCACTCGTTCCTTGGACAGCTGCATCTTTGGTGGCAAGCTTGTCCATCGGGTAGAAATTGCTTTTATTGAACTCGCCATACATGCGCGTTTCGCATAATTCAAGAAAATCATTGGCACCGTGGATGGTATCTACATCCTCGTAATTCTCACCAAACAGGATCAATGAAAACCAACGCATGGCAGGTGAGATGAGGTTTCCATGATAGCCGTTCACGAATGTTTCAAACGCCTCGATACCAGAGGTGTTGTATAGTTTTACGGCTCTCACTGGAGATTTGCCGATGGAAAATTCATCCATTCGGTGTTGGACGTAGGCACAGGCTTCCCAGCGTAAGGATTCCGTCTTCTGCCGGATTCGTTTCATACGTTCCCATTTATTTATGAGGGATTTGGCAAGGTTATTTTTGCCTTTTTGGTTCGCCTCACGACGACCGAGATAATCCTTTGTGCCATTGTCGAAACCGACCAAGACGGTATGCATGTAGCAATATTAATTTAAAGAGTATTCTCTGTTCGGGAGCTTAGTAACATGCAATTATATCGGAAATAGCGAATAGAAATTGATAATTTTTGAAACTATGATAGCATGTTAAAAATCGAGGATAGAATTGTGTTAAGCGATGAATCAATTATTGAAATTATTAAAGATTATCTTGATGATGAAAAGATGAAATATGCACTCCTGATGAATGGAGAATGGGGTTGTGGTAAGACATATTTTATAAAGGAACAGTTAGTACTTAATCTAAAAAACAGCCCAAATTATAATGCACTGAATATTTTCTATATATCATTGTATTGTATCACTTCAGTAGAAGACTTTTTACAACAATTGATCACACAAATAATATTTATTAAATCTGTTGATGAAAATAAGAAATTAGAAGCTGAGTCTAAAAAGAAAAAATCTAAAAGAAAATGTGAAACACAAACACCAAATAAAATTATAAATTTTGGGACACAACTTCTTTCGGCTGCACTCCGAAAAACTGAATTCCTTAATGCAGACATACTATATTCTCTAAATAGCTTTCTTGTGAATAAGAGCACGTTCCTAATTATTGATGATTTAGAAAGATGCTCTATGCCAATCAATGCGATATTTGGAGTCCTTGCCAACCTGATTGAATCAAATAATATAAAGATATTGGTTGTTGCTAACGAAAAGGAAATTGGTTCTGTCTCTTTTCAGCATAATATTGAGTTGAAATATTTAATATCTTCTAAATTACTGGAATCCCCACCAACCGAGAATTCTACTATAAGCAATAGGGAAAATGATTTAAAAAAACTGATTAATAAGAGCGAGGAATTATTTAGTGAGGATGTACATTATAAGCTAATCAAGGAGAAAATTATTGGGAAAACGATACATTATTCTCCAGAATTTAATAATTTGCTACAAATAATTGGAAAAAAATATCTAGGGGAAGATGAATATAAGGTTTATGTTAGAATCAAAAACGAACTTAACGATTATATTAAAAGAAACAATCACCAAAATTTGCGAACTGTCGAATTTGCTTTCTCTTCGTTCATGAAGATATCCCATTTACTTCAACCTGTACTAGTAGAAAGACCTACAGATTTTTGTGATCATTTTTTTGAATTATTGTTGATTGATATTTTTCGTACAGCGATACGAATTAAAAATGGTGAACAAGAGTATCAATGGGAAAGTACTTCGCAGTTCTGTAACATTACTGATGGCGGGTCTCCGTTCATACTATCAAACCGTCACCTTGCATTTAGATTTGTACGTAAGTATCTACAAACGCATGAGTTAATAATAGAAGACGCTAGTTCTGTCCTGGATGAATATTATATTGTTTGGCTCAATAGAAATACAGAAGATAATGATCCAGTTAATAAACTCCGATTTTATATGGAGAAAGAAGACGATGAAATAGTAGAGTTGGTTAAGGAATTGGAAAATCAAATTATTGAAAAAAAATACCCGATTAGAAATTTTAAACGAGCACTAGGCATCCTATTTGTTATCAAATCGGTTAAATTTGAAATTGGCGATACCGTTGAGAAGATATTATCAGCAATGGCTGAACAGGTAATAAGTAATCCTGAAAAATTATCAGTTATGAACGAATCACTCATTTGGCAAAATAATCCTTTGTTCCCCGAATATGAAAAGAGTTTAACAAATCTGATAAATATTGCTGAAGAAGTTGCGAACAAGAATAAATCAACTTATATCAATAAACTATTTTTAGAAAATAATGATACTTGGGCACAAGATTTCTTCAGATATTGTGAAGAACATGCTGATGAATTCCTTTTAAGAAAGAGTTTTATGAGTAGTATTGATATTAGCTTATGTATAGAATTTATGATTAAATCTAAACCAAAAGATCTTTTCAATGTTCTAAAGGGATTAAATGCTGTATATAACATGTCAAATGTAGCGGATTTTTTTATGAAAGATGCGCCTTCATTGAGATTATTTAAAGAAAAGTTGGTACAGATTAATTTTGATAGTAAGATTTGCCAACATAATTTAAATGAAATAATTAATACAGTTTCTTTAGTTATTGGAAAACTTGAATTAATTAGCATATAGCTATCTATATTGGCTCATATTCCACTTGGACTACATTTTCGAACTTGAATCCACGATTCTCCAATAGGTTCCTTTGAAGACTCTCCATTGAGAATTCATCAGGAAACGTCAACTCGATACCCGTAGTGTTGTCAGCAATCCGAGACAAACTATCAAACCCATCATCATGAGCACAGAACGGATATGCCAAATATTCTTCCCTCACCCAGGAGCTAAGCATATCCTCTCGTACTCCTTCCCAATTCACATGCCAAGCGTCCTTACACAACCAAATCCGACCTTCCCTAAACAATGGTTCAAGTGCTTCAATTCTTTGACCTTTTGGAACCGGTGAAAAGGCAGGGTTAATTGAGAAACGGTAATTGAGTTGATTCATCAAGTATTCCATGTGCTCGATATCAGATTGCATGGAAACCTTTTCATAATACACAATCGGTTTTCTCGTGTTGGTCGTATACTTTCGAACCAAGGAGAAGAGAGCATTGGCCTTGCCGGTCAAATCAAACTTATCGCGAACGAGATCGAGGATGTAGTAATTCTTATCGCTACCACACCCGATTACCCACATCGTAGTATAGTCAGCTTTCTTCTTCACACTCCCTGCGGGGTCAACGATGATATACAGGTTTAGGTTGGTTAAATTGTACCCATCCCAAACACGCAACCATTCCTTCGAGAAACCCATAGTGGAAGCCTGTTTGGGATCACACATCATCTGGGAAGCAAAGACAGCAGATCCCATCGCTTTCTTCTTCAGCTCGATGGTTTCTTTTTCATAGAGTACCGGAGTTCCTGTTTGGTCCACACAAGGATACATTCTGAGTTTGGCAAATCCGCTTTCAATGATTTCTTGATACGTGTCGGCGTAATGATAACGAGTACCGATGATACGAACCCTCAGGTTACCCGATGAGCCGGTATTCAGACTCATCTGGAATTGCTTGGTCGTTTTTGCAATCATCTCGGCACTGGTGACGCTATCAGGGGTAACTACATCATCGTAAACAAGCAAATTGTAGTGACCTCCGGTACGTTGACCGATAACGAGTCCTGAAGCTTCAACAGTGTTTTCTTTCGCGTTGGATTTACGGCGAACACGAATACCATCCTCGGACCAAATCATCTTGTGACGTGTTCCCGCTTCATCGGCCCAAAACGGTTTGCTCACATCATCGAACAGAATGTCGGGGAACAGGTCGATGAGCATTTTGTTTGATTCAAGGGTGAGTTTGATTTGCCTGAGGAACTTGGTCGCCATCGAGGAGGAGTAGGAGTAGATACAAACGGTAATCTCGGGGTCGTTGAGAATATCTTGGATGGTCTTGAGCCAAGTGATGATGGTGCTCTTATAGTGGTCACGACTCCAAATATCAATAAAGCCATCTGGTTCGGTCTGGACTTCCATACACCGGTCAAAAAGCCAATCGCGATATTGAATAGTACCATCTAGGCGTTCAATGTGATCGAGATCCTTTCTTCCCAGCACGTAGGTTGCCAAGAAAAATAGATCGTTACGACACATAAGGCGCATCCACTCGGTGAGATTTCCAGCTTCCTCAGCTTGGTGCCACAAATGGTTGATGTGACGATGGTATTCTTCTCTCGTCACTCCTGAATTTCCTCGTACTCTGCTGCAATCAATTTTTTCGGTTCAACTCGTTTGGCAAGAAAGGTACGTGTGGCCTGCTCAAGATTCTCGGAAAGATGGTCAGTGATTTTCACCTCGTGTTTCACATCGATTTTCTTGTCAGCTTCCAATCCCAAAATTGCGGCAAGGAGCTTACCTGCTTCAATCTGGTTCTTATAACTGATAGGAACCTCGACCAAATCACCTTGTTTGGTCACGTATTGCGTGGTCAATTCTCCATTGAACATTTTGGAAAGGCGATTGATTATCTGTTCGGAATTAATAAGACTCTTCTCTGCGAGAAAGGCTCTACGCCGATTTATTTCTGCACGAACCTTTGGATTTGCATACATTTTTGCAGCTTGTGAATCGATAGAACTTTTCTTTCCATTACCTTTGTAGCCTGCACGTATCAACGCTTCAGACTTTTTTCCACACTGAAGGTACGCATCAATAAAAGAGAGTTGGTATGCAGTCAGTCTATTAAGGCCTTCAGACATGCCTCATTTTCTGAAACAATTAATAAGGTGTCTGCTTACTGAGTAACAAGATTGTCAGTCTAGGATTAATTAGAAATATCTAATAGGCCTGATAGAACCTATTGTTTGATAAATTTTTTCTAGTTCTTGTTCTAAACTATATGAATTTTGTAGCCAAGCCTCGCTTTCACCAAATCCTAATCGTCCTTCAAAAGAAGAGCTCCAATAAGAATAACCTTCGAGTTTCTGGGAATTGTTATTAAAAAAGGTAATCATAACGTTGAGTTCATCTTTTGATGGAAGAAACCAATCATCATAACCATTTACTTCGTAATCAAGGGCTATCTGTGCAGCGTTCTTCTTAGAATTTATGTAGTTTGCAATCTGAGTTGTATTCTCGCCACCAGATCCGATAGATGTTGAAGTTACCTTAGTACTTTCGTCATATCTTGCAGTATCTCCCCAAGATACTTCTACATCGTGATCTTGCCAGTTGTACGCATCTTTGGGAGAGGCTTCAATATATCGCCATCCTTTCGAATAATCGCCTGCATCAAATATTACATAACCTCCCGCGGGGCCAATACTCCCAACCCGATATGCAGTTGAAAGGTTGAAGACCTTTCTAAATAATCCTTGATTCGCAACAAATATCAATTCCGTTTCACCAATAGATTGGTTTGCGATAATTCTATTCCCACGTATGGTGGCAACTGATTTGTCAAGAATATCAATCTCATACGAACTATCGATGATATTGGCTGGTGAAAATTGAAATTCTGGTGTTAGTGATTCTCCTGGAGGAATAATCAATACACCGGATGGAATAACGTCAAATATTATTGAAGTCTCCAGTACTTTTTGATTATTTTGTCCTTCATCCTCATCTGATACGACCATATAGCTATTGGTTATCAATGGGGTGTCTAAAGAAATTCCATATTCGAGGCCATTGACTTTATTGATAATCATAAGACTTTGTAGATTCGCATTGTATCTATCATGTTGCTTGTCCTGTGTGATTTTTCCGCGCGAACAAGACCGTGATTCCGTTATTCAAGACCGCCGTTCCGTACAACAAGACCATTTGATCGTCTGATACAATTCCGCACATAAAG